>NZ_JAUETW010000011.1:0-273771 GCF_032484895.1 Bradyrhizobium sp. SZCCHNRI3052 | reverse complement strand
ATCGCCAGCTGACAGGCCCGGCTCCAGCCGGCGAACGCGGTGGGCCGCCAGCTACACCACGCTTGGGGACACGATCAACGGCATTGGCCCCGCTCGCCAACAGCATGTCGTTGAAGTCCTGTCCGGCATTGCTAGCGCAAGCAGTCTCTGCGGGAGCCTCGGAGAGGCGACCGTGTGTAGTCTCAGTCATCTTGAATCCCTTCTCGCGGCAAGCCGTCGGGCGCCGCTGCGGTGAGACAGTCGCGTCAGAAACAATAACGATTCCGTAGAGCCGTTTTCTGTCCCACCATCATCTAAGTGTTTGATTTATCTAGAAACTCAAAGTCCCCTAGGGAGCGCCATTTCCCGGCGCTCGACCCTCAATCTTTGACCTGACGACGCGGCTCCTCGGCCTCGCGGCGCACATTCGCGTCCGAGCTTTGCTCATCGAGGCACCCTTGAAACAGAAGGGCGCAGGGAAGGCCGGGTGCAGGCCGCACCCATGGCCCGCCTGCAGAAAGAAAAGCAGGCGGCAGTCACCACAGGATTGGCCGAACAACCGGCCTTCCCTGCGCGATGGGTTGAACGGCTGCTCCGTGCTCTCCCAGGGGACCGGGCTTGCTTGCCCCCGTCATCGGGATGTCGCCGACCAAGACACCAGCGTCGGGGTGTCGGGACCACACGGCTTGACCGTCCGCTTGAAGTCGTTCGTCCGCACGCGAAACGCGCACTGCGACCCCAGGCGGCCACCGCATCCCCCGCTCCACGGTCCGTGACGATCGCGAAACGCCCCTTCTAGCCGAGCAGGAGACGGCGAGGAGCATCGATCTGATTTGCCCGACGACACAAGGCCGGATTTGCCCGACGGAATGCGACAAACTGGCACGACGGGCAGTTCAGGCAGGGGGGCGCAACTGATAGCCGCTTGTCGATATCCAGCTCCAAGAGCAATTGCACTTCGCTAGAACACTCTTCGTCATTGGAAACGGAGCAGAGGCTTAGTAAGATGCAAAAACTGCGTTCCGCTGACGCCGTAGTGTGGCTTCGCATCTGCCAATGCAATGAATTATGTTCTTCATTGTGGTCGATGAATGAGGTGCGGGCTAATTTCCGAATCGCCAGCTGAGTCGAAGAAGCACATGCATCGGCATGTCGGTGAGCAAGCTCAAAAGCAAACTGTCGAAAAATGCGGCGCAATTGCCCGTCTGCTCTCGGTGAATCTTGGGTTTTCGTACCTCGACAACTAGTTGTTCGGGCAGGCAACTAGAGCTTACTAATAGAAAACAATGGAGAGGAGGAGCGTCAAGTGAGTGATCAAGAAGAGGCGCTTGCTATGCCTTCTGAGGAAGACCAGGTCGCCATGGCGCCGCAGCAGCAAAGCTTTGGCGAATGGGTGAGCAGCGAGATGGTGAAGCAGGGTCTTACTATTCCGCAATTGGTGGCTAAGACCAAGATTTCCTATACTGGAATCTGGAATATCGTTAAGGGCAATACGCTGTACCCAACGAACGAGACGCGGGCGAAGCTATCAGCGGCATTAAACCAGTCCGTCCCTACAGAGGTCGAAGCCGAGATAGAAGAGAAGTCTGAAATTTCGGGGTACACCTGGACAGATTTTACGCCGTCAGACATCGGAACCGTGCCCGACCAAGCCGGCGTTTATGTCTTCTACGATGTGACCGATCGACCTGTTTATGTAGGAAAATCGGCAAAGAGCGTTCGAGCGAGAGTCAAGGATCATCAAACCCGATTTTGGTTTAAGCCTCCGTTGGTAGTTCGTGGGTCGTTTCTCGCAATTGATGATGCCGTCATGTGTGAAAAGATTGAGATGATCCTGATCAAGTTTCTAGGAAAGCACGCGCTTCTGAATGTTCAAGGCGTGGTCAGAGACATGGTAGAGTAAAATAGCTAGCTCTTTCGATTTGTTTGTTTCGCGGGAATGCCTCGCTACCAATTTCGCCGGGGGGCGACGAAATTGCGGGAGGAGACTGGATCGGCTGGAGGAAGCAGGGCTTGTTTGCCCCGTAATCGACATCGTCGCCGACCAAGACACCAGCGTCGGGGTGTCGGGACCACACGGCTTGATCGTCCGTCCAGGGTGCGTTCGTCCGTACGCGAAACGCGCACTGCGACCCCAGGCGGCTACCGCATCTCCCGCTCCACGGTCCGTGACGATCGCGAAACGGCCCTTCAGCAAGGAGGAGACGCGGGGAGGATCGATCTGATTTGCCCGACGACGCAAGGGCGGATTTGCCCGACGAAATGCGACAAACGGGCACGACGGTCTGTTTGGGAATGGGTGGGATGCTGGAGCTACATATGGATTACTGGGCTGGCATCTTGCGTGGTTCTGGTTCTATAGCGTCGCCGCGAAGCAGTAGCCCTTCGTCGATCTTGATCGGTTCCTGATACTGCGGATTGTCAAGAAGCACCTTAAGCACGAAGCTAAGTAAATCCGATGCGATTAGCCTGTCTTTCGAATTGCGGTCGTCGGCCGGTTCGGTTGCTCTTTTGGAGCGTTTCTTTCTCCGTCCGTGCACGATAGCCGAGCGTGCCTCATAGAGTCGCTTAACTTTCATGGCGATTTCGGACGGCGGATAGGCAGTGTCCCCGCGATGCATCGCGAGCGCGGCAGCGCGAAGTCGAAGTTTGTAGGATAGCGATTGGTTCTGATCGTCACCGAGAAGCACTTCTAAACCGATTGTACCGTCAAGAATGGCGTCCGCTGCATCATCACGAGTGAGGCACGCATTCAAGCGATTGAGGGCTAGCCGGATTGCCTCGCTCTCGCTGTTCAGCAAAGATTCGTAAATGTGACGTGCCTCGCTAAGCTCTTCGGTGGTTACCGTCGCACCCTCTTTTACCCATCCATAATCGTCAAAATTATTTGGATATCGCCTTAGCGTTGCTCCGTAGATGGGTGGTAGGTCGCAGTAGTAATCTAATGCCCAGCCTTTGGGCATCCATAGTATCTGAGCGTATCCCGTGTTAAGCCCTGTTGCCACTCTCAGTGCGCCGAAGAAACTGTCGATCGCATCCAAAACATGCGATGACACCTGCCCCAGCGAGCCCTGCACCTCGTCAATGCTGTTTACATCTACGGTCCATCCAGTGGACACAAACGCATGCGTGGCCGCGCCCACGACCATTTTTACGGCCCCGGATCCAAGCGAACTTATTCGGGCCCGAGCCAATTGCAGCTTTCTTGGAATCCTCGTGACATAACTTGATGCGTTGAGCCGGAAATGATCGACCTCGAAATGAGTCATGGTGATGGGCACAACGAGGCGGACGGGCAAAGGCTCATTGATGGTCCCAAATATCAGGGGCCAAATAACAGCGTCGCGGCGCGTTGGGTCAATCGACGCATCAAGGCCATGGGTGCACAGGTATCGTTCGACTGCACCAGCAACCAAATCGTTAGCTGGCCGATCGAAAAGGACTCCTAAGTTCAGCCTTTTTCCGATCTCGCTGGTCCGCAAAAAAGATGTAAGTTCGGTACCTTTTTGTAGGCTAGTTTCAGTAAGCCCCAGCCCCCCAAGAATGCCTTTTAGACCACGTGGCCGTACTAAGCCTACGTAATCTTTGGGGGCGTGGTCCCGGTGAAAGCCGACGTCATTAAAAAGAGGGAAGCCGCTACCTGAAAAGGACATCATAGGATAGTCGTGAAAGGGGCTGATATATTGATTCGGCTTTCGAGCCTGCGCTACGACTGCATGGTGCAGTTCCGCGAATGCAGCCTCGAACAGTGCGACATAGCGTGGCAATTCTTCGCGCAGTTTTTCTGCTTGAGAGTTTTCTATCTCGTCATAAGCTTGGGGCATCTTAGCTTGCAGGTCTGCTTCGGAGTGCTCGGTCTGTCCACTCTACACTGTTTATCTGGAGTCTGCACAATTTTGAGCTAGTCGGTCTAGAGGCGCCTCGTCGCAAATCCAAAGCGGAAAAGACGCAAGCCGTCGAGTGCGTATCAGTTTAGCCGCCTCCAACCTTCTTTGGAGCGTCGTCGAATCTAATTAGTAATCCAAAAATGTAGGCAACTCGCGCGAACGAACAAAAGGCCCATACAAAAACAGAAAACCAGCCAGCAAAAACTAGGTACAGTAGTCTATCATCAGTAGTTATCGTAAATTTCCATGCGATCAGCGGCATTGAGCTCAAGGTCAGGACAAAGCCGCTCACAATTGCGCGCCGAATAAATGAATTGAAGCGTCGCATTGATCGTGTGTTGCGAATTTCGACGATGAATCCGTCTGTTTTTCCTGCGACAAATCCATAAATTGCGAAGACGCAGCCCGTCTGTATAGATGCCCATCCGAATATTGCTGAGAATAGGTTTCCGACAGAAAGTCTGTCGCTGGCCATAAGTGCAAGAAGGGGTGTTTGGTTTAGCGCGAGCAAAGCAAGCGTACCGAGCCCGGCAATCGCGGGTCCGTAAGCCTCAGCATAGTACGATATGGATCTAGACCCATTCATTCATTTTTTCACGTAATGCGCTCAACTTGATGCGGTAGTTTGCTTCTGGGTCATTGTCGTGAAGCTCTAGTCTCTCCCGCGTTGCGAGTATGTCTTCTAGTAGGTCTAGATCCTCTGGTTTGTCGTCTTCTTGTTGTACTCGGGCCTTGATTGCTGTTACCTCAACTTGGTCTTGCACGGCTTGAGTTCGAAAATGTCGGACCATCGATTTGACGGTTTCACTGAGGCCACCCCGGGAGTGACCCATGGAAAGCTCGATGTTTATTTTTGGCGCCGAGTACGCCTCACCGAGATTCTTCATTGACTGAGCAATTGCTACGGCTCCGCCCCGGTCAACGGCTTGTAGGTGCGTGGGTTGAGCTATTGCAATTGAAATTTTTCGAACAACACTGCGGTTGAACTGATCCCATAAGTCATTGCGAACGATCGGTTCAAATTCAAAGTTCGCGCCGTCGATCATATTCGAAATATAGGAAGCAAAGCGGGCAGGAGATAGGACGCGCGCATCATACTGCATTCCAAGCGTATTACTTCCGGGCAAATATCGAAATACAACTCCGTGTCCCAATGGATTCCTGACCCTCAATGCCCGTCGTCCATTTTCTTCTACCTCTGAGGGATAATTAGTTCGTTGTATCCGTGTGATTTCCCCGTGAATGGACCCAAGCGCACTCTCGATAATTTCCGCTCGAACATGATAGTCTACCGCGAGTTGACGTTCTCGATCCCTTGCACGAGGGATCGCGCCAATTTGTTGTAAAACCTGACTAAAGGTATGACGTGATCTTTGATGCCGAGTCACATTGAAGAAGCGAAATGATATTGTTTTATCCATTCATTCCCCCCAAATGTTGTGCTGCCACTGTGCCACAACTTTGAGGAAAATCACAAATCGAGAACAAATATAGAACAATTTTCTCGCGTTGTCAATGTTAGGGGCTGGTGGAGTGTGGATCGGACGCAAACGCGACCAGCGGTAGCGACTCGCATAGTTCGGTTGGAGGGGAAATCATCGTCTGTAGTGACCCCGCCCCCCTTTACCCCAACCTCACCGACAAATTCAGCGGCCCCCGAAACCCAAACCCATGCCACCGCATGCCCGCCGTATCCACCAGCGTCATCTTCGGAAACCGCTCGAACAGCATCGGCAGCAGGATCGCGCCGACGGTGCGTCGGGAGAGGTGGGCGCCGGCGCAGTGGTGGCGGCCGTTGCCGAAGGCCTGGTGGGGGTTGGGGTCGCGCACGCGTTGGTGTGCTCGCCGTCGGTGAACAGCTCCTCGTCGCGGTTGGCGGAGGCCTGGATGGTCATCACGGTGTCGCCCTTCGGGATCAGGCAGCCGCGGATCTCGGTGTCCTCCATCACCAGGCGTGAGCTCGCCTGGATCGGCGCCACCCACCGCACCCTTCGTCGAACGCGGAGCGCCACTTGTCCTGCGCGCGCACGGCGGCAGGCTGCTCCGGGTTGGTGAGCAGGCCGTAGAGGATCGTCAGCAGCGCGTCGCGCGGCTCGTTGTTGCTGCGGCAGCGGCCTCCGCACAGGAATGTGCAAGACGGGACGTTCGCGTTTCGAGACCGCCGCTACGGAGTCCAGTTCGCCGGGCCGAGCAGGGTCGGAGGAATGAGCGCGCCGGTCATGGCGTGGATGAAGTGGAATCTCGTGCAGGCCGGGCAGCTCACGGTCTCGAAGGTCACGGTCTCGAACCGACAGTCGTCCTTCGGCTGGTGCAGGATGGCATCGACCTCGGACCCTGTCTGGGGGCAGCGAAATGTGATCGGACAATCCATCATCCCATCTCCGGTGCAGACTCGAAAGTTGGGTCGCCGCAGGTTGCGCCTGATTCTCCGGTATTGACTGAGCAATATTGATCAGCCGCGCGCGTTCGCCTCTGGCAGTCTGGTTGCGGGAGACATTGGGAGACGCGCTCGAACGGCCGCTGCGCCCCGCCCGAACGGCCCCGAGGCGGATCAAGCGTCGCTTCAGACCCGCTGTATCACGGGGCGTCCAGTCGTGGCCGCCGACCGCGAACGACGTGTCATGGCGTCGCGTGCCGTGCGGCGACGTCGAAGCTTGGATGACGGCCATGCCGGGGAGCTGATCATGATCGCGAATTCCATCTTGCGACGATTGACGCTTCACCTGAAGGAGACTCGGATGTTGATCGATGTCAGAACCGATGGAAACGTCGAGGACGGCGAGCAGTTGTCGCAGGACGTGAAGGCGTCGCTTCATGCGGTGCTGCATCGCTATGAGGATCAGGTCAGGCGGATCGACGTGCAGCTCAGCGACGCGGTGAGCCACAAGCCCAGTCACGACGACAAGAGCTGCAGGATCGAGGTGCACCGTGACGGCGGCGAGCCGATCGTCGCGGCGCATCAGGACAGCTTCATGGAGCAGGCCGTGCGTGGCGCGGTCCACAAGCTGAAGCGCGCGCTCGACCACGCCTTCGGCAAGGAGGCGGTGTCCGATCAGCTTCGGGATCATCGCTAGACCCGTGGCGGGACGGTTTGCCGGCAAGGCCGCCGGGTGGGAGATCCGTGATGGACATGCTTGCCGAGATCACCGACATCGGGCCGCAGCCGCAGGCGTTCGACATCGAGCGGGCGACGCGGGACAATGCCAATTATCGGTCGGTCGCCTGGAGCGGGCGCTATCTGCAGGTGACGCTGATGTCGATTCCGGTCGGCGGCGACATCGGCCTGGAGGCGCATCCGGAAACCGATCAGTTCCTGCGGCTCGATGCCGGCCGCGGCCGGGTGCAGATGGGATCGAGCGACGGCGTCCTGATCGCAAGGAACCAATGGTCCGACACGGAGATTGGTATCAAGACCGGGCTGGCCCCACTCCGGCGATGCCGCACAGGAAGGCCTTTCAATGAACAAGCGCAAATCAAATGGCTCCCACAAGGGGAACAGCGCGAAACCCGTCGTGGCGAAGCCGGTATCAATGCCCAAACACGCCGACGCGACAGCGAGGCAGAAGCGCGCTCGCGTGCTAACCGAGTTCGTAAGCTCGGACGCAGACGAACTGCAGGCAGTTCCGGAGACCGAAACGAGGCTCCCGGGACGATCAGCCCAGGAGACGGAAACGATCCTGCCGCCGCTCCCGCCTCTTGAGCCCGAATCCGCGCCGGCGCGCCTGCCGCCTCTCAGCGAGCTGAAGCCCGATGCCGTTCAGCCGGTCGGTGCTGGGACGGACTCGCACGAATCCCAGCCAACCCCGATCGCTGAAGCCAGGGCGGCCGATCCCTCGCCCGTGGCGGGCGGACCGCCGCCGGCGCTCGCCGGCATGGAGGCCTGCCAGACTCTGCTTATGGAGATGACGCGAGACAATCTCGATTTGGCGGCCAGCCTCGCCACGATGCGCTCGCCTCTCAGCATGTTCGGCGTCGCGACCACGTTTGCCGGCAGACAGATCGACATCTACCGCAGGTTCACGAAGGCCGTCGTCGAGATCGCCACCGGGCCTGCCAAAGCGCGATAACTCGAACGTGGTGATTCCAACCAACCCGGGGCCCGCCTCAGGTGCACTGAGACAACGCGAAGAACAACGCCCTTCGTGCCGGTCCTACTGCAGCCGTACCGGCAGATTGAGCGGGCCGCGGAAGCCGAATCCGTGCCACCGCACGCTCGCGGGATCGGGCAGCGTCATCTTCGGGAAGCGCTCGAACAGCATCGGCAGCAGGATGGCGCCGACGGTGCGGCGGGAGAGGTGGGCGCCGGCGCAGTGGTGGGGGCCGTTGCCGAAGGCCTGGTGGGGGTTGGGGTCGCGCAGGGCGTTGTAGTGCTCGCCGTCGGTGAACAGCTCCTCGTCGCGGTTGGCGGAGGCCTGGATGGTCATCACGGTGTCGCCCTTCGGGATCAGGCAGCCGCGGATCTCGGTGTCCTCCATCACCAGGCGTGAGCTCGCCTGGATCGGCGCCACCCAGCGCACGCCTTCCTCGAAGGCGGAGCGCCATTTGTCCTGCGCGCGCACGGCGGCGAGCTGCTCCGGATTGGTGAGCAGGCCGTAGAGGATCGTCAGCAGCGCGTCGCGCGGCTCGTTGATGCCGCCGCCGATCGCGATCTTGATGTTGGCGATGATCTGGCTTTCGGCAATCGGATTCTTCGCGTTGACCATGAAGGAGAGCGCGGACGAATCCGGCTCCGCCTTCACGCGCTCCATGTTGGCGCGGATGCAGCGGTCCATCTCCGCGTTGGCGATATCGGACGCGTCGAATGGCCCCGGCGTCCAGCCGAAATTGCCGGCGCCGTCGATCAGGGCCTGCGACCAGCGCTGCATGTCTTCATCGCTGGCGTCCGGGATGCCCATGACATGCGCGAGGATGCGCGCGGCCAAGGGGCCTGCGAGGGCGGGGAACAGATCGACGATCTCGCCGCGCGGCAGCCGGTCGAGATAATCAGTGGCGAATTTGGTGTAGAGCGGCTCCCAGACGGCTTCGATCGTCTTCGGCATCAGGGCGGGCATCATCGCCATGCGCTCGGCGCGGTGCTCGTCGTGATCCTTGCGCATCAGGGTATGCGCGAGGAAGGCGCGCTTCATCGGCGTGTTCGGATCGTCGGACGAGAACAGCGCCGCATTGTCCTTCACATATTTGGTGTCGGCCGCCTTGGTGAGGAACGTCCGGCCCACCGACTTGACGCGCAACACCGGCGCCTCGCGGCGCAGGCGCCGGTAGATCGGATAGGGATCGCGCGTCAGCTCCGCGATGGTGATGGTCTCGTCCAGGGGAGCCAGGGTCTGAGCCGGGGTCGCGGTCGGCATGGGGCGCTCCTGTTGGATGCGGGCCAGCGCGTGTCTCGCCTCAAGGATAGTGGCCGGGACGGACCCGTGCAATCCTGGTCCGATGCATTGACCGGGACGAGCGTCCGCACCGAACGAATTCTGACCTCGCCAGTTCCGTTCCTTCAGCGATTCCGCGGGTTTGCGGTGACAGCCGGAGGGGCGACATTCCGCCCTGCGGGGCGTCAGCTCCGACATCGTCGGCGCGCCACCGCCATTGCAGCACGCGGATGGATCGCGAGGTCGTCGTTGCCAGCGCCTCTTCGCAACGCGGTGCGACGTGCGCTCCGCGGGGCGGCTGTGATGCGGCGTTCGGGCCGTGATTCCCGGTCAGTCCTGCGCCGCCGGCGAGGCCTCCTGCGGCCTGGTCAGCAGCGCTCCTTCGCGGCGCAGGTGTCCTGCGTCGAGAAGACTTCTGAGACTGCCCTGCACGGTCTCCCGCAGCTGGGCGCTGGTCGACCCGAAGCCAAACAAGCGGGCCACCGCCTGGATCAACTGGTCCTCCTCGGCACCGAAGTTCTGCGCGACAATCTGCATGATGGCCGCCTTGATCTCATCCGGCGGCAGCATCTCGGGCTTGCGCAAGGACTGCGATTGCACGTCCTCGCGCGTGCGGACGACGATCGCCTGTCCCGGCACGGCGTAGAACGGACCTCCGGCGATCTGTCCCCTCGCAACTGCCGATGTCAGCGCCGCTCTCACGGCATCGCGGATGCGGTTGCCGGCGCGGGCAAGGCCCCAGGCCGATCTGATCCGGACGATGATTTCCGATTCATGCACCGGCCCCTCGATGGCGACGATCTCGACGACATGCCGCGTCATGTCGGCAAGCGGCGTCTCGTGCGGCTCGATCTCCCGACGGACGCGCAGCTTCGCCTCTTCATAGGGGGCCACCGTCGGTGCCTGTGCGAGGATCTCCTGAGGGCGCTGCTCGGTCTGCTCCGGCGCCGCCACATCGGAGGTTGCCGGAGGCTCGGGTTGAGCTCGCGCAGTCCCTTGGTCGATGTCCCGCCAATGCGCCTTCGCAGCATCGATCGCGCGGAGGACTTTCTCGGTTTCCTCCTTGGGACGAAGAAACCAGTCGGTCGACCAGATGCGATGCAGCACCCAGCCATGCGCTTCCAGCACATTCTGCCGCAGGCGGTCGCGGTCTCGCGCCGAACGAGACGCATGGTACTGGGCGCCGTCGCATTCGATTCCGAGCAGGAAGCGGCCCGGCTTGTCGGGATCGTCGACAGCGAGGTCGACGAAGAATCCGACGGTGCCGATCTGGGTCTTCACATCGTGGCCGAGCGCCCGCAGCCTGGCGGCGACCTGCTCCTCGAACACCGAGTCGGGATCGCGCCCGGTCTCCTGCGCGATGCCGAGCCGCCCCGTCTGGGCGAAGGTCAGAAACGTCTTCAGCGCCGCGATGCCGCGGCCCTTGGCGCGCGACAGGTCGATGTCGTCGCCGGTGATCGACGAGAACACCTCGCATCGGAGCTTGGCGCGCGAGATCAGCACGTTCAGCCGGCGCTCGCCTCCGTCCGAGTTGAGGGGGCCGAAGCTCATCGAGACGAAACCTTCCTTCGTTCTCCCATAGCCGATGGAGATGAAGATGACGTCGCGTTCGTCGCCCTGGATGTTCTCGAGGTTCTTCACGAAGAACGGTTCGCTGGTCCCGCGGACGAAGAAGCTCTCCGTTGCCGGGTTTTCCTTACGAAGGATTTCGAGCTGATCCTGGATCGCCTGGCGCTGCGCCACCGAGAAGGTCGCGACGCCAAGGCTTCGGTCCGGGGTCTCGCGCGCATGGCGCATGACGGCCTCGGCGACGAGCCGCGCTTCCCTGGGGTTGGTCCGGCTGCTGCCGCGTTCGTAGTGCGCATCGGGGTTGTAGTTGAACTTCAATCCCATTCCCGCGACGGCGTCGTACGGGCTCGGCACGATGAACAGCCGGTTGTCGTAGAACTGCTTGTTGGAAACGGCGATCAGCGACTGGTGTTTGCTGCGATAGTGCCAGTTCAGCATCCGATGCGACAGGCCCTTGGCAAGGCAGAGGTCGAGAATGCTCTCGGCGTCCTTGACCTGGAAGGTCGGCTGATCCTCGTCGTCATTGTCCTCGTCGTCGTTACCTGTCAGCTTCGCGAAGAAGCGCGTCGGCGGCAGCTGCCGCTCGTCACCGACGACCACGATCTGCCGGCAGCGCGCGACCGCGCCGAGCGCGTCGACCGGCTCGATCTGCGAGGCCTCGTCGACCACCAGAAGATCGAAGGCGATCGCGCCAGGCTTGAGGAACTGTGCCACCGACAGAGGGCTCATCAGGAAGATCGGCTTGATCTGCTGAATGACCGGACCTGCCCGTTCCAGGAGCTGGCGGATGGGCAGATGATTGCGCTTCTTGGCAAGCTCGCCGTTCAGCACACCGAGCGGCCCGATGCCGCCGGCGTTGCGCGGCAGGGCCGCGGCATGCTCGTGGGCGATCTGATCGCGGGCCAGTTGCATCCGTGCGACGTCGAGCTTGCGGAAGCCATCGACCAGCCGATCGTGCGATTCGCCGTCGAAACGTTTCAGTTCAGGATGGTCGGCGAAGATCACGCTGCGCATGGCGTCGTAATAGGACCGGTCGAAGGCGGCTTCGAGCGCTTCGCCTGGCAAGGAGCCATCGAGCGTGCGGTCGACCAGCGCGGCGAGGCCTTGCGCGCGCGCAAGGCGGACCCGGTCCATGAATGCGATCCAGCGGGTGAGGCGCTCGGTCGCGTTCTGCCACTCCGACAAAGTCTGCGACAGGCCGTCCAACCGGATCTGGTCGCCGGCCTCGAGCGGGATGCGGGCAGGCTCCAGCTGGAGAGAGTCGATCAGCCTGCCGAGGCCGGACCTCAGACTTGCGAGGTCGTGGTTGAGCTGTTCGATCGATTGCCGATCATCGGCCGACAAGGCCAGCTGCGTCAGCCGCTGGCGCGTTTCGTCGTTTGCGAACGGCTTGGGGAATGCACTCCACCAGGTCGCCAATCTGGACAACGCATCCCAGTCCGACCGTTCCTTCTGCCACGCCGTTCCGAATGCGGTGCTGCCGGCAGCTTCGACCTCCGCGAAGGACCGGCGTGCGGCTTGCGCCGCGATGAGGCCGTCGAGCAGCAGGAGCCGCTGCTCCAGCGTTTTCGGCATCGGCACCTTCAGGTACGAGGCCAGCAGCGCCACCTGCTCGCGATAGCGCGGGCTGAGCAGGCGCAGCCAGGAGCGGCCCTTCTCGGCGATGACCTTGCGGCACTCGGCGATCGGCGCATCCCAGGCGGCCTCGACGAAGGCGCTCTCGAAGGCCGTCCTCAATTTCGCGTAACGCAGCCCCTTGTCGATGATGTCCGTGATGAGTCCGGTCTGGCTCCAGACGCCGTCGCGGAAGGACGTCCGATCGCACTCCGGCATCGCGGCCGCGGCCTCGGCGAAGGCGAGTATCCCCGCGGCATCGGCCAAGGTGGCGGGCGGCGGGAGATCGAGCAGCGTGCCGAGGCGGGCCGCGCCAGTGGATACGCTGCCGACAACGTTCGAAATGTCGTCGAGCGATTTTCGCAGCTCGGTCATCTCGGCTGGATCGAGCGCGTCGCGGCCGACACCGCGCCAGGGATGCAGGTGCGGCGCGCCGTCGGCCGCAATTCGTTCGGCGAGTTCGGCGATCAGCTCACGCCGCCGCTCCAGATCCAGAGGAGACCAGGAGGGGGCGCCCTGCAACGGATAGGGATGCTGCGCGGAGTTGTCCCCAGAGCGCACGAGATGACCCAGCAGCCTGAACGGTGTCAGCTCGCTCGGCTGATGCGGCTGGTGCATCATCTCCGCATGCCGGTTGAGGCCGTCCCGGCTGTCGGTCAGGCGCTGCACCAGCGTGGCTTCGCCGCGCGGGACCGGGACCTCAGCCGATTTGCAGCGTTTCAGCTCTTCGAGCAGAACGCGCTTGTTGGCCTTGTTGGAGTGCAGCTCCAGCGCGAGCGCGCCGAGACCGACATGCTTCAACCGCCGGTGCACGACCTCGAGCGCCGCCATCTTCTCGGCGACGAACAGCACCGTTTTCCCCTCGGCGGCAGCCGACGCGATGATGTTGGTGATGGTCTGCGATTTGCCGGTTCCAGGCGGTCCCTTGACGACGAGGTCGCGTCCGCGGACCACTTCCTCGATGACCACGGCCTGCGATGAATCCGCATCGACGACATGGTTCATCGCCACTGGCTGGATGACGGAATCGATCTTTCCGTCGTCGGCCACGATCGGCTCCGCGCCCTCGAAGCCGTCCTGAAGCAGCGCTGCGATGAGGGGGTGACGATCAAGGCCGCCATCTGCCGGCCAATTCTCCGGATCCAGATCGCGATACATCAGGAACTTCGAGAACGAGAAGAAGCCGAGAACGATCGCGTCCGCCCTGACCTCCCACCGCTGCTTGGTGGCGACCGTCTCCGCGACGCCCGCAAGATAGGTCGCGATGTCGACGTCGTCCTCGTCGCCAAAATCCTCGATCTTGAGTCCGAATTCGGCGTCGAGCTTGGCCTGGAGCGAGAGGTTCGGCGACGGCGGCTCAGCGCGCGAGACCAGGTGAAACCGATCGGCGGCGCTGCTGCGTTCCAGGCGGACGGGCAGCAGGACGAGCGGTGCGAAGCGCTCGACATCGGATTTGTCGTCCTCGAACCATTTCAGCAGCCCGAAGGCGAGATAGAGGATATTGACGCCCTGTTCTTCCTCGAGCGTTCGTGCGTCGTACCAGATATCCAGCAGGCGCTTCTGCAGCGCCTCCGATGACAGCCGGGTCCTGAGCCGGGTGTCCGGCTGCCGCGTCTGCGACTCCGAATCATCACCTTCCTGGTCCACCTTGGTGGTCGGCGTGTCGGATCGAGGTGCCGGCACGCTCAAGGGCAGGGTGCCTTCCGCCTCCGCAGTCTCTGCCTTCGTCGGAAGGAACGTGAAGCGCTTGCCTTCGCCGAGAAGCTCGAAGAGCGCAGCAGAGCGCGCGCCGACGATGTCGATGGTGCGGATGGTCTTGGTCTTGAGCGGGATGTGCACGAGCCGGTTGCGCGTGCCCAGATCGAGCAGCGCGCGCCGGTCCGCCAGCAATCGGTCTCGTACGGATGTGGTTGCCACGTGCAATCCTCCTGCGATTCGAGGATTGCAACCCGGAATGATCGCGGTCAAGCATCCGGCGCGGTGGAGAAGCGGTCAATGAGCGATGGTTCATCTTCCCCGTGAAGAGGTCTCATCTCCCAATCGAGGGAGACGAGACTCGTATGTTCCCAGGCCGCCTGTTCCTAGGCCGCTGCCTTATGCCGCGCCAGTTCCGCCTTGTAGAGCTCGAACTCCTCGGCGATGGCACGGGCGATCGACGGCCGCGCGCGCAGGCGCTCGTAGTACGCCTTCACGGCCGGCCATTTCGCGAGCTGGACCGGCGGCGTTGCCATGGTCCAGTTGATCACGGTGACGAGATACGCGTCGGCGACCGTGAAATGATCGAGCAGATAGTCGCGATCCCGCAGATGGTTCTCGAGATGATCGAGCCGCGACAGGTTCTTTTTCAGGACATGAGCCTTCATTTCCTCGGGCGCGGTCTTGTCGAGGATCGGAATGAACAGGCCCTTGTGCAGCTCGGTGCCGATGAAGCAGAGCCATTGATGCAGCCGGCTGCGGTCCATGCCGGGGCCGGTGCCGAGCTTGGCCTCGGGGAAGCGATCGGCGACATATTGCAGGATCGCGGCGTTCTCGGTCAGCAGGTCGCCGTCATCGGTGCGGAGCGTCGGGACGAGCCCGAGCGGGTTGACGGCGCGGAAATCGGAGCCGTCGTTGAGGACGATCTTGGTCTTGGGATCGACCTCGAGATAGTTCGCCTTCGCGCCGGCTTCGTAGAGCGCGATGCGGGTGGCGAGCGAGCAGGCGAGCGGCGAGAAATACAGGTCCATGGACGTCTCCCTCGGGCTCCGGACCGGAGCATTGGTTGATTTTTATACTGTCTCGCATAATATGAGCTCGGTCAAGGAATTTAGTGCGAAATGGTACAAAAAAAGAAAGGGCCGCCGCAAGGCGACCGTCCGATAGAAAAGGCGGGTGCCCCCGACCAGCCGAAGCGGCGCGGGAGGCCGCGGGCGTATGAGCCGGATGTCGCGCTCGGCAAGGCGCTCGACCTGTTCCGGTCGACCGGCTTCGCCGCGACCTCGCTCGACGATCTCAGCGCCGCCACCGGCATGAACCGGCCGAGCCTCTATGGCGCGTTCGGCGACAAGCGCGAGCTCTACATCAAGAGCTATCAGCGCTATCGCGACAATGCCCGCGCCCTCATGGGCGACGTCTTCAGTAACGATTGGCCGGTGCGACGGCAGCTCGAGCAGATCTTCGCCACGGCGCTCGACATCTATCTGTCGGGCGAGGAGGGACCGCGCGGCTGCTTCACGGTGATGACGGCGGGCTCGGAGGCTGTCGCCGACCCCGACATCCGCGCCATGGTGCAGAACGCGCTGACCGAGCTCGACAAGGCGTTTGCGCATTGCTTCCGCCGCGCCAAGGAAAAAGGCGAGCTGCCGGCCGACGCCGATCCCGTCGTGTTGGCGCGTCTGGCGTCGGCGACGATCCACTCGATCGCTGTCCGGGCGCGCGCGCGGGCGCCGCGTCAGGAGCTGGAGGCGATCGTCGCCGGCGCGATCGATGTGATGGTCGGCAACAAATAGCGGTTCAATATCCCCTGACGCGATCGACCAGATTGCGCAGCGCCCCGCCGGCCTCGAAGGTCGCGATCTGCTCGGCGACGTAGCGCGAGATCGCGTCGGCGTCGGTGTCGGCCGCATTGTGCGGCGTCAGCACCACCTTCGGGTGGCTCCAGAACGGGCTGTCGACCGGCAGCGGCTCCTGGCCGAACACGTCGAGCGAGACCGAACCAAGTGTGCCGTCGTCGAGGCAGGCGAGGATGTCGGCCTCGTTCTGCAGGCCGCCGCGCCCGGCATTGATCATGACGGGGGCGCCGAGCGGCGAGCTGCGCCGAAGCCTCGCGAACATCTTGCGATCCAGAATGCCGCGCGTGTCCGGCGTCAGCGGCAGCAGCGACACCAAAATGTCGGTCCGCGCCAGGAACGCATCCAGCTGCGCCGCACCGTGGAAGCACTCGATGCCGTCCGCCTGCTTTTCGCTGCGGCTCCAGCCGGCGACCTGGAAGCCGAGCCGCTTGAGCACCTCGGCCGCATCGATGCCGAGCGTGCCCAGTCCGAGAATGCCGACTCCGATCGCGGCCGCCGGCCATTGATACTTGGGCGCCCAGCGCTTCACGCGCTGCGACTCGCGCAGATACAGCTCCTGCCGATGATGCATCAGCACGTGCAGCACGACATATTCGGTCATCCGCGCCGTGAGATCATCGACCGCGACCCGGACCAGCGGCACGCTCGGCAGCGTCTTGTCGGCCATCAGCGCGTCGACGCCCGCGCCGAGATTGAAGATCACGCGCAGGTTCGGGAAGCCGGCGAGCTCGCCGGGGACCGGCTTCCACACCGCGGCGTAGTGCACCTCCGCCGGATCGAGGCTCGCATCCGGCAGCAGCACCACCGGGCGGTCGCCGCAGACGTCGTCGAAACGCGCCTTCCAGCGCTGCGGCGACCAGTTATCGGTGCCGCCATGGATCAGGAGCGCCAGCGCGCCTTTGGTCATCGGGGGGTCCTCGAGCTTATGTGACGTGTTCCACATACCAGATCGCGCGCGCAGGCCAATCTCCAGCCATCAACACGGAGACATCGTCATGCGCAAATTGCTTCTCGCCGCCGCTTTCGTCATCGCATCCGCCTCGGTCCAGGCTCAGACCATCGATGTCGGGTCGATCCTGTCGGCCAACGGCATTTCCATTGGCAAGGGCGGCGGTCAGCCGCAGGCCGCCAGTCAACAGGGCGCCGCGGACGGCATGGCGCAAGGTGCGGGCGGCCAAGGTGCCGCAGGGCAAGGTCAGGGGCAGGGCCAAGGCCAGTCGCAGCGCCAGACGGGCCGAGCCAGGCAGCCGCGCGAGAGCGCGCAGGAGACGCGGGCGCGCAACATCGCGGCCAAGTACGGCATCTCTTGGTAGGCGGCTTGTTCCTGCAGGCGGAACCCGCGAAAATACTTCGTGGGTCTGTCGGCCGGAGGCATACTCCGCCGTCTTGAAGACGAATGGAGATGACTTCCGATGCTGTATGCGCTGCTCTGCTATCATGACGAGGATGTCGTCTGCGCCTGGAGCAAGGACCAGGATGCCGCGGTCATGGCCAAGCTTGCGGTCATCCAGGAGAAGCTCGCCAAGCAGGGGCGGCTCGGGCCGGTGGCGCGGCTGCTGCCGACCACGGCCGCGACGACGCTCCGGAAGGAGGATCCGCCGCTCGTCATCGACGGCCCCTATGCCGAGACCAAGGAGCAACTGCTCGGCTTCTATCTCGTCGACTGTGCCAATCTCGACGAGGCGCTCGAGGTCGCGCGCGAGCTCGGTGAGGCCAATCCAGGCGGCTCCTACGAGATCCGTCCCGTCGGCACGTTCAGGCCGGGTGGAGCGCTGGCATGACCGATACGGCCTGGATCGATGCAGCCCTGACATCAGCACGTCCCCAGGCCGTCGGCGCGCTGCTGCGCTATTTCCGCGACCTCGACACGGCGGAGGAGGCATTCCAGAACGCCTGCCTGCGCGCGCTGAAGAGCTGGCCCCAGAATGGGCCGCCGCGCGATCCCGCGGCGTGGCTGATCATGGTCGGACGCAACGCGGCCATCGATGATGTCCGCCGTGTCCGCCGCGAGCAGCCGCTGCCGGAGGACGAGGCGATCTCGGATCTCGACGACGCCGAGAGCGCGCTGGCCGACCGGCTCGACGGCTCGCATTATCGCGACGACATCCTCCGCCTGCTGTTCATCTGCTGCCACAAGGATCTGCCCGCGACGCAGCAGATCGCGCTGGCGCTGCGCGTGGTGTCCGGACTGACGGTGAAGCAGATCGCCCGGGCCTTCCTGGTCAGCGAGGCCGCCATGGAGCAGCGCATCACCCGCGCCAAGGCGCGCGTCGCGCAGGCGAACGTGCCGTTCGAGACCCCTGGCGCGGTCGAGCGGTCGGAGCGCCTGACCGCGGTCGCCGCCATGGTCTACCTGATCTTCAACGAGGGCTATTCGGCCAGCGGCGAGACCGCCGCGCAGCGCCAGCCGCTGTCCGAGGAGGCGATCCGGCTGGCGCGGCTGCTGCTGCGGCTGTTTCCGAGCGAGCCCGAAATCATGGGGCTGACGGCGCTGCTGCTGTTGCAGCACGCCCGCTCCGCCGCCCGCTTCGACGCCGAGGGATTGCCGATTCTTCTGGAGGATCAGGATCGCTCGCTGTGGAACCAGCCGATGATCGCGGAAGGCACAGCCCTGATCGACAAGGCGATGCGCCATCGCCGCAGCGGTCCGTACCAGATCCAGGCGGCGATCGCGGCGCTGCATTCGCGCGCCGCGCGTCCGGAGGACACCGACTGGACGCAGATCGACCTGCTCTATGGCGCGCTGGAAGTGGTGCAGCCCTCGCCGGTGGTGACGCTCAACCGCGCCGTTGCGGTGTCCAAGGTCCGCGGCGCCGGGGCGGCGCTCGACCTGATCGCGCCGCTCGAAGGGCGGCTCGCCAACTATTTCTATTTCTTCGGCGTGCGCGGCGCGCTGCTGATGCAGCTCGGACGCGCCGACGAGGCACGGACCGCCTTCGACCGCGCCATCGCGCTGGCGCACAGCTCGGCGGAGGCCGCGCATATCCGCATGCAGCTCGATCGCCTGATGCGCGACAGCGCAACGGCTCAGGTCCAGGTCGGCCAGTGACATTCCGCTGAGATTCGATCCAAAATCTTGAACCGGGCTGTCGGCGGCACGCTCCTTCATTCGTCCTTGGAGCAGCATTACGGGGAGGAGCTGCAGATGACGACGATAACCTTGGAAGAACCGGTCTCGCGCGCCGAATTGTGGAGCGGCCGCATCCTGAGTGGGCTGGTCACCCTGTTCCTGCTGTTCGACGGCGCGATCAAGCTCGTCCCTCTGCCAGTCGTCACCCAGACGCTGGATCAGATGGGCTATGGCGCGAGTGACGGCACGGCCCGCGCGCTCGGTCTGATCACGATCGTCTGCACCGTGCTCTATGCGTTGCCGCCGACGTCGTTCGTCGGGGCGATCCTGCTGACAGGCTATCTCGGCGGCGCCATCGCTTCTCATGTCCGCATCGGCAGTCCGCTGTTCAGCCACGTCCTGTTCGGCCTCTATCTCGGGCTGATGCTGTGGGGCGGCTTGTGGCTGCGCGATCGCCGGCTGCGCGCGCTGCTGCCGCTGCCGCGCTGACGAATGATCTTTCAACCAAGGAGGATGACGATGATCTGTCCCTATCTGACGTTCAACGGCGATTGCGAGCAGGCGCTCAAGCACTACAGCGAGGTGCTCGGCGCCAAGATCGAGATGATGATGCGCAACGGCGAGGCGCCGCCGGAGATGCCGTGTGCGCCGGAGCACAAGGACAGGATCATGCATGTCCGCTTCTCGATCGGCGGCGGCGTCCTGATGGCCTCGGATTCGCCGCCCGAATATTATCAAGGCAAGCCGCACGGAATCTCGGTCTCGCTCCAGATCGCGGATCCGGCCGAGGCCGAGCGCAAGTTCAACGCGCTGCTCGAAGGCGGTGCCGTCACCATGCCGTTCGGCAAGACCTTCTGGTCGAAGGGCTTCGGCATGGGCGTCGATCGCTTCGGTATTCCGTGGATGATCAATTCCCCGGCGGAAGGCTACGCGGCGTGACGCCGCTAGCGGCACGAGGGGTACATCGCCTTGAGCTCGCGCCCGCGCAACAACAGAAGCCGCGACGTCAGGCCGCCGCGGCGCTCGATCCAGCCGCGCACCGGCGTGGGATAGGTCTGCAGCACCAGCTTGGAGGCTTCGGGTTCCGCATAAACGCGGCCGCGCCGGTCGACCGAGCGTGCGGCGTGGAAGCCGAGGGAGGCTCGCCGCGTCACGCAGATGCGGTCCTCGGGCACGACGCTGAGCACCAGCGTGCAGGCCGACAGGCAGGGACCGTCGATGATGACACGCTCCCCGGAGGCGCGCACCTTCTCGAACAGATCGAGGAACGGTCCCACCTCGCCGCCGGGCGAGGAGATGATGCGGACGTCGGCGCGCGCCAGCATCGTCGCGATCCCCCACAAGAGGACGGCGAGCAGCAAGGTCAGGATGACGCGCGTCCGGCTCGGCATCGTTTCATGTGTTCCTGCGTTGGCCGCGCAAGGTCGGCAATCCGATTCCCGCGGCATCGAAGCCGCCATCGACGGCCAGGATCTGTCCGGTGATATAGCTGGAGCGTTCGGAGCTGAGAAACAAGATCGCCTCGGCGAGCTCGTCCTCGAGGCCGTAACGGTTGAGTGGAATGGCGTCGTGATAGTCGGCGCGGATCTCCGGCGTGTGCACGTCCTTGGCCATCGCGGTCTCCACCGGGCCCGGCGCCACCGCGTTGACGCGGATGCCGGCGGAAGCGAGCTCGACCGCGAGCTGCTTGGTCAGATGCGCCAGCGCCGCCTTGCTGGTGCCGTAGGCGGAGCGCAGCGTCGAGGCGCGGACGGCTGAAATCGAGGTGATGTTGACGATGGTGCCGCCGTGCTCGCGCATCAGCGGCACCGCGGCGCGCGTGCACAGAAACGGCCCGGTCAGGTTGACGTCGAGGATGCGTTGCCAGTCGGCTTCGCTGGTTTCCATGATCGGGGCGAAACGCGCCACGCCGGCATTGTTGACCAGTGCATCGAGACGACCGAAACGGCCGGCAATGCGCGCCAACGCATCGGCGACCATCGCCGCGTCCGCGACGTCGCAATGCAGCGCGAGCGTTCGATCGGGGGATTTGAGTGCCGATGTGGCGTCGTCGAGCAGCGTCTTCTCGATGTCGAGAAGCGCCACGCGCCAGCCCTCGTGCAGAAATCTCTTTGCCGTCGCCAGCCCGATGCCGCGTGCCGCCCCGGTGATCAGGGCGACCTTGTCAGTCAGCGTCGTCGTCGATGTTTCCGTCACGGGGGTCGACTCCTCGGGCCGGCAGCCCGGCTCTTCTCGTCGTTGAGTCCTAACATGCGCTGCGCGGATCGGCTGTGAAGGCCGTCACATCTGTCAGTGTACGTTCAATCCAGCTCCGCGCGATGCGTATAGCCAGCGAGTTTCGTGGGCGTTGTCAAACAGCCAGGGGTGGTAACGACGACGTCAATTCGCGTTCTCGCGGTGTCGAAGCACCCGAGTCATGCTCGCCCTGGCCTCCCTCTCGGGTCGGAGGGCGCAGGGAAGACCGGGAGCTTGCCCGCCCCATGGCCCCCGCGGGAAAAATGCACGGGGCAGGAACCACAGATTCGGCTGAGACATCCCGGCCCTCCCTGCGCGATGCCCGGGGACCGGCTGTTTTGCCCCCGTTTCCGCCACAATACGCTCCCGCATCGGACACGGCATCAGCATCGGGATGCCAGGGACCACATGATTTCGCCGTACGCGCCGCGTTGTTCGTCTGCGTGTCCTCATATGAGCATGATCTTGTCGGAAAGCTGTGGCGCAATAGCCGTCAACGGCCTCCGGTTCCGAATCATGCTCCACGCTGCAACATCGACGCGTCCACCGCATCCTGCTCCCCTCGTTCGTGACGACCGCGAAACGTCCCTCTCGATCGGGAACAGGACGTGGCTAACGGAGCGTGAATTCTGGAAAGGCGAAAGAGGGATTTTTTTACGGGAAGCACTGGACAAGGGTGATCGACTTGAAAGTCTTCAGGAAAAGAGCCGCCTCTCCAGGCGCGTTCCCCCCGTGGAATTGGACAGTCCCGCCGTCGGCTGATTTGCTCGTCGTCGGGTGGCTCTCGGACGTGTCCGGGACGGATCTGAACCGGTGGCGTAGAGTTTAAGAGTCTCGGTAGAATCGACATGGGCGACCTATTCATCAGCCGGCGAATCACCCTCGTCAGAACCACGGAGCTGCACGCTTCGTCGCACGGGTCGAATGGTCTGAGGCGCGGGTGCGGCGCGCTGCTGTTGTCGTGCATTGTCCTCGGGCTCGCGGCGTCCGGCGCCGCCGGAGCGGATGGCAGCGTTGCTGCGAAACCGGCAGAGACCGAGCAGGCTGCGCACGATGTCGCGCCGCCGCAGCAGCCGCAGACGGCGGAGCCCGAGACGGTGGGGCGGCCGTCGGACGTGCAGATGCCGGCTCTGAAAGTGGTCGTTCCACCGACCGAGCCTGCGAAGCCGATCGCGGCCGAGCGCAAGGGCGACCCGCGGAGCGACGCCAAGACCACGAAGAATCTGTCGGTGCCTCAGCGCGCGCTGCCGGCCGACGTCGCGCAGATGATCGGCCGCAGGATCTGGCTCAACGAGGCCGGGGGACGGCGCGACGCGATCACGTCGTGGAATGCGGGTGAAGAATTCGCCTCGCTGGGAATCGGGCATTTCATCTGGTACCCGTCCACCGCGAAGCCGCCTTATGAAGAGGGTTTTCCGGGGCTGATCGCATTTCTGCGCAAGGGCAAGACGCCGTTGCCTGCATGGCTCGACAAGACGCCGATTCCGGCATGCCCGTGGACCAGCCGGGCCGACTTCAAGCGGAATTTCAACTCGCCGCAAATGCGGCAATTGCGGCAGTTCCTGCTCGACACGATTGCGGAGCAGACGCAGTTCCTGGTGGCGCGTGCGCAAGGCGCGATGGACAAGATCCTCGCCAACACGCCCGACAGCGCCGAACGCGAGCACATCGTCGCGCAATATTCGCGGGTCGTGCGCGCCTCCAACGATCTCTACCCGCTGATCGACTACATCAACTTCAAGGGCGAGGGCACCAATCCGTCCGAGACGGCCGTGGACAAGGAGACGGGCCAGCGCCAGGGCTGGGGTCTCAAGCAGGTGCTGCTCAAGATGAACGGCACCACCACCGAGTCCAAGGCCGTGCTCGCCGAATATTCCGACGCGGTGCAGGTCGTGCTGCAGCAGCGGGTTCGCAATCTGCCCTCGAACCGCGTGTGGGAGGCGGGCTGGCTGCGTCGCGCCGAGACCTATCGCCGTCCGATCGCGCAGCTCGAGCAGGCCCCCGAACGCGCCCCGCGCAAATCATCGCGCTACAGGGCCGACAACACGCGGTTCTGATGCGGGAAGCGGCGCGCACGATCCGTGCGCGTCGCGAGGCGTGCGATCATCGGCCGCCTGCCTCGGCCTTCTTGGCAGCGACGACCTTCTGGTAAGCTGCCTGCAGCCGCTCGCCGACGCTCGGTCCAGCCCTCCTGCGCCGTTTCGCGCCGAGATGGGTTTCGCGCAGCTCGTCCATGAATTCGGCCCACATCTTCGGGCCGCCTTCCATCAATAGCTTGGCGCGGATGCCGAGCTCCTCCGAGACGGGCAGATACTTGTAACCCCAGCCCGCCATCTGCGCGAGGATCGGCAACAGCTCGATGCCCTGCTCGGTCAGGGAATAGATGCCCTTTTGCTTGTGGCTCGGATCGTCCTCACGGCTGATGATGCCGGCCGCGAGCAGCGTCTTCAGCCGGTCGGCGAGAATGTTCGAGGAGATGCCCTCCTCCGAGCCGCCGAGCAGCTCGCGATAGTGCCGGCGATTTCCGAACATCATGTCGCGGATGATCAACAGGCTCCATTTATCCCCCACCACTTCGAGCGACAGGTTGATCGGGCAGCCGGAGCGCTGAGGGTCGGACATCGAAGTCTCGTGAGCAGGGATCGCGCATAAACCGCTTGCAATATTGCACCGGTCTGGGCATTCTCCAACTGCTTGCAAAATGAAAGCAGTCAGGGAGAGGCAGTCGATGGCGAGACTGGTGATGTGGAACATGATGACGCTGGACGGCATGGTTGCGGGCCCGAACGGCGACATCTCCTGGCACGAGGATGTGTGGGGCCCGGAGCTGGAGCAGATCTCCGAGACGCAACTGCACGAGGCGGGCGGATTGCTGTTCGGCAGGGTGACCTACGATCTGATGGCCGGCTATTGGCCGACCGAGAAGGGCGTGATCGCCGACGTCATGAACAGCATCCCCAAATATGTTGCCTCCCGCACGCTATCTCGCCTGGCATGGTCAAACGCGCATCTGCTGGGTCCGGAGCTCGCGGCCGAGGTCGACAAGCTCAAGCAGGAGAATGCCAAGGACCTGTTCCTGTTCGGCAGCGCCGACCTCGGCTCGACGCTTGTGGCACACGACCTGATCGATGAGCTTCGAATCGCGATCAACCCGCGCGTGCTTGGCGCCGGACGGCCGCTGTTCAAGCCGGGGCAGGCCTTGAAGCTCAGCCTGATCGACAGCCGGGCGCTGTCCAACGGCGTTGTCATCGCGCGCTATGCCCCCGTTCGGGGCGTGTGAGCCCATATCTCGCGGCGCGCTCCGGGTTCCGGGGCAGCGCAGGTCTTTCCACTCACATCATCCGTGCGTCAAGGGCCTCACCTCAACCCTCTCCCCGTGAACAGCGGGCCGCGGGAGCGCACCGTCCTGCGGCCGCGCGTTCGGGACCAAACGACTTGTTCTCACTCAACTCAGCAGGAGCGTACGATGTCCCTGACCCTTTACTATCATCCGCTGTCGTCGTTCTGCTGGAAGGTGCTGATCGCGCTGTATGAGAACGACGTTTCGTTCACGCCGAAGCTGATCGATCTCGGTGACGCGGATGAGCGCGCGGCGTTCTTGAAGCTGTGGCCGATCGGTAAATTTCCTGTGCTGCGCGACGAGCAGCGCACGATTCCGGAATCGAGCATCATCATCGAGTATCTCGACCAGCACTATGCGGGCAGGACGCGCTTCATTCCCGATGATCCCGATCTCGCTTTGCGGACACGTCTGCGCGATCGCTTTCTCGACCTCTATCTGCACATGCCGACGCAGACCATCGTGTTCGACCGGCTGCGGCCGGCCGATGCCCGCGATCCGCTCGGCGTCGCCGACGCCCGAAGCCGGCTCCGCACGTCCTACGCCATGCTCGAGGCCGAGCTGCCGCCGCGTGGCTGGGCGATGGGCGACCCTTTCACCCTGGCGGATTGCGCGGCCTTGCCGGCGCTGTTCTACGCCGACAGAGTGGAGCCGCTGGGTGATGGGCTGCCTGGGGTCACAGCCTATCTCGACCGGCTCAAGGCGCGGCCCTCCGTCGCGCGGGTGCTCGCCGAGGCCCAGCCTTATTTCCACATGTTCCCGCAAGAGCCGGGCTGAACCGGGAACCCGGCCAAAATAATTGCGGGAGCGTGTCGGCCGTGCCGGGGCCGGATCGTCCTACTGATGAGGGCAGGGCAGTCCTGCCGGACAGCATCAGGGGAGAGCAGCCATGCGGTTCATGGTGATCGTGAAGGCGACCAGGGACACGGAAGCCGGAATCCTGCCGACCACCGAGGAGTTCGCGGCGATGGGCCGGTTCAACGAGGGCTTGGTGAAGGCCGGCATGATGGAGGCCGGCGAGGGCCTGCATCCGACCGCGAAGGGGGCGCGCATCGACTTCTCGAACGGGACGCCGAGCGTCGCGCGCGGTCCGTTCGATCTCTCCCGCGATCTCGCGGCGGGCTTCTGGATGCTCAAGGCCGGCTCGCTCGAGGAGGTGATCGAGCACATGAAGCGGGCGCCGTTCCCGAGCGGCGAGATCGAGATCCGCCAGGTCTATGCCGCGGAGGATTTCGGCGAGACGTTCACGCCCGAATTGCGTGAGCGGGTCGAACGGCTGCGTGCGCAGGCCGCCAGGAACTGAACCGACCCTGATCAGGAGAGGAGGATAAACGCGATGCGATTCATGATGCTGATGATCCCGCTCGGCTATGAGAGTGCGCCGCCGGACGTGCAGCTCGATCCCGAGCGTGTCAAGGCGATGATGCGCTACAACGAGGCCCTGAAGGACGCCGGCGTGCTGATCACGCTGGAGGGCCTGCATCCGCTGTCGATGGGGGCGCGGGTCTCGTTCGCGGGCGGCAAGCCTGTGGTGACCGACGGCCCGTTCGCGGAGGCCAAGGAGGTGCTCGGCGGCTATTGGATGATCGAGGTCGCCTCGCGCGACGAGGCGATCGCCTGGGCCAGGCAGTGCCCGGCCTCGGACAACGAGATCATCGAGATTCGCCAGGTCCAGGAGATGGCCGACTTTTCCGAGGAGGTGCAGCAGGCGGCGGCGGGCTTCGCCGAGCTGCCGCATGCCGGCCGTGTCTGATCGATCCGTTTCACAGCAGGAGAGGGAAGTGCAATGAGTGACAACAGCAACACCTATCTCGCCGTCTTTCTCGGCAGCAAGACCAGTCCGGCCTGGAAAGCCTGGGAGGCGCTGTCCGAGACGGAGCGCAACGCCAGGGGACAGCAGGGCATGGCGGCCTGGCATGCCTGGGTGGACCAACACAAGGACGCGATCGTCGCGATGGGCGGGCCGCTCGGCAAGACCAAGCGGGTCGACAAGGGCGGCGTCAACGACATCGCCAACGAGATGGGCGCGTTCACCGTGGTCCGCGCCGCGTCACATGAGGATGCCGCGAAGATGTTCGTCAACCATCCGCATTTTGCGATCTTCCCGGGCGAGCGGGTCGAGATCATGCCGGTGCTGCCGATTCCGGGCGGCTAGTTGAGCGGCCTGCAGGGCGGAGCACGTCGGCTGAGGTGAACGTCCCGCTTGCTGCGGGCGCCCGGCGCTTGTGCCGGGCGCGCTGATCCCGCGGCGACTTCGGTGCCACCCTGCCCCTTGCGGGGGCCCTCAAGGGGCGAGGGTGGCACCTGTTCGCGGGGGCTTAACCGAACGGCGCGATAGAGCGTCCCGGAAGTCGGCGGCTGACCCCGCCCAAAAGTCGCTGGCTTCCTTCGACCCGGCTCATGTAAAAGCCATTTACATGAGCTGGCGCAAGGAAGAGCGCCGCGCCGAGCGCGGCTATCATCACGGTAACCTCAAGGAGGCGCTGCTGCAGGCGGCGCTCGACCTGATCGCGCAGAAGGGGGCCGCCGGCTTCACCTTTGCCGATGCCGCCCGCATGGCCGGCGTCAGCCCGGCCGCGCCCTATCGCCACTTCCGCGACCGCGACGAACTGCTGTCGAGCATCGCCCAGCGCGGCTTCGAGCAGTTCGAGGCGCAGCTCTCGGCGGCGTGGGACGACGGCCGGCCCGACACCGTCACGGCGTTCGAGCGCGTCGGCAAGGCGTATCTCGCATTTGCCCGTTCGGAGCCTGCGTTCTATTCGGCGATGTTCGAATCCGGCGTGCCGGCGGACTCCACCGCGGGCCTGTTGGCGGCGGGTGAGCGCGCTTTCGGCGTCATTCGGGCCGCGGCGGAACGGCTGGCGGCGCTGGCGCCGCCCGGGATGCCGCGGCCGCCGGCCCTGATGATGGCGCTGCACATCTGGTCGATGGCGCATGGCATCGCCTCGCTGTTCGCGCGCGGCGATGCCGCCCGGCGCAAGCTGCCGATGTCGCCCGAGGAGCTGCTGGAGGCCGAGCTGCTGATCTATCTGCGCGGGCTCGGCTTCTCGACCGACCGCCGGCCTGCGCCGTCCTCCGCTGCCGAGCCGCCGCCGCTGCCGGACGATGACAAGCCGGCAGGGCCCTGGGGCCGCCCGAAATAAGGTTCAAAGAACGCCGAAAAATAATTCGAGCGACGCGTCAGGCGGTCGCCTTGACAAAATCCCGGGTTGAGCTAGCTATGTAAATGTTATTTACATTCACACGGCATGGCGCCGCGAATGGAGAGGGAGATGGCCTACACCGCAGATGTCAATCGTTGGCGCGGTTCGGAGGAGGAGCAGAGGTACCGGCCCCGCATGATGGAGTCGCCCTGGCATCCCGGCTGGATCGCCGTGACCGTGCTCGGCTTCATCATCTGGTGGCCGATCGGACTTGCCCTTCTCTTTTTCACACTCGGGAGCAGAAAGATGTCGTGCTGGAACGGCGGCGATCGCTGGTCGAACAAGATGGAACGGATGCAGTGGAAGATGGACCGCATGCGCGACAAGATGGAGCGCCGCGGCTTCGGCTTCGGTTTCTCGCAGCCGGCTTCGAGCGGCAACCGCGCCTTCGACGAGTACCGCATGGAGACCCTGCGGCGGCTCGAAGAGGAGCAGCAGGAGTTCCGTGACTTCCTGACCCGGCTGCGCCACGCCAAGGACAAGGAGGAGTTCGACGCGTTCATGGCCCAGCACAAGCCGCGTCCGACCCCGCCGAACGACCAGCCGCAGAGCTGATCGCCTCTCACCTGACGCCGCAGGGCTTTCAGCCCCCGCCCTGACGGCACAAGACGCCCGCCTGCGGTTCCCCCGCCGGCGGGCGTTTTGCGTTCTCCGATACCGCCCGCCTGCGGCGGCTGGCCGCTGTCCGCCGCCGGCCAAAACGGTCAAGCGGCTGATCACAAAGGCTCTATCTGGCTGGTCCGGCTGGACCTTTGACCTCGGCAATACTCCGCGGTAACCCCGCCTTAACCCCGGAGGGGGTTTGGTTAAGGGGCGCTTACGCGCGCCAAGAGCCCTTGTTTTGACACGTTGGCAGAGGAAGCAGGCCGCTTATGGCTTCGGCGGGCCTCTTAAAGCGATCAGTTCAGGGTTTTCTCGCGCAGGCGCTTTCCGCCGCGACGGCATCCGGCATGGAACGGCGGCTGCATGGTCCCGGGCATCCCGGGATGATTGGTTGAGAGGATACTGCAGATGTCTGTCGATAGCGGCGGCCTGTCCCTGATCGATCTGTTCGGCAATGCCGGCTGGGTAGTTCGGATCATCATGCTCGGCCTGATCTCCTGCTCGATCTGGGTCTGGGCGATTGCGATCGACAAGATGTTCCTGTTCTCGCGGACCCGTCGCTCGATGGACCGGTTCGAGCAGGCCTTCTGGTCCGGAGAATCCATCGAGGAGCTGTACCGGGTGCTATCGGCGAAGCCGACGCAATCCATGGCGGCGTGCTTCGTGGCGGCGATGCGCGAGTGGAAGCGCTCGTTCGAGGGCCACGCGCGCTCCTTCGCCGGCCTGCAGATGCGCATCGAGAAGGTGATGAACGTGTCGATCGCGCGCGAGGTCGAGCGGCTGGAACGCCGTCTCCTGGTGCTCGCCACGGTCGGTTCCGCCGGCCCGTTCGTCGGTCTGTTCGGCACGGTCTGGGGCATCATGACCAGCTTCCAGGCGATCGCGGCTTCCAAGAACACCTCGCTGGCGGTGGTCGCGCCGGGCATCGCGGAGGCGCTGTTCGCCACTGCCATCGGCCTGATCGCGGCCATCCCGGCGACGATTTTCTACAACAAGTTCTCTTCGGAGGTGAACCGGCAGGCGCAGCGGTTGGAAGGCTTCGCAGATGAATTTTCGGCCATCTTGTCCCGTCAGATCGACGAGCGGGGATGAGGGCAGGTATAGTGGCATCCGGATCGTGAGTACCACAGCATGGGCATGAGCATGGGCAGCGCGTCCGGCGGCGGTGGTCGCCGCGGTCGGCGCAAGGCGGCCGTGATGGCGGAGATCAACGTCACGCCGATGGTCGACGTCATGCTGGTGCTGCTGATCATCTTCATGGTCGCGGCGCCGCTGCTCACCGTCAACATCCAGGTCGACCTGCCCCAGGCGCAAGGCGGCTCGGCCTCGACGGCCGACGCCAAGCCGCCGCTCGAGGTCACCGTGAAGAAGACCGGCGGCGGCTGCGCGTCGAAGGTGGACGTGTATCTCGGTGACTCGCCGATCGCGATCAACGAGCTTGGGCCGAAGATCAAGGCGATGAAGGAGGCGGGCGCCGGCGGCGGCGACAACGTCGTCAAGATCCGCGGCGATCGCGACGCCTGCTACTCCGACATGATGAAGGTGCTGGGCCTGGCGCGCGATGCCGGCTATCGCGCCAGCATCGTCGTGCTGCCGGATCAGGGCTCATGACGTCGAAGGACCTCATCCGGTTCGTGCGCACGCGCAAGGGGACAGTGCTGTCCGTCGCCCTGCACGTGCTCGTGCTGTGCTGGGGCCTGTTCAGCTTCTCCGCGCGCTCGATGGTGGCGCCGCCGGAGGACCTTGTGCCGGTCGACGTGATCTCGGAGGACAACAGCTCGAAGGCCAAGGCCGGCGCGCTGATGGGCAAGAAGGAATCCCAGAAGCTGCTGGCCGACAAGATCGGCGAGAAGAAGCCGACCGAGGACATCGTCGGCAAGGTCGATACCAAGCAGGTCACCGAGACCGACGCCGCGCCTGAGCCGCAGCCCAAGCCGGAGAAGCCGGTCGAGAAGAAGCCCGATCCGCCGAAGCCGGTCGAGAAGCAGCCGGATACGCCGAAGCCGGTGGCCGAGAAGAAGCCGGAGCCGCCGAAGCCCGCGCCGGCCGAGAAGCCGAAGCCGGAGGAGAAGAAGCCGGACCCGTTCAATCCGGACCAGATCGCCAGCGTGCTCAACAAGGACAAGGCGAAGCAGCCGCCGAAGCCGCAGGCCGCCGCCGCGCCGCCGGAGCCGCCCAAGCACAAGAGCGAGCGCAAGTTCGACGCCGAGAAGATGGCGAGCTTGATCAATCAGAAAGATCCGACGCGGCAGGCGGTCACGGGATCCGAGATCAATGCGAATGCGGCGCTGGGCTCGGTGCGAGGAACGGCAGAGGCCAATGTCGCGAGCTGGCAGGCCGCGTTCCAGGAGGCGGTCACCCGCTGCTTCAATGCGCCCTATAGCGGCGTGGATGAAGACAAGATCTCCGTTGATCTCGATATCCAGCTACGGCCGGATGGATCGCTCTTTGCTGCTCCCGCCGTCGTCGGCATGACCGGACCGTCCCGTACCGTCAGCCTGGCCATGGCGGAAAATGCCAAGCGTGCGGTCGAGAACTGTGCGCCCTACGCGTTTCTGCCGAAGAACCGGTACAATGAGTGGAAGTTGATACCCGCGACATTCAACCTCAAAATGATGAATTCGATGCGAGGCCGAACTTGACGACACCTCCGACGCGCAAGACAGGATCCACCACGCGGCGCCAGGTTCTGCTGGGCGGAGGAGCCGCCATGGCAGCCTTGGGCGCGGGGCCCGCGTTCGCGCAACGTGTGATTATCGGCCCCGGCGAGTTCAAGCCGATCCCGATCGCGATTCCGCCCTTCGTGCCCGGCGGTGCCGGTGACGCCGATGTCGGCAACGGTATCGCACAGGTGATTACCAACAATTTCAAGCGCAGCGGGTTGTTCGCGCCGGTGGACCCGGCCGCCTTTCCCGAGCGCATCAGCAATTTCGAGGCCCCGCCGCAATTCGCGAGCTGGAAGCCGCTCGATCTGCGCGGGCTCGTCACCGGCCGCGCGACGCGGCAGCCGGACGGGCGGCTGAAGGCCGAGTTTCGGCTGTGGGACCCGAACTCGGGCCAGCAGCTCACCGGCCAGCAATATGTGACGGCGCCGGAATACTGGCGGCGCATCGCACATATCATCTCGGACCAGATCTACACCCAGATGACCGGCGAGAAGGGCTATTTCGACAGCCGCGTCGTGTTCGTCGACGAGAGCGGCCCGTCCGAGCGGCGCGTCAAGCGGCTCGCGCTGATGGATCAGGACGGTGCCAACGTCCGCTACCTCACCCGCGGCGCCGACCTCGTGCTGACGCCGCGGTTCTCGCCGTCGAGCCAGGAAATCACCTACATGGAGTTCGGGCAGGGTGACCCGAGGGTCTATCTGTTCAACATCGAGACCGGCCAGCGCGAGATCGTCGGCAACTTCCCCGGCATGTCGTTCTCGCCGCGGTTCTCGCCGGACGGCCAGCGCATCATCCTCAGCCTCCAGCAGGGCGGCAACTCCAACCTGTTCGTGATGGATCTGCGCTCGCGCACGACGACGCGGCTCACCGACACGCCGGCGATCGACACCTCGCCGTGCTACTCGCCGGACGGCAGCCAGATCTGCTTTGAAAGCGATCGCGGCGGCAAACCGCAGATCTACGTGATGTCCTCCAGTGGCGGCGCAGCGCAGCGCATCTCGTTCGGCGAGGGCAGCTACTCGACGCCGGTGTGGTCGCCGCGTGGCGACTTCATCGCCTTCACCAAGCAGGGCGGCGGCCAGTTCGCGATCGGCATCATGAAGACGGACGGCTCGGGCGAGCGCATCCTCACCGCCGGCTTCCACAACGAAGGGCCGACCTTCTCGCCCAACGGCCGCGTGCTGATGTTCTTCCGTGACCCCGGCGGCACCGCTGGTCCGTCGCTATATTCGATCGACGTCTCCGGCCGCTTCGAGCAGAAGGTGCCGACGCCGGGCTTCGCCTCGGATCCGGCCTGGTCGCCGCTGCTGTCGTGATGGAGCGAGCCTCTGGGCCCGCTCACGTCGTGGTGGACGCGATTTTTCCAGTCGCGCGATGCGTGTTCTATGGAAAGGCAGAACTATTAGTTGTAGTAGCCGGGTAGTGTTTGCCTAGTTCTCTGAATTTTCGAGCGAATTCGTGCACTTCGCGAACGCGGAAACGCTCCGCTAACGATGTTCCCTCAGAAAGACTTCACCTGCGAGCGGTAATGTTTGTGCACCGAACAGGACGCGTGCGCACGAATGCAGCTTGCCACTCAGAACGGAGAAGACGATCGAAAGTTGTCGCCTGCGATCCAGGCGGCTCTCGTCGACTCCCTCTTCCAGGATCCCGGCCCGATGTTCGCCGGCGCACTCTGCGCCGCCGTCGCCGCCGTCATGACCGCGATCAAGAGCGGCGACGTCAATCTGTGGCCGTGTGCCGCGATGCTGATCATCGCAGGGGCGTTCCGTTCGCTCGACATGCGCTACTATCGAAGCCTGTGCGACAACGGCCGCCTCACGCAGGAGGCGGTCGAGCGCTGGGAGGTTCGCTACCAGATCGGCGCCATGATCTATGCGCTGGTGCTCGGCGTCTGGTGCGTGGTCGCCCTGGTCGACAACAGCGACCCGGTGGTGCACCTGATCGCGATCACGGTGACGCTCTGCTACATGTCGGCGGGCGCGGGCCGGACCTACGGGCGGCCCTGGATCTTCCACGTCCAGATCCTGCTCGCCTGCGGACCGCTCGCAGTGGCCCTCGCGATCCACGGCAGCCCTTATTACCTGGGCATGGCGGCGTTCTGCGTCCTGTTCTTCGTGTCGCTGAAACACATCTCGACCAACCTGCAGCGGATCTTCGTCCAGGCCTTCGTGGCGCGCGAAAGCGAGGCCGCACTGGCCAAGCAGTTCGATACGGCCCTGAACAACATGCCGCACGGCCTGTGCATGTTCCGCTCCGACGGGCGTCTGGCCGTGATGAACCATCGCTTCGGCCAGATGATGAGCCTGCCGGATGACATCCTGCAGCGTGGCGGCAAGGCGGCCGACATCATCAACGCCTGCGTGATTGCAGGCTCGATCTCCGCTTCGAGCGGCCGGCTGATCCTGGCCGAGATCGAGCACACCAAGACCCATAATGTCATTACCAGCGATCCCGACGTCGCGCGCGACCGGTCGCTGTCCTGGACCTTCCAGCCGATGGCCGACGGCGGCGCCGTGGTCCTGCTCGAGGACATCACCGAGCGCCGGCATGCCGAGGCGCGCATCTCGCATCTGGCGCGCTACGACGAGCTCACGACCTTGCCGAACCGCGTCAGCTTCCGCGACGAGATCGAACGGCTGCTCAGGATTCCGCAGCGGCACGGCGAATTGTCCGCGCTGCTGTTCGTCGATCTCGACCGCTTCAAGCAGGTCAACGACACGCTCGGCCACCCCTGCGGCGATCAACTGCTCTGCGCGGTCTCCGAGCGGCTGCGCGACATGCTGCGTCCTGAAGACTTCGTCGCGCGCTTCGGCGGCGACGAGTTCGTGGTGTTCCAGCGCAACATCCGCTCCAACGACGACGCGGCGATGCTGGCGCGCCGGATCGTCGACCAGCTCAGCGAGCGCTACAAGATCGACAATCACCTGGTCGAGATCGGCGCCAGTGTCGGCATCGCCATGACCGCGCCGGGGATCAGCGCCGACACCCTGCTGAAGAATGCCGACATGGCGCTGTATCGCGCCAAGGCGGAGGGACGCGGCACCTTCTGCTTCTTCCGCGATGAACTCGCCCAGACGGTGGAAGCACGCCGCATCCTCGAGCTCGACCTGCGCAAGGCGCTGGCGAACGAGGAGTTCGAGCTGTTCTACCAGCCGCTGGTCAACCTGAAGTCCGGCAAGATCTCGACCTGCGAGGCGCTGCTGCGCTGGAACCACCCGGTGCGCGGCACGGTCTCGCCGGTCGACATCATTCCCGTCGCCGAGGACATGGGCCTGATCGTCGATCTCGGCCGCTGGATCCTGCGCAAGGCCTGCCTGGAATGCATGAAATGGCCGGATGCGGTCAGCGTCGCCGTCAACTTCTCGCCGCAGCAGTTCCATCAGCGCGATGTGCTCAGTGAGGTCCGCTACGCGCTCGAAGTGTCCGGGCTGCCGCCGCATCGGCTCGAGATCGAGATCACCGAATCCTCGCTGTTGCGCAACACTCAGCTCACCCACGATGTGCTGTCGCAGCTCCACATGCTCGGGGTCCGTATTTCGCTCGATGATTTCGGCACCGGCTATTCGAGCCTCAGCTATCTGCACAATTTCCCGTTGGAGAAGGTCAAGATCGATCGCTCATTCCTCGAAGGCATCGACAGCGATCGGCCGCTGACCCTGTTGCGCGGTGTCGCAAGATTGTCCGCCGATCTCGGCATGTCGGTGGTGGTGGAGGGCATCGAGACCAACGAGCAGCTCGAACTGGTCAGCGCCGACGGTACGGTCACCGAGGCGCAGGGCTATCTGTTCAGCCGGCCCGTCCCCGCCATCCGCATCCGGCAGCTCCTGAATGCATCGCATGGGCGTCGTTCGAGCGACGGGGCGATCGCGGCCGCCGGCGGGACACGTTCGATCGCTTGATCGCCCGACCTCCGCCTTGATGCGGTGGTGCCGGGAAAGACCGACCAGTGCTGAAGGCGGCTCTGTGCGCAGCATCCCGCCGGTCCGAGCATGGCTCGTATGGGAATGGCAATGTAACAACCCCACGTCGCATCGTTCGGAAACATCGCACGTGCATGCCAAGCGAATCCGTTTCGATTTGATACGCAAGTGATCCGAAGCAATCGTCCAGCGTAGCATCCAATCCCGTAAGTCACGGTTACGCCTCCGGGATTCTACGTGCCGTTAACTTTGTACCGGCGAAAGCTTTGCGTCGGCATTAACCCGCTGTTAAGCTCATACTGCTCGTAGGAGTTGTGTGAAAAGGGGTTGCGGATGAAGTCGGCGGCTAGAGTGAGTGCCGTTGCTGAGCAGAAGTCGGATGTGCTGGAGAACGTGGACTATCGACTGGCGTTGACTGCTGAAGACAAGGACGAGATCTATCGGCTGCGCTACCGCGCCTACCTGCGTGAAGGCGCCATCCTGCCGTCGCCCAGCGAACGCGTCAGCGACGAATATGACGATCTTCCCAACAGCTTCATCTTCGGCGTCTACGTCAATGGCGAGCTCTACAGCTCGATCCGCATCAGCGTGCTGAACTCGCAATGGCGCCGATCGCTGTCCTCGGACATGTTCGCCGACCTGCTGCATCCCGAGCTCGATCGCGGCAAGGTCATCATCGACCCGACTCGGTTCGTCGCCGACCATGAGAAGGCGCGGCTGTTTCCGGCGCTTCCCTATGTGACCGTCCGGCTCGGCTACGTTGCCTGCGCCCATTTCAATGCGGATATCGGTCTCGCCAACGTGCGCCCCGAGCATCGTGCGTTCTACAAGAAGGTGTTCCTGCAGGAACCATGGGGTGAACCGCGGCTCTACTCCGGCCTCACCAAGCCGGTCGGCCTGGTGGCGGCGCATTATCCTTCGATCCGCGATCGCGTGTTCCAGCGCTTTCCGTTCATGCGATCGAGCGCGTTCGAGCGACGGATGCTGTTCGATCGTCCGGCGCCGGACGCCTTCACTGATTCGTTCAGGATTCACGCGGTCGCGAGGGCCGGCTGATCGTCGGCCGATATCGGGGCCAGTTCGGCCGTCCGGCCGGTTCGCACCGTGGCAGCGATGCAAAAATCAGCGAAAAAGCGCCCTGCTGCAGGCGCTGAGCGGCTTGCCTTCACCCTGGCGCCACATTTACAACCCATTAACCATCGCGGTCGCTTTTCGGGTTTCGTTAGCATTTGACGGGGTTCGGCAAGACCCTATCAAGGTTGACGGAACGTTCGCTTAACCATCGCCCTGTAGACCGGATGGCAGTCTAAGAACGTGAGCGTGGAGGCTCCGGGAATGAAATATCAGATGCGTATCCTCCAGGGATTGAAGTTGGCCGCCGTGCTGGCCGTGGCGCTGTCGATGGGCGCCTGCGCCAACAAGAATCTCACCGGGGCCGACGGGGCGATGGCCAGCGCTGCGACTCCAGGCAGCCAGCAGGACTTCGTCGTGAATGTCGGCGATCGCGTCTTCTTCGAGAGCGATCAGACCGATCTCACGCCGCAGGCGATCGCGACCTTGGAGAAGCAGGCGCAGTGGCTGCAGAGCTATCCGCGCTACTCCTTCACGATCGAGGGCCACGCCGACGAGCGCGGCACCCGCGAGTACAACATTGCGCTGGGCGCGCGGCGCGCGCAGTCGGTCCGCAACTTCCTGGCGTCGCGCGGCATCGACCAGGGCCGCATGCGCACGATCTCCTACGGCAAGGAGCGGCCGGTGGCGGTCTGTAACGACATCTCGTGCTGGTCGCAGAACCGCCGTGCGGTCACGGTCCTGAACGCCAGTTCATAAAGCTGAACGAATCCGTTGCTGATGAAGCCGGCGTCGCCCATCGACGCCGGCTTCGTCGTTTGTTGTCGGCGGGTCTCGGCCGGACTTGGTTTTTTCTTCGCTTGAACGTCATTTGTATCCGTCGCATTTCTGCTTTACAGCCACGCTCACAGGCCTGTTTTCAACGTCTCGCCGATCTGGTCGTCAGGGCAGCATGTCGTTCATGTTTCTTCCACGGAGCGCCGCCGCGATCCTCGCCGCGCTCGTCATTTTTTCGTGCCAGGCATTTTCGTCGCGGGCGCTCGCCCAGACCGATGATGATGATCCCGAGATCCGGATTCAGCGGCTCGAAAATCAGCTCCGGCAACTGACCGGTCAGAACGAGGAGCTGCAATATCGCAATCGCCAGCTCGAGGACCGGCTGCGACAACTGCAGGGCGCAGCACCTGGGGGCGCCGCCGCGGCGCAGCCGACCGCGGCCGCGCCGGCGCAGGCCAATCCCGCCTACGGCCAGGCTGCTCAGCCGGCCAACGGCCAGCAGCAATATGGCCAGCAGCCGTACGGCCAGCCGCAACAGGCCTATCCCCAGCAGCAGCCGGGCTACGCGCAGCCGCAGGCCGGCGCGCCGGTGCAAATCGTCCAGGAGCCCGCGGCCCCTGGCCGGGGCCGCCGCGGCGATGCGTTCGATCCGAGCCAGAATCCGACGGCTCCCGGCGCCCCGCAAGCGCTCGGCGGCGGCCAGTTGCCGATCCAGCCGGGTGGCGGCCAGCCCGCCGGCCGTCCCGCCGGCGATCCCACGACTCTCGCCAACACGGGCGGTCGCTATCCCCAGGGTGCTCCGCCGGCCGCCGCTCCCGGCGCTGGCGGACTGGAGACCGCGCCGCCGCGGCAGACGCCGCGCGACGAATACGACCTCGGCATCGGCTACATGCAGCGCCGCGACTACGCGCTGGCCGAGCAGACGATGCGCAACTTCACCCAGAAATATCCGAACGATCCGATGGTCGGCGACGCGCAATACTGGCTCGGCGAGAGCTTCTACCAGCGTCAGCAATATCGCGATGCCGCCGAGGTCTTCCTCGCCGTGACGACGAAATATGAGAAGTCGGGCAAGGCGGCGGATGCGCTGCTCCGGCTCGGCCAGTCGCTGGCCGCGCTGAAGGAGAAGGAGGCCGCCTGCGCCGCGTTCGGCGAAGTGACGCGTAAATATCCGCGCGCCTCGGCGGGCGTGAAGGCGACCGTCGATCGCGAGCAGAAGCGGGTGAAGTGCTGAACGTCCCCGGGCGAGGGTAGCCTCTCGCCTATAATCGGCGGGGCGGGTAGGCTGCGGCGCCATGTCCAAGGCCCGTTCCGAAGCCGATCCTGCGATCTCCGCAGCCGAAGCCGAGCGCCTGTTCGCCCCGCTTTCGGGGGCGCCCGCGCTGGTGCTCGCCGTGTCGGGCGGTCCGGATTCGATGGCTCTGATGTGGCTCGCGGCGCAGTGGCGCGCGGGGCTCGCGCAGGGGCCGCGCCTTGTGGCCGTGACGGTCGACCATGCGCTGCGGCGCGAGTCCGCCCGTGAAGCCCGCATGGTGAAGGAGACCGCGCGCAGGCTGGCAATTCCACATCGGACCCTGCGCTGGAACGATGAGAAGCCGGACACTGGGATTCCCGAAGCGGCGCGCCTGGCACGATATCGCCTGCTGGCACGCGCCGCGCGGCAGGCTGGCGCCGGACACGTCGTCACCGCCCACACCCGTGACGACCAGGCCGAGACCGTGCTGATGCGGCTCTTGCGCGGCAGCGGCATTGCGGGGCTCGCGGCGATGGCACCGCTCAGCGAGCGTGAAGGGCTGTTGCTGGCGCGGCCTCTGCTCGACGTTGCCAAGGCCAGGCTGGTGGCGACGCTGCGCTCGGCCGGCATCCCCTTCGCAGATGACCCGACCAATCAAGATCCCGCCTTCACCCGGCCGCGGCTGCGCGCCCTGATGCCGGCTCTGGCCGCCGAGGGCGGCGATGCCCGGACGCTGGCGACGCTGGCCGACCGGCTCGGACGGGCCAATGCCGCGATCGAATTGATGGTGGATGGCGCCGAACGCTATCTTGCACTGCGCGCGGCCGGGAGCAGGCCGGTGGGCGCGATTCACGGCGAGACCTTCGAGGCGCGCGCCTTTGTCGCACTTCCAGCCGAAATCAGGCTGCGGCTGCTGATGCGCGCGATCAACCGCGTTGGAACCGAAGGTCCCGTGGAACTCGGCAAGGCAGAGTCGCTGCTGGCGCGGCTGGACCGGACTCTTGCGGAGATCGCAGATGGTGGTACGTCTGCTCCGGGCAGGCTAAAACAGACCCTGGCTGGTGCACTGGTAAGCATGACGAGAGAGACGATCCGCATCACGCCCGCGCCGCCGCGGCGGTCGCGCGGGGTCTGAAGCGGTTCACCGCCTTCGCGGACGCTTAACCACCTGCCTTGGCGGCGCTTTCCCGCGCCATTTTTTGAGCGGGAATCGGGCTAGGATGCGATAAATAGTCCTTTCTAGTTCCCTTGGCATTGCGGCGAGTGGTACCTAGATTACGAGATGGTCGACCGGGGGATTCCCTCGTGGCTACCCAGGGATGAGTCCGAGGACGAACGGCCGCGATCCGCGCGACCACGAAGGAAAATCGATGAACGCCAATCTGCGCAATTTCGCCCTTTGGGTCATTATTGTCCTGTTGCTGTTGGCGCTGTTCACACTCTTCCAGAACCCGGGGCAACGCGCGTCGTCGACCGACATCAACTTCTCGCAGCTGTTGACCGAGGTCGATCAGGGCAATGTGCGCGACGTCGTGATCCAGGGGCCGGAGATTCACGGCACCTTCAAGAACGGCTCGTCGTTCCAGACCTACGCGCCGAGCGATCCGAACCTCGTGAAGCGCCTGTACGACGCCAAGGTCAACATCCAGGCCAAGCCGCCCGGCGACAACGTGCCGTGGTTCGTGTCGCTGCTGGTGTCGTGGCTGCCCTTCATCGCGCTGATCGGCGTCTGGATCTTCCTCTCCCGGCAGATGCAGGGCGGCGCCGGCAAGGCGATGGGCTTCGGCAAGTCGCGCGCCAAGATGCTGACCGAGGCGCATGGCCGGGTGACGTTCGAGGATGTCGCGGGCGTCGACGAGGCCAAGCAGGACCTGCAGGAGATCGTCGAATTCCTGCGCGATCCCGGCAAATTCCAGCGGCTCGGCGGCCGCATCCCGCGCGGCGTGCTGCTGGTCGGCCCTCCCGGCACCGGCAAGACGCTGATCGCGCGCGCCGTCGCTGGCGAAGCCAACGTGCCGTTCTTCACCATTTCGGGTTCTGACTTCGTCGAGATGTTCGTCGGCGTCGGCGCCAGCCGCGTCCGCGACATGTTCGAGCAGGCCAAGAAGAACGCGCCCTGCATCATCTTCATCGACGAGATCGACGCTGTCGGTCGTCATCGCGGCGCCGGTCTCGGCGGCGGCAATGACGAGCGCGAGCAGACCCTCAACCAGCTGCTGGTCGAGATGGACGGCTTCGAGGCCAATGAGGGCGTGATCCTGATCGCGGCCACCAACCGGCCCGACGTGCTCGATCCGGCGCTGATGCGTCCCGGCCGCTTCGACCGCCAGGTCGTTGTCTCGAACCCCGACATCATCGGCCGCGAGCAGATCCTCAAGGTTCACGTCCGCAAGGTGCCGCTGGCGCCGGACGTCAACCTCAAGACCATCGCCCGCGGCACCCCCGGCTTCTCCGGCGCCGACCTGATGAACCTCGTCAACGAGGCTGCTCTGACCGCCGCTCGCCGCAACAAGCGGATGGTAACGCAGTCCGAGTTCGAGGAGGCCAAGGACAAGGTGCTGATGGGCGCCGAGCGCCGCTCGATGGTCATGACCGAGGAAGAGAAGATGCTGACCGCCTATCACGAGGCGGGACATGCGATCGTCGGCCTCAACGTCCCGAGCCACGACCCGATCCACAAGGCGACCATCATTCCGCGCGGCCGCGCGCTCGGCATGGTGCAGTCGCTGCCCGAGGCCGACCGTCACTCGCATACCCGTGAGTGGTGCGTCTCGAAGCTTGCGATGATGTTCGGCGGCCGCGAGGCCGAGGTGCAGAAGTTCGGTCCGGAGAAGGTGACCAACGGCGCCACCGGCGACATCCAGCAGGCCACCAACCTCGCTCGTGCGATGGTGATGGAATGGGGCATGTCCGACAAGCTCGGCCGCGTCCGCTACCAGAGCAATGAGCAGGAGGTGTTCCTGGGCCATTCGGTGGCGCGCTCGACCAACATCTCCGACGATACCGCCCGCCTGATCGACTCCGAAATTCGCGGCCTGATCGAGGCCGGCGAGCAGGAGGCGCGCCGCATCATCACCGAGAAGCGCGACGATTGGGAAGCGATCGCCCAGGCGCTGCTCGAATACGAGACGCTGACCGGCGAGGAGATCAACGACCTCCTGAAGGGCAAGAAGCCGAACCGCGAATCGGCGATCGAGCCGTCGACGCCACGGGCGTCGGCCGTGCCGCCGGCCGGCAAGCCGCGGCCGCGGCCCGATCCGGGCCTGGAGCCGCAGCCTCAGGCGTGAGCCAGGGTTGATATGCAACGGACATCCGGCGGTCAGCCCGTCTGATCCGGAAGATTAAGAGAAACGACAGGCCCGGCTTGCAGCCGGGCCTTTTGTTTGCTTGGAGATCGGTGCCGGCGGTGGTCCGAACCGCAGGTTATGAGCGTGGGAGAAGTCCGTGTGTTGACGGGGTTGCCGCGGACCGCATCCAGCGGCGCCGCGCGCATCACGGCTTGTCGAACCAGGCCTTCCACTGCGGGACGGCGGTCGCGAACGTGCCGCGATGGCTGGTCGGCCCGGTCGACACCGCCTCGACCTTGCTGTTACCGGCCCCGATCGCCTGCTGGTAGGTCATCGCCAGGCGGCCGAGACCGGTCGAGATCGCCTCGTCGGTCTCACCGTAATAGTTGCGCACCGGCGTCTTGATGATCCAGCGATAGGCCTGCGTCTGCGCGACCAGGCGGCCGTAGGCCGACGCCGCGAAATACTCCGCATCGAAATAGTCGGGCTTGAGCAGCTTGTGCAGATCGGTCGGGACGTCGGCGACGTTGAAGGGCTCGCGCTCATAGGCCTTGCGCGCCACATCGTAGTAGCTGTCGCTGATCACCGAGCGCGCCAGCCCCGGCACCGCATAGTAGTTCTCGAACGCGAACGCCGACAGGATGAACAGCGAATTGACCCAGGCGGCGTCGTTCTTGCGCGGGAAGCTGAGGAAGCCGTTGAGCGCCACGGACACGTCGACAGGGGCGCTCGCGGTCGCCGCCGCCGTCACCGGCACGCCGGCGCTTTCGAGCTTCTCGAGAAAGGCCATGGTCACGAAGCCGCCTTGCGACCAGCCGGCGATGTCGAGCCTGGCGCTCGTCAGCTTCATCTGGTCGAGCACGGCGCGGCTCGCCCGCAGCATGTCGTAGGTGGCCTGCTGATGGCTGGCCTTCACCATGTAGCCTTCTGGCTCGGTCGAGATGCCCATTCCGAAATAGTCGGCGCCGATCAGCAGATAGCCTTGCCCCGCGAACTGCGCGATCATCAGCTGGGTCTCGGGCGACTGCTCCGGAAACGACGGCACCTCCTGCTTCCCGTACACCGTGCCGTGCTGATAGGACACCATCGGCAGGCTGGTCTCGCCGGTCTCGGGCACCGCGAGCAGGCCGCTCGCCGTGATCGGCTTGTTGCCGCGCTCGGGGATGACGGACGCATAGGTGACGCGATAGAGCCGGACGGCGTTGCGGGCCGGGGTGTAGGTCACCGAAACGCCCGCGAATTTCGACGTGTCGACGGTGAGGATGGTGTTCAGCCGGGCGACGTCCCAGCGGGCCAGATATTCATAGCTGACGTCGGAGGAGACATGGATAGGACCCTTGTCCTGGGCGCGGCTGGTTACCGGCCAGATCATGCAAACGAGCAGGGCGATGAGAGCGCGATAAACGAACATGGGATCTCCCCGGCCTGCCGCCGTTGGTTGCATTCGGACCCCTGCGATACAGATTACGAGTAAACAATCGGTGCGGCGCCCGTGGTCGCGCGCCGTTGCCCGCGCTTAAGCCTTCTTCAAGCGTCCGCGCCTATGTCTCGATCGGGAATGCATCCATGCAGCGCGGGGCGAGGTCCAGATGGCCGACAATCCTGATGCCGCCGCGATCCCATCGCAGCGTCGTGACGTTCCGCTCGGCCTGTTCGCGGCCTGCTTTGCGCTCGCCTGCATCAACGCCTCGTTCTTCCCGGCCGGACTGTGGTCGGGCACCTGGATCTGGGACCAGGCCGGGCTCGGCATTCCCACGGACTTCGTCAATGTCTGGGCGGCCGGCAAGCTCGCGCTGCAGGGACATCCGGCCCTGGCCTGGGACTGGGACGTGCAGCGCCAGGTCGAGCTCGCTCTGCTGCGGCAGGATTTTCCGGGCTACTTCGCCTGGCACTACCCGCCGCCATTCCTGTTCGTCGCGGAGTTCCTGGCGCAGTTTCCCTACACGCTCGCCTTTGTCGGCTGGGTCTATGCCAGCTTCGTTCCCTATGCGCTCGCGATGCGCGCGATCGTCGGCCGCGGCTTCGGCCTGCTGCTCGCAGCCGGCTTTCCGGCCCTGTTCTCGAACGCTCTGGTCGGGCAGAACGGATGCCTCACCGCCGCGCTCGTCGGCGGCACACTCTATCTGCTGCCGGTGCGGCCGGTGCTGGCGGGGATCTGTCTCGGCCTGCTGACCTACAAGCCGCAATATGGCCTGCTCTTCCCGATCGTGCTGATCGCCACCCAGCGCTGGACAGCCTTCATCTCTGCGAGCGTCACCGCCATCGTGCTGGCGCTGCTGTCATGGCTCGCCTTCGGGTTGGAGAGTTGGCAGGCCTTCTTCCATTGGCTGCCGATGTTCTCGCAGGCGTTCCTGACCGAGGGCAAGGCGACCTGGTGGAAGCTGCAGAGTCTGTTTTCGCTGGTACGCTATTTCGGCGGCTCGGAAGCGCTCGGCTGGACCTTCCAATGGGTGCTGACCGCGGCCGTTGCGATCGTGCTGGTGATGCTGTGGCGCAGCCCCGTGCGCTATGCTCTGAAGGCGGCCGCGCTGGCCGTCGGACTGCTGCTGACGACGCCTTATCTGTTCATGTACGACATGATGGTTCAGGCCATCGCCGTGGCGTGGCTGGTGCGGATCGGCCTCGCCGAGGGCTTTCGCCGCTACGAGCTGCCCGCGCTCGGCGGCATCGCGGCGCTTCAGATCACGTTCATGCTGTCCGGGATTCCGCTTGGGCTCGCCGCCAATCTGATCATGGCCGGCTTGGTGCTGGCGCGCGCCGGCTCGTGGTGGCGTCGGCAGCCGGCGCCCGCCGGCATGGCGCTCGCGCACGCCTGACGTATCGATCACGCGGCACAGGGTCATGATTTCTCTTGTCTTATCGCGTGAACAAGTGTTCAGTTCTTCCCAGCCATTTGTGAGGTCGATCCTCCAAAAACACTGAACCAGCGTTCGCCGGGTGCCCTGGACGAGCGCGTCCGGGACGAGAAACGCCATGGTCTATCGGCGAACCCATCAGGTCGTGAAGCGGCTGGCGGCCCGCCGCAGTGCGATTCTGGCAGCCGCGCGCGAAACCGCCGCGGAAGGCGGCATGTCGGCCGTCCAGATCGCCCCGGTGGCGATCCGGGCCAATGTCGCAGCCGGCACCGTCTATCGCTACTTTCCTTCCAAGGCCGATCTGATCTCGGAGCTGATCGCGGAAGTCTCGCGCGACGAGCTCGCTGCCGTGCGGCGCGCCGCCGATGCGGCGCCCGGTCCGTCCTCAGCCCTGGCTGCCGCGGTTTCCACGGTGGCTGTGCACATCCTGTCGCAGCGCAAGCTCGCCTGGGGCATCCTGGCCGAGCCGGTCGACGTCGACGTGACTGCGTCACGGATCGCGAGCCGCCGCGAGATCGTCGGCGAGATCGCCTCGCGGATCGACGCGGCCGTCCGTGCCGGCCACCTTCCGGCGCAGGACACCCAGTTGGCCGCGACCGCGCTGCTCGGCGCGCTGCACGAGGCGCTGGTGGGGCCGCTGGCGACCGAGAATCCCGACGACCCTGCCAAACTCCGTGACACTGTTCAGGCGGTCACCCTGCTGGCGCTGCGCGCGGTCGGCGTCATGGATGCGCGTGCGCGCGGTCTCGTCGTGCAGGCCGTGCTGCCGGTCAGGAGCCTGGTCGGCGCGTAGTCCGCGTCACCCGTGCCTGTCGGGCAAGGCCGCGCTTAAGCAAGGATTCACCCGTCGCGGCGATGGTGGGGGCTGGCGCGCTGCGAGAGGCCGCCCTTGCCTCACTCCAGGTGTCTCCTCGGACGATGTCGATTGCACGCAACCCTCTGGCGACGCGCCTCGTCATCGCCGGATCGGCCGCCGCCGGCGCCGTCTATGCGTATCTCGCCGGCGAGGATATCAACTGGGACTGGCAGAACTATCACGACTATGCCGGCTTCGCGCTGCTGCATGGCCGCTTCGATGTCGATGTGGCGCCCGGCGGTTTTCAGAACTTCCTCAATCCGCTGATCTACCTGCTGCCTTACGCGGTCCGCCACGGGCTCGAGGCGCCGTGGTGGGGCGTCGCGCTGGGCGCGCTGCACGGCCTCAATCTCGCGCTGGTCTATTGGGTCGCGCGCGTGCTGCTCGGGCGCGCGGCTGACGCGTCCACGCTCGGCGCCGCGCTCATCATCGCCGCCCTCAGTCCGATGGCGCTGTCCGAGGTCGGCACCAGCTTCGCCGACATTCTCACGACCATTCCGATCCTCGCCGGCATCGCGCTGATCTTCGGGGAGGATGACGCGCGCGGCCGCCGTTTCGCCGCCGCGGGCCTGCTGATCGGCGCGGCCACGGGATTGAAGCTCACCAATGCGACGTTTCTGATCGGAGCGGGCGTGTCGCTGCTGCTGGTGGCGCGGCCGTGGCGCGCGATCGTCGCGTTCGGGGCCGGCAGTGCGGCCGGCGCGATCGTGACCGCGGGGCCGTGGGCGCTGAAGATGGCGCGCGACTACGGCAGCCCGCTGTTTCCATTCTACAACACGGTCTTCCGCTCGCCCGAAGCGCCGCAGATCTCGATCGCCGATACGCGCTTCATGCCGTCCGGCGTGCTCGATGCGCTCGCCTATCCGTTCTACTGGGTGATCGGCAAGCATCCCTCGTCGGAATGGCCGTTCCGCGATCCGCGTTTCGCCGTCGTGATCGTGCTGCTCATCGCGCTGATCGTCACCGGCCTGTGGCAGCGGCGTGAAGTGCTGCCGCTGCGCGAGCGGCGCCTCCTGATCTTCTTCTGGCTCAGCTACGTCCTGTGGATGCTGGCCTTCTCGATCCAGCGCTATCTGATGCCGCTCGAGCTGTTGTCGGCGCCGCTGATCGTGCTGCTGCTCATCCGTCTGGTCGATACTTGGCGTGCAGACGCTGGGCCGGTCGCGTCACCATCGCGGCGGACGACGCAGGCCGTCACGGTGATGGCCGCGCTCGGCATCGCGCTGGCGTCGCAGCCGACCGACTGGATGCGGCGGTCGTGGTCGGACCCCTATCGGCCGCAGCTCGCGGCCAACCTGCAGCGTCCGGCGACATTCCTGCTGCTGCAGAAGCCGCTCGGCTACGTCACGTCGTTCCTGCCACAGGGCTCGCGCGTCTATCAGTTGTCCGAGCTCGTGGTGCCGATCGTGCCTGGCGGCGTGCTGGACCGCCGGGTTCGCAACGGCCTCGCCAACCCGCTGCCGGGAGGCGTATGGGCGCTGTATCTGTCCAGAAGCCCGGCCGACAACCCGCCGCGGCTCGAGGTGCTCGCCGACTACGACCTCCAGATCGATGCGTCGCGTGGCTGCGAGCGCATTCCTGGCGCCGCCGGCATTGCCATCGAGGCCTGTCCGGTGATCGCGCGGCTCAAGCCCCCGTCCACGGCCGGATTGGGCGCGATCGATACGATCCAGTAGGTCGTCTCAGATATGGGCGTCGCTCGACGGCCCGACATAGGCGATCCGCACCATGTTCGTGGTGCCGGGCGTGCCGAGCGGCACGCCGGCGACGATGATGACGCGCTGCCCGGCGCGGACGAAGCCGTCGCGGAACGCGATCGAGCCGGCGCGCTCGACCATGTCGTCCTGGTCGCGCGCGTCCTCGGCCACCACGCAGTGCACGCCCCAGACGACCGACAAGCGGCGCCCGGTCGCCAGATTGGGCGTGATCGCGACCACCGGCGGCTTCGGCCGCTCGCGCGCGACACGGATGGCGGTGGAGCCGGACGAGGTCCAGCAGATGATCGTAGGAAGATCGAGATTTTCCGCGATCCGCCGCGCGGCCTCGGCGATCGCATCGCCCGCGGTCGATTCCGGCTCGGGACGCTGCGCCGCGATCACCGAGCGATAGACCACGTCGCGCTCGACCTCCTCGCCAATGCGGTTCATGGTCGAGACCGCCTCGACCGGGTATTTGCCGGCGGCCGACTCGGCCGACAGCATGATGGCGTCGGCGCCTTCATAGACGGCGGTGGCGACGTCGGAGACCTCGGCGCGGGTCGGCACCGGCGACTGGATCATCGATTCCAGCATCTGCGTCGCCACCACCACCGGCTTGCCGGCGCGGCGCGCCAGCCGGGTCATCTGCTTCTGCAGTCCGGGCACGCGCTCCAGCGGCAGCTCGACGCCGAGATCGCCGCGCGCCACCATCAAGGCATCGGAGACATCGATGATGTCGTTGAGCCGGTCGATCGCCTGCGGCTTCTCGATCTTGGACATCACCGCGGCGCGGCCGCGGATGATCTTCTTGGCTTCCAGCACGTCGTCGGCGCGCTGCACGAAGGATAGCGCGATCCAGTCGATGCCGATGTTCAAGGCTGCATCGAGGTCGGCGCGGTCCTTCGGCGTCATCGCCGAGACCGGCAGGTCGGTGTCCGGCAGGCTCACGCCCTTGCGGTCGGACATCCTGCCGCCGATCACGACCCGGGTGACGGCGCGGGTCGGCGAGGTCTCCTCGGCGATCAGCCTCACCTTGCCGTCATCCAGCAGCAGCGCATGTCCCGGCTGCAGGGCGGCCAGGATTTCCGGATGCGGCAGGTGGACCCGCGTCACATCGCCCGGCGTCTTGTCCGAATCGAGCACGAAGCTCTGGCCGTTGTTGAGCTGAACCGGCCCCTCGGCGAAGGTGCCGAGCCTGAGCTTCGGGCCCTGGAGGTCGACCAGAATGCCGATCGGGCGGCCGTAGCTCGCCTCCACGCTGCGGATCGTGGCCACCAGCTCCCGCAGCTTGTCGTGCGAGGTGTGGCTCATGTTGATCCTGAAGATGTCGGCTCCGGCCTCGAACAGCTTGCGAATCATCGTGCTGTCCGACGAGGCGGGACCGAGCGTGGCGAGGATCTTGATGCGTCGCAGCCGCCTCATGGCTTGGGTGCTTGCCCTGGCGGCAGGGCCGGCGCGGCCGCCGGCGGCGTGCCCTGCGGCCCATTCGGCAGACCGGGGACGTTGCCTCCGGGCCCGAGCGTGCCCGGGATACCTGGAACGCGCTGCTGCGCCGGCTGCTCATTGGCCTCGGTGAGCTGCACGGTCCAGGCACGCTGGTCGCCGGTGTCGACCTCGAAGAAGCCGGTGCGGTCGAAGCCTCGGGCCAGGCAATTGTCGGTGCCCTTGATGGTGAATTCCTTGTCACGCGAGCACATGAAGGCCTGTCCCGACCATTCACCGCCGCGGTCATAGTCCAGCGCATAGATGTAATAATAGCGCGCCACCAGCGTGCCCTTGAGCAGCGTCTCGCAGCTGCGTGACGACACGTTCCACCAGCCTTCCGTGGTCCAGCCTTCGGCGTCCTTGTAGCCGAGGGCGATCCCGACCCGGCTGGAGGTGTTGTTGCAGAGCCGAAAATCGGCGGCCGCCGGGGACGACCACAGACAGAGCGCGGCCAACCCAAGCAGCGAAAGCAGTCCGTAACCGGGGCGGAAGGGATTGCGATGCAAGAGAGAGGAGATTTTCGGGATCATTGCGCGACGCTATATCAACCGTTGAACGATGTCGCTGGGCTTGGCTGCGGCTGTCAACGTCATGACGATCTCGTGCGAAGCCGCTGCGATCCAGCGCCTCGCTCCTCCTGACGGTGCTGCGATATGGCCAAATCTGCGACGAAGCCTCATTATATAGCAGACATCCGTCACGGCGCGGAACAGGGAACAAAGAGATGACGATGGACAGCACCACCCGGACCGAGCTCGAAGCCGCCGCCTTTCGCCGGCTTGTCGAGCATCTGCGGACCAGAACCGACGTTCAGAACATCGATCTGATGAATCTGGCAGGCTTCTGCCGCAACTGCCTCTCCAACTGGCTGAAGGACGCCGCCGACGCCCAGGGGGCACCAATGACCAGGGACGAGAGCCGCGAGGCGGTCTATGGCATGCCCTACGAGCAATGGAAGGCGAAGTACCAGCGCGAGGCGAGCGCCGAGCAGCACGAAGCGTTCAAGAAGGCGCATCCGGGCCACTGAATCCGGAACGAGCGCGCAGGAGATGCGCTGTGTTGCCCTGCGCGCGCGAGTCCAGACTTGGCAGGGGCTTCGAACGGCGAATCGGGTGCTGCGCGCGATGGCGACGAAACACAAGTGGCGCGGGCGGCTTGCGCGGGCTTGACGCTGCGCAGGCCAACAAGATGTGGGCGCTCTGTGGATGAGGTCGATGTCGCCTTGACGCAGGGCACGCCAGATTTGAGGGTCGCGGCGAACACGCAGCGCCCTTTGGCGCCTTCCTTGGACACAGAGTTCCACTCAGGAGTATCAGATGGCCACCTCCGCCGCCGCGAAGGACGACGACTCGCCCGCGACCCGCTTTGCCGTAGACCAGCTCAAGTCGATCATCGAGCGGATCGAGCGTCTCGAGGAGGAGAAGAAGGCGATCTCCGAAGACATCAAGGACGTCTACGCCGAGAGCAAGGGCAATGGCTTCGACGTCAAGGCGCTGCGCACGATCATCCGGCTGCGCAAGCAGGACCCGAACGAGCGCCAGGAAGAGGAAAGCATCCTCGAGACCTATATGCAGGCGCTCGGAATGATCTGAGCAGCCGGCCTCGCTCACCAGCAGGAGACCTCCGCCGGCCCCTGACGGGGCATTCGCTTTCTCGCGATTCGGCTCGGCGCGCCGGCGGCATGCGCGTGCTGCGGCGATCGACGCCGCACTCCAAACGCGTCAATGCTGAGGAGAACGACGAAGCCGGCCGCCTCGGCGTCAGCGCAAGGCTGCCGCGCGCATGGCGAAGGATTTGGTTTCGAGCTTGATGATCGCCGGCCCTGTGAACTGGTCATAGCTCAGTCCCGGCGTCGGCTCGGCGGCGAAGCTCATCGCCAGCGCGACCTGCGGCTTGACGAAATAGCTGCGCATCACGGTGAGGTCGACCTCGCCCATTTTCGTCACGGACATCGATGACGATGCGCTCGGCGTCAGCATGATGGCCCGCATCCAGGTCGAATCGGGGCCCTTGGCCGCGGAGATTCGCGTCGCCATCGTGATGGCGCCGTCCTGACCTTGCCCGTTCTTCGCGGCCACCGGGGCGGGCTCCGGCGCCGGCGTGACGCTGCGGGTCGCCGGGCGGGAGTTTCGCACCGGGATGGCGGTCGTGGAGGCGGCATTGGCGCGATCGAGCGGAGAGGAGGCCGGGGGCGCGAAGGCCATGGCCTGCATCAGGCTCGCGGTCTGTTGCTGATCGATCGACGACAGCGCACGGCGCGCCGTGATCGCGGCAACCTGCTCGGGGGTTGCCTGCTTCGGCGTCCCAGGATTGTCACCCCAGAAGCCGCGCGAATTGATGATGTCGGCGACGCTCTGCGGCGCGCCGTCCCTGGATTTGCTGCCGACAGCACCCGTCGTTTCGGACTTCGTCTCGGGCCTGGTCGCCACGGGGTGAGCGGCAGATTGCGCATCCGCGGAGGCCAACTGCAGCGCATTGGCGATCTTGCCACGCGCGGTGGCGGCTTTGCTGTCCACCGCTCGCTCGGCGGTCCGGCTGTCCTTGTCGGAGCTCTTGTCAGCCGGCTTGGCGGCGAGTGCCGCGGTTTGGACCGGCTTGGCGTCGGCCTTGCTCTCGCTCTCGCCAGACTCGTCGTCATCCTCGCTCGGACGACCGCGGAACAGCCGTGCAAACAGGTTGGGGCGGCTGGACGACGCGTCATCGCCATTGCCGCGTTTCTCGATCTCGGCCTTCGCCAGCTCATAGCCCTTGAGCGGAACGCCGTTGCTCGGCACGTGAACGGTCTTTCCGTCCGGGAAGACGCGGGCAAGCTGGTCAGCCGTCATCCGCGGCCAGTGCCGGATGTTGCCGGTGTCGAGGTGCACGAAAGGCGAGCCGGAGGTCGGATAGAAGCCGACACCGCCGCGCTGCAGGCGCAGGCCGGCGAAGCGGATCTGCTCCAGCGGCACGTTGGGAATGTAGAAATCCATCGCGTGGCCCAGCATGTGCTGGCTGTGCCGCGCCACACCGGAATGCGCCGAGCGACGGCGCAGCATCGAATTGGTGGCGGGCGACCGGTACGACGAGATGATCTGGATCGGCTGCTTGGCGTCGACGTCGCGATAGACTTCCCAGAGGATGTCGAACAGGCGGCGGTCCATGACCGTCTCGTCCTGGGTACGCCAGTCGCGGAGGAAGTGATTGAGCTTCTTCAGCGCGTCTTCGTCATAGCGGCCCTCGCGCTTGAAGGTGACCGTCAGGTCCTCGCCGGAATGGGTGTGGTGGAAGGAGAGGGTGTGGGTTTCATTCAGCGCCGCTGCGTCATGCACCGAGCCGGCGCCGATGAGCAGCAGCAGCGCCGCCAGCCCGCATTGGCATCCAGCCTTCCAACCCGCCCTCGTGAGCGAAACAGATTGGCGCGCGAAAACAGACAGCAAGATGCAGCCCACCCCGTCGACGAGCGTTTACTCGATTACCCTCTTGCGGCCCGTCCGGCGGAAGAGAGAGGAAACGCTTACCTAAGGCGGGATGGTTAAGGGATACTGACCGGCCCGCCCCCCAATTACCTTAACATATACTCTTGAGTGTGGCGAAAAAGAGCCATCGAATCTTGGTTGATCCTTGTGGTTAACCTAAAGCAAAGGCCCCGCCGATCGGCGAGGCCTTTGATCTCCAAACGGAAATTGTGACCGTGATTGGCGGCCTGATCAGCGGGTGAAGACCCGCCGGGCAGGACGGCCGACCGGCGCCGGCGGCGTCGGCGGGCCACCGCCACCGAACAGACGCTCGAAGAAGTTCGGGCCGGAGGAGAAGCTGTTGTCGCTGAGGCTGACCGAGTTCGGCAGCGCCCCCTTCGGACGCGCGTAGCTGGGTTGGGCGTGGGCGACGACGTTCTCGAGATCCTTGCCGCGGTTGTTCTTCAGGATCGCGATCATGGTGGCGTCGCGGCCATAGATGTCCTTGCGGAATTGCAGCTTGCCGGCATCGTCGACGAAGGCGGTCTGGTAGGTGATGTTGACCGGGATCGGCGTCGGGAATTTCAGGTCGATCTCGCTCCGGCCGTACATGCTGCGGATGCGCTCTGGCGTGTAGCGCTCGTTCGGCATGGTGATGTTGAGCAGCACCGACGCGTACTGATCCGGATACTGCACGCGCATGCAGCCGTGGCTGAAGGCGCGCTCGTCACGGGCGAACAGGTTCTTGTCCGGCGTGTCGTGCTGATAGACCAGGAACTTGTTCGGGAAGTTGAAGCGGATGCGGCCGAGCGCGTTGGCCTCGCCCGGCGGCTGCGAGATGTGGATCGAGCCGTCGCGCGCGCGCTCCAGCCGCAGGCCCATGCGGTCCAGCACGGTCGGGTCCTGCTGCAGCGCCGGCAGATACTCGTTGTAGATGATCGACGGCGGCACGTTCCAGGTCGGATTGACCGTGATGAACTTCATCGTCTCGCTGAGCAGCGGCGTCGCATGCTGCCCGGGCTTGCCGGTCACCACGCGGGTGGTCCACACCTGCGCGCCGTGTTGCATCACCTTCAGCGTGTAGTCGGGAATGTTGAGGATCACATAGGCGTCGCCGATCGCAGGCGCGCCGAGGTCGCGCGGCAACCAGCGCCAGCGCTCCATGTTGACGAGGACCGTATCGATCTGCTTGTCACGCTTGGGCGTGTTCAGCGCCTTCACGGTGCGGTCGTCGAGCACCCCGGTCGGCTTGAGGTCGACACTCTCCTGGAACTTGCGGACGGCGGCGGCGACCTTGGCGTCGTAGCGGATGTCGTCGGCATTCTCGGTGAGACCGAGCTTGGCGCGCAGCTTGGGCACGCGCGGGTCGGACATCTGCGCCTCGGCTTCCTGCGCATTCTTGCCGCGGGCCGGGGTGTATTTCAGCGGCTGGCCTTCGTCGATGATGACGGGCGCGCCGTCGGTGACGCCGCGCAGCTCGGCAAGCTTGGCCTTCAAGAGCTTGTAGAGCCGGTGCGGCGGGTTGTAGCTCTCCAGCGCCGCGGAGGCGTCCTTGGCGCCGGTGACGTTGGCCAGCACCTCGTTCGGGTCGATCGGGTGCTCGGGATACTGGATGTCCGCCGAGACCTGCGACCAGTGCATGCGGCCGCTCTGCGCCTGGCGGGCGTAGTCCATCATGCTCTCGGTGAGCCTGAGATCGGCCTCCGCCAGTGCGTCCGGTGCGGAGGCTGCGGCCGCGAAGTCCGGCACCGGATAGTCGCCGGGATTGAGGCCATCGGCCGCTGCATCCTTGAGACGGGCGATGACGCCCTTCGCGGCGGCCGTCAGGTTGCCGCCCTGGGTCCAGATCGGCGCGTAGTCGCGGCCGGTGTAGAATTTCTCGACGGCGGCGCGTTCGGCCTTGCGGTCGAAATACCTTGTCGCCTTGGTCGCCATCAGGTCGCGCAGACGGTCGGCAACCGGCTGATCGGCGGCGGGAACGGTGCTGGCGGCCTTGACCGGCTCTGGGACTGTCGCGGTCGCAGGGGCTGCTGCAGGCGGCGTGGCGATGGTCTTGGCGGGATCGGCCGCAGGCGCCGCGGCAGAGTCGAGCGGCTTGGTCGTCGTCTCCGGCGCCTTGGCCGGGTCGGGCGACACGGTGGCGGTGGTGTCGAGTTTGAAGTCGCTGGCGGTCGGTGGCGGCACGTTGGCCGGCTCGGGGAACGGGATCGCAGCATCGATGGCGAGCTCGGCCGCGCTGCTGCGGGGCGGATCGCTCTGGGCGAAAGCAGAGGTCGAGGACACCGCGAGGAAGGTCGCCGCGACAGCCATGAGCACGCGGTCATATCCGCCACGGGTGGTCACACAATCTCGCATCGTCAATCCCTCGGATGATCTGTCCCGGCTGGAACAGGTGTAACAAGGTCGATCTGCCAGCTTCGGCGTCGGTACCGCCGGTGAGGATGGTTCACGTCTGCACGCAATGATTCACGCCCAAACGATACTCAAGCCCCACTTCTGCGGCCAGCGCCACACGGGACAACTCACGACAAACTGACTCTTGGGAAACCCCGGCCAAACCGATCGTGCGTTTGTGCCACGCGTTATTTCCTTTGTCTGTCACCGCAAGGCAACGGTTCAGATGTTCCAGTGTTGCCAAGACTTGCGGCCTTTTTCGGACGACAGCCGAGCGCGACCATGGTGAGGATCCGAGCGGCTCAGCCGAGCGGCGGGCTTTCCGTCGCGGGCGTCTCGCCATTGGCCTCGTCGAGCTTGCGGTAGAGCGTCGAGCGTCCGATTTTGAGGCGGCGCGCCACCTCAGACATCTGGCCGCGGTAATGGGCGATGGCGAAACGGATGATCTCATGCTCCATCTCCTCGAGCGGCCGCACCTCGCCGCTTGCGGTGAGCAGCGGCAGGAACCCATGCGAGGGCAGGGGGGCAATGGGGACTTCACTCCCCGGCACCATCGCAGGCAGGGGAGGAACGGGCCGCTCCACGGTGAGGGCCGGCGCAGGCTCCACCGGCGGCGCGTGGGTGGGAATCAGCGGAAAATCGGCAACGCCGAGCTGGTCGCTCTCGCCCATGACGACGGCGCGGTAGACCGCGTTTTCCAGCTGGCGGATATTGCCGGGCCAGTCGAGCTTGGTCAGATAGGCGACGGCCTCGCCGGTGATGCCCGAAATGGCGCGGTTCTCCTCAGCCGCAAACCGCGCGAGGAAATGCCGCAACAGATGCGGGATGTCCTCGCGGCGGGTGCGCAGCGGCGGAACGGTGAGCGGCAGCACATGCAGCCGGTAGAAGAGATCCTCGCGGAAGTGGCCTTCCTTGACGCGGTCGAGCAGCCTGCGATTGGTCGCCGAGATGATGCGCACGTCGACCTTGACCGGCTTGCGGCCGCCGACGGCTTCCACGGCGCCCTCCTGCAGGGCGCGCAGCAGCTTGACCTGGGCGGTGAGCGGCAGCTCCGAGACCTCGTCGAGGAACAGCGTGCCGCCATGGGCTTCGACGAACTTGCCCATGTGACGCTCGGTCGCGCCGGTGAATGCGCCCTTCTCGTGGCCGAACAGGATCGATTCCACCAGATTGTCCGGGATCGCGCCGCAATTGACGGCGACGAACGGCTTCGTCTTGCGCTCGCTGGTGCCGTGGATCGCGCGGGCGAACAGCTCCTTGCCGACGCCCGATTCGCCTTCGATCAGCACGGGAATCGACGAAGCCGCGGCCTTCTCCGCGATGCGCAGGATCGGCGCCATCGCCTCGGCGCGGGTGATGATGTCGGCGAAGGTCAGGCGCCCCTCGCGGCTGTGCCGGATGCGCTGCAATTCGCCCTTCAGGGCCGAGGTATTGAGCGCATTGCGCAGGGAGACCTGGAGCCGCTCGATGCCGACCGGCTTGACGACGAAATCCTGCGCGCCGGCGCGCATCGCGGAGACCACGTTGTCGATGCCGCCATGCGCGGTCTGCACGATCACGGGTATCGAGATCCCCGTCTCGCGCATCTTGGAGAGCACGCCCATGCCGTCGAGGCCGGGCATCACGAGGTCGAGCACGATGGCGTCGATGGGGCCGGCATCAGGATTCGTCAGCTTCTCGATGACGGCGTCGCCGGTCTCGACGACGACCGCCTCGTAGCCGCATTTCTGCACCATGTTCTCCACCAGCCGGCGCTGGACCGGATCATCATCGGCAATCAAAATGCTGGCAGCCATGGCTTTCCTTGCACGCTACGACTATCTGTCTCGAATCGGGGCACTCTCGCCGACGCCGATTAACGCAACCTTAAACCTCGCTGATCGGGATAAACGTTCGAACAACAGGTTACCCATCCGATGACCTCGCGCGCCTCTTCTGCCCTTCGCAAGCCGACCAAAGCTGCTCCTCCGCCCAAAACCGCGTCAAAGACTGCCAAGGCCAGGCCGGCCAAGAAGTCCGTCGTCAAGACTCCGTCGAAGCAGGCAGCCGCCAAGACCAAGCGTGGCGCGACGGCCAAATCGTCTGCAAAGCCGGCGAAGAAGGTGGTCGCGGCCAAGACGGGGATCGGGACGCTGCCCGAATGGAATCTCGGCGATCTTTATATGGGCATCGACGCGCCGGAGATCGCTCACGATCTCGCGAAGATGGATGCCGAATGCGTCGCGTTTGAGACCGACTACAAGGGCAAGCTTGCCGAGCATGTGGCGCGCGAAGACGGTGGCGAATGGCTCGCAGAAGCCGTGCGGCGCTACGAGGCCATCGACGACCTCGCCGGACGGCTCGGCTCCTTCGCGGGTCTCGCGCATGCCGGCGACAGCGTCGATCCCGCGATCTCGAAATTCTACGGGGACATCTCGGAGCGCCTGACGGCCGCGTCGACGCATCTGCTGTTCTTTCCGCTCGAGCTCAACCGCATCGACGACGCCGTGATCGCGCGCGCGATGGAGACGCCCGCGCTCGGTCACTACCGGCCGTGGATCGAGGATCTGCGCAAGGACAAGCCGTATCAGCTCGAGGATCGCGTGGAGCAGCTGTTCCACGAGAAGTCGCAGACCGGCTATTCGGCTTGGAACCGGCTGTTCGACCAGACCATCGCCGGTCTACGGTTTCCAGTCGGTGGCAAGGAGCTCGCGATCGAGCCGACGCTGAATTTCCTGCAGGACCGTGACGGCGCCAAGCGGAAGGCCGCCGCCGAGGCGCTGGCCAAGACCTTCAAGGCCAATGAGCGAACGTTCGCGCTGATCACCAATACGCTCGCCAAGGACAAGGACATCTCCGACCGCTGGCGCGGCTTCCAGGACGTTGCGGATTCGCGCCATCTCAACAATCGCGTCGAGCGCGAGGTGGTCGATGCGCTGGTGGCCTCGGTGCGCGCGGCCTATCCGAAGCTGTCGCATCGCTACTATCAGCTCAAGGCGCGCTGGTTCAAAAAGAAGAAGCTCGCGCATTGGGACCGCAACGCGCCGCTGCCTTTCGCCGCCAATGCCACCATCGCCTGGCCCGAGGCCAAGAACATGGTGCTGACGGCGTATCGCGGCTTCTCGCCCGAGATGGCCGACATCGCCCAGCGCTTCTTCGACCAGAGCTGGATCGATGCGCCGGTGCGGCCGGGCAAGGCGCCGGGCGCGTTCTCGCATCCGACCACGCCCTCGGCGCATCCCTACGTGCTGATGAACTACCAGGGCAAGCCGCGCGACGTCATGACGCTCGCGCATGAGCTCGGTCATGGCGTGCACCAGGTGCTGGCAGCGAAGAACGGTGCGCTGATGGCGCCGACGCCGCTGACGCTGGCCGAGACCGCGAGCGTGTTCGGCGAGATGCTGACCTTCAGGCGCCTGCTGTCCGAGACCAAGGACGCGAGGCAGCGCCAGGCGCTGCTCGCCGGCAAGGTCGAGGACATGATCAACACGGTGGTGCGGCAGATCGCGTTCTATTCGTTCGAGCGTGCTGTCCACACCGAGCGCAAGAACGGCGAGCTGACCGCGGAGCGGCTGGGACAGATCTGGCTGTCGGTGCAGACCGAGAGCCTCGGCGAGGCGATCGAGATCAAGCCGGGTTACGAGAACTTCTGGATGTACATCCCGCACTTCATCCATTCGCCGTTCTACGTCTACGCCTATGCCTTCGGGGACTGCCTCGTGAACTCGCTCTACGCCGTCTACGAGCATGCCGCCGAGGGGTTCGCCGAGCGCTATCTGGCGATGCTCGCGGCCGGCGGCACCAAGCACTATTCGGAGCTGCTCGCCCCGTTCGGCCTGGACGCCAAGGACCCCAGGTTCTGGGACGGTGGTCTCTCGGTCATCGCCGGGATGATCGACGAGCTGGAGCGGATGGGGTAGGGGCGTATAACATGTGTTGAACGGGTCGAAGAGGCGCGCCGGCGAGGTCAGCGAGACCAGCCTGACGCGCTGGATCCGTGATAATTGGCCTTGCCAATAGGGCGATCGGAAAAGGTGATAAAACTGCCTTGCATGCCAGCCGTTGCCCTTGCATCGGCTTTGGGGTATGCGACCTTAACAAAGCATATTTTCTCTGGGGGACCCCGATGGCAAACCATGGCGAGATCGCCTACTCGACGGCTGACGGCAACGACTATCTGGCGCATGAGGCCACCTACGAGGGCTTCATCAGGCTGGTGAAGTACGGCACGATCAGCGTCGCTCTCATCGTCATCTTGATGGCTATTTTCCTCGCTTAATGTCGCGATTGGCCCGCCGGCATCCCCGCTGGCGGGCCTTCAGCTGACTGCCGAAGCCGATTGCTGACCAGGCGTCACGCTGTAGCCCATGGACGTCCCGCCCTCTTAAAGCTCGCGCGCGCATTCGCGCCGGAGGCCTCATGAAGATTGCCGTCGCCAAGGAAATCGACCCGTTGGAGCCGCGGGTCGCCGCCTCTCCCGACACGGTGAAGAAGTTCAAGGCGTTGGGTGCCGAGATCGCGGTCGAGCCCGGCGCCGGCATCAAATCCGGCCTGCCGGATTCGGAGTTCACGGCGGCGGGCGCAACCGTGAGCGCCGATGCGCTCAAGGACGCCGACATCATCATCAAGGTGAAGCGGCCGGAAGCCTCCGAGCTTGCCAACTACCGGCGTGGCGCCTTGGTGTTCGCGATCATGGATCCCTACGGCAACGATACCGCGCTCAAGGCGATGGCCGATGCCGGCATTGCCTCGTTCGCGATGGAACTGATGCCGCGCATCACCCGCGCCCAGGTGATGGACGTGCTGTCGAGCCAGGCGAACCTCGCCGGCTACCGCGCCGTGATCGAGGGCGCCGAGGCGTTCGGTCGCGCCTTCCCGATGATGATGACTGCGGCCGGCACCGTGCCGGCGACCAAGGTCTTCGTGATGGGCGTCGGCGTCGCCGGCCTGCAGGCAATCGCAACCGCGCGCCGGCTCGGCGCCATGGTCTCCGCCACCGACGTGCGCCCCGCCACCAAGGAGCAGGTGGAGAGCCTCGGCGCCAAATTCCTGGCGGTCGAGGACGAGGAGTTCAAGAACGCGCAGACGGCCGGTGGCTACGCCAAGGAGATGTCCAAGGAGTACCAGGCCAAGCAGGCGGCGCTGACGGCGGAACACATCAAGAAGCAGGACGTCATCATCACCACCGCGCTGATCCCCGGCCGTCCGGCGCCGCGCCTCGTCACCATGGAGATGGTGAAGTCGATGCGCCCGGGCTCGGTGCTGGTCGACCTCGCGGTCGAGCGCGGCGGCAATGTCGAGGGCGTCAAGCTCGGCGAGACTGTCGAGATCGACGGCGTCAAGATCATCGGCTACCCCAATCTCGCCGGCCGGGTCGCAGCGTCCGCCTCCGGCCTGTACGCCCGCAACCTGTTCTCCTTCATCGAGACGATGATCGACAAGAAGGAAAAGACACTGGCGGTCAACTGGGACGATGAGCTGGTCAAGGCCACGGCTTTGACAAAGGATGGCGCCATCGTCCACCCGAACTTCCAGCCGAAGGCCTAAGGAGCAGAGCCATGGAACATGTCGTCCAAGCCGTCGACCCCTTCGTTTTCCGGCTGTCGATCTTCGTGCTGGCGGTTTTCGTCGGCTATTTCGTGGTGTGGTCGGTGACGCCGGCCCTGCACACGCCGCTGATGTCGGTGACCAATGCGATCTCCTCGGTGATCGTGGTCGGCGCGCTGCTGGCGGTCGGCGTTCCCATGCTCTCGAGCGGCAGCGGTCTGGCGCGAGCGTTCGGCTTCGTCGCGCTGATCTTCGCCTGCGTGAACATCTTCGGCGGCTTCCTCGTCACCCAGCGCATGCTGGCGATGTACAAGAAGAAGTCCAGGTAACAACGCCGCACGACGCGGGATGACAGGCACAACGGGGCATCTGCAATGAACGCCAATCTGTCGGCACTCCTTTATCTCGTGGCAGGTGTGCTGTTCATCCTGTCTCTTCGCGGGCTGTCGAGCCCGGCCTCCAGCCGGCAAGGCAACTTCTTCGGCATGGCCGGCATGGCGATTGCGGTCGCCACCACCCTGGCCGGGCATCCACCGGCGGATGCGATCGCCTGGGTGCTCGTCATCCTCGGCGTTGCGATCGGCGGCGGTATCGGTGCGGTGATTGCGCGCCGGGTGCCGATGACGTCGATGCCCGAGCTCGTGGCGGCGTTCCATTCGCTGGTCGGCATGGCCGCGGTGCTGGTCGCCGCCGGCGCGTTCTTCGCGCCGGAAGCCTTCGACATCGGCACGCCCGGCAACATCCATCCGCAGAGCCTGGTCGAAATGTCGCTCGGCGTCGCCATCGGCGCGCTGACTTTCACCGGCTCGGTCATCGCCTTCCTCAAGCTGTCCGCGCGGATGAGCGGTGCACCGATCATCCTGCCGGCGCGCCACATCATCAACATTGCGCTCGCGGTCGCGCTCGTCTTCTTCGTGATCCGCCTGGTGATGACCGGCGGCGGCTTCGACTTCCTGATGGTCACGCTGCTGGCGCTGGCGCTCGGCGTGCTCATGATCATCCCGATCGGCGGCGCCGACATGCCGGTCGTGATCTCGATGCTGAACTCCTACTCCGGCTGGGCGGCCGCGGGCATCGGCTTCACGCTCGGCAATTCGGCGCTGATCATCACCGGCGCGCTGGTCGGCTCGTCCGGTGCGATCCTGTCCTACATCATGTGCCACGCGATGAACCGGTCCTTCATCTCGGTTATCCTCGGCGGCTTCGGTGGCGAGACCGCAGCGGCCGGCGGGGCGACAGGCGAGCAGAAGCCGGCCAAGCTCGGCTCGGCCGACGACGCCGCCTTCATCATGAAGAACGCCTCCAAGGTCATCATCGTCCCCGGCTACGGCATGGCGGTCGCCCAGGCGCAGCACGCGCTGCGCGAGATGGCCGACACGCTGAAGAAGGAAGGTGTCGAGGTGAAATACGCGATTCATCCGGTCGCGGGCCGCATGCCCGGCCACATGAACGTGCTGCTCGCCGAAGCCAACGTTCCCTACGACGAGGTGTTCGAGCTCGAGGACATCAACTCGGAATTCGCCCAGGCCGACGTCGCCTTCGTGATCGGCGCCAACGACGTCACCAATCCGGCGGCCGAAGAGGACAAGTCCTCGCCGATCTACGGCATGCCGGTGCTGCAAGTCTGGAAGGCCGGCACCGTGATGTTCATCAAGCGCTCGCTCGCCTCGGGCTATGCCGGCATCGACAATCCGCTGTTCTACCGCGACAACACGATGATGCTGCTCGGCGACGCCAAGAAGATGACCGAGAACATCGTCAAGGGCATGTAGCCCACGGCGTCGGGAGCCATGACGTTTCTGAAATGGCTCCTGATCGTCGTGGCGGCGGTCTACGGCATCGTGCTTGCGACCCTGTTCGTCCGCCAGCGTGCGATGCTGTTTCCCATTCCGCCGGTCGGCCGCACGGCACCGGCTGCAGCCGGGCTTCCTCAGGCTGAGGAGCATGTGCTGACCTCGGCCGATGGCGAGCGGGTCATCGTCTGGCATGTGCCGGCGAAGCCGGGCCGCAAGGTCGTTCTGTACTTCCCGGGCAATGGCGATTTTCTTGCCGGCGTGGCGTCGCGCTTCAAGGCGCTCACGGCCGACGGTACCGGTCTCGTTGCGCTTTCCTATCGCGGCTATGCGGGGTCCAGCGGCAGTCCCAGTGAGCCCGGGCTGCTGCAAGATGCCGCAGTCGCCTATGCGTTCACGACAGAGCGCTACGAGGCGGGACGGATCGTCGCCTGGGGCTTTTCCCTCGGCAGCGGTGTCGCCACCGCCATCGCGGCGGAGCATCCGATCTCCAAGTTGATCCTCGAAGCCCCTTATACGTCGACCGTGGACGTCGCCTCCGCGATGCTCAGGGTCGTCCCGGTCAGCCTGCTGATGCTCGACCGCTTCCATTCCGACCAGCGCATCGCCAATGTGCATGTGCCGCTGTTGATCATGCACGGCGAACGGGATCCGGCGATTTCGATCCGCTTCGGGGAACGATTGTTCGCACTTGCGCATGACCCAAAGCGCTTCGTACGGTTTCCCGACGGCGGACATAACGACCTGGATCTTTTTGGTGCGACTGAGACGGCAAAGAGCTTCATCGACAATCCGTAACGTCCGTGGATCGCGGTGGCCGGCCCTGCGCGGGACCATCCTACTCCTTGTCTTTGGGAGCCTGCCAGTGCAGGCGCATGCGGCCGGGCTGAACGGCTCCGCGATGACCTGGCCGTTCGCGCTGCCGTTCGCGGGACTGCTGTTGTCGATTGCGCTCGGGCCGCTGCTGTTTGCCAGGTTCTGGCATCATCACTACGGAAAGATCGCCGCGGCATGGGCCTTGATGACGTTGGCGGCGTTGACCTGGAATGCAGGGCTCGGCACGGCGCTCGCCGCCTTCGTCCACGCGCTGCTCGCCGAGTATCTCAGCTTCATCGTGCTGCTGTTCGCCCTCTATACGGTGGCCGGCGGAATCCTGGTGACCGGCGACATCAGAGGTACACCTGCGACAAATACGGCCATCCTGGCACTCGGCACGATCATCGCGAGCGTCGTCGGCACGACGGGCGCCGCGATGATCCTGGTGCGCCCCCTGATCCGCGCCAATCTGAGCCGGCCGCATAATGTGCATGTGCTGATCTTCTTCATCATTCTGGCCGCCAATGTCGGTGGTGCACTGAGCCCGCTCGGCGATCCACCGCTGTTCGTCGGCTTTCTGCGTGGTGTCGACTTCTTCTGGACGACGCAACATCTCTGGCTGCAGACCGCGATCGTCGCCGGATTGCTGCTCATCGTCTTTGCCGCTACCGACTGGTGGCGCTTCCGCGCGGAGAAGCTTGCGTCGCAAGCGTCCGTAACAAGGGAGCCGGTGCGCATTCGCGGCCTCATCAATGTCGTTTTGATCGCCGCGATCGTTGCCAATACGCTGCTATCGGCGACCTGGAAGCCGGGCATCTCCTTCGACGTTTTCGGCACGCATGTCGAGCTTCAGAACCTCGTGCGCGATGCCGTCCTCGTGACGATCGCCGGACTGTCGCTGTGGCTGACGCCGGACGAGCACCGCGAGGCGAACGGGTTCAACTGGGAGCCGATTCGAGAGGTCGCCAAACTGTTCGCGGCGATCTTCACCGCGATCGTCCCGGTCATCGCCATGCTGAATGCGGGGCGCAGTGGCTCTTTCGGTTGGCTCTTGGATGCCGTGACGACACCCGCCGGCGCGCCGCGGGAGGTCGCCTATTTCTGGTTCACCGGGCTGATGTCGGCCTTCCTCGACAATGCCCCGACCTATCTCTTGTTCTTCGAATTGGCGGGCGGCGATCCCAAGCTGCTGATGGGCGAGCTCTCGGGAACGCTGGCGGCGATCTCGATGGGCGCAGTCTACATGGGCGCGCTGACCTATATCGGAAATGCGCCGAACTTCATGGTCGCAGCGATCGCCACTGAGCGCGGCATCAAGATGCCGAGTTTCTTCGGCTACATGCTGCGGGCAGGTGCCGTCCTCATTCCGCTGTTCGTGCTGCTGACCGTGCTTCCGATCCATCCGCTGCTCAGCCCGCATTGACCTGATCGACGGCACTTTCAGAGACCGTCCAGGTTGACCCGGTCACGGCCGGACCGCGTGACGATCGCCTCGCGGTCGCGCATAGTCGGACAGAACGGATCGAAGGACGCGAATCATGAGCGTAAGGGGCGCAACGCCCGCATCATCGGTGATCTTTCCCGGCCTGGCGGTCGCGCTCGTCGCGATCGTCACGGCGACGCATTATGACTTCACGCCTTCGGCCGCCGGCGTGGTCTTCGCCGCGGTGCTGCTGGTGATCCTGTTCGGCACGGTGTTCGCGGCCGTGCACCATGCCGAGGTGATCGCGCATGAGATCGGCGAGCCGTTCGGCACGCTGCTCCTGACCCTGGCGGTGACGGTGATCGAGGTGGCGCTGATCGCCACCATCATGCTCGGCGACAAGGCTGCGCCCGCGCTGGCCCGCGACACCGTGTTCGCGGTCGTCATGATCGTGTGCAACGGCCTGGCCGGCATCTGCATCTTCATCGGCGGCCTGCGCTATCGCGAGCAGGACGTGCTGGTCTCCGGTGCCAATCTGTATCTCAGCGTACTGTTTACGATGGCAACCATCACACTGGTGCTGCCGAATTATACCTTGACGTCGCCTGGTCCGGTGTATTCTGCCGTGCAGATCGCCTTCGTCAGCGTCGTGACGATCCTGCTCTACGCGGTGTTCCTGTATACGCAGACCACCCGCCATCGGGATTATTTCGTCGGCGGCTCGGCTGGGTTCGCCGATGACGATGTCCGGCTGCCGCGTGCGAAGCTGTTGCTCAGTGTCGGGCTGCTGCTGGTCGCACTGCTCGCTGTGGTCCTGCTTGCCAAGAAGTTCTCGCTGGTGGTCGACGCCGGCGTTGCCGCAACGGGGGCGCCGCAGGCGGTCGCAGGCGTGCTGGTGGCGCTGTTGATCCTGCTGCCGGAGAGTGTCGCCGCCCTCTCGGCCGCCCGCGCCAACGACCTTCAGAAGAGCATCAATCTCGCGCTTGGCTCCTCGCTCGCCACCATAGGGCTGACCATCCCGGCAGTGGCGGTCGCCGCCCATGTGCTCGACAGGCAGCTCGTCCTCGGGCTGGACCCGCAGGGAACAGTGCTGCTGGTGCTGACCTTCGTCCTGAGCATGCTGACCTTCGGCACCGGACGGACGAACATCCTGTTCGGGCTGGTGCACATGGTGGTGTTCGCGATATTCGTGTTCCTGCTCTTCGTCCCCTGATTCAAGAGATCCAGCATGCTCAGCGCTCAGTCCGACGTCCAGGTCGATACGCCCGAAGTCCGCGTCACGGAGTGGCGGCTATTGCCCGGCAGTGCCACGGGGCGCCACGTTCATGAGATGGATTACGTGATCGTGCCGGTCACCGCGGGCGAGATGACGATCGTGGCGCCGTCCGGCGAGCGCTCGAAGGCGCAGCTCGCGGTCGGCAAATCCTATTTCCGAAAGGCCGGTGTCGAACACGATGTGCTGAACGAGACCGGTTCCGAGATCGTTTTCCTCGAAGTTGAATTGAAGCCGTAACCAATTGTTTACCGGGATGCCGCTGATTGTGGTATCTTGAGCCGGCGATCCGGAAGCTGTGGCAACACCCTCGGATTGCTGGCTCCGGTTTCAAAGGATTTCAGGAAACGACTTTTCGGCGGTCGCGTCTGCGCGGAGTGCAGTCTGCGAGCTTCGGAAGGTGTGGGATGGTCCCTTAATTGTGCCTCAAAGTTCCCGCAAATACCGCGCGGGAGTGGTCAGCATGCTGAAATATCTCACAAAGTTCGCCATGGAGATCATCCCGTCGGTGGTTGCCACCATCATCGGGGCCTACATCGTCAATCACTACATCAACACCAAGCCGGACTCGCCGCCATCGACCGTGGCGTCGGTGGCGTCGGCTGCCTACGCCAAGCTCACCGGCTCAAAGAGCGACGCTCCGAAATCCACGGGCAAGGGGACCGACCCTGCCAAGCTGGAAGCGAAGGCCGATCCCAAGTCTGACGCCAAGCCGGCGGAAACGTCGAACGAGATCTCCAGCATTCCCGCTCCCGGCATCAAGGCCAAGGGCGTGTCGGAGAAGTCGCTGGCCGACAAGGCCGCCGAGAAGGCGGTCGAAGTGAAGCCGGCCGAAACGGCGAGCCTCCCGGCCGATCCGCAGGCCTCGCGCCATCCCGCGTCGCCGCGGGAAAAACTGATTGCGCGCGGTACTCCGGCCGAGGCCCCAGCGACCCAGCAGGAAGATCGCCGGGATGCCGCTGATCTCGCCCGCGCGGCGATCGAGCGGTTGCGCGCGAGCGAAGGTACCGGCAAGGCGGTTGTCGAGAAGCCGTCGAGCGACGCACCCCGGGGCGCTGGCGAGGCGCCGCGCATCGCGACCGTCGCGCCACCGGTGTCTCCGGTCCGTCCGCTGCCGCCTCCCGTGACGGTGTCTGCGCCACCGGTCGAGCAGGGCTTTGCCTTGCCGTCGGCCTCGAGCCCGCCCTACACGGGATCATTGCAGCCGGACGGGCGCCCGACGCCTCCGGCGGAGATCCCTATCCAGCAGTTGCGTCCGCTCGACCTGCGCGCCGACAAGACTGATCCATCGATCAAGGACCAGATGTCCAACGTGGCGCAGGACATGATGTCCGCAGCCAAATCGGTGTTCCACTCGGTGTTGCCGAAGTAGCCGATCGAAGCGTTCGCGGACGTGATCGAGGCGGTGGGCCGGGGCGGTCTGCCGCTTTTTCTTTGGAGTGGCGAACTCTGCAGCGATGCGAGGAGCGGCGGCGCAGCCCGGATTGACCCTGGTCGCCGGATGGCAGGAGGCGCGAAATCAAAAGGAGGCGCCCAAAACAAAAACGCGAGCCAAAGGCCCGCGCTTCAGACGACGTCAGATCAATCTGGCCAGATCAGCGCGGCGCGCTGGGACGGGCACCTGCACCCGGACCACGACCAGCACCACGGTCACCGCCGGGGCCAGCGCCGAACACCGGCTTCGGCTTCATCGGCAGCAGGCCTTCACGCTGCAACTTCTTGCGGGCCAGCTTGCGCGCACGACGCACGGCTTCGGCCTTCTCGCGGGCTTTCTTCTCGGACGGCTTCTCGTAATGGCCGCGAAGCTTCATCTCGCGGAAAATGCCCTCACGCTGCATCTTCTTCTTGAGCGCCTTGAGGGCTTGATCGACATTGTTATCGCGAACGAGAACCTGCACGCGGCATCCTCTTTCTCAGTCTATCGGTTTGAAATCTGGTGAAGCCAGGGCTGGCAGATGGCCGCGCCCTTGACCTTGAGCGCGCCCGTGTATCAGAGGACATCCTCGCTGTCCACCCGCTGACGGGCTCTTGACCGCAAGTTTAACCTCGCCGGAGCGGTTTATTTCAGCCCTGCCTCGGCGGCAGTGGCGAGACCTGGGTCACATGCCCCATCTTGCGGCCCGGACGAGCGGCGCCCTTGCCGTAGAGATGCACGGTGGCGCCCGGAACCGTGAGCCACTGCTCGTAGCTGTCGATCTCGTCCCCGATCAGGTTCGTCATCGTGACGTGACCGTGGCGCAGCGGCTTGCCGAGCGGCCAACCGGCGATCGCCCGGATGTGCTGTTCGAATTGGGAAATCGAGGCGCCATCGAGGGTCCAGTGGCCGGAATTATGCACCCGCGGGGCAATTTCGTTGACCAGGACGCCTTGAGTGGGACCGTCCGACACCACGAACATCTCCACGGCCAGCACCCCGACGTAGTCGAGGGCGGTCGCGATCCGGCTGGCAATGTCCCTGGCTTCGTCGGCGAGCGCATCAGGGATACGCGCCGGCGCCCGCGACACCTTCAGGATGTGATCGCGATGCTCGTTCTCGGTCACGTCGAAGCACTCGACCTGACCGTCGGCCGCTCGGGCCGCCACGACCGAGATCTCGCGCTCGAACGGAACGAACGCTTCGAGGATGGCCGATTTGGTGCCGAGCTCGGCCCAGATCCGCTCGAGATCGTCACCCTGGTGGATCTTGATCTGACCCTTGCCGTCATAGCCAAATCGCCGCGTCTTCAGCACGGCCGGTAAGCCGATCCGGAACGCGGCTTCGCGCAAGGTGGCGACCGAGGACACATCCGCATAGGTCGCGGTGCCGATGCCCAGCGAGGTGACGAAATCCTTCTCGGTGAGGCGATCCTGGGTGGTCTCGAGCGCCGAACGCCGCGGCAGCACCGGGCGTCTGGCCGCCAGCACCAGGGCCGCAGCCGAGGGGACGTTTTCGAACTCGTAGGTGACGACGTCGACGTCATTGGCGAACAGCTCGAGCGCCTCGACGTCGGCATATTCGGCGCAGGTTGCGTTCAGCACGACGTCGAAGGCGGGGGAGTCCGGGTCCGGCGAGAACACCTGGCAGCGCAGCCCGAGCCGCGCCGCAGCAAGCGCCAGCATGCGGCCGAGCTGGCCGCCGCCGAGAATACCGATGGTGTCGCCGGGCTTGAGCTTCACCCGATTGGAGTCGGTCACGCCGTGCCCTCCGGACGTTCGGCGATCGCATTGGTCTGCGCCTGGCGCCAAGCCGACAGACGGCCGGCGAGCGCGGAGTCCGAGAGAGCGAGCACGCTGGCCGCCAGCAGCGCTGCGTTAATGGCGCCGGATTTGCCTATGGCGAGCGTTCCGACCGGAATTCCGGCCGGCATCTGGACGATGGAATACAGCGAATCGACCCCCGACAGCGCCTTCGACTCGACGGGAACGCCGAACACGGGCAGTTCCGTGAGCGAGGCCGTCATACCCGGCAGATGGGCGGCGCCGCCGGCACCGGCGATCACGACCTTGTAGCCCGCCGCCTTGGCACCCTTGGCGAAAGCATACAGCCGGTCCGGGGTGCGGTGCGCCGAGACGATCCGGGCGTCGTAGCTCACGCCCAGGGCGTTAAGCGTCTCGGCGGTATGGCGCATGGTATCCCAGTCCGACTGGCTTCCCATGATGATGGCGATCGGGGCGGTCATGACCTCAATTCTTCTCGGGAATCCATCAGCATGGGCCGGAGTATAGGATCGGTCCTGACAGCGGCAAGCCATGGCATGGAGGTCCGAATGGACTATCCTGTCTTGGTCAAGCCCGGCAAGCCCAAACGATGGCGCGGCAGGTGTCCGATGAAAAAGAAGCGCATGGCGGCCGCGTGGCGAGCCGGAAAGCGAAGAACCCGGTACCGTCATCGGCCTTCGCGGCGCGCGCGGGCTCCTGAACCCGGTTCCGTACCGGCAGGCGCGCGGCACACGATCCGACGCCTCAAGGCCGAGTTGGCGACAGCACAGGCCCGGATCGCCGAGCTGACGGCCTCCGCTGAGCGCGATTTCCTGCTCGACATCTTTAATCGTCGCGGCTTCGCCCGCGAACTCCATCGTTCCATCGCCTTCATCAAGCGCTACGACGCGACCGGTGCTCTCATCGTGCTCGACGTCGATCGGCTGAAACCGATCAATGATACGTTCGGCCATGCCGCCGGTGATGAGGTCCTGAAGGCGGTTGCGCGTGTCCTCGGCGAGCATGTCCGATCCTCCGACGTGATCGGTCGGCTCGGCGGCGACGAGTTCGGCGTGCTGCTCTGGCACCTCAGCGCGGCGGACGCACGTGCCAAGGCGACGGAGCTGGAACAGGCCATCGACAGCCTGACCTTCACCTTCGGCGATCAGACCGTGCGTGCCGGCGCGTCGGCCGGGATTGCCCTTCTCGACAAGCGCGTCAACCCAGTGCGTGCGTTGGAGGAAGCCGACCGTGCGATGTATATGCGCAAGGCCCAGCGGAGGTACGAGAGCCCCGCGCACGGCACAGCCCTGTCGGGCGACCAGCGGTGACGCTCGTGGGCCGTTCGCGCCGATGACAGAGCTTGCGGTGCACGGCGCTCACAACTCGCCGAGATCGTCGGGCAACTCGCCGAACTTGTGCAGCAGCCGGGCGTCGCAGAATTCCCCCAGCAAGGGATCTCCGCTGCGGCTGAAGGCAATGGCGCCGATGTTGTCCGGCAAGCGCGACATCGCTTCGGCACGACGCAGCGCTGCGGACGAGCTCTGGCATTCCTCGGCCGCGCCTGCGACCAGCATCCCTGCCTCGTCCCGTCTGAACGGCATGGCGACGTAATAGGTGATGTCAGGCATTGCACGCACCTCCCGGCCTTCGTCGAAGCTGCGAGCGAGCGCGGTGGCAATCGTCCGGAAAGCCTCGACGGCCTAGGGCTCAGGCCGCATTGTTCTGCGCATCGTCCGAAATGGTGTTGGGCATGCAGCCGCAGGAGATTGCCGCCCGCAGCTCCTGCAGCTCCAGCTCGAGATACTCGTTCGCCATGATCAGCGCCTTGATCGTGGAGCGCAGATTGCCGTCGCACATCGCGATGGCTTGGTCACAGGCCTGTTCATAGAGGCGATCCTGTGGGGAGAAGGAGGCGGGCATCACAACCATCCTTGTTGTCGTCAGGGGTTACGAGGGATGGTCCGATTGTTCTCTTTTTGTTCTTATTGTCAAGGCGCTTCGGCAAATCCTGCACCTCTGTTGCGTATTGCTTGTGTGCATACGGTCAGCCGTGCTGACGCTTCGCCTCAGGCGATGATGTCGGGCGTGATCTGGTCTTCGATGAAGGCGATCCGATCGCGTAGCAGAAGCTTCCGCTTCTTCAGTCGTTGCAGCCGCAACAAATCGGGGGCGGGCGATTGATGCAAAGCGTCGATCGCCGCGTCGAGATCGCGGTGCTCCTGCTGCAGGCGCGCGAGTTCGGCCTGCAGTTCGCGCTCGTCTTGGTCAGCCATGATCTATGATAGCAAAAAAGCGGAAGGAAGTGGAAAGCCTTGCGAAAGGCGGGCGCAAATATTGCGCCTGCGAAGCTGATAAGCAAGTCGCACTCCTCAAGATCGGTGCAGCTGTCCCGTGAATTTCAGGTTGGCGCCGGCTTTAGATTCGTCCGGATCTGCTCACGCTTCGTTACACACGGCGCTCAAATTTGCATGTGCGGTCTTTTGGCCCCATCGACAGGTCAAGCGACTTGTGTACACTCATTAGCCCTGGTCGAATCTCAGGTTCACCTACCGAGGAGGTTTCGAATGGCCATTCAGGCGCATCTCGTTGAACTGGAGCGTAAGCATAAAGTTCTTGAAAACGAATTGCATCAAGCTCTCCTGCATCCATCGACGGACGACCTGCGAATTGTCGAACTGAAGCGACGCAAACTGATGGTGAAGGATGAGATCGAGCGCTTGAGACAGGTAACCAGCGAAACACTTCACTGACATGTGACCATCATCCGCCGTATCATCTGATCGTAAGACCGTGCGCCTGGGATGGTGACGAGTCCATCCCAGACGCAACTCCAATCAAATTAGTTGCGATATACTTGAGGCGGACGCATCTGCCTGCGTTGTCTCCCGGCGTATCTATCGCGACACGCCGTTCATCGCGATATCTGGGGTCTTCAGCTCGAGGCGAGATCGCAGACGTGAGCCGCAATCGCGAGCGATGACGTCAATCCAGGCGATTCAATTCCGAACAGATTGATGAGTCCGGGCACCCCGTGATCGCGCGGGCCCTGAATGACGAAATCCTGCGACGCCACGGCCGGCGGTACGATCTTCGGCCTGATACCGGAATAGCTCGGCATCAGCGCCCCATCCGGCAGCGACGGCCAGTACTTGCGGATCGCCGGGTAGAAGCGCTCGGCGCGCGCCGGATCGACCGTATAGTCGATCCGGTCGATCCACTCGACGTCGGGGCCGAATCTGGCTTGGCCTGCCATGTCGAGCGTGAGGTGCACGCCGAGGCCGCCTGGTTCCGGCACCGGGTAGATGAGCCGGCTGAACGGTGCCCGGGCGCTGCAGCTGAAATAGTTGCCCTTGGCGAGATAGGCCGTCGGCACCAGCGACGACGGCATGCCGTCGATCAGCCGCGCCAGCTCGGGCGCGTCGAGGCCGGCGGCGTTCACCAGCAGCCGGCAGCTCAGCGTCATCGGTTCCGCGCCGCCCGCATCGACCTCGATCGATCCCCCGGTCGCCTTGGCCCGCAGCAACGACGTCTGGAAGGCGAAGGCACCGCCGGCATCCTCGATCTCGCCGCGCAGCGACAGCATGAAGGCATGGCTGTCGAGGATGCCGGTGGACGGCGACAGCAGCGCGGCCTGGCAGGCCAGGGCCGGCTCCAGCGCCAGCGCTTCGGTTCCGGATAGCAGCCGCATACCTTCGACACCATTGGCTTCGGCGTGCGCGCGGATGCCCTGCAGCTTCTCGGTCTCGGCCGTATTGGTCGCAACGATCAGCTTCCCGCAATTGCGGTAGGGCACGCCATGGTCGTCGCAATAGCGGTAAAGCAGGCGTCTGCCGGCCACGCAGAAGCGGGCCATCAGGCTCCCGGCCTTGTAGTAGATGCCGGCGTGGATCACTTCGCTGTTGCGAGACGAAGTGACGGTTCCGATACCCTCGGCCGCCTCGAGAATGATGACCTCGCGTCCGGCCCGCGCCAATTGACGTGCGACGGCAAGTCCGACGACGCCGGCGCCAACGACGACGCAATCCACTCTATCCATGCATAGTCCTGAGACGATTGGGAGAAGTCATGCCTCGCTGCAATCCCTGGTGGGCGGAACCCCGGTCCGGAGTGCGAGGGCCCTTAGCAAACCATTCATCATAAGGCGCCATTGACCAAATTTGCTTCGTCTTTTTCGAAGTTTGCAGAACCCGTTTACCCGATCCCAATAGGTGAAGCCAGATACTGTCGCCGAATACCGCGGGTGATTGATGGCTGGCAAGAATTGGCAGGCGAGCGACCGAAACGCGTTTTCTGCGCGTGTCGTTGCGGCCTCGGTGGCCGCCATGGCAGCGTGGGCGGCTGCGCCGACCCGGGCCTGGGCCGCTTCCTCCGATTTCTCGCCCTCCGGCTACCTGGCCACCATCGAGCCGGATGTGCTCTGGAAGGTGTTGATCGCCGGCGTTGTCGTCTGCGCCTTCCTCGCGTCGGTCGTGATCTGGATCCATTCGGCCTTGCGGCGCGCCAAGCGAGCACAACTGCGGCGCAATGTTTTCATCAGCTCCGCGCTCAACAATCTGAGCCAGGGGCTGATGCTGACGGACGCCGCCAACCGCGTCGTCTTCTACAACCATCGCTTTCTCGAGATCTACGGCATGAGCCGGGCCGACATTCCGCCCGGTTGCACCGGCCGGGATCTGGTCGAGTTGCGGCGGCAGCGTGGCCTGCTCAATCTGACGGTCGAGGACTATGCTCGCCAGGCGCGGGCTCCGGATGGGTGCCTGACCGAACTGCCCGACGGACGTGTGGTGCGTGCCCAGATTTTCCGTCTTCCCACCGGAGGATCGATCGGCATCCATGAAGACTGTACGGTGCAGCACCGGCTGGAGCGCGAGCTCGCCTCGACCAAGCAGTTCCTGGAATCGGTGGTCGATCAGGTTCCCGTCTGCGTCGCCGCCAAGAACATCGAGGACGGTCGCTACATCTTCGCCAACCGGGCGTTCGAGCAGTTCGCGCAGGTGCCACGGGATCAGATCATCGGACGGTGCCCGAGCGACCTGTTCGGCGAGGAGACCGCGGCTGCCATCGCGGCTGCCGATCGCGAAGCGATGCTGGCGCCCGGCACCACCTATTGCAGCGAACTCGTGGTTCAACGCGGTGACGAGAAGCGCATCCTGGACGCCCACCGGGTCGTTGCACGCAACGACAAGAACGAACCGCAATTCCTCATCGCGCTGTTCGACGATGCCACGGAGCGGCGATCGCTGAGCCGCGAGCTGGAGAACAGCAAGAAGTTCCTGGAACTGGTCGTCGACAACATTCCGGTTTCGCTCATCGTCGAGAGCGTCAGCGACGGCCGCTATCTGCTCGCCAACCGCAGCGCCGAGATCATCCTCAACCGCAAGCGCGAGGACGCCACGGGCCTGACCACCGCCGACATCTTCAATCCGCGCGAGGCCAGACTGATCACGGCGCGCGACGAAGCCGCCATCAAGAAGCGCGGCCTTCTGACCGAGGAACATCCGATCTCGACCAAGGACGGCCTGCGGCTGTTCCTGACCCGGCGGGCAACCGTGCTGGGCGAGACCGGCGAGCCGCAATATCTGATCAAGACCTATGAGGACGTCACCGACCGGCGCCAGACCGAATCGCGGATGGCGCACATGGCCTATCACGACGGCCTGACCGATCTGCCGAACCGCGCCGCGTTCCTGCAGGCCCTGAGCCAGATGATCGAGGCCTGTGCGGATACGGACGAGGAGTTCGCGGTCCTGAACGTCGATCTCAAGGGCCTGAAGGACGTCAACGACGTCTTCGGCCACGCCATCGGCGACAAGCTGTTGATCGAGGTCGCCCGCCGCGTCCACGCCGTTGCCCGCGGCGGGGTGGTTGCGCGTCTCTCCGGCGATGAGTTCGGGCTGATCATCGACGGCAAGCAGCCGGAAACGGGCAGGGCGCTGGCCGAGCAATTGGCGAAAGCGATCGCGGTGGACTTCCAGATCTACGGCAAGTCGATCCGCACCGCGCTGACGACGGGCATCTCGGTGTTCCCGCACAATGGTTCGGATCCGGCGTCGCTGCTCGCCAATGCGGGTGCCGCTCTGTTCCGCGCCAAGGCCAAATCGCGCGGCAGCATCACCTTCTACGAGCCTGAAATGGATCAGCAGATTCGCGACCGCCGCGTTCTGCATCAGGAGCTGTCTGTCGCGATCAAGCATGGCGAACTGTCGCTGTACTTCCAGCCGCAGGCCGTCTCGGGCCGCACGGTCGACGCCAGCGAGATCATCGGCTTCGAGGCGCTGGCGCGCTGGCAGCACCCGGTCCGGGGTTTCGTGCCGCCGAGCGACTTCATTCCGCTCGCGGAAGAGAGCGGCCTCATCGTCGAGATGGGCGAGTGGATCCTGCGCGAGGCCTGCCGCGAGGCGGCGTCGTGGCCGAAGCCGCTGCAGGTCGCGGTCAACCTGTCCCCGGCCCAGTTCGTCCATGGCGACCTCGTTGCGCTGGTCCACTCGATCCTGATCGAGACGGGGCTCGCGCCCGGCAGGCTCGAGCTCGAGATCACCGAGGGTGTGCTGATCGAGGATTTCGATCGCGGTGTCGCGCTGCTGCGCCGGCTGAAGGCGCTCGGCGTTCGCGTCTCAATGGACGATTTCGGCAGCGGCTACTCGTCGCTGAGCTACCTGCAGGCGTTCCCGTTCGACAAGATCAAGATCGACCGCGCCTTCGTCATGAATATCGGTCGCAATCCGCAATCGGCGGCGATCATTCGTGCGGTCATCGGTCTGGGTCACGGCATGAACATGTCGATCGTGGCGGAAGGCGTCGAGACGCCCGAGCAGCTTGGCTTCCTCGCCGAGCAGGGCTGCGACTCGGTTCAGGGCTATCTGCTCGGCAAGCCCCTGCCGATCAACAAATACGACGGCATTGTCGGTCGCGCTCACGACGACGACGTCGCGTCCGTTCGCAAGACGGGCTGACCAGGCACTCCGGTCAGAGGCTGTTGCGCAACAGCGCGAATTTATCCGCGCGCACGACAGCTCGGCCGCTACGAGAATCACTTCCGCCGGTCTACGATCATTCGCCCTGGCACGCTCGAAGACCTTGCGTATGGCGGACTACGATCTTGCGATCATCGGCGGCGGTCTGAACGGCGTCAGCCTGGCACGCGATGCGGCCGGCCGCGGCTTGCGCGTGATCCTGGTCGAGCAGGGCGATCTCGGTGGTGCCGCCTCGTCGGCCACGTCGCGGCTGGTGCATGGGGACCTCGCGGCGCTGGAGCGCCGCGGCTTTCTGCGCGTGCGCCGCGCGCTCGCCGAGCGCGACGTCTGGCTCACGGTCGCGCCGCATCTGGTGCGGCCGATCCGCTTTGCGATTCCGGCTCACGCCAATGAGCGGCCGCCATGGCAGTTGCGCGCAGGGCTCTGGCTCTACGACCGCCTCGCCGCGCGCAACCGGCTGCCGGCCGCGTCGACGCTCGACGTCACGCATCATCCGATCGGCGATGCCCTGAAGCGTCCGATCGGGACGGCGTTCGACTATTCCGACTGCGTGGTCGACGATTCCCGCCTGGTGGTCCTGACCGCGATGGATGCCGCCGAGCGCGGCGCCGAGATCCGCACCGGCGCCCGCTGTGTGCGAGCCGACCGCGACCATCTATGGCGGCTCGCCATCATCGACCGCGGCCATCGCCGCATCGTCACCTCGCGCGCGCTCGCCAACGCAACCGGCGCGTGGAGCGTCTCGACGGCGGAAACCGTGCTGCGTCAGCCGCCGCCGCGGGTCACCGCGCGGCAGGTCAGCCAGATCATCGTGCCGCGGCTGTTCGATGTCGAAGCGGTCTACGTGTTTCAGAATTCGGATGGAAGGCTGATCTTTGCCCAGCCCTACGAGCAAGATTTCACCCTGATCGGCACGGTGGCCCACGGCTTCAAGGGCGACCCAGCCGTGGTGGCGGTGCCGGCGGCAGACGTGGCCTATCTCTGCAAGGCGGCGAACCGCTATTTCCGCTCGGACGTCCAGCCCGCGGATGTGGTCCGGAGCGTGTCCGGCGCCAACATGATGGTGCTGCGTGCCGCCGACAGCGGGGGATTGGAAACGATCGTGAGCCTTGATGCCGGCCGCGCCAAGGAGCCCGCCAAGGCGCCGCTCCTGACCATGTGCGGCGGCGATGTCACGACAGCCCGGCACCGGGCCGAGCGGGCGGTCTCGCGGCTTGCGCGCTTCTACCCGATGTCGCCGCGCTGGACTGCGAGCGCGCCGCTTCCGGGTGGCGATTTCGCCTGGGATCGGTTCGAGGATCTCGTCGACGACGCACGGGAGCGCTGGCGCTTTCTCGGCGAAGCCGAGGCCCGGCGGCTGGTCGGCGCCTATGGCACCCGGCTGGCGGAGATCCTCGGCGGGGCGAGATGCCGGGCCGATCTCGGACAGGCGTTCGGGCCGAAGCTGACCGAGGCGGAGGTCCGCTACCTCATGACGCGCGAATGGGCGCGGTTTCCCGACGACGTGCTGTGGCGGCGGACCAAGCTGGGCCTGACGCTTCCCGCTGCCGAACGCGATGCGCTCGCCGCGTTCATGGCGACGGTCGCCTGTGGCCGGGGCTCGCCGCAGGCCGATGACGCGAGCGGGGATAGTCGGGCCTGTGCGGTTGAGCTGCAATCCATGGGCGGCTAGCTTGCCGACCGGCCGGGCGTTATGGCCGGCCAGGGGTGATTTGATCAGGACATGGCTGACGACATCGCAAATCCAGCGCCCGCCGAGGAGCCGGCGGCATCACTACTGCCGGAACCGCGCCCCGATCCTCAGCCGCCGATCCTGCGGATCGAGAACGTCGTCAAGACCTTCGGCAGCTTCCGCGCCGTCGACGGCGTCTCGCTCGACATCCGAGCCGGCGAGTTCTTCGCGCTGCTCGGCCCCAGCGGCTGCGGCAAAACGACCTTGCTGCGCATGCTGGCCGGCTTCGAGACGCCGGATGAAGGGCGCATCCTGCTGTCGGGCGAGGAGATCGCGCAGGTGCTGCCGCATCAGCGGCCTATCAACATGATGTTCCAGAACTACGCGCTGTTCCCGCATCTGAACGTGCGCGACAACATCGCCTTCGGCCTGAAGCGCGCCGGCATGCCGCGCGCCGAGATCGCCACCCGCGTCGCGGAGATGGTGGCGCTGGTCCGGCTCGAAGGCCTGGAGAAGCGCAAGCCCGATCAACTGTCCGGGGGACAGAAGCAGCGCGTCGCCCTGGCACGCTCGCTGGCGCGCCGGCCGAAGGTGCTGCTGCTCGATGAGCCGATGGCGGCGCTCGACAAGAAGCTGCGCGAGAGCACGCAGTTCGAGCTGATGGAGTTGCAGCGCAAGCTCGGCATGACCTTCATCATCGTCACCCACGACCAGGAGGAGGCGATGACGGTGGCGAGCCGGATCGGGGTAATGAACGCGGGAAGGCTCGAGCAGGTCGCTGCACCGCGCCGCCTATATGAAGAGCCCGTGTCGCGGTGGGTCGCGGAGTTCGTCGGCGACATCAACCTGTTCGAGGGCGAGGTGACCGCGCGTGAGTCGCACCGGCTCCGGATCACGACCGCCGCTGCCGGCGAGCTCGCCGCGGCGCAACCCGTCACTCCGATCAGCGAGAGCAAGGTCGCAGTCGCGATCCGTCCCGAGAAGATCCGCCTCGCGCTTCGCCGGCCGGCGGCTGATGCCGCAGCGATCAACTGTGTCGAGGGCGCCATTTCCGATGCGAGCTATCTCGGCGGCAAGACCGTGTACAAGATCAAGCTCGACGGCGGCGCTGTCCTGCACGCGTCGCAAGCCAACACGGCCCGACTCGACGCCGACGGCTATGGGCTGAAACAGCGCGTCGTGGCCTGGTTCACGCCCGATGATTGCGTGGTGCTGGAGCGATGAGCGCGCGCCGCATCTTTTCGCGTCCGGCGCGATTTGCGGCGATCGCGCCTTACGTCTGGATGGTGCTGTTCTTCCTGGTGCCGTTCGCCTTCGTCGCCAAGATCAGCCTGTCGCAGACTGCGATCGCGCAGCCCCCCTATACGCCGGTGTTCTCGCTGGCTGATGGTTTGTCGTCGCTCTCGGATGCGTTCGCTGCGTTGTCGCTGGACAATTTCCGCCTGCTGCTGTCGGACGATCTGTATCTCGCGTCCTATCTGCGCAGCGTCGTCGTCGCGGCGACGTCGACCGCGATCCTGCTCCTGATCGGCTACCCGATCGCCTATGGCATGGCGCGGCTGCCCAGGCGTTGGCGGGGCATCGCGATGATGCTGGTCATCGTCCCGTTCTGGACCTCGTTCCTGATTCGCATCTATGCCTGGGTCAACATCCTGCAGCATGACGGCCTGTTGAATCAGATCCTGCTCGCGCTGCATCTGGTGTCCGCGCCGGTGGTGTGGCTGTCGACGGACAGCGCGATGTACGTCGGGATCGTCTATTCCTATCTGCCCTTCATGATCCTGCCGCTGTTTGCGACGCTGACGAAGCTGGAGCCGGCCCTGGAAGAGGCCGCCGCCGATCTCGGCGCCTCGCCGCGCCAGACCTTCTGGCTGGTGACGTTTCCGCTGTCGCTGCCGGGTGTCGGCGCCGGCGCGCTGCTGTGCTTCATTCCGATCGTCGGCGAGTTCGTCATTCCCGATCTGCTCGCCGGCTCGAAATCGCTGATGATCGGCCAGACGCTGTGGCTCGAATTCTTCACCAACAAGGACTGGCCGGTGGCTTCGAGCATCGCCGTCGTGCTGCTCGCGGTGCTGCTGCTCCCGCTGCTGCTCTACGACCGGCTGCAACGCCGGCAGCTGGAGGAGGGCAGGTGATGAATGGACCGCGGCAAGGCACGACCTCTCGCTCCCCTCCCCCTTGCGGGGATGGGTTGGGGTTGGGGGTCCGCATCGGCAGTCGTTGTCGGGTACCCCCCTCCCTGACCCTCCCCCACAAGGGGGGAGGGAACGGAAAGGGCCTCCCCCGGATCGATGGAGGGGGAGGTCATGCCTAGTCCCTCTCGCCTGTCGCGCTTCAACGTCGCCTCGCTGGCGCTCGGGTTCGCGTTCCTTTATCTGCCGATCCTGATCCTGGTGATCTATTCGTTCAACGCCTCGCGGCTGGTCACGGTCTGGGGCGGCTGGTCGCTGCGCTGGTATCACGAGTTCTTCAACGACGGCGCCATGATCGATGCGGCCTGGATGAGCCTGCGGGTCGGCGCCACCTCGGCGACGGTGGCGACCTTGCTCGGCACCCTTGCCGCGGTGGCGCTGTCGCGCGGCCAGGGATTTCGCGGCCGCATGCTGTTCTCCGGCATGCTGTATGCGCCGCTGGTGATGCCCGAGGTGATCACCGGCCTGTCGCTGCTGCTGCTGTTCGTGGCGCTGGAGGCCGAGCGCGGCTTCTGGACGGTGACGCTCGCCCACACGACTCTCACGATGTGCTTCGTTGCGGTGATCGTACAGTCGCGGCTGGTCTCGCTCGACCGCAGCCTGGAGGAAGCCGCGATGGACCTCGGCTGCGATCCCTTGCGCGCGTTCGTGATGGTCACATTGCCACTGATCGCCCCGGCGGTGGTCGCCGGCTGGATGCTCGCCTTCACGCTGTCGCTCGACGATCTCGTGATCGCGAGCTTCACCACCGGCCCGGGCTCGGCGACATTGCCGATCCGGATCTATTCGGAAGTACGGCTCGGGGTGAAGCCGGAGATCAACGCGATCTGCACGCTGGTGATCGGGCTGATTGCCGTGGTGATCGTCGTGGCGTCGTTAGCTTCAAAGCTGTCGAGTGATCGCGGCGAGAGCGCTGCGCCATTATAGAAGTCGTCATTGCGAGCGTAGCGAAGCAATCCAGGGCCGCGCAAGGACTCTGGATTGCTTCGCTGCGCTCAAAATGACGGAGAATGCTGCGGCAGCGTCGCTCAGGCGCCGAACAGCTGCAACGCGGCGGCCACAACCGTGCGGTGGACCGCGCCGCGGTCAACCAACGGCGGATCGACGCAGCACGCCGGGTCGGCGCTGCGTCCGAGCGCGGTGCTCTTCGGCAGGAACACATAGTGGCCGGCCTCGTCGGCAACGACATCAAAGGTGCTGCCGCTGAGCCGCTCATGCAGCCAGCGCGCGGATGGCAGCAGGGCGTCCCCACCGCCGACCATGATGCGTGCGGGTACGCTGATCGCGGCGACGCTCTCGTCGGAGAAGCCCTGCACCGATCGGCCCGGCGCCAGCAGCAGCGCAGCCTTGATGCGGGGATCGCGATAGGAGGCCGACATCCGCCCCCAGGAGTCGCGGAAGATCTGGCTCTTCTCCATCAGCCGCGGCAGATGATCGACGAGATCGGGAAACTCGCGCGGTCCGCGGCCCAGATTGGCGCCTGGCTCGAACGGCGAGCGGAGCATGATGGCGCCGAGCAAGGCGGTGGCGGTGACGCCGCCGAGCGAATAGCCGACGACGTAGATGCGGTCGAGGTTGATACGGCCTTCGAAATCGGGATGAGCGGCGATGTGGTCGATCAGCAAGGACACGTCGCGCGGGCGTTCCCATGAGCAGAGGAAGCCCTCTGCGCGGTAGGGCTCAGCGTTGCTGTTGCCATGATGATTGACGGCGACCGCGACAAAGCCGCGGGACGCCAGCTCGCGCGCCAGCCATTCGAACTGCAGGCCGTTGCAGCCGGTACCATGCGAATACATTACGAGCGGGCAAGTCCCGTTGGGACCGAGCGGCGCATCCAGCGCCGCAGGTCCCGCCTCGAACCATCCTTGCGGCCATGGGGCGACCGGAAGCGCTGCTTCGATCGCGCTATCCGTGGCCGGATACCAGGCGAACCAGTCGATGGGCCGCGGCCCGTCGCCGTCCCAGTTCGGCCGCGAAGCGTCGGCGAACCGTCCCTGACGAAATCCGACCCTCATCGCTCCGTCACGACTTCACGGCGCCGGCGGTCAGGCCGCCCACCATGTAGCGCTTGAAGGCATAATAGACCGCCGCGGGCGGCAGCGCGTAGATGAAGCCGGTGGTCATCAGAAGCTCCCACGGCGAATCGTCGGCGGCCAGGAAGTTGCCGAGCGCCACGGGCAGCGTGATATCCTTGTCGTTCGACAGCAGCAGGAACGCGTAGAGGTACTCGTTCCAGGCCAGCAGCACCGCATAGGTTCCGATCGCGACCAGCGAGGGCATCATCAGCGGCACATAGACGAGGCGGAATATCTGCAGCGGGCTGGCGCCATCCATGACGGCGGCCTCGTCCAGCTCGACCGGCAGCTTGTCGGAGGCCTGTTTCAGCACCCAGATCGCGTAGGGCGAGGCAATCGTCACCATCGCCAGGATCAGCGACCAGTCGTTGTTGAGCAGGCCGTATTTGCCCATGGTGCGATACATCGGCACCGCGAGGAACGCCGCCGGGATGAAATAGGTGAACAGCGCGAGGTTCATCACCACCCGGCTGCCGGGCACGCGCAGGCGCGAGATGGCGTAAGCCGCGCAAGTCGCGATCACCAGGGTCAGCGCGCCGACGGCGGCGGCAATGATGACGGAGTTGCCGAACTGGATCCAGAAATCGCGCAGGAAGTAATGCTGCTGGTGGAACACGATCGAGAAATTGTGCAGCGTCGGATGGTCCGGCCACAGCTTGCCCGAGAACGCGTCCTCCTTCGGCGAGATCGCGAACAGGAACATGTGGTAGATCGGGATCATCGTCCAGATGAAGACGGGGATGCCGATCAGCAGCAGCCGGGCCTCGGTGCCGACTTCGCGCAGGGTGGGGAGCTTCATCGCGACAACCGCTTCATCATGAAATAGACCAGGGGGAGCACCAGCGGCATCGCGCAGACGATCGAGGCCATCGCGAGGCTGAGCTGATCGAGCCGGAGATAGCGGATGCCGAGCGTCGCCAGCACGTGGGTGAGATCGGCCGGACCGCCGCCGGTCAGGAGATACACGCTGTTGAAGTCGCCGAGCGTCCAGATCATCGAGAGCAGCGTGCAGGTGATGTAGAGCGTCTGCATCGACGGCCAGGTGATGAAGCGGAACTTCTGCCACCAGGTGGCGCCGTCGACCTCGGCGGCCTCGAACAGGTCCTGCGAGATCGCCAGCCGCCCGGTCATCAGGATCAGGGTCCAGAACGGCAGCGATTTCCAGATGTGCATGCCGATCGCCATCGACAGCGCGACCGTCGGGTCGTTCAGCCAGTTCGGGCCGTCTTCGCCGGTGAACTTGAAGATCAGCTGGTTCACGACGCCCCATTCGGGATTGAGCATGAAGCGCACCGAAAGGATGGTCGGGATCGAAGGCACCGCCCAGGGCAGGATGAAGATGACCGACAGCCATTTGATCCAGCCGCGCTGCTGAATGAAGAAGCCGGACAGGAACAGCGCGATCACCATCTTCAGATTGATGCCGACCACAAGGAAGATCAGCGTGTTGACGGCGGCGCGCGCGAAGATGGGGTCGTTATACAGCGCGACGTAGCTGGCCGGCTCCCGGGCGAGCCACAGGCCGTAGCCGACGGGATAGACGACGAAGGCGAGGAAGACGAGCAGATAGGGGGCAAGCATGACGATGCCCCACACCTGTGACGGTGTCAGCAGCACCGGGCGCGGCGCCTCCGCGATTGCGGAATCGGAAGCTGAGAGCGTGATCGCCATGGTCGTTTTTCCCGGGTCGTCTCTTCCCGCCTATAAGCCATCCCGGCCGCATGCGCTGCGGCCGGGATCTGTTGTCGTTGTCAGGATATCGAGCTAGTGCCTCGCGAGGCGAGAGACTAGCCGGCGACCTCCTTCAGCCGCGCGATCAGCTCGTCGACGGCCTTCTCGACCGGCACCTTCTCGCTGACCACGCGGTTCATCGCCTTGGCCCAGACGTTCTCATTGTTGAGGATCGTGAACTTGTAGTTCTTGGTGAAGTCGAACGGCGTCGTGCCGCCGGTGAACTGGGTGTAAACGGCCTTGCGATGGCGGTCGGCCTGCCAGAACGGGCTCTTCTGGCCTGCGGTCGTCACCGGGAACCAGCGGCCCAGCGCGCCCTCGATGTAGGGGCCGAGGTTCTCCTCCTGCATCAGGAACTTGATGAATTCCTTGGCCTGCGCCTTGTGAGGAGCATTGGCGAAGATCAGTCCGGTCTTGACGTCGGAGCGGTACTTGATCGGCGTGCCGTCCGGCTTGTTGGGGAAGGACGCGGTGATGATGTCCTCCTCATAGGCCTTCTTGCCAGCCGCGCGCTGCTCGGGCGTCAGCGCCGGGTTGGTGGAGTCCTCGAACCACTTGGCCGCGATCGAGATCGTGAAATTGTGGGTCATCACGATCGTCTTGTTGTGGAACGCGACGTTGTTGTCCGGATCCTTCCAGGTCGTGGACGAGGGCGGCGTGCAGCCCTTGATGTAGGTGTCGGTATAATCCTTCATCGCCTTGACGAGGCCGTCGCGCACCTTGGGGTCGTCGACCAGCAGCTTGCCGTCGTCGTCGACCAGCTTGACGTTGTAGGCGTCCATGAAGGTGTAGAACGACTGGAACGAGTCGGTGGATTCCACGCCCATCGGCTGACCGACGCCATACATGCGCTGGCCGGTGGCCTTGCGGACCGCCGGCTGCACCTTGTCGCACCAGAACGTCCAGTAGTCTTCCCACTTGGTGGGGATGTCGCTCTGCTTGAAGCCGGCCTTGCTCAGCAGGTCGCCCCAGATCTGGACGTGCATGCTCTGCTGCTTCAGCGGGAAGCCGTAATAGGCCTTCTTCTTGGTGACGTTGTTGTAGAGGTAGGCGGTCTCGAGCGTGTTCGGAGCGAACGCCGACTTCATCGGCTCCAGGATGTCGGTGAGATCCTCGAGCTTGCCTTCGTAGGCCCACTTGCCCTGGGCCTGAACGTCGTAGGTGTCGGCGTAGGCCACGTCGGGTACGGTGCCCGAATCGAGCGCGGCGACCGTCTTCGGAATCATGTCCTGGATCGCGTATTGCGACAGCTCGACCTTGATGCCGGTCTTGGCCTCGAACTTCTTGACGACGTTGAGCAGCGCATCGTCCTCGGACTTGTAGAAGCCCTTGCTCCACCAGATCGTGATGGTGTCCTGAGCGATGGCTGGTGCTGCAGCGCAAAAAAGCCCGGCGGCTGCGACTGCGATCGAAAGCGCACCCATTCCCCTGGATTTCACGTGTCTCTCCCTGATCCGCCGATCTTGCTTGATCGGTTGCGGCCGGACACTAGCCCAGGGACCCGACGTGATCCAGAAGTAATATATCAGACATAGGTCGTGACGGCGGCCGCGTATCGGCACGCGAAGCAAGCCGCGTCGGTCAGTTCTGCTTCGTGGGAGGGTCGCCCGTCGGGGCGTCAGCCTGCGGCGCAGTGTCTGGCTGCGCCGGGCGCAATCCGCCGCCGGTGAATCGTTCCAACACCGAGCGCACCGCATCCCTCGTCTTGCGGTCCTTGACCGCATCGAGCAGAGGGGCGGCGGCCGGAGCGCGGCGGATCAGGCTTTCCGGATCGGGAAAGATCAGTGGATCTTCCCAGGGGCCCTGGACGACGAAAGGCAGTTCGAAGCCGTTGCTGCCGTTGCCGGACGACAGCAGGCTCGCGACGCCCTTGAAATCGTATTCCCGTGTCGGCACCGAGGCCGTACCGGTCATCGTGATGCGCGCGGTCGGGCTCTCGACGCGGATGTCCTCTGCGGTCGCGATACCCTCGGAGAACTTGACCGCGATCGTCAGCGAATCGTAAGGCGTCGAACCGGAGCGGAAATTGCCGCCGCGCGACAGCGGGCTGCGCTCGAGGCGCTTCAGGAGCTGCTCGACGTTGAAGCCGGAGATCGCGCCATCGCGGCCCTGCAGGTTGGCGCTGCCGTCGAGCGACTGGGCGAGCCCGAACGGGCTCGAGCCCGAAGCCGTCAGCGAGACGTTGAGATTGCCGCGTCCCGACAGCGACGACACGCCGAACATCTCGTTCGCGCAGGCCTGCAGATCGACATCGTTGAATTGCAGCTCAGCCTTCACGTCGGCCACGGTGTCGGCACGGGCGATTCCGAACGAGCCGCGCACGATGCCGCCATACATCTGAGCCTCGCCGACCGAGAGGGCGAGCACGCCGTTGCGCAGGTTGGCGCCGAAGGCCGTGCGTCCGATTTTCGAGGAGCCGACCGTGACCTTTGCGGCCGATAGCCGCATGTCGAGGTCAGTGGTGGACAAGGCCTTGAGGTCGAAGAGTTGCCGATTCCAGTCGCGGGCCCCATTGGCCAGCAGCCGGACCGTCGAGATGTAGGGGGTGAAGTCGAGCGCGTCGGCCGCCAGCGTCGCCTGCAGCGTCTGCCGGCCGTTATTGGCGTAGGTCATCACGCCTTCGGCGGTGTTGCCGTCGAGTTCGACGTTGACATTGGTGAGGGCGATCGAGGCGCCGACCACGTTGGCACGGGCGCGCAAGGCGAAGCGCCCGAAGCCGCCGCCGCCGAGCGGCGTCTGCCCCGTCCAGCGCAGCGCATCGCGGAGCGAAGGGCTATCCACCGTCAGCATGCCTTCCATCAGCGCGCTGGTGCGGTTCGCGACCGTGCCGTCGAAGGCGACTTTCAGCGGCGCGCTGGCGAGCCGCATCTTCAAGCCGGACCGGTCCCCCGACAGCGCAGCCAGGAAGTCGCTGACGCTGATGGAGCCCTCGATGCGCTGGCCGCGCCAATCGAACTGCCCGGTCGCCGCGAACGAGCGCGAGATCGACGGCCAGGCGAGCGACAGGTCGATATCGTCGAGCCGCTCGGAAGCGTGGTGGTCGGTGTCCTCGTAGACCAGGATGCCGTCCTGAATGCGGATCTCAGAGAACGACATCTGGCTGTCGGGCCCCGGACGCATCGTGCGCGCGATGGTCTCGATGAAGGGAGTCCAGTTGCTGTTGCCGTCGGCCTCGCGGGTGACGTTGATCTGCGGCCGCAGCATCATGACATCGGCGATTTCGAACCGCTGCAGCAGCAGCGGCAACAACTGCAGATTGGCGGTCAGCACGTCGACGCGCAGGGCCGGATCCTCGGTGCCGCTGCCCTTCAGGCCGACATCGTGGAACGAGACATAGCTGCCCGGAAACAAGGAGACGTCGATATGTCCCTTGACGACGAGCTCGAGGCCGGTCACCGCGCGGATCTGGCTCTCCACCGCCTGCCGCAGTGCCTCGCGATTGACCAGCCAGGAGCTCGCGAGCAGGGCCACGAACGCGATGCCCAGCAGCACCGCGATCGGTGTGCCGAGGCGCCTCATTCCTTGGGCCATGGTCACGGACATGTCCTGGGATCGTCGGATCGCTGGTTACGCGGGATGGGCAGGGTGCGCCGAAAACCCCTGCCAACATCAACAACTTGATGCGCTTTCTTGACGCTTTCAAGGCCACGCCGCCGGTGTGGCCGGATTGCGGCGGAGCCCTGATATTCCGGACTCCGGATCGCCACGGAGGCGCAGGCTGGTGCGACAGCTAAAGCAGGATGTGCGCGTTGGGAAGGCATCATTGACGCATTGCGAAGATTTCGCCTAATAATCCGGTCGATATCCGCGCGGTCGCCGCTCTCCATCAGGTCATTCCCGTATGAACAAGGTCTATCCGGACGCCAAATCCGCCCTTGCCGGCCTCCTCAAGGACGGCATGACCATCATGTCGGGTGGGTTTGGTCTTTGTGGCATCGCAGAAACCCTGTCCGACGCCATTCGCGAGTCCGGGGTGAAGGACCTCACCGTCATCTCCAACAATGCCGGGGTGGACGGCATCGGCCTGAGCCGGCTGCTGGAGACGCGGCAGATCAAGAAGATGATCTCGTCCTATGTCGGCGAGAACAAGCTGTTTGCCCAGCAATATCTGGCCGGCGAGCTGGAGCTCGAATTCTGCCCGCAGGGCACCCTGGCCGAGCGCATCCGCGCCGGCGGCGCCGGCATCCCGGCCTTCTTCACCAAGACCGGCGTCGGCACGCTGGTCGCGGAGGGCAAGGAGGTGCGGGAGTTCGACGGCGAGAAATATCTGATGGAGCGCGGTCTGTTTGCCGATCTGGCGATCGTGCACGCCTGGAAGGGCGACACTGCCGGCAACCTCGTCTACCGCAAGACCGCGCGCAACTTCAATCCGATGATGGCCACTGCGGCCAAGGTGACGGTCGCGGAGGTTGAGCATCTGCTGCCGGCCGGCCAGATCGATCCCGACCACATTCATACGCCGGGCATCTTCGTGAAGCGCATCATCCAGGTCGGAACTGCGCTCAAGCGCATCGAGCAGCGCACCGTGCGCAAACGTGAAGCCGCCGCCGCAGCCGGGGAGGAAGTCTGATGGCCTGGACGCGAGAGCAGATGGCGGCGCGCGCCGCCAAGGAGCTGCGGGACGGCTACTACGTCAATCTCGGCATCGGCATTCCGACGCTGGTCTCCAACTTCATTCCGCCGGGCGTCGACGTCGCGCTGCAGAGCGAGAACGGCATGCTCGGCATGGGTCCGTTCCCCTATGAGGGCGAGGAGGATCCCGACCTCATCAATGCCGGCAAGCAGACCGTTACCGAGCTGCCGATCACCAGCTATTTCTCGTCAGCCGAATCCTTCGCCATGGTCCGCGGCGGCCACATCGACCTGTCGATCCTCGGCGCCATGCAGGTCGCCCAGAACGGCGATCTCGCCAACTGGATGATCCCCGGCAAGATGGTGAAGGGCATGGGCGGCGCGATGGATCTCGTCGCCGGCGTCAAGCGCGTGGTCGTGGTCATGGAGCACAGCGCCAAGGATGGCCCGAAGCTGCTCAAGCAGTGCACCTTGCCGCTGACCGGCGAGCGCGTGGTGGACATGGTGGTGACCGATCTGGCGGTGTTCACGATCGACAAGCACGGCAATGACGGCATGGCCCTGATCGAGCTCGCCGACGGCGTGACGCTCGACGAGGTCAAGGCCAAGACCGAAGCCGAGTTCCGGGTCGCGCTCAAGAATGCCTGAGGGCGCGGCTACCAGCGCCGGCACAGCATCTCCGCGACCTTGACGGCGAGCCGGCATGCCGCTCGCCGCGGCGGGCTCGCAGCAGTGGACTGCGCGGTCTCCGCCAGCCCCTGAATGATGAGACACGGCACACTGCGGCTGAGGCAGATCAGCCCCATCGCATAGGCCATGTTATCCGTCGCAAGCGCGCCTGGAAACGCTGCCGAGATCTCGGCATTCGTGCCGTCGCCATCGCACGTCACCGTCATTCCTTCGAAGAACACGCCGATGTCATCCAGCATGCCATCCGCGGCCTCGTGCGCGAGGCGGCAAAGCTCGGGATCGGCCGGAATGATCATTCCGCTGTCATCGACCAAGGGCGGCTCGGCAATGCTGAGCGCGTCGCGCAGCTTGATCTGAATCCGGAATGGCGCGACCGCGGTGGCGATGACGAGATCACCGGGGCCGGCGCCGACGAATCGCGGGCCGCGGGCCGCGTGCGGGAGATTCGGGCCCAGTGCTTCGGCCCGTCCCGGCATGATCAGCCACTGCGCCCCATGCTCTTCGATCGCCACTGCGGCCGCGCTCGCCACCTCGGCCATCGATCGCCCGAGGCACACGACCGCATGGAAGCAGGAATGCCTGATGATGGCGCGCGCCGCGTTGCGCTGTTCAATCAGTGTGCCCGCGCCCATGGCCTGGACCAGGGCTTCGATATCCTCCGGCGTTTCGACCACGAAACCGATCGTGTTGGCTTTGGCATGGAGAAATCGCAGCGCGTCGAGCATCGCGTTGATGCTGGCCTTCTCCCGACCATCGAGCTGCTGCCACAGCGCTTCGAGCACGTCCAGAGAGGCCTCGATGCCGGCGCCGATCACGCCCTGGCCGAGCGGGCGGCCGGGTGTCTCGCAACAGTAGAGCTCCTCCAATGCCTGCAGGACGGTTCTGCGGTCCTTGACGGCGTAGGCTCCTTGCAGGATGCGCGCGAGAACCTGGGCGCGCTTGCCAAGTTCGAGTGGAACGGCGAGCCAGGCAAAATCAGCCAGCTCGGCGGCCTGCTCGCTGGCGGCACGCTGAAATTCGCCGACGACCTGACCGTAGTGCCAGCTCAGTTGCCACGGGGTCACCTGCCTCCCGCGATACCTGCCGCGCTCGATGCGTTCGAGCGATTGCGCCTGCAACTCGTTGCGCAGGTCGGGATCTATTCCCGATGCGCGGGAATCCAGCAGACGATAGGCGCGTGTTGCGATCGCCGGTCCGAACCATTCGTGCTCGGGGTCCCCGACCGAGAGACCGCTCGGGATGCGGATGTGGACGGTCCTGCGAAACTGGTCGAGCTCGCGTCTTGCCACCTGGCCCGCCGTCACCGAAACCTGCTGCACCTCGCACAAACCGTCGACCACACTGGCCCAGTCCCAGAAGTCGTCGCCATAGAACGGAATGCGATATTGGCGGCTCGCGACGATCCGTGCGCAAACCTGTTCGATGGCGGGAGCCACACGATCGAGAATATCCTTGCGCGCCAGCGCGCCGTCCGTGAGACATTGGTGCACGAGACGCGCCGCGCCCGCATTCACCACGTGCCAGTCCTTGGCGGCGAATTTGGGCGACGTCCGCAGATATTCGAGCGCGTCGATGAGGCAGCGTCCAGCCAGTGCGCGGGGCGAATCGTCGTCGAACCAGCTGGTGTTACCAATTCCGTAACCGTGCAGGTCGGACGTGAAGAAGACCGGCGGATGTCGAGAATTCACACTCGCCTCCTGGTCCGCTCATCGCGTCTCTCAACGGAAATTTCTAACGTTTGTAGCTTACATCCCGCAATCGAAAGTTGATTTTGCGTGACTGTCATTTGTGCCAGTGTCAGGGCACCGCCGATCCGGCACCGGCGTCGGTTGCTGTCGAGCGTGCTTAACGCTGAGCACGCCGCGTCAGGCGCGAATGGCGCCGAGCAGCCGGCTGAGACGCTGCGTCATGCTGCGGCCCCATGAGGGCTGTTCGCGGACCAGCCGGAAGCCGAGATTGGCAGGTGGCGTGCCGGAGGCGCAGCCGCCGGCGCGCGCGTCGCGGATGAAGTCGGTCACGTAGGCTCGATGCGCGCCTTCGGCCAGCCGCACGCCGCAATTGCTGACGGTCTTGGTGACGCGACCTGCGCTATCCTGCATCTTGCGTGTGAAGCAGGTCGAGGTCCACTCCCAGACATTGCCCGCGAGGTCGGCAATGCCGTGCTCGTTGATGCCGAAGCTGCCGAAGCCGCGCGTCTCGGAGTCCTCTTGCAGCGCGGCTTCCCGTTCGTAGCGGGCAATCCAGCGTCGCGAGGGATCGGCGTCGTCGATCGAGACGCCATCGTCCTTGAAGCGGCTGCCCGCCGCATAGGCCCACTCGGTATCGGTCGGCAGACGATAGCTATGGCCGGTCCGGTGTGAGAGCCATTCGGCGTAGGCCACCGCGTCATGCCAACTCACCTGCACGGCCGGGCGATCGCTGGCGATGGGAACGTTGCGATCGAGCGCGCGGCACGCATGCGCTTCGACGCAGGCGTGGTAGTCCGCGGCACTGACCTGGTTCGTCATGATCGTCAGCGGATGATCAAAGCGGACCGTCGTGATGGGCGCTTCGGCCTGCCGCCCGCCGCGGAGATGGTCACCGGAGTCGCGGTAGCTGATCGTACCAGGTGCGATCTCGGTGAGGGCGGGGCCGTCGAGGTCCGCAGCGCGGTTTGGCAGATCGGCAAGGATCGGTGCCATTGCGGTCGGGCCAGCCAATCCGACGACGCAGGCGATGGTGAGCTTGAGCTTGAAAGCGAGCAGCATGGCAGCACACTCAGGAGAGTGGGGGCCGGATACGCCGGCCCCCAGGGCCGATCAGTTCGTCGTGCCGGTCGGAATCTCCGCCGGGGCTTTGACCTGCATCATCAGGTCGTCATTCCACTTGCCTTCGACCTTGAAATGGGCCGTCGCGCCGAGATTGGCCGCCTCGATCAGGTTGTGGGTGACGTAGGCGTAGATGCCGGGCTGCAGGAATTTGTAGAGCGCGGCGCCCGCCGAGCCGCCGCGGATGAACCAGGTCTCGAGCCCGGTCTCCGGCGCGTTGGAAAATTTGCCGGTCTCCCAGACATAGTCGCCGTGACCGCCGATCAGATGCGGACGACTGTCGCGGTTCGCCTGCGAGTGCACGATCAGAACGTTCTCGCCGACATTGGCCGTGAGCGCATTCTTTCCGGTGAGCGCGCCGGCCTTGCCGTTGAACACCACATGGGTCGGCGTGAGCTTGCGCATGACCTCCTCGGTGTCGCTATAGGCTTCGCCGGGCGAGTCGTAGGACTTGAAGTTTCCCTTCTCGTCGCGCGGGACGTAGAGGTCCTGCTCGCCGATGTAGTAGATGCGATCGTAGCGCAGCGCGTGTCCGCGGCCGTCATTGAGACCGTCGCGCGGCAGCACCATCACGGCGCCGTTCATGCCGGAGACGACATGCCAGGGGATCATCGGTCCGCCGGGGGCGCAGTGATAGACGAACACGCCGGTCCGCGTCGCCTTCCAGCGTAGCACGACCTGCTCGCCCGGATTGACCAGGGTCAGCGCGCCGCCGCCCAGCGCTCCGGTCGCGGAGTGGAAGTCGATGTTATGCGGCATGCTGTTGGTCGCGGGATTGACCAGGGTCACCTCGACATAGTCGCCCTCATGGACCACCATCAGCGGGCCTGGCATCGAGCCGTTGAACGTCATGGCCTGGAAGGTGGTGCCCTTCTCGTCGATCACCATCTTCTTTTCCTGGACCACGAGCTTGAACTCCATGATCTTGGGCCCCTGCTTCGTCGCCTGCTCGTGCGCATGCACGAACGGCGGAGCCACCAGATCGACCTTCTGGCGCGGCAGCTTGAGGTCCTCGGCCATCGCGGGGGCCGCAAGCATCATCGCGGCGATGGCTGCACTGAACATGGCGGTGCGGCGGGTCAACATGGATCGCTCCTTCATTGGATCTGTTGTAGTGCCGCAATCACCATGCTCCCGTTGGAACTCGGCTTGTTTGTGCTGCAACAAGCAACTTCGCAATTGCGGAATCAGGCGGCGGATTTTGAGCGAATTTGGCGCGGCTGCGCCCGCGCAGCACGCGAATGAGTTGCATCGGCGCGCAGTTTCTTGGGAGGCCGGACAGGGTGCGGAGCAAAGCGGGGCGGACTGTCCCGCGCGACGACGCGATAAGATGGGATCTGTCCGTTTGCCCATACGGCACGAGAATCGCGGGCGCTATGATGCGCGCTTCCGAGCACAGCTCTGGACCGATCGACGATGGGCTCCCGAACTCGTCAGCTCAGCCAGCGCACCGCCAGCAACACGATGAAGGCCACTGCCGCCGCGATGCAGAACACCGTGGTCATGAACATGGCGATGTTGCCGAGCAGGCCTGCGGGCCCCGACTCGTCGCGGAACGATTCGAAGCCGTCGGACTGGGGGATATGGCCGCGGATGCCAGCGAGGACAGCAAATGAACGGATCAGCAGTTGCACAGCTTCCATTGCGGTTTCCTCGAATCGTCGGTGAATCAATGATGACGGGAAATGAGCCCGCCACTTTGAGGAAGCGCAAAGTCCGCGGTGATCACCGGCGTTCTACTGCTTCAACAGGGCATCTGCCGGCCGCGCCTTGAGAAAGCTCAAGGTCGTCCCCCTTGCCTTGTGTCAAGAACCTCCGAACCCCAGGTCGACACGCTCAGGTGACAGGCAGGACATGAGACCAGATCTTGCAGCATGCTACGGACAGGAGCGCCTCCCGCGCTACACCAGCTATCCCACGGCGCCTCATTTCTCCACCGCGGTCGGCCCGTCCACCTACGCAGAATGGCTGCGCGCGATACCAGCAAGCGCGACGGCATCGTTGTACCTTCACGTGCCCTTCTGTCGCTCGATGTGCTGGTATTGCGGCTGCAACACCATGGTCGCCAAACGCGACGAGCCGATTGCGGTCTACGAATCGGCACTACGTTGCGAGGTCGACATGGTGGCGCGCCAGATCGGCCGACGGCTGCAGGTCGGGCACATTCATTTCGGCGGCGGCACGCCGACCATCATGGCGCCGGAGTCCTTCGTCGATCTCGTCGGATCGCTGCGCCATTCCTTTTTCGTGTTGCCATCGGCGGAGATCGCCATCGAGATTGATCCGCGCACGCTGACGGCGGAGATGATCGCGGCGCTGGGGGTGAGCGGGGTCAATCGCGCCAGCCTGGGCGTGCAGAGTTTCGATCCGCGGGTGCAGCAGGCCATCAACCGCGTGCAGAGCTTCGAGCAGACTGCGGCGGCCACGAACGGGTTGCGTCAGGCCGGTGTTGCCGGCATCAACTTCGACCTGATCTACGGACTGCCGCATCAGAGCGTCGAGTCCTGTCTCGACACCGTCCGGCGCGCCATCGACCTGCGCCCCGACCGGCTCTCCGTGTTCGGCTACGCTCATGTGCCATCGTTCAAGACGCACCAGCGCAAGATTCAGGACTCGGCGTTGCCGGACAGTCTGGAACGCTACGATCAGGCGTGCGCGATCGCTGACGCGCTGAAGGACGCAGGCTACGTCCAGATCGGGCTCGATCATTTCGCCTTGCCCACGGACCCGATGACCATCGCGTTCCGCGAAGGCCGGCTGCATCGTAATTTCCAGGGCTACACGACCGATACCAATGATCTGCTGCTCGGCTTCGGCGCCTCGGCGATCGGACAGCTGCCGCAAGGCTATGTCCAGAACGCGCCGCAGGTCCGGGCCTATGAGCAGAAGATCGCGTCCGGCAGCCTCGCGACCGTGAAAGGCTATGGACTGACCGATGACGACCGCCTGCGGGCGGACATCATCGAGCGCATCATGTGCGACTACGGCGTGGATCTCGACGTCATCTGCACCCGCCATGGCACGGACGCCGACGACATGCTGAGATCGGCGCCGCGGCTGCAATCGCTGATCTCCGACGGTGTGGTGGAGCTCAACGGCGGTACGCTCGCGGTGAGCGAGCATTCCCGGTTCCTGGTGCGCAGCGTCGCTGCGGCGTTCGATGCGCATCTCGACGCGTCGAAGCAGCTGCACAGCCGGGCGGTCTGACTGTCGAGGTGCCGCGGTGCTTGTGCCGCGACAAAGACCGCAAAGGGCATGCCCGCTACCGTTCGCGCTGGAATGGAGGCGCGCATGCCAATCTCCTTCGATGAACTGGTCGACGATGTCATGCGGCGAAGGCCGGAGACGATCGGCGTCTTTCTTGCTTTCCAGATGCGTTGCGTCGGTTGCCCGATCGCCTGTTTTCACAACGTCGCGGATGCCTGCCACGAGCATGGCGTCGATCCCGACGCGTTCCTCGCGGCCCTGTGTGCCTGCACGTGATCAGGTGCGGGATGCGGCCGCGTCGCCGGCGCCCTGCTGCGCCAGCAGCACTATCTTGTGCGGCTCGCGCAGGACGATCTTCTGACGGCCGCTTTCGACCAGGCCGAGCTGCTCCCAGCCGGAGAGGATGCGGCTCACCGTGTGCAGCGTCGTCCCGGTCATCTGCGCAATGTCCTGCCGGCTGATCGGGAAATCGATCTGCACGCCATGATCGAGCTTGCGGCCGGCCTGGTTGGCGAGCCGAAGCAGCGCATGCGCGATGCGCTGCTCCACCTGCTGCGTCGACATTTCGATCACGCGCGCATGGCTTTCCTGCAGCCGCTGGCCGACCGTCTGCAGCGTGTTCGCCGCCAGCGATGGGAACTTCGCGACCAGCCGCGGCCATGAGGCGGACGGCCAGGCCAGCACGATGCTGTCATCGACGGCGGTCGCTGTCGCCGGATAATGTTGGAGTCCGATGGCGGGGGCGACGCCGAACGTGTCCCCTGGCACGACATAGCGCACCACGATCTGGTCGCCGGTGGGCGTCGTCTTGCTGGCGCGGACATGACCGTGGAGCAGCAGGAAGAACGAGGTCGCATCGGCGCCCTGCTCGAACACCGCGCCGTTGCGGGGGACGCGAAGGGAGCGGGCCTCCCGCAGCACGTCCGTGAGATCCTCAGCGGACAGCCCTGCAAACAGCGGCAGATGCGCGACCAGCGAACGGTCGATGGAAGCCATGATGTTCTCCGGGGCCGGATTCGGCTCAATTTTGCGGCGCTCAATAGCACGTTTTTGCGATCCGTCGGAAGTTTGTGCTGGCGCAAGCCATAGTGGGCGACGCGCAACTACATGTTAAGCACAGCGCCGAGATCGGTGCGGTTCCCGTCCTTCATCGAGCGAGCATGCACATGGCCATTCCACGCAACTATCAGGGCTGGACCGTCCTCGCCAACGGGTTCAGGCCGTTCTTCCTGCTCGGCGCGCTCCAGGCTGCGCTGGCGATCCTGATCTGGCTCCCGGCCTTTTACGGTGAGCTGAAGCTGAGCTCGGGCTTTGTCCCCCGAGACTGGCACGTGCACGAGATGCTCTACGGCTACCTGCCGGCCATCGTCACCGGCTTCCTGTTCACGGCGATCCCGAACTGGACCGGACGGCTGCCGATCCGGGGCCTGCCGCTGCTCACCCTGGTGCTCGTATGGACGGCCGGACGACTGGCCGTCACGGTGTCGGCGCTGGGTCCCTGGTGGGCCGCGCTGCTGATCGATGCGAGCTTCCTCGTGCTCGTCGTCCTGGCCGCGGCGCGCGAGATCGTCGCCGGGCGCAATTGGCGCAATCTGCCGGTGGTCGCGATCGTCACGGTGCTGTGCGCCGGCAACATCGCCTTCCACGTCGAGGCCCATCTGCGTGGCTCGGCCGATTACGCGATCCGCGTCGGCGTTGCCGTGATCGTGCTGCTGCTCGCGCTGATCGGCGGCCGCATCACGCCGAGCTTCACGCGCAACTGGCTGGTCAAGCACAATCCCGGCCGGCTGCCGGCGCCGTTCGGCCGCTTCGACATCGCGGTCGTGCTGTTCAGCGCGCTGAGCCTGCTCGGCTGGATCCTGGTTCCTGAGAGCGCGCCGACCGCGCTCGCGCTGGCTGCGGCCGGCATGTTGCATGTGGTGAGGCTCGCGCGCTGGGCCGGCGATCGCACCTTGCGCGAACGGCTGCTGGTCATCCTGCATGTCGGTTACATGTTCGTTCCGCTCGGCTTCCTGCTCACGGCGGCCGCCAGCCTCGGATGGATTCTGCCCAGCGCCGGGCTGCATGCCTGGATGGTCGGAGCCGCCGGCATCACGACGCTTTCCGTGATGACGCGGGCCACGCTCGGCCACACCGGCCAGGCGCTGACGGCCGCGCCCGCGACCCAGGCGATCTATCTGGCGATCATCATCGCAGCGGTGACGCGGATCTGCGCCGCAGTGGCGCCGGCGCACGGCGAGGTGCTGCTGCACGTCGCGGCGTTGGCCTGGATCGTCGCATTCGCCGGCTTCGTCCTGGTGTTCGGTCCGCTTCTGCTCGGTCTCAAGCGTCGGTCACTGGCCGTGCGGCGGGCGGGATCGGCTCAACCAGTGCTCTGATTGCGCGCCACGGCGCGGGGAAACACCACCTCGATCAACGTGCCGGATTTCGGCGCCGCCTTGATATGAAACTGCGCCCGGTTGGCTTCGACCAGCGCCTTGGTGAGCGACAGGCTGAGACCGGCGCCATCGGGGCCTTGCTCGGAAGCCGAGGGCGCACGGAACGGTTCGAGCGCGGCGGCCACCTCCTGATCGTTCAGGCCATGACCGGTGTCGCGCACGCGCAGCGCGACCTCGCCGAAATCGGTCAGCGCGGTCGAGACGATGACCTGGCCGCCGGGATTTGCCAGCGAGATCGAGGCCGAGATCAGGTTCATCGCGATCTGGCGCAGCGCCCTTGTGTCGGCGATGACCGGCGGCAGCAGTTGCGACAGCGAGGTGCGGATGATGATGCGGGCGCGGTTGGCCTGCGGCTGCATCACTGCGACACAGTTCTCCACCAGCTCGTTGAGGTTCTGGCTGGTGAAGGTGAGCTCGAGCTTGCCGGTCTCGATGCGCGACAGCTCCAAGAGATCGTCGATCAGGGAGACGACGCGCTCGCCCGAGGCGCGGATGTCCTTCATGTATTCGGCGTAGCGCGTGTTGCCGATCGTGCCGAAACGTTCGCCGATCATGACCTCGGCAAAGCCGATGATCGCGTTCAGCGGCGCGCGCACCTCGTGGCTGATCCGGGCCAGCATGTCGGCCTTGGCGTTGGCGGCCCGATCGGCCACGCGACGAGCCTGCAGCAACTCGCTATCGCCGCGATGGAGTTGCGACAGGTCGCGGAACACGGCAAAGAAATTCGGACCGCCGGGCCGGGTCCGGCCAATTGCCATCGACAACGGAATGACGCCGCCCTGAGCGACCTTCCCGAGCACCTCGCGGCCCTGATCGAGCCCGCTCGACGCGCCGGCCTGCTGCACGCTGTCGAGGTCATCGAGCACGAGGCGGGCGCTTTCCGGCGCGAACAGCTCAATCAGGTTACGGCGCACCAGCGCCGCGCCATCGTAGCCGAACAGCGCCTCGGCGCTGCGGTTGCAGGCGTGGATGTTGCCGCCGGCGTCGAACATCAGGATGCCCTCGGCTGTGACGTCGAGGATCGCCGCAAGATCTTCGGCTTCGGCGTGGCCGGCGGCCGGAGGCGGGGCCACGACCAGGGGGGCCGGTGCAGCCGAGGCCTGCGCCGACATCGGTGCGGCGTCGGCGGCCGTCGGAACCGCGGCTGCGGTGCCGGGCGCCGGAGCGAAGATCAGGGCATGGGCGGTATCGCCGTCCCAGGTGATCGTGAACAGGCGGGCTTCCGCCTTCACCTCCTCGCTGGAGGAGCCGTCGGCGGCCGAGATCGTGACGGGGGTGCCGGCCTCCGACTTGTTCGACGCGGACGACACGCCCGGCTCGACATAGAGCGCATCGAGCCCGCCTGCCTGCTCCAGGGCCGCAAGATCGGCGTAGCCCATCTGCCTGAAGAAGGCCGGATTGCCATAGAGCAGACGATCGAGCCGGTAGATCAGCATGCCCGTCGGCAGCAGGTCGAGCAGGATGCGGTCACGCTGACTGTCGCCCTGGGCCGGCGGCTCCTCGGGGCTGAGCCATTCGGTCTGCAGCTCCGCGCCATGATCGGTCGCCGTTTCCGTCGCCGACGGAGCCTGCTGCTGCGGCGGGACCGACGGATCGCTCACGCGCGATCCCGGCTCGAGCGCCGCACTCGCGACGCCCGCGGCTGAGTTGCGGATCTCGCCTTCGAGCCGGGCCGACAGCTGACGCGCGAGTTCATGGAACGCACTGTTCTCCACCGGCGTGAGCACCGGATGCTTGGACTCGCCCGGAGCGCGGAACGGGACCACGTTCCCGGTCGTTTCGAGCCCGATACCGTCGATGTGGTGTACGTCCGGCGCAATGGAAGCCTCACGCGATGACGCAGTGACGTTGTCCTGCTGCGGCGGCACATCTGCGGCCTGCACATGGTCGGATTGGGCAGGTTCGGTTTCGTCGGCGTCCGGAGCATCGGTCGCGGCTGCATCGGTCGATGCGGGGCGACGCAGTGCGGCCAGCCGGTCCAGGGCGTCGAGGTCGCGACAGACGCCGAAGCCGCGATAGCCGGCATGGGTTCTTTCGTCCGTCAGGACAGGCAGTCCCGACAATTCGACCGCAAGCCGCTCGCCCTCGGCGGGCCAGCTGACGACGATCCCGCTCCAGGTCTCTTTCGTTTCGATCGCGGCACCGACCCGCCCTTCGGGATCGAGGCCTAACGATGCAGTGAGCTCATGCCAGGGACGGCCGAGCTTGGCGGCGCTGTGCCGCCCGATCAGGCGGATGAATTCATCGGAGCCGATCGAGAACCGTCCCTCGGCATCCATCTGCCAGGAAAATCGGAGCGGATGGCGGCGGCCGACTGAAGGGTCGGCCGCGCCGGAATCGGCAGGATGCGCGTGATCTTCCGTTTGCGGCGCCGACGCCTTGAATAGGTCGGCCTCGGCCGGATCGTCGATCAGCAGGAACTCGGCCGGCGCTTTCGACAGCGCGGGGGATTCGTCGTCGGTTTGGCGTTCAGTCATTGCATCCATCGGAAGAGGAGGCGAAGTCACGACCGCGGGCCCAGCGGCAACGTCCACGGGGGGTGGTGATGCCGGGGCGGCATCCGCGGTTGGCTCAGGTATTGGCGCCGTGCCCGGCGCCTCGATCTCCTCGGCAGGGGCCGGCATCGGGACGGCCACCAGCCCAACCTGGTTGCCGCTGCCGATGCGGTAGAGCGCTGCGCGCTCCGTGCCGAACGCCACCTCGGCCATGCCATCGGCCAGCGCCGCCCTGCGTATCCCGACGAAATCCGGCTCGCTCAGGTCGCGCATGCCAAACAGGCGCCGTCCGGCTGAACTGATGCCGGCGAACTGACCGTCCTGGGTGAATGCGATCAGCGCATGCTCACTCGTCTCCACGAGCCGCTTCAGGCGATCCGCCAGGGGGAAGCTACGTCCACCCCCGTCGGTGCCGGTGATCAGCACCGCGCGCGTGCCATCCGGCAGATCGATCCGGGCGCAGCCGCAGGTCGCGAGCGTGCCGAGCGGCGCGCCGAAACCACGTAGACGTTCGAGCCGCACGGCGCCGGTCTCGGGCAGCCGCCGTCCCAATTGAGCGACCTGGCGACGATGCGCGTCGGCAGGGCCGAGCGCCTTAGCGATCAGCGCCGCTGCGCTCGCCGCGCCGAGGGCGCGCGCACCGGCCGCATTGGCCCACAGCACACGGCTGCCATCGGCCGACCAAAGCCAGGCCGGCAGACTGCCGGCGGCGTGGACGGCCAGCCGGGGGTCGCTGAGGGCCTGCAATTCGAGATCGGCGTAGGTCATGGGCGACGACGGCAAATGGCTCTTGTGATGTTGATCGGCCGACGGATCGGCTGTCGGAACTGGTCGCGTTAAGAATTCGTTACTATCGCGCGTTTTGAGGGCCGAGGTCCACGGCGGGGCCGCGCTCCTGTCCTGCTAAAGCTTGGATAACCTTAATGTGTTCCTCGTGGGCCGCAGCGCGCGGAATCGCGGCGAACCCCCTGTTGGGGACCACGATGATACCTGGGCAGGTCGAGAGCTGCGCGGGCAACGGGACGGTCACCGCGAGGACGAGGCGCTAAGGGCGCAGCCAATCGTGACGTCAGAAGGAGGGAACCATGACCGACGACGGGCGACGATTCGAGATTCCGAAAGACATGCGGGCGATGGCGGCGGCAGGCTTCAACCAGGCACGTCAGACGTTCGAGAAGTTCCTGGCTGGAGCGGAGGCGACGGCCGGCTCGCTCGAACACCGCAGCACGACGGTGCGGGCCGGGGCCAAGGACATCGGCGCCAAGGTCTTGTCCTACGCTGAAAAGAACGTCCAGTCGTCGCTCGACTACGCCCAATCGCTGGTGCACGCCAAGGACCTGCCCGAGGTGCTGCGGCTGCACGGCGAATTTGTTCAGGGCCAGATGCGGTCGCTCGCCGAGCAGGCAAGCGAAATGGGGCAGGCCATCGGCAAGGTTGCGATCGACGCCACAAAGCCTAAGGCCTGACCGAACGTTCTCCGCTCCCGAAAAATCTGGAAGCGGGTGCGGCAAACAGTTCCTGATAGTGGAATTTCCGTTGCGTTGCACAAAAGCGCCACGATATAGCTCTACGCGAGGTTGTTACCTCCCAGGGGCGGTTCCTCTGCGTGATCCGAAGTGACGTCCCGATTGCCGGGACGGTCCAGTCTCAATGTTTCGAAGGATGCATGCCATGACCAATGCCACCGATCCTTTCTCCGCGTCCATCATCCCGTTCGAGGTCCCTGAACAGGTGCGCGCGTTCGCCGAAAAAGGCGTGTCGCAGGCCCGCGAGAACTACGCCAAGTTCAAGGACGCAGCGGAAACCCACAATTCGGCCATCGAGGCCTTCTTCGCCAACGCCAGCAAGGGCGCCGGCGCCTACTCGTCAAAGGTCATGGAATTCACGAAGGCCAATACCACGGCTTCGCTCGACTTCGCCCAGGAGCTGTTCGGCGTGAAGTCGCCGTCGGAGGCGATGGAGCTGTGGACGGGCTTCGCGCGCAAGCAGTTCGAGACCTTCACGGCCCAGGCCAAGGAGCTCGGCGAGCTCGGCCAGAAGGTTGCGGCCGAGACGGTCGAGCCGATCAAGGAAAGCGCCACCAAGCTGTTCAAGACGGCGGCCTGAGGGCCAGCCTCAAGTCTCGCCGGGTGCGCGGTACGGCCGTGTGCCGGCATGGACGGCGGGAGATCCATGACCCGGGCGCGTTCGCGGCCGGGTTTGCTTTCTGGGGCTCACCGTTTGCACGGGGGCTCGTTCGGGCCGAAGCCGCGTCCAAAAAACGCCGTCACGGCAGGGGACTTTATCCGTTCTCGGCCTTGCCAAATTCGCCCGTTGCACCTAGTTTCCGGCCCGTTCGGACGCCCCCTCGTGGGCCGTCCCATGCGGATGCAGTTGTAGCTCAGTTGGTTAGAGCGCCTGTCTGTGGAACAGGAGGTCGGTGGTTCGAGCCCACCCAACTGTACCATGGCCACCCCCATCGCTGTGCCGTTCGCAAGCTCACCTCCATCCGTGCTCCGCGCCCCATTGATCCTGCGCCGTGATTTGCAGCCCCGTCGCGACCTCTCGCGCAGGGCCGGGGCGTGGGCGCAGAGCTTTGGTCGCGGAAGCCCGAGCCCGGTCTCCGTATTTCGACGGATATATCGCCGGGTCGTGCGCTCGCTTGCGGTTTTGCTGCGCCGGATCGGTAGCACGGCGTGGCGCCGTTGCTTGCGAATCCGGTCTCCTTCAATCACAGTTGGCGGCAACGAGGGGGAGGGGGCGATGAGAGGGATTGATCTCGATCCATGCATCTCTGCCGTACTGATCGCTATAGCCGCGCTGTTAGTCCCCGTAACCGCACGGGCCTATACCGCCGAGCAGGAGCAGGCGTGCACAGGCGATGCGTTCCGGCTTTGTAGTTCCGACATTCCCGATGTCGATCGTGTCACCGCCTGCATGGTCCGCCGCAAGGCCGAGCTATCGCCGCCATGCAGCGCCCAATTCGGGCCGCCAGAGCGCCAGACAGCGTCATCGGGCCGCGCGGAGCGGCCGATGAGCATTCGTCCTGTCACCAGGAAGCCGGTCACTGCGCGCGCCGGCAAATCGAAGAAGTCGACGCGACCGGACGCGACCTGAGCGATGCCGATGGCCGCATTTGGCGGCACCGGGAATGATGGCGGTCCTCGACGCGCAGCCTCAACATGTAAATGCGATGGGGCATGACCGGATGTTGTCGAACATCGCGGCCTGATCTGCTGTTTTGCCTGCTTTGGTGTGACTCAAAAACCAATGCGTTTCGGCAATCAGGAGTTACGTCTTATCGATCGCTAAATTTATCTTCCGCGAATCAGTCCGCTGATTCATTTTCGCTGCCGGGGTCAATCTGGAGGCCAAGGTATGAACGTTATTGTTTTCGCATCGCGTAAGGGCGGTTCAGGCAAGAGCACCCTGGCCGCCCATCTCGCTGCGCAGATCAAGTCCAGCAAGTCTTGTCTGCTCATCGATGCCGACCCGCAGGGGTCGCTGACGCTTTGGCACAAGCTGCGCGGCACCAACGAGCCGCCGATCAAGACGGCCGTGAACTCGGTGAGCGCGATCGTGTCCGCCGCCCGCCGCGACGGCGTCGAATGGGTGCTGATCGATACGCCGCCGACCATCTCGGCCGTCGTCGAGGATGCGATCAAGAACGCGACCATGGTGATCATCCCGGCCCGCCCCGGCGTGTTCGACGTCAACGCGGTACAGGAGACGATCCAGACCTGCCGCGCCGCGCGCAAGCCCTACGCGGTCGTTCTCAATGGCGCGCCGGCGCGCCGCGACGATGCCGAAAGCCCGATCGTCACCATCGCCCGCGAGGCGCTGGCGAAGTTCAAGGCCCCGGTGTGGGGCGGCCAGATCACCAACCGCGCCGATCTGCTGATGGCGCTGGGCCAGGGTGAAGGCGTGCGGGAATATTATGCGGAGGGCCGGGCTGCGGCCGAGATCGCACGCCTCTGGGCTGCGATCGAGCGTTCGGTGCGGGCGATTCGCGGGACTGTGTCGGCCAACGGCGCCATGCACAAGCAGGCGGCCTGATCACGGCATCAGATGAGGCATCGACGCGCGGTCTTCCGCGCGTTTTTTGCGTCGGGTCACACGATCTGGCGTGAGTGCCGACCTCGCGCCGCGCGAGAGGGCGCGGCGAGGTCAGGCAACCATCAGGAAATAGAAGGCGATTGCCGGCGTCAGGGTCAGGATGACGGACCAGATCCCGACCGCCCAGAGAATGTCTTCGACGCTGAACCCCTGGTGCTCAGGGTATGGATGATCCTGCAAAGCCACGACGCCCTCGCGCTCTTTGATGTTTTCAACATCCATAGCGGAACATCTTTAAACACGAGGTTGCGGACTGCGCCGCTTTTGATCGCGTTTGTTAGCTCGGATTAACCACGGAGATTCTGCTCCGGCTCCGCAGCGGTGGCGCGGCTCTGCCTGGCCGTCCCGATCGGGACGGCAAGGCAGAGCCGGCGAATAGGTTGGGGCGTGCTCAGGCAACGCGGTTCTGCGTGGTCGTCGGCTGGCGCCGCTCGATCTGCTGATCCAGCCGTGCGGCGAGGTCGTCGCCAACCTCCACCATCGGCAGCCGCACTTCGGGGCTCGCAATGACGCCGGTCCGCGCCAGCCAGTACTTGGCCGGGGCCGGGCTCGGCTCGGTGAACAGCAGCCGCGTGAGATGCTCGACCTGCGCCCAGCACGCTGCTGCCGCGTCGTGACGGCCGGCCTTTACGTGCTGCAGGATTGCGGCAAACGTCTCGGTCTCCAGATGCGCCGAGAGCAGGATGGCGCCGTCGGCACCGGCCTGCAGCGCATCGAAGCTCTGGGCGTCTTCGCCCGTCAGGATATGAAAGCCAGCGCGCCGGCGCGTGATCAGGTCGCGCGTCTGCGTGCGGTTGGCGCAGCAATCCTTGAGCCCAGCGATGGCGGGATGCTCGGCGAGCTGCAGCAACGTCTCGTTGTCGAGGCCGACCGCCGACCGATAGGGAATGTTGTAGAGCACGATCGGATGGGCGGTGCGGTCAGCCAACGCGGTGAAATGCGCCAGCAGGCCGCGCTGCGACGGACGCACGTAAGGCGGACTCGAGATCAGATAGAAGTCGATCGGCCATGACGCGGTTCGGTCGAGCGCTTCGATCACCTCGGCCGTCGCCACGCCGCCGACACCAAGACAGATCGGCAGCGACCGGCCGGTGGTGTCGAGCTCGTCCCGGACCACGCTGATCAGACGGGCGCGCTCGTCCCATGACAGCGCCAGTCCTTCGCCTGACGTGGCACCGAGCACCAGTCCATCGATCCGCTTGGCGGCGTAGTGCCGAACCAGACTGCGTAAGGATGGTTCGTCGAGCGCGCCATCGCGGAACGGCGTGATCAGGGGCAGCCAGAGGCCCTGCAATCGGGTCGTAACGTCGGTCATGGTCCATCTCCTTGGGTTGGCAGGAGCCGGAGACGGGACACGCAAAAAAAGCCCCGTCCTCGCGGCGGGGCTGGTGATGCGGCGGTGAATTCGAGAGATTCTAGCGCGCGCGTCCACATGTCCCCGGGAGGGGAGCTTTTTTCGACGACAACTTGGCGTGCGAAGACGTGGACATAAGATCTAGATGCGCGGTGCGGGCGATGCTGTCAACGCCGCATCGGGCACGACACGGAAACATTCGGCAAAAAAATAGCCGGGCCCAAATGAGCCCGGCTGGAGGTATTGGCCAAAGCGGCCGACACAATCACCTTCCAAGAGGGATTTCTGAACGCTCGCGCCACTGGAGGAGGGGGACAATGCGCAACGCCAACGCTCAGCACATCCTCAGTATGGGCTCTCGCATGGCGTCGCAGCAACCATGCAAGCCGCATGTCAGACATGCACAATCTTACGCCGGCCAGCGCTGCGCTTTGCTCACGACGAAGTCACGGAACACTTGAACGCGAGCGACCGTTTTCAATTCCTCGGGATAGACGAAGTAGGTGTCGAGTTGGATCGAATCCGACTCCCCAAACAATTGCACGAGACGGCTGTTTTCCTCGACGAGGTAGTCCGGCAGCGCGGCGATGCCGAGTCCTTGCTGGCAGGCGCGGACCAGGCCGAGAATGTTGTTGACCCTGAAATAGGCCTCGCGCGGACCGGAGCCGTTGCGGCCGGCATCGACCAGCCAGCTGCGGTTCTGGAGATGCGGCGCGACTTGGCCGTCGGCCAGCATGATGATGCGATGATCATCGAGCTCGTCGAGCGTGCGCGGCGTGCCGAAGCGCTTGACATATTCCGGTGAACAATAGGCGTGGAAGCTGATCGCGAACAGCTTGCGCTGGATCAGATCGGGCTGGGTCGGCTTGCGGGTGCGGATCGCCACGTCCGCCTCGCGCATCGACAGATCAAGCTCCTCGTCGGTGACGATCAGCGAGATCCGGATCTCCGGATAGAGCGCGGTGAATTCTCCGAGTCGCGGGATCAACCAGTTGATGCCGACGCCCGGCGTGGTCGTGATCTTCAGGTCGCCGCTCGGGCGCTCGCGGCTATCGGTCAGCTTGGCGCGCGCCGCCTGCAGCTGCATGAAGACGTCATGCGCGGTTCGGAACAGGAGGTCGCCTTGCTCCGTCAGGATCAGCCCGCGGGCGTGGCGGTGGAACAGCGAGACTGCGAGCTCCTGCTCGAGCGCGCTGACCTGGCGCGACACCGCCGATTGTGACAGCCCGAGCTGCTCCCCGGCATGCGTGAAGCTGCCTGCTTCCGCCGCTGCGTGAAACACCTTCAGCTTGTCCCAATCCATATCCGTAAATCCATCCCGTGATCGTGGCATCGTCAGTTCATTCCGCCGCGGCGCGTTCGCTCGCGGCGTGGGCGAGGAAGCGTTCGGCCTCGAGGGCGGCCATGCAGCCCATGCCGGCTGCGGTGATCGCCTGCCGATAGGTTTCATCGGCGACGTCGCCGGCCGCAAACACGCCGGGAACGGAGGTCGCGGTCGAGCCCGGCGCCACCTCGACGTAACCGGAAGGCTTCAGTTTCAGTTGCCCCGCGACCAGCTCGGTTGCCGGCGCGTGGCCGATTGCAACGAACACGCCATCGGCGGGCAGCTCGGTGAGCGCGCCGGTCTTGACGTTCTTGAGCCGGACATGCGTGACCTTGGATGGCGAGCTGGCGCCGCAGATCTCATCGAGGGCGCTGTCCCAGACGACCTTGATCTTGGGATGCTTGAACAGCCGCTCCTGCAGGATGCGCTCGGCGCGGAAATGGTCGCGCCGGTGTACGACGGTGACGGTCGATGCGAAATTGGTCAGGAACAACGCTTCCTCGACCGCGGTGTTGCCGCCGCCGACGACGACGACCTCCTTTCCGCGATAGAAGAAGCCGTCACAGGTCGCACAGGCCGAGACCCCGAAGCCCTTGAACGTCTCCTCCGACGGCAGCCCGAGCCAGCGCGCCTGGGCGCCGGTCGCCAGAATGACGGTCTCGGCGAGGTAGACGTCACCGGAGTCGCAGGTCAGGCGGAACGGACGCTGTCCCAGCTCCAGCTTGGTCACGAGGTCCGTCTTGATCTGGGCGCCGACATGCGTCGCCTGCTTTTCCATCTGCTCCATCAGCCAGGGACCCTGGATGACGTCGGCAAATCCCGGATAGTTCTCCACGTCGGTGGTGATGGTGAGCTGGCCGCCTGGCTGGATGCCCTGAATCAGCACCGGCTCCAGCATAGCTCGTGCCGCGTAGATCGCCGCCGTATAGCCAGCAGGGCCGGAACCGATGATGACGACTTTGGCATGGATCGGAGCTTGCATGTGGCCGAAGACTCGCTGGAAAAGGGAGGATTACCGACGCAGCGAGCGGAATGCGCTGAAGAAACGCTCCGAAGCCCCATCGAAAATGTCAAATCCAAGTCTAAGCCATCTGGCAAGCTATGCAAGAATTGCAACGCATCTCGGCGAATTTTCCCTTCACGAGCCGGTCAACAGGGGAAATCTAAAGCAATAAAATTGCGTGGATTGACCGGCTTGCGCTAAGAGAGTTGCCCATCGTCGCCCGGCGCCCCCTGCGCCTCCTCCTGTTCCGCCAGAGCCCACAATCCCCGTGTCCAAGAATCTTGATGAGATCGATCTCAAAATCCTGAGCGAAATTCAGGCCGACGGCAGGATCACCAATGTCGAGCTCGCCAAGCGGGTCGGCATCTCGCCGCCGCCTTGCTTGCGCCGCGTGCGGACCCTGGAGGAGGAAGGCTACATCACCGGCTACCGGGGCCTGCTCGACCCGCGCAAGCTCGGCTTCGACGTGACCGTGTTCGCCTCGGTCCACCTGTCGAGCCAGGCGGACGCCGATCTGAAGGCGTTCGAAGAGTTCGTGCGGTCCGAGCCGCTGGTGCGGGAATGCTGGATGCTGTCCGGCGAGGTGGACTTCATCCTGAAATGCGTGGCACCGGACATGGCGACGTTTCAGGAGTTCGTGACCCACCTGACGGCGGCACCTCACGTGCGCAACGTGCGAACGTCCCTGGTGCTGCACAACTCGAAATACGAGGCGGCGGTGCCGCTCGAGGTCAAGGGACGCAGCTAGGCCCACCGCCATTCCGGGTTCGCCTCGTTCGAGGCGCCCCGGAATGACCGTGAGTGAAAGCCTACGCCTTCTTACGCAGCATCGCGTCGAGGCTGATCGGACCCCCGCCGGCCGTCGCCAGATAAAGGCATGAGAAGCAGAATGCGATTGCCGCGGTGCCGTTGTTCAGGAGCGGCAGCCACACCGGCTCACCTGTCTTGAACATGTGACCGAGGAAATAGGCGAAGGCCATCTGACCCGACAGAATGAACGCGACGGGCCGCGTGAGCAGACCCACCATCAGCAATCCGCCCAGCACGAGCTCGATCAGGCCGGCCGTATAGATGAGCGGCGGAATGTTTGCGAAATACGGAAGCACTGGAAACTTGAAGATCTTCGCCACGCCGTATTGAAACAACAACAGACCCGTGACGAAGCGAAACAGGCTGAGTACAGCCGGTTGCCATTTCGAGAACATCTGCTCCATGTCGATCATCCCCCAATCAAAGCCATCATGATGCGACGGACCGGACCCATCCTCCCGGCACGGCTCGTCGGTTCTGCACTAGCTCATTCCCGAAAGCCCGTCACCGGCGTGTGGCCTGGAGCCCGATGAATTGACCGTGTGCTGCCGAACGCCATTGTGCCGCAGTGCGGCCGGCCAAACGACGAAGGGCCGCGCCTTCGCGCAGCCCTGGTTTCGTCCGAACGGTCACAGGCACCGCTCCGGTGCCTCGGGTCCTCAGCGCCACTCGACCTTGGCGATCTCGTAGGACTTGGCGCCGCCGGGCGCCATGACCTCGACGGTAGTGCCCATCTTCTTGCCGATCAGCGCGCGCGCCAGCGGCGAGGTGATCGAGATCTTGCCCTTCTTGGCGTCCGCCTCGACCTCGCCGACGATCTGCCAGACCGTCTTCTTCTCGGTGTCCTCGTCGATCAGGGTCACCGTCGCGCCGAACTTGATCGTGTCGCCGGAGAGCTTGGTCACATCGATGATGTCGGCGCGCGCGAGCTTGTCCTCGAGCTCGGCGATGCGGCCCTCGTTGTGAGACTGCTCTTCCTTGGCGGCGTGATATTCCGCGTTCTCGGACAGGTCGCCATGCGAACGCGCTTCCGCGATATGTTCGATGATGCGCGGACGGTCCACCGATTGGCGCTGCTTGAGCTCGTTCTCCAACGCGGCGTAGCCCATCGAAGTCATGGGAACCTTTTCCACCATCTCTTCTCGTCCTTCAGTCGTGCGGGCGGGGGCGCGCACGATCAGCATCTTCAGAATAGGCCTTTGCGGCTCAAAGCAAAGCCTCAAGGCCCGGCAAGACCGTCCCGTCAAAGGCCGGTACAACATCGAACGGGGCGGCGAGTTCCTGAAAGCTTCTATTGCCGATTGTTGCCAACCGCTTAGCGGGCGTTCGCCCGCGCGCTGCGATTAGTTTTCGGAAAAGTAACTCTGCAGGGTGCGGACCTCAAGGTCTCCCCCGAGATAGGCACGGATGCCTTGCGCGGCCGCCACGGCACCCGAAAGAGTGGTGTAATACGGCACTTTATGCAAGAGGGCAGCGCGCCGCAGCGAGCGGCTGTCGGCCAGCGCCTGCGGGCCTTCGGTGGTGTTGAAGACCAGCTGGATGTCGCCGTTGGTGATGGCGTCCACGATGTGTGGCCGGCCTTCCAGCACCTTGTTGATCTTCTCGGTCGGCACGCCCTGGTCGGTCAGGAAGCGCTGGGTCCCGGAAGTCGCTACCACCTTGAAGCCGAGTTCGTGCAGCATCCGCACCACCTCGGTGATGCGCGCCTTGTCGCTTTCACGCACCGACACGAACACCGTGCCTTTGCGCGGCACGCGTGTGCCGCCCCCGAGCTGGCTCTTGGCGAACGCCACGGCGAACGAGCGGTCGATGCCCATCACCTCGCCGGTGGAGCGCATCTCCGGGCCGAGCACGGTGTCGACGCCGGGGAAGCGGGCGAACGGGAAGACTGATTCCTTCACCCCGACATGCTTGAGCGCGCGCTTGGTCAACCCGAAATCGGCGAGCTTCTCGCCCGCCATGATCCGGGCCGCAATCTTGGCGACCGGCGTGCCGACCACCTTGGCGACGAAGGGCACCGTGCGCGAGGCGCGCGGATTGACCTCGAGCACGTAGATCGTGCCGTCCTTGATCGCATATTGCACGTTCATCAGGCCGACGACGTCGAGCCCGAGCGCCAGCTCGCGGGTCTGCCGCTCCAGCTCGGCGATGGTCGCCTCGTCGAGCGAATGCGGCGGTAGCGAGCAGGCGGAATCGCCGGAATGGATGCCAGCCTCCTCGATGTGCTCCATGATGCCGACGATGAAGGTGTCCTTGCCGTCGGAAAGGCAGTCCACATCGATCTCGGTGGCGTCCGACAGGTAGCGGTCGAACAGCAGCGGGTTCTTGCCCAGCACCGTGTTGATCTGGCCGGTCTTGTCGTTGGGATAGCGCGCCTTGACGTCGGCCGGCACCAGCTCCGGCAGGGTGCCGAGCAGGTAGTCGCTGAGCTGGTTGTCCTCGCGGATGATCTGCATCGCGCGGCCGCCGAGCACATAGGATGGGCGCACCACCAGCGGCAGGCCGAGATCGGCCGCCACCAGGCGCGCCTGCTCGACCGAATAGGCGATGCCGTTCTTCGGCTGCTTCAGATGCAGCTTGTCGAGGATGCGCTTGAAGCGGTCGCGGTCCTCGGCCAGGTCGATGGCTTCCGGCGAGGTGCCGAGGATCGGTACCTCGGCGGCTTCGAGCGCGCGCGCGAGCTTCAGCGGCGTCTGGCCGCCGAACTGCACGATGACGCCATGCACGGTGCCGTTCTTTCGCTCGGTGGCGATGATCTCGAGCACGTCCTCGGCCGTCAGCGGCTCGAAATACAGCCGGTCGGCGGTGTCATAGTCAGTCGAGACCGTCTCCGGATTGCAGTTGACCATGATGGTCTCGTAGCCGGCATCGGCCAGCGCGAAACAGGCATGGCAGCAGCAATAGTCGAACTCGATGCCCTGGCCGATCCGGTTCGGACCGCCGCCGAGAATGATTACTTTCTTCTTGTCCGACGGCGCGCTCTCGTCGCCGAGAGCGCCGGCAAACGGCGTCTCATAGCTCGAATACATGTAGGCGGTCGGCGAAGCGAACTCCGCTGCGCAGGTGTCGATTCGCTTGAACGCCGGACGGACGCCGAGCGCCTGCCGCTTGGCGGCGACCTCGGCTTCGGTGGTGTTGGCGAGCACCGCGAGCCGCGCGTCGGAGAAGCCCATCGCCTTCAGCGTGCGCATGCCGCTGGCATTCGGCGGCAGGCCATGACGGCGAACCTTGTCCTCCATCTCGACGATGCCGCGCATCTGCGCCAGGAACCACGGATCGATCTTGCAGGAGTTGAAGATGTCCTCGTCCGACCAGCCGAGGCGCATCGCCTGCGCCACCTGGAGCAGGCGGTTCGGGGTCGGCGTGCCCAGGGCGGCGCGGATCGCATTCTTGTCATCGCCGCGGCCGAGCCCCTCGATGTCGATCTCGTCGAGGCCGGTGAGGCCCGTCTCCAGGCCGCGCAGCGCCTTTTGCAGGCTTTCCTGGAACGTGCGGCCGATCGCCATGACTTCGCCGACCGACTTCATCGAGGTCGTCAAGGTGGTCGAGGCGCCCGGGAATTTCTCGAAGGCAAAGCGGGGGATCTTGGTGACGACGTAGTCGATCGTCGGCTCGAACGAGGCCGGGGTCGCGCCGCCGGTGATGTCGTTGGCGATCTCGTCCAGCGTGTAGCCGACCGCGAGCTTGGCCGCGACCTTGGCGATCGGGAAGCCGGTCGCCTTGGAGGCCAAGGCCGAGGAGCGCGACACGCGCGGATTCATCTCGATCACGACCATGCGGCCGTCGGCCGGGTTGACGCCGAACTGCACGTTGGAGCCGCCGGTCTCGACGCCGATCTCGCGCAGCACCGCCAGCGAGGCGTCGCGCATGATCTGATATTCCTTGTCGGTCAGCGTCAACGCCGGCGCCACCGTGATCGAGTCGCCGGTGTGCACGCCCATCGGATCGAGGTTCTCGATCGAGCAGACGATGATGCAGTTGTCGTGTTTGTCGCGGACGACCTCCATCTCGTACTCCTTCCATCCGAGCACCGATTCCTCGATCAGCACTTCGTTGGTGGGGGAGGCATCGAGACCGCGCTCGATGATGTCGAGATACTCTTCCTTGTTGTAGGCGATGCCGCCACCGGTGCCGCCCATGGTGAAGGAGGGACGGATGATCGCGGGCAGGCCGATCTCGGACAGCGCCATCAGCGCCTGTCCCAGCGCATGCTCCTGATAGCGCTTGCGGCGCTCGTTCTCGCCGAGCGTCCATTGCCGGTCGAGCTCGTCGCGCGCGGCGCCCGACAGCGTCTCGCGCTCGGCCAAGTATTTGTCTCGATACTGCTTCTTCAGCGCCGACGCATTGGCGAGCCGCGACTTCGGGGTCTGCAGCCCGATCTTCTCCATCGCATTGCGGAACAGCTGGCGGTCCTCGGCCTTGTCGATCGCGTCAGCCGTCGCGCCGATCATTTCGACGTCGAACTTCTCCAGTGTCCCCTGCCGGCGCAGCGACAGCGCGCAGTTCAGCGCGGTCTGCCCGCCCATGGTCGGCAGCAGTGCGAAGCCGCCGGGGATGACGTGGCGTTCCTTCTCGATGATCTTGGCGACGATCTCCGGCGTGATTGGCTCGATATAGGTCGCATCGGCCAATTCCGGATCGGTCATGATCGTGGCCGGATTGGAATTGACGAGGACGACGCGATAGCCCTCCTCCTTCAGCGCCTTCACCGCCTGCGTACCGGAATAGTCGAATTCGCAGGCCTGGCCGATCACGATCGGACCGGCGCCAATGATCAGGATGGTCGAGATGTCGGTTCGTTTCGGCATTCAAGCTCACGGGCAAGAAACGGGCAGGAATTGGGCACAAAAAAAGGGCGCGCGTGCCGCGCGTCCCCGAAGGCCAAGGCGCGACCATTGCTCGCGCGCGAGCGGTCTTTAGACCAGTTTCCTCTGAGCGAAAAGGGTTTTGGGCCGAAATCAACGGCCAATTTGGCCGAAGAGGGTCTGAGGGGCACGGCGCCGTCGCTGGCTCGCCGAGCCGAAGCTGCGCAGCAGCGACGGCTGGAGGCCCGGCCTGGACTTGAACCAGGTTCAAGAGCGTTGCACCGCTCTTCGCGTCGTAGCTTCCGCCACCGGGCCGGGGGTGATCTTACCTCTCACGGCCGCGTGAGCCAGCCCGTGTTTCAGTTAACCCTAATCCGGTTGCTCGATGTTGGGCCACGGCGTGGGGTTGGTCGGCTCGGCCGGTCACACGGTTCCCATTGCCGGCTGCGCCACGAAGGTCATGCGCCAGGGATTGTGGCCGATATTCTTCGGCGCCCGGACGGCAGAGAGGCCGGCCTTCTTCAGCCGTGCCAGGATCTCGGCCTCGCTGTAGCGCTGCAGGCCGACCTTGGTCCGCAACTGCCGGTAATCGGACAGGGCAGTGGCGACCAGCCCGACCAGGGCATCCCTGAGGAAGCCGTCCCGCGCCGCGAACATCAGCAGCGCGAGCACGTCACGGCCCATGCCGACGTCCGGACGCAGGACGTCGCCGAGGACGAACTTTCCCGACGGCTTCAGCAGCCGCCTGATCACGGCCAGGGCTGCATCGAATTCCGCCTCGCTCATGTACTGGGCCACGGAGTTCATGACCACGAGGTCGATCGAGCCTTCCTGCATGTTGCGCAGCTCGTCCAGCGACCGCACGCGGATCTTGGTGTTGGGGGCGAAGCGCGCGATCAGCCGGCCGCGCACGCCCGGCGCCGGCTCGGCCAGGATGAGCGTCATGCAGGCGTCGGCGACCTTGGCGGCCGACAGGGCCTCTCCGCAGGAATAGTCGAGAACGACTGCGTCGGGCGAGGGAATATAGCCGACGATGTCGCGCGCGATCCCCTCGAAGTGCAGGTCGCGATGCAGCTTGCTCGCATAGATCGTGTGCGTGGAATCGTAATAATCGATCCAGTCGTCCATGGCGGGTTCCGGCAAACACAGTTCCTTGATCGGAACTGGAGGGGTCAGCGAGCGTTAACGGGTCCGATCATCCGTGTCCATCGCTGCTTCTAACAGGAAGGCCAAGCCGTGAGTAAAGCAAAGACCGACAAGACCGCCCCCGAGCTCGATACCCCGACCGATCTGTCCCCGGATGCCGTGAACAAGATCTCGACGGCATTGAACACGCTGCTTGCGGACGCCTTTGCGCTCTATCTGAAGACCAAGAACTTCCATTGGCACGTCAGCGGACGGCATTTCCATGACTACCACGAGATGCTCGACGAGCAGTCGGACGCGATCTTTGCCACCACGGACCAGCTCGCCGAGCGCGTGCGCAAGCTCGGTGGCACCACGCTGAAATCGATCAGCCAGATCAGCAAGCTGCAGACCATCAAGGACAACAACGAGGAGTATGTGCCGCCGCGCGAGATGTTGCGGGAGTTGATGGAGGACAACAAGCACGTCGCGGCTGCGATGCGGAAAGCGCACGGGCTGTGCGACGACAATGACGATCCCGCCACCGCGGGATTGCTGGAGACCTTCATCGACGAGACCGAGCGCCGCACTTGGTTCTTGTTCGAAGCCAGCCGTCAGGAAGGCAGCAACGCGGCATAGGCGGGCCCGCGTCGAGTTGAGGTCCGGGCGCGCTGCGAGGACGTGGCGCGCCGGTCCGGCCTCGATGCCGGCCTCCGGCTCATGCCAGGCTATGCGGAGTGGCCGAGTGCCGACCAGCTCCGATAGATCATGTAAGCCGCCACCACGAATACCACCGTGGCAAACACCTTGTTCAGGGTGCCGCGCGTACCGGACAGGCGAGCCGCCAGCTTCGCACCGACCAGGCCACCGGCGATGCCGGCGACGAGAAAGGTCGCCGCCAGCGCCCAGTCGACCAGTCCCGACAGCGCGTAGTTTGCTGCGGTCGTCAGTCCGAACGCCGTGACGGACACGAGCGAGGAGCCGATCGCGTAGAGGATCGGCATGCCCGTCGCAAACATCAGAGCCGGAACGATCAGGAAGCCGCCGCCGATGCCGAAGAAGCCGGACAGTGTTCCCGTGCCGAAACCGAATGCCAAGAGCGGCAACAGATTGTCGCGCGAAAGCTTGACGTCCAGCTGGCTGTTCGTGCCGCGCCTGCGCAGCATCAAGAGGCCGATCACGATCATGACCAGGGCGAACAGCAGCAGCAGCTTCTGACCGTCGACCATCTTGCCGAGCGTCGAGCCAGCGAAGGCGCCGACCACGCCCGTTGCAGCAAACACCAGCGCGCAAGGCCATTTGACGTTCCCGGAGCGGGCATGATTGGCGAGATTGGCCGCCGCGTTGATCGCTACGGCGACCGCGCTCGTGCCGATCGCGACGTGGGGATTGCCGACGCCTACCAGATACACCATGAGCGGCACGGCCAGCACCGATCCGCCCCCGCCGATCAGGCCGAGCGTGAATCCGACGAAAGAGCCGGACAGCGAGCCGAGCGCAAGCTGGGCAGCGGACAAGGTCATCCTGCGATGCTCCGGAGTGGCGTGCCGCGCCGGTGCCCGGCCGTTGCCAAATGGGAAAGCCGAGCCGCGACGTCTGCCGCGCGGTCGGTGGGGCGAGGGGTGTCCTAGAGTGCGTTGAGCGGGACTTTCAGGAAGCGCCGGCCGTCCTGATCGGGCGTCGGCAACCGTCCCGCCTTCATGTTCACCTGCAGGGAGGGGATGATCAGCTTGGGCATGTCCAAGGTGCGGTCGCGCGCCTCGCGGGCGGCGACGAACTGATCCTCGGTGATGCCGTCGCGGACGTGGATGTTGTGCGCGCGCTGCTCGGCCACCGTCGTTTCCCAGCGGATGTCGCGGCCGTTTGGACCGTAGTCGTGGCACATGAACAGCCGCGTCGCGTCAGGCAACTCCAGCACCCGGCGGATCGAGCGATACAGCGTGCGGGCATCGCCGCCAGGAAAGTCGGCGCGTGCCGAGCCGCCGTCCGGCATGAATAGCGTGTCGCCGACGAAGGCGGCGTCTCCGATCACATGAGTCATGCAGGCCGGCGTGTGCCCCGGCGTATGCATGGCGAAGGCGGTGATTGTGCCGATCCGGTAGGTGTCGCCATCATGGAACAGGCGGTCGAACTGGCTGCCGTCGCGCTGAAACTCGGTGCCTTCGTTGAAGATCTTGCCGAACGTCTCCTGCACCATCCTGATGTTGGCGCCGATGCCGATCCTGCCGCCCAGCCTTGACTGGATGTAGGGCGCCGCCGACAGATGATCGGCATGGACATGGGTCTCGATCAGCCAGTCCAGTTGCCAGCCGCGATCCTCGATCAGGCGAATGATCTCGTCGGCCGAATGCGGTGCGATGCGCCCCGATGCATAGTCGATGTCCATGACCGAATCGATCACCGCGCAGGCCCGCGAGCCTGGGTCCTTGACCACATAGCTGACGGTGTTGGTGGCGCGATCGAAGAACGGTGTGACCTCGGGTTTCACTGACAGGTCGACCGGATGAGGAATGCCGGACATTCAAGCCTCCCTCATTCTGAAGCGACTGCGGCGAGCGAGGGCCGGCGGCTCGCGAGCATGCGGGCTGCGGCCATTCCGATCATCATGGCCGTGACGAACAGGACGATGGCAGGCGAGCCGTAGCCGAGCGCCACGAAGGCCGGGCCCGGGCAGATGCCGGCGAGGCCCCAGCCGATGCCGAAGATCGCAGGGCCGGTTGCGATCCGCCAATCCAGCGTCTGAAAGGATGGCAGGTGGAATTGGTCACCGAGGACGGGACGCCGGCGCCGGAAAACCAGTCGGAAGCCGGCGAAGGTGACCCCCACCGCTCCAGCCATCACGAGGATCAGGCTCGGATCCCAGCCGCCGAAGCGGATCGCCGCGAAATCGAGGAAGTTGAGCACCTTCTCTGGATTGGACATGCCCGAGAGCAGCAGCCCGAGTCCGAAGATGAGGCCGACGGTGAACTGGACGAAAATGATCATGGTGCCTCACAGCACGTGGCGAACGAGGAAGGTGGTCACGACCGCGGTGGCCATGAACACCAGCGTGGCGACGATCGAGCGCGGCGACAGGCTGGCGATGCCGCAGACGCCATGACCCGAGGTGCAGCCGTTGCCCCAGACCGCCCCGAAGCCGACCAGCAGCCCGGCTGCAACCATATCGATCGAACCGACCTCCAGCTTCAGCGGCGGCAGGCTCCCGCTGACGATGCGGACTGCAAGGGCGGCCGCGACCAGCCCTCCTATGAAGGCGAGCCGGCCAGCGAGCGCACCGTCCCAGGGCGGCAACAGCCGCGCGGCAATGCCGCTGACGCCGGCAATACGGCCGGTCAGGCCCATCAGCATGACGGCTGCAGCGCCGATGAGGGCGCCGCCTGCGAGCGCCGTGACCGCTGTATACTCCGTGATCATATCGTCCTTGATTCCCTCGTCGGGGGCATGTTGCAATCGGCTGTCATGTGCATTATTGCATATATACGAAAATGAAGAAGTAACAATCATGACAACACAGGCCAGGCGCAAAACCCGTGAGGCCATGGTGGCGGCGCTCGACGACAAGGCGGAGGAGGCGGCGGGCCTGCTCGCTGCCATGGCGAATTCGAAGCGCCTCATGGTGCTCTGCAACCTCATCGACGGCGAGCGCGCGGTCGGCGATCTCGCCGAACAGGTCGGGTTGCGACAGGCGGCGCTGTCTCAGCATCTCGCGAAGATGCGCGCGCTCGATCTCGTCGCCACCCGGCGCGATGGCCAGACCATCTACTATCGGCTGGCGAGCCGGGAGGTCCGCGAGATCCTGCAGACGCTGTATCGGCTGTATTGCGCCTGATCAGCGCGCCTGGTGCCACAGGCGCGTGAGCGGGCCGCCCGCGCCGAGCACAGGATCGGTCGCGGGCAGCGGCACCTCCGGAATGGTTTTCGATGCGCGGGCGTGGTTCTCCGGCGTCGGCCGCGTGATCTGCATCTTCGGTCCGGGCGGATAGGCGCCGACGATGCAGAAATCGCTGCTGGCAGCGATGCATTGATGTCCAGTGCCGGCCGGCAGGATGGCGACGTCGCCCGGCCTGAGCTCCAGCTCCCGGCCCTGATCGCCGCCGAAGCGGACCCGCGCCGTTCCGCCGGCGACACCCAGCGCCTCATGCACGGTCGCGTGATAGTGCAGATAGTCGTAGACGCCGTTGCGCCACATGTCGCCCCAGCCATTGGCGGCGAACACGCGCTCGATGTCGGCCGCCGGATCGGCGCCACCCAGATCGATGACGGCCTTGTAGACCAGGAACGGCATCGGATTATTGGGCACCAGGCCGTCATCCGCGAACACGATGCTGAGCGACTTGACGCGGGGCGAGGGGGCGGCAGGCATGGCGACCTCGGAACAAAGGATGGGGCCTCACCCTATCAACCGGCCTGCGCGGTAGCCGTTCCAGGCTCACGCCTTGGGCAGCTCGAGCACCAGGCAAGTCGTGGTGGCGTGCGCCAGCAGGCGCCCTTGCGAATCGGCGATGCGTGCCTCGGCGATGCGTGCCTCGGCGGTCGCGGCGCGGCGTCCGAACGACAGCGTCCTGCCCTCCGTTCTCACGATGCCGGTGGTCTCGGTCATTGCCTTGATGAAGGAGACCTTGAATTCCAGCGTGGTGTAACCGCTGCCCTGCGGGCACATCGTGGGACGGCGAGCCCCATCGCGGAATCCAGCAGGATCGCGGTGTAGCCGCCATGCACCGAGCAGATCGGATTGTAGTGCCGCAAGGCCGGCACGCTGTGCATGACGACCCGGCCGGGCTCGGCGCTGCAGTCGAACGGCGCGACGGTCTGCATGATCGGCGGCTGCGGCAAGGTCCCGGCGAAGATGCCGCGCACGAAATCGAGCCCGGGCATCGAGGCCAGTACCGCCAGGGGCACCACGCCGAATTCAGCGCGCGAATCCGTCTCGCTCATATTGTCGATCTACAATATATGATGATCATCATATGAATGCGGTGCGAAAAGATCGAGGGCAAAACAGATGCCGGCGATCACAAGATTGCGGACAGAAAAATGCCCGGGACCAGCCCGGGCATGTCGAGTGTCGTCAAGCTGCCGACCTCAGGCTGCGCTGCGCTTCTTCTCGCGCATCAGCTCGGCGAAGCGCTGAAAGAGGTAATGCGAGTCGCGCGGGCCGGGCGAAGCTTCCGGGTGGTACTGCACCGAGAACACCGGTTTGCCCTCGAGCTGGATGCCGCAATTCGAGCCGTCGAACAGCGAGATGTGGGTCTGCGTCGCGCCCGATGGCAACGTGTCCTGGTCGACCGCGAAGCCATGGTTCATCGAGGTGATCTCGACCTTGCCAGTGGTCTCGTCCTTGACCGGATGGTTGGCGCCGTGATGGCCCTGGTGCATCTTCTTGGTCTTGGCGCCGACCGCAAGCCCGAGCATCTGATGGCCGAGGCAGATGCCGAAGGTCGGTGTGCCCGACGAAATCACCTGCTGAATGACCGGCACGGCATATTTACCGGTCGCCGCGGGATCGCCGGGTCCGTTCGACAGGAACACGCCGTCCGGCTTCATCGCCAGGATGTCCTCGGCCGGCGTCGTCGCCGGCACCACCGTCACCTTGCAGCCGACGCCGGCGAGCAGGCGCAGGATGTTGCGCTTGATGCCGTAGTCGATCGCGACGACGTTGAACTCCGGATTGACCTGTCGGCCGAAGCCCTCGTTCCACACCCAGGGGGTCTCGTCCCAGGTGAAGCGCTGGGCGGAGGTCACCATCGGCACGAGGTCCATGCCCTCCAGGCCGGGCCATTCCCGCGCTTCCTTCTTCAGGGCGTCGAGGTCGAAATTGCCGTCCTTGGCATGCGCGATCACGGCGTTCGGCATGCCCTTGGAGCGGATCAGCGCGGTCAGCGCCCGGGTGTCGATGCCGGACAGCCCGATGATCCCGCGCGCACGCAGCCACTGGTCGAGATGGCGGGTGGCGCGGTAGTTCGACGGATCGGTGATCGCGGTGCGCAGGATCACCCCGCGCGCGCCCGGCGTCGCCGCCATGTTCACCGTCTCGATATCCTCGTCGTTGGTGCCGACATTGCCGATATGCGGGAAGGTGAAGGTGATGAGCTGGCCGGCATAGGATGGATCGGTCAGGATCTCCTCATAGCCGGTCATGGCGGTGTTGAAGCAGACCTCGCCCACGGCGTGGCCTTCGGCGCCGAGGCCGTAGCCTTCCAGCACCGTGCCGTCGGCGAGCACGAGGAGCGCGGTCGGTTTATGGTCCGGCCAGGCGGCGTCAGTATCGATGTGTGTCATGAGGCCCCTACATAGTGCCCCAGGCGCGCGGCGTCAAAGCGGGAAGCGGCCGATTCACATGCGATTTCGGTCAATTCGGCCGGAGTTTCGAGGCATCCGACCGGAACGGATGCGGAACCGTGTTGTTTCGGGTGGGCGAACCGCCTAGACCAGCGCCAATGGATTTTGAGAGGGCGAGAGCATGCTGCGCGACGACATCAACAATGCGGTCAAGGAGGCGATGAAGGCCAAGGACGAGCGCAAGCTGTCCACCCTTCGCATGGTGAACTCGACCTTGAAGAACGCCGACATCGCCGCGCGCGGCGAAGGCAAGCCGCCCTTGACCGACGCCGACGTGCTCGCGGTGCTGCAGAAGATGATCAAGCAGCGTCAGGAGTCGGTCGAGCTGTATGAAAAGGGCGGCCGCGCCGAGCTCGCCGCCGGCGAGCGCGAGGAGATCGCGGTCATCTCGGCCTATCTGCCGAAGCAGATGAGCGACGACGAGGTGAAGACCGCTATCTCCGCTGCAGTCGCCGAGACCGGCGCCGCCGGCATGAAGGACATGGGCAAGGTGATCGCCGTGCTGAAGGCCAAGTATACCGGCCAGATGGATTTCGCCAAGGCGAGCGCGCTGGTGAAGGCGGCGCTGTCGGGCTAGGCCGCGCGACGCGAAGCGCCGAGCCATCCCCACATCGTCATGCCCGGGCTTGTCCCGGGCATCCACGTCTTTAAGACTGTCATCAAGAAGAAAGACGTGGATGGCCGGGCCTTCGCCGCGCCGAAGGGGCTTCGGCCCCGCAGGCGGGTCTTCGCCTGGCCATGACGGAGAGAACGATGCTCAAGGAAACGTCCGACTACGACCAGCTCACTCGCGACTTCCGCTGGGACATCCCGGCGCAGTTCAACATCGCGGTCGCGACCTGCGATCGCCACGCCGACGGCTCGGGGCGCCTGGCGCTGATCGTCGTCGAAGAGGACGGCGCCGCACGGCGCGTCTCATTCGATGAGCTGCGCGATTACTCCTGCCGCTTCGCCAACGTATTGAAGGCCGATGGTCTCGCGCAGGGCGACCGCGTCGCGGTGTTCCTGTCGCAGTCGCTGGAGCTGCCGATCGTCCATCTGGCGGCGTTCCGCGCCGGTCTCGTCTCGGTGCCGCTGTTCACGCTGTTCGGCGAGGACGCGCTGCAATTCCGGCTGCAGAACTCCGGCGCCAAGGTCGTCGTCACCGACGCCACGGGCCTTGCGAAGCTCGCGCGCATTCGCGACCGCCTGCCGGAACTCAAGACGATCTATGTCACTGACGGCGACGGCCTCGGCGCCCAAGCCTTCTGGCCGACGCTGGAGCGCGCCTCCGATCAATTCCCGACCGTCGCCACGTCGAGCGACGACCCTGCCATCATCATCTATACCTCGGGTACGACCGGAAATCCCAAGGGCGCGCTGCACGCCCATCGCGTACTGCTCGGCCACCTGCCCAATGTCGAGATGGTGCACGGCTTCCTGCCGAAGCCCGGCGACGTCATGTGGACGCCGGCGGATTGGGCATGGATCGGCGGCCTGTTCGATGCGCTGTTTCCTGCATGGTATCACGCGATCCCGATGATCGGTTATCGCGCCAGGAAATTCGAGCCGCAGGCCGCAATGCAACTGATGGCGGACTACGCCGTCCGCAACGTGTTCCTGCCCCCGACCGCGCTGAAGTTGATGCGCCAGGCCAATGTCAAGCACGAGGGCGTCAAGCTGCGCAGCATCCTCACCGGCGGCGAGTCGCTCGGCGCCGAGCTGCTCGACTGGGTGCGCGCGACCTTCGGCATCGATGCGCACGAGATCTACGGCCAGACCGAATGCAATCTCGTCGTCGGCAACAATGCGAGGCTGTTTCCGATCCGGCCGGGCTCGATGGGCAAGGCGACGCCGGGCTTCGAGGTGCTGATCGTCAACGACAAGGGCGAGGAGCTGCCGCGCGGAGAGAGGGGCATCATCGGCGTGCGCCAGCCCAATCCCTGCACCATGATCGAATATTGGCGCAATCCGGAGGCGACGCAGAAGAAGTTCGCGGGCGACGTGCTGCTGACAGGCGATCTCGGCACCCAGGATGACGACGGCTATTTCTGGTATGCGAGCCGCGAGGACGATGTCATCACGTCGGCCGGCTATCGCATCGGCCCGGCGGAGATCGAGGACACGCTGCTCAAGCATCCGGCAGTCGCGCTGGCGGCCGTCGTCGGCATTCCCGACCCGGTGCGCACGGAGGCCATCAAGGCGTGGATCGTGCTGCGCCCTGGCTTCGTTGCAAATGACACGCTGTCGCGAGAGATCCAGGACTTCGTCAAAGTGAAGCTTGCCGCGCACGAATACCCGCGCCACGTTGAATTCACCGACACCCTGCCGATGACGGCGACCGGCAAGGTGCTGAGGCGGGAGTTGCGGGCGCGGGGGTAGGGGGCTCCCGTTCGTGGGTGCCCAATGGAGCGCCTGGCTCCCTCGCCTCGCCGGCAGTCCCGCACGGCACGACGGATGGCGACAGACGAGTGCAAAACTGCATCGTCATATGTGATCGCTCCGCCCCTCTGCCCACAAGTTGAAATTGAAATCCCCGCCCTCCCGCTGTTAGCATCACGGCAACAACAACATTCAGGAGGGACCGCCGATGACCGCATCCGTCTCGGGACGATCCGATCCCGTGGTGCGCCGCATCACCACGGCCGATATTGCCGAAGCCTTGACGCAAGGCCTCCGCGATTTTCAGGCTCAGCCCATGTTCGGCCTTGCTTTCGGGCTGATCTACGTACTCGGCGGCATCAGCATCGTGCTGTGCGTCACCGCCTTCGGGATGGTCTACTTGGCCTATCCGCTGGCCGCGGGGTTTGCGCTGATCGGCCCGTTCGTCGCGATCGGTCTCTACGAGGTCAGCCGCCGCCGCGAACTCGGCCAGCCGATTTCCTATGGCGGGATCTGGCGCACGATCACTTCGCGCGGCGAGATCGGCTGGATGGCGTTCGTGACACTATTTTTCTTCATCATCTGGATGTACCAGGTGCGCCTCCTGATCGCGCTGCTGCTCGGGCTCAATGCCTCGTTCTCCAGCATCAAGGAATTCATGACCGTGGTGCTGACGACCAACGAGGGTCTGCTCTTCCTCGCGATCGGCAATCTCGACGGCGCCGCTCTATCGCTGGTGCTGTTCTCGCTCACGGTCGTGTCGTTTCCGCTGCTGCTGGAGCGCGACGTCGATTTCGTGACGGCGATGATCACCAGCGTGCGCGCGGTCGTGACGAGTCCCGGCCCGATGATCGGCTGGGCCGCCGTCATCACCGTGCTGCTGATCATTTCGGCATTACCGTACTTCCTCGGGCTGCTGGTCACTGTGCCGGTGCTAGGCCATGCGACCTGGCATCTGTACCGCCGGATCGTAGCTCCGGCATAAGGCAAGGGCGAGCCGCGACGTAGGTTCGATGGCGCATGGACGCCGTCGAACGGGCTCGTTTCGAAACGCGGCTCGCCGGTGGTCCGGCCGGCCCCAATGTCGGAGGAGGATGATGCCGGACAACATCGCGTTGTTTGCCACGATCGTCTTGTTGCTGCCGATGTTCTATCTGCTGCTGGCCGCGCCGGCCTTTCTGTTGGTGCGGCTCGACATCGTGCCGGTCACCCGGCTCCTGCGCGGCATGTTCGACTCCTACTTCGTGGCGCTTTCGATCGCTGGCGGCATCGGCGCGCTCGCCGTGCTGGCCGACGGCCGCCCCGTTCTGGGGCTGGGCATTGGGCTGATCGCGGCGTTCGCGCTGCTCTCGCGCCGCTGGTTTCTGCGGCAGATGGACGCGCGCATCCGCGACAGGGATTCCGGCGATGCGACGGCCCTGCGTCGGCTGCGCTGGTTACATTGGGGTGGCATGCTGAGCAATGCGGTCCAGGTCGGCGCCGTCCTCGCCAGCATCCCACAGATCGCCGCGGTGTCGTAGCAGGCGTTGTCGTTTAAGGCACTGCAATCCCCATCGCCTTCAGGGCCGCCAGCATGCGCGTCGGCGGCGTCATCTTCACCGCGAGCGGCTTGCCGGTCTCGAGCACGCTCTTGAGGCTCGACAGGATGGCCGGCCAGCCCTGGCGTCCGCCAGACAGGATGTCGTCGGAGAGCGGCCGCTCATGCGCTTCAGTCATCGTGAGACGGACGGCGTCGCCGGCCGGTTCGATCTCATAGGTCACGAGCGTGCGGCCCAGTGCCTCGACGAGGCCGGGCCAGTTGACGTCCCACGTGACGGTCAGCCGGTGCGGCGGCTCGCAGACGATCACCTGGCCGCTGATGTGTTCGGAGCCGTCCGGCGCGCGCACGATGAAGGCGCCGCCCGCCCTCAGTTCGGCTTCCACGGCGAAGCCGAAGAAATATTGTCGGCTGAACTCGGCGGAGGTCAGCGCCTGCCATACCTTCTCAGGGCTGGCGGCGATGTAGATCGTGTAGACGGTGGCGGGCTTGAACTTTGCAAGATCCATCGCTCAGACTCCTTTGCCGAGCGCTGACATCGGGATCGCCAGCGCCGTTCCGGTCTCCAGCAGACTTTTTAGGCCGGACATGATCGCGGGCCAGCCGTTGGAAACCGCATCGAGCAATCTTGCCGCCCCTTCGAAGCCTTCATGCGTCAGGGTCAGCTTGACGGAGTCGCCGTGCTGTTCGATCGCGAACACGACCTTGGTCGGCTGCTCGTTGCGAAACTCGTCTTTCAGGACGTGCTGGAAGGTGTAGGAGAGCCGGCGTGGCGGATCGAACTCCAGAATCTGGCCGACATCCGTCGTCATCCCGTCGGTCACCAGCGTGAACGGCGAGCCGACGCGCCAATCGGAATGCAGTTCGGTGCCGAACCAGTAGCGCTTCGCGAATTCGTTTGATGTCAGCGCTTCCCACAATTTCTCGGGCGTCGTCGCGATATACGTGACGTAGACGAATTCGGGCTTACTCATCGCGCTCCTCCAATTGCCGCTTCAACTCGCTGAGCGCGGCGAGCTTGCCGCGCTCGAATTTCTTGATCCAGCGCTCCCCGATGTGATGGATCGGCACCGGATTGAGATAGTGCAGCTTCTCGCGGCCATGCCGGATCGTCGCGACCAGATTGGCCGCTTCCAGAATGGCAAGGTGCTTGGTCACGGCCTGTCGCGTCATCGCGAGGCCGTCGCAGAGTTCGGTCAGGGTTTGCCCGTTCCGCGCGTGGAGCCTGTCGAGCAGGGCGCGTCGTGAGCCGTCCGCAAGCGCCTTGAAGACATCATCCATGTGAGAAAGAATAGGCAACCAAATGGTTGCGTGTCAAGGGCGCTGCGTTGTGGATCGCGCGAGGACAAGCGGGCTTCCCTCTGCAGACATGTCGTGCATTAGTGAGCGCCTCATTCGCATCGAGGCGCTTCATGTCCCTGCAAGTCTATCTCGCCTTCGTCGCCGCCTGTATCGGGCTGGCGCTGCTGCCGGGTCCCGTCGTGACGCTGCTGATCGCCAACGGTCTGCGCCACGGGACCCGCGCCGCGCTCGTCAATATCGCCGGCGTGCAGACCGGGCTGGCGATCGCGATCGGCATCGTCGCCGTCGGCCTGACGTCGCTGATGGCCACGATGGGCTATTGGTTCGAATGGGTACGACTGATCGGTGCGGCCTATCTGGTGTGGCTCGGCATTCAGCTCATCCGCTCGCCGATCGAGGGGATCTCTGCGGGCGAGGCGCCGCCACCGCCGCCGCGCGGCGGCTTTTTCCTGCAGGGGCTGCTGGTGCTGCTCTCGAACCCGAAGGTGATGGTGTTCTTCGGCGCGTTCCTGCCGCAGTTCATGGACATGAGCCGGGATCACGTGCCGCAGGTCGGTTTGCTCGGCGTCACCTTCATGGTGATCGCGGGTCTCACCGACGCGATCTATGCGCTGCTCGCGGGCCGTGCGCGAAAACTGTTCTCGGCCAGGCGGACGCGGCTGGTGTCGCGCATCTCCGGCGGCTTCATGATCGGCGGCGGCGTGTGGCTGGCGCTGACCCGGGCACGGTGAGCACGCGTTCGGCCCCGCGGCCGCATCGCCGTCTGCTGACGCGCGTTACAGGCTGATCGTCCCCTTCACCACAGGCGCGACGTCGCCGCCGATCCAGATCGTGTCGCCGTCCTGCGCGACATGGACGCGGCCGGCGCGGCCCAGCACGGTGCCCTGGGAGGCGACGTATTGCTTCGGAGCAATTCCCGCTCCGATCAGCCATTGCGCCAAACTTGCATTGAGGCTGCCCGTCACCGGGTCCTCGCCGCCGCCCCACATGAAGCCGCGGACCTCGTAGTCGGCATCTGTGCCATCTTGCGCCCGATCCCATGGCGCAACCACGCCGATCGGCTGTTGCGGCAGCGCCGCCGGATTGTAGCGGATGTCGAGCAGCGCGCGGCGGGAGTCGATCAGCACGCCGATCCAGCCCGGGCCGTTGTCGATCCACTGCACGGCGCGCATCGTGCTCGTTGGGATGCCGAGCGCTGCCGCGATCTTGCTCGTCAGCTCGGCATCGACGGCGCCGGAGCGGCGGAGGGGCGGGGCGGCGAAGGCGAGGCGGTCTCCGTCACGCTTGATGCGCACGAGGCCCGCGCCGCATTCCTGCACCACATGCTCGCCCTTCGGCCGGCCGCCGAGCGCGAGCCATACGTGGCATGAGCCGAGCGTCGGATGGCCCGCAAAAGGCAGTTCGCGCTGCGGGGTGAAGATGCGCACGCGATAATCAGCGCCCGGATTCTGAGCGCGTGACAGGAAGGTCGTCTCGGACAGATTGGTCCAGTTGGCGATCGCCTGCATCGCGGCATCGTCGAGGCCGTCGGCCTCGGCGATCACGGCGAGCGGGTTGCCTTTGAAGGCGACCTTGGAGAACACGTCGACTTGATGGAACGGAAGCGCGAGCATTGCGGTGCCCTCCTCGATGTCGGCGTCAGTCGCGCCAGAACGGCTTGTTGGCCTCTTCCTGCACGACCACGGGATCAAGGCCGCAGTCGCGCATCTGCTCGCGATCGAGCATCGCCAGTTCGGACCGCCAGAACAGGCGCCGCAGCCAGAGTTGCGGGACCTGGAGCAAATTGCTCTTTCCGTGGGCAACTTGCGGAGTTGCCCAACGCTGCGCCAGGGAATATGCCATGAGTCACCTATCGCTCTTCAATTGCGTTGTTCGAAGAGCAATCGCGCAGTACATATCTCGGTGCAATCGAAACATTGCTCTCGGTGCAATATAGCATGAATGCTTCGTATACGGCCCTGGTGGACGACATTGCCGAGGACATCGCCAACGGCAGGCTGAAGGCGGGCGACCGGCTGCCGCCGCAGCGTCAGTTCGCCTATGAACGGGGAATTGCCGCATCCACGGCAGCGCGCGTCTATGCCGAATTATTGCGCAGGGGTCTGGTCGTGGGCGAGGTCGGGCGCGGCACCTTCGTCGCGGGAGAGGCGGTACCGGTACCACCCTCGCTGCGGCTGGAGCCGTTCGATGGCCGCATCGATCTCGAGTTCAATTTCCCGACCCTGCCGGATCAGGCGGCCCTGATCGCGAAGTCGCTTGCCGCATGGCAGCGGCCGGAGAAGCTGGCGCCGGTGCTGGCGCCGATCACGCAGCGGCGGCTGGCCGAGGCCGGGCGCACCGCCGCGGCCTTCTTCGCCGGCGAGCGCTGGCGCCCGCGCGCGGAGAACTTCGTCTTCGCCGGCAGTGGTCGACAGTCGCTGGCTGCGGCGATCTCGGCGCTGGTGCCGGTCGGTGGCCGGCTCGGCGTCGAGGCCGTCACCTATCCGATGATCAAGGGCATCGCGGCGCGGCTGGGCGTGACCCTGGTGCCGCTCGCGATGGACGGCGAGGGCATCCGCCCGGATGCCCTGACCAAGGCGCACCGCGCGAGCGCGCTCAACGCGATCTACATCCAGCCGGTGATGCAGAATCCGCTCGGCCTGACGATGAGCGAGGCGAGGCGCGAGGAGATCGTGCGTCTGGTGCGCAAGCACGAGCTGATGATCATCGAGGATCTGGTCTACGGCTTCCTCAGCGATCAGGTCTCGCTGGCGACGCAGGCCGAGGAGCGTGTCGTCGTGGTCGACAGCCTTGCCAAGCGGCTCGCGCCGGGGATTGCGGTCGGTTTTCTCTACGTGCCGGGAAGCATGCGCGAAAAATTCGCCGCCACGGTGCGCACCGGGGCCTGGTCGGTGACGTCGCTGGCGCTGGCCGCCGGCATGGGGCTGCTCGCCGACGGCACGGCGGCCGAGATCACCAGGCGCAAGCGGGCCGACGCGCTGGTGCGGCAGGCGATCGTCGCCGAGTGCCTCGCCGGCCATCACATCGAGGCCGATCCGCGCTCCTACCATGTCTGGCTGCATCTGCCGGAGGGCTGGCGCGCCGAAGCCTTGACCGCCGCGGCCGCGCGCGCCGGCATCGCGATTACGCCGGCGAGCGCGTTTGCGGTGGCGCATGGCCATTCACCGAATGCGGTGCGGCTTGCGCTCGGCCTGCCGAGCCATGACGATCTGCGCACGGCGCTGTGGCGGCTCGCGGGCCTGCTCGCCCATCACGACGCCTCCGACATGACGGAGTAGCGGGCTAGAGCATGATCCGGAAAAGTGGAAGCCGGTTTTCCCTCGCGACAAACGCCGAAGGCGTTTGCGCGGAGATCATGCTCAAACAAAGAGATGAGATCATGATGCGATTCCGTGGAATCGCATCATGATCTAAGCGAGACCCTTGCTGCGCAGCTCGACCTCGATCTCGCCGAGAACGCGGACCAGCCGCTCGGCCCAGCGCTGCTGGCCCTCGGGCTCGGCGATTTCGTTCTGACGAATCTCGATGCCGGAATTGATCAGCCCGCGCGCCTCGCCATGCACGGGGATGGTGTAGTCGGTGCCGTCGCCGACCGCATAGGGCTGATTGTCGCCCACCACGAGATCGGGCTCGGCCCGCAACGCCCTCAACAGCAGCGGCGGCAGCACACGGTCGTGCTGATACAGCGTGCCAATGTGCCAGGGCCGCGCGATGCCCGCATAGACCGGCGTGAAGCTGTGCAGCGAGACGAGGATGGTCGGCCGCCCCGCGGCCTTGCGCGCATCGAGCACTTCGGTGATGCGGTCGTGATAGGGATCGAAGATCGCGCGGCGCCGGAGCTCGGCGTCCTCATGCGTCAGGCCCTCATTGCCGGGGATCGTGGTGCGCTCGCTGATCATCGGAATCGCGTTCGGCGCCTTCGGCGAGCGGTTGCAGTCGATCACCAGCCGCGAATAGCGCTGCGCGATCAGATGCGCATCGAGCGCCCGCGATACGGCCTCCGCGACGCCGGCGATGCCGATGTCCCAGGCGATGTGCCGCTCCAGTTCGCTTTCGGGCAGGCCGAGATCGCCGAGTGCGCGCGGCAGCAGGCGGCCATAGTGATCGCACGTGAAGAACAAGGCCGACGCCCCATCGGCGTTGCGCTCGAGCACGGGTGGAACTTCGTCTGGCTGAAGGAGTCGATGAGTGTTGCTCGTGCCGGACACGGTCATGCTGCCTCTCGTTGCTTCATGAAGCGGCAGACCGATCTCGGATTGGGCAGACGGATGAGGATTGGGCCGGCGGACATCATGATGGTCGCCCAAACGATGCTGATTCTGGCGATCATTCACAAGACAGAAGTTCGCAATGGGCCTACGGTCCGGGCTGGATGAGGCTGGCGCATCGTGCCGCCCGAACGGGGCGAAGGAGCCTTCATGCTGATCAAGGTTGGATTTGAGATCGCCTATGCGGCTCCGGCGGCAACGCCGATGGTGATCATGCTGTCGATCCATCCGTCGCGCTTTCCCGACATCGTCGGCACCGAGACGATCACGACCGAGCCCAAGGTGCCGATCAAATTCTACAACGACAGCTTCGGCAATCTCTGTGGACGGCTGGTGGCGCCGGCCGGCGGGGTCACCTTCCACGGCAGCGCCATCGTCCGCGACAGCGGGCGGCCGGACGCGATCGATCCCGGCGCCCAGCAACTGTCGATCGAGCAGCTGCCCGATGAGCTTCTGCTGTATCTGATGCCGAGCCGCTATTGCGAGACCGACAAGCTGGCCGAGGTCGCCTGGTCGTTGTTCGGCAGCGCGCCGGCGGGATGGGCGCGCGTGCAGGCGATCTGCGACTTCGTGCACGGCCACGTCACGTTCGGCTATGAGCACGCCCACGCCATGAAGTCGGCGCACGACGTCTATCAGCAGCGCGCCGGCGTCTGCCGCGACTTCGCCCACCTCGCGCTGACCTTCTGCCGCTGCATGGGCATTCCGGCTCGCTATTGCACCGGTTATCTCGGCGACATCGGCGTGCCGCCGGACCCGGTCCCGATGGATTTCTCGGGCTGGTTCGAGGTCTATCTCTCGGGCCGGTGGTACACGTTCGATGCCCGCCACAACGTGCCGCGCATCGGTCGCATCCTGATGGCGACCGGACGGGACGCCGCCGACGTCGCGCTGTCGACCTCGTTCGGCCTGATGACCCTGACCAAATTCCACGTCGTCAGCGATGAGATCGCGGCCGCCTGAGCAGAGAAAGGCGCGGCCGGCCGCCGCTTCGCATCATCGGCGATCGCCGCTATAGACGGGCCATGACCACCGATCTCCTGTTCGTCTACGGCACGCTGATGCGCGGCTTCGACCATCCGATGGCGCGGCTGTTGTCGGCCAATGCCGATTTCGTCGCCGAGGCAAGCTGCCGCGGCCAGTTGTACCGCATCCAGCATTATCCCGGCCTGGTGCCGTCCGATGACGCGGCCGATCTCGTCCATGGCGAGCTGTTCCGGCTGCACCAGCCGGAGCCGATGCTGCGCGAGTTCGACATGTACGAGGCCTGCGGCGAAGGCTTCGCCGCGCCGACCGAATATCTGCGCCGGTGCCTCGCCGTGACGCTGGCCGACGGCGCGGCCCGCGAGGCCTGGACCTACGTGTACAACTGGCCCGTGGACGAGGCCGCCCGCATCGCCTCGGGACGGTTTTTGGCGCCCTAAGTCTCTCCGCGCCGTCATTCCGGGACATCGCGCAGCGATGGGCCCGGAATCCATAACCACGAACGGTGCGAGGACACGCAGTGGCGCGGCCGTCCCGCCTCACGACTGGTCGTGGTTATGGATTCCGGGCTCGCCCTGCGGGCGCCCCGGAATGACGAGAGGAGAGGGCCGTGCCTGTGAATAGCCCGGACAAGCCGGAGGAAGTTCACATTTCGTACACGGGTGCCTATATGCCTAGGCCACCACCACAGGACCACCAGCCCGCTCATGGCCCGCTTCACGCCGGAATTTCTCGATGAGCTGCGCGCCCGGCTTCCGGTCTCGGACGTCGTCGGCAAGCGCGTGAAGCTCAAGAAGGCCGGGCGCGAGTGGAAGGGGCTGTCGCCGTTCCAGCAGGAGAAGACGCCGTCCTTCTACGTCAACGACCAGAAGGGTTTTTATCACGACTTCTCGTCCGGCAAGCACGGCAACATCTTCGACTTCGTGATGGAGACCGAGGGCTGCAGCTTCCCCGAAGCCGTGGAGCGGCTCGCGGGAATCGCCGGCCTGGCGCTGCCCGCGGTCACGCCCGACGCGGCGCGCCAGGAGCGGCAGCGCAAGACGCTGTACGACGTGATGGAGCTGGCGGCGAAGTTCTTTTCTGACACGCTGGCGTCCCGTCATGGCGCGCGCGCCCGCGGCTATCTTGCCGATCGCGCGATCCTGCCGCAGACGCAGCTCCAATTCCGGCTTGGCTACGCGCCGCCGGATCGGTTCGGCTTGAAGGAATATCTCGGCGCCCAGGGCATCCCGGTGGCCGACATGGTCGAGGCGGGATTGCTGGTCGGTGGCGACGACATTCCCGTGCCGTATGACCGCTTCCGCGACCGCGTGATGTTCCCGATCACCGATCTCCGCGGACGCGTCATCGCCTTCGGCGGTCGCGCGCTGCAGAAGGACGTGCCGGCGAAATACCTGAACTCGCCGGAGACGCCGCTCTTCCACAAGGGCGACAACCTCTACAATCTCGCCAGCGCCCGTCAGGCCGCCCATAACGGCGCGCCGATGATCGTGGTCGAGGGCTATGTCGACGTCATTGCGCTGGTCGCGGCCGGCTTTGCCGGCGCCGTGGCGCCGCTCGGCACCGCGCTGACCGAGAGCCAACTTTCGCTGATCTGGAAGATGGTCGACGAGCCGATCCTGTGTTTCGATGGCGACCGCGCCGGCCAAAAGGCGGCCTATCGGGCCGCGGACCTTGCTTTGCCGCATCTCAAGCCTGGCAAGAGCCTGCGCTTCGCGCTCTTGCCCGAGGGACAGGATCCCGACGACCTCGTCCGCTCCGGCGGTCGCGGCGCGGTCGAGGAGGTGCTCAAAATCGCAAAACCCCTCGCCGAGGTGATCTGGTCGCGCGAGATCGAGGGCGGCAGCTTCAACACCCCGGAGCGCCGTGCCGCGCTGGAGGCGCGGATCGGCCAGCTCACCGGCGGCATCGCCGACGAGGTGGTACGGCGCTACTACAAGCAGGATCTCGGCGACCGGCTGTACCGGGCGTTCGCCCCGGACGGCGGCCGGGGGTTTGGCCGCGGCTTCGGTGCCGAATCAGGACGGCGTTTTGCTCCCCGCAGTCCCGGTTCCGGACAGCCTGGGCGGTTATCCACAGGAGGCGGTCGCCGCGGCGGACCGCCATCCACAGGCCAGGCCATGGCCCGCGGCCCCTACCAGGCGGCCAGCCCGCAGCTCGCCATGAGCCCGATCATGCGCGGCCAGCGCTCGGCGATCTCGCGCCGGGAGGCCCTGATCCTGCAGTGCCTGATCAACCACCCCTGGCTCCTGCACGACCACTTGGAGGAGGTCGCCGCGCTGGAACTGGCCCATCCCGAGGCGCACAAGCTCCGCGCCGCCATCATCGCCGCCTTCGCCCACGACCATCACCATTCGCCGGATCCGGACGAGCAGGCCGAGAAGATGCGGGCCGATCTGGAGAAGGCAGGCTTTTCCGAGCTTCTTCAACGGGTTGAGCGCGCGATCACGACGGCGGCGGTGTGGGCGACCAAGTCGGGCGCGGCGCGCGATGACGTTCTTGCGACCTGGCATCAGCTGGTTGCCTTGCATCGGCAATGGCACTCCTTACTTAGGGAATTGAAGGATGCCGAGCTGGCGCTGGGCGAGGAGCCGAGCGAGCCGAACATGGGCTGGTTGAGGGACGTGAAGGCCAGGATGGCCGAGATGGACGGCACCGAGGCGCTGATCGAAGGCTTCGGGGAACTGTCCGGACGCACCAACCGCAGCGTGTAGACGGGACGCCCGGCGCCCTGTCGCCAGTTGAGCACATTTCGGCCCGGTCCGCCCGCGCGGTATCAGGTCCGCGCGAAAAGACTCGCCAAATCCATGGTTTGGCTGCAAAAACAGGGTTAATCGAAGTTTAAGAGGTCCGGGGCATTTTCTGCGGCAGATGGGTTGGTTTCGCTGTCGGACACCGCGCCTGCATGTCGGGCGCCGGATTCGATTGCAAAACCGGTATCGCTTTTGCAAGAAACGCGCGCCGGTCCGAAAACGGGACGACACCAGCGTAGGACGAAACGAGCGACGGGCTTCAGGGGGTGGCGACGTTAAAAGTGCGCCGCCCTTTCCGCGTCGAGAACAGTTTGAGTAGAGCAGGCGGGCGCCGCGATGCCAAGGGCTACGATGCCACGGGCGGAGCGGGCGCGTTTCGGGAGCAATGAATGGCCACGAAGGCAAAGACGCTGCAGGTGAAGGACAAGGAAAAGGACGACAAGGCCGCGGACGCTCCCGAGAAGGACGCCGCCGATGCGCCGTCGCCGTTGCTCGACCTGTCGGACGCCGCCGTCAAGAAGATGATCAAGCAGGCCAAGAAGCGCGGCTTCGTGACCTTTGATCAGCTCAACGAGGTCCTGCCTTCCGACACTACCTCGCCGGAACAGATCGAAGACATCATGTCGATGCTCTCCGACATGGGCATCAACGTGACCGAGGCCGAGGAGGCCGACGAGTCCGACGAGAAGGACGACGGCGAGGACGAGACCGACAACGAGCTTGTCGAGATCACCCAGAAGGCCGTCACCGAGGTCAAGAAGTCGGAGCCCGGCGAGCGCACCGACGATCCCGTGCGCATGTATCTGCGCGAGATGGGCACCGTCGAGCTGCTGTCGCGCGAGGGTGAAATCGCCATCGCCAAGCGCATCGAGGCCGGCCGCGAGGCGATGATCGCGGGCCTCTGCGAAAGCCCGCTGACGTTCCAGGCCATCATCATCTGGCGCGACGAGCTCAACGAAGGCAAGATCTTCCTTCGCGACATCATAGATCTCGAAGCCACCTATGCCGGCCCTGAGGCCAAGGGCGGCATGAATCCGCAGATCGCCGCGCCGGTGAATGGCGAGGGCGCTGCGGCCGAGGGCGGCGAGGTCCAGGCCGCGGTCGCGCCGCCGGCCGCCCCGCAGCAGCCGACGCCGTTCCGCGCCGCGCCGAACGGCGCGCCCGCCGAGGAGAAGGATCCCGGCGAGGCGGCGGCCGAAGCCGACATGGACGACGACGAGTTCGAGAACCAGATGTCGCTCGCCGCCATCGAAGCCGAGCTGAAGCCGAAGGTGGTCGAGACGTTCGACAAGATCGCGTCCGAGTACAAGAAGCTGCGCCGCCTGCAGGAGCAGGACATCGCCAACCAGCTGCAGAGCGAGTCGCTGTCGCCCTCGCAGGAGCGCAAGTACAAGAAGCTCAAGGACGAGATCATCGTCGAGGTGAAGTCGCTGCGCCTCAACCAGGCCCGCATCGACAGCCTCGTCGAGCAGCTCTACGACATCAACAAGAAGCTGGTCTCGTTCGAGAGCCGGCTGATGCGGCTTGCCGACTCCCACGGCGTCGCGCGCGAGGACTTCCTGCGCAACTACCAGGGCTCGGAGCTCGATCCGCGCTGGCTCAACCGCGTGTCCAAGCTCTCCGCCAAAGGCTGGAAGAACTTCGTCCATTACGAGAAGGACCGCATCAAGGACCTGCGCCAGGAGGTGCAGGCCATGGCCGCGCTCACCGGTCTGGAGATCGGCGAGTTCCGCAAGATCGTGCACTCGGTGCAGAAGGGCGAGCGCGAAGCCCGTCAGGCCAAGAAGGAGATGGTGGAAGCCAACCTCCGTCTCGTGATCTCGATCGCCAAGAAGTACACCAACCGCGGCCTGCAGTTCCTCGACCTGATCCAGGAAGGCAACATCGGCCTGATGAAGGCGGTCGACAAGTTCGAGTACCGCCGCGGCTACAAGTTCTCGACCTACGCCACCTGGTGGATCCGGCAGGCGATCACCCGCTCGATCGCCGACCAGGCCCGCACCATCCGCATCCCCGTGCACATGATCGAGACGATCAACAAGATCGTCCGCACCTCGCGCCAGATGCTGAACGAGATCGGCCGCGAGCCGACCCCGGAGGAGCTCGCCGAAAAGCTCGGCATGCCGCTGGAGAAGGTGCGCAAGGTCCTGAAGATCGCCAAGGAGCCGCTGTCGCTCGAAACGCCGGTGGGTGACGAAGAGGATTCACATCTCGGCGACTTCATCGAGGACAAGAACGCGATCCTGCCGATCGACGCCGCCATCCAGTCCAACCTGCGCGAGACGACGACCCGCGTGCTCGCCTCGCTCACCCCGCGCGAAGAGCGTGTGCTGCGCATGCGCTTCGGCATCGGCATGAACACCGACCACACGCTGGAAGAAGTCGGCCAGCAGTTCTCGGTGACCAGAGAGCGCATTCGTCAGATCGAGGCAAAGGCGCTGCGGAAGCTGAAGCATCCGAGCCGGTCGCGGAAGCTGCGGAGCTTCTTGGATAACTAATTCGGCCACCGATTGGTCGTCATTGCCGGGCTTGACCCGGCAATCCATCGAGACATCAACGGCGGGCCGATCGGTCCGCTGTTTTCGTTTGCGCCCGGACGAGCGAAAGCAGGCGGGGTTGTGTAATGCGCGGCCATGTTTGGAGTTACCTGCGCGAATGCCGTGCATTCCAACGACGCTCGAAAGCCTCCTGCGAAATCTCTTCGGGTACAAACTCGGGATCTCTCGCGATTTCGTCCAGCGGAGGAACGGGGATCGAGCCGAGTCGCGTGCCGTCGGTTGCTTCGGTGGCGCTTGCGAATCCCACCGTGCCATCGCGAAATATTTCGAGCTTGCGCGTTTCAAAGCGCTCCCGATCGAGCTCGCTCCACAAGTCAACTGGCTCATCCTGAAAGTCGTGAAGCCAGCGCACTCGTATATAGATGTTCTCGCCCATCGTTGGGATCATGCACCGCGAACAACCTCTGCGAACCATATCATGTGTAGCAATAGTAGGGTGGGCAAAGGCGAGGCTTGCTGTGTCGACTTGCGCCGTCGCTGCGTGCGCCGTGCCCACCGATCACGGGCGCCGCACTTGATGGTGGGCACGCGCCGTCTATCGGCGTCGCGTTGCCCACCCTACGGCACCGGGCTGAGCCACTTTCATCGTCGCCGCGGAGCCGTGCGTTGGATTGTCGCTGCAGAAAAGTCAGCCTTCGCACGTCCGCACGTGTCCGCGCTGCGGCGGGAAGAGACGGAACTTTACGCTGACGCGGCATGACACGCGGCTGCTAGTCATCGGTGTCCTCACCGATCCGGCCTTCCATGCAGCACGACGAAGTCTCATCATCTGCTTTCCACGCGCCCGCCAGCTCTGCCGCGATCTGGGCGCCGCTGCGCCCCTTCATTGCCGCCGAAGCTCGGCTCGCAGCCCGCGCGGCGGAGACGCCCTGGACTGGGGGCCTCTACGAATTCCTCCGCTTCGGCGTGAAGCAGGGCTGGGCCTGCTTGTTTGGCGGCATCGCGGTGGTGCTGATGCTGCTGACGTGGCGGTTCTATCCGGCGAACGCGCCGCTCGCGCGCTACGATTTCCTCTTCCTCTGCATGCTCGCCGTCCAGGCCGCATTGCTCGCCGCCCGTCTGGAGACATTCGAGGAGGCGAAGATCATCCTGATCTATCACCTCGTCGGCACCGCCATGGAGCTGTTCAAAACCGCGACCGGCTCGTGGATCTATCCCGAGCCGAGCCTGATCCGGCTCGGCGGCGTGCCGCTGTTCTCGGGCTTCATGTATTCCTGCATCGGCAGCTATCTCTGCCGGGTCTGGCGGCTGTTCGATTTCCGCTTCACGGGCCACCCGTCACGGCGTTGGCTGATCGGCTTGAGCGCGGCCATCTACCTCAACTTCTTCACCGACCATTATGGGATCGATCTAAGGCTCGTGCTGTTCGGCTGCGCCGCTCTACTGTTCGCGCCGGCCACGGTCCACTTCAAGGTCTGGCGCGTGCACCGGTCGATGCCGCTGCTGCTCGGGCTCGTCCTGGTGTCGCTGTTCATCTGGCTGTCGGAGAACGTCGGCACCTTCACCCGGATCTGGCTCTATCCGCAGCAGGCCCATGGCTGGGCCATGGTGTCGCCGGCCAAGCTCGGCTCGTGGTTTCTGCTGCTGATCATCAGCTACACGCTGGTCAGCCTGATCAACCGGCCGAGGGCGATGGAGCAGGGCAGGGCGGTGAGGTCGGCCGCCGTCGAGCCGGAGCGAGAGGCGGCGTGACGGTCTGATGTGGTCGAGATATCTCCGCGTCATGCGCGGGCTTGTCCCGCCTGCGCGGCTGAAGCCGCTTCGTCGCGGCGAAGGCCCGCCCATCCACGTCATTGCGACGTCAACGACGCGGATGGCCGGGACAAGCCCGGCCATGACGCGTAACCCATGATGACGTCGTTCGTGGTACGCAGTTGATCGTGGGCACGCGGCCGCCTGGCGGCGGTCGCTTTGCCCACCCTACGGCAGCTCGGCCGGCCTACTTCTTCTTCGCCCCAACGCGCTCGAGCGACTTGATCTGAAGCGGCGGGCGGCCGGATTTTTCGGCGATCTCGCGGTCCTGCTCCATGATGAAGCCGCGCGCGGGCTCGTCGCCGTCGAGGCCGCCGAGCAGCTCGGCCGGGACGCGCCGGTTGGAGCGCTGCGAGCCGTCCTCGTAGGTCACGTTGAAGAAGGCGAATTCGCCTTTGGGATTGGAGCCGGGTTTTTTCGCCATGGATGGCGCTTTACGGCGGCGGGACCGGTCCGGTCAATGCCAGAAAATGCTTATCCGCTGCCCGAATTTGACTTTTTCGTCATATGGTTTTCGCCGAATCGGCAGGGCGGCCGGAGCGATCACGGACCGGCCGGCGGGGTCCCGAAACACCTCGATTTTGCCGGATGAAAGTGCGTTCATCGTGGACGTCTCACCCCGCCGCGAATGCAGCCCATGTCGATGCCCCAACTCACCATCTGGTACAACACGCGCTGCCCGGTCTGCGACGCCGGCATCGACTGGCAGCGCAACAAGCTGCTGGCGCTGGTCAAGTCGGGCCGGGTCGCGTTCAAGGACATCAACGAGCAGCCCGACGCGCTGGCCGCATTCGGCGCCGATGTCGACGCGGTCCGCCGCCGCCTGCACGCGACCGACGAGGACGGCGAGCTGATCGCCGGCGCCGACGTGGCGCTGCTGCTGTGGAAGCTCACGCCGGGCGAGGGCTGGCTGGCGACGCTGTTCGGCAACCGCCTGGTGCGGCCGCTGACGCGGTTCGGCTATGACCGGTTTGCCGATGTGCTGTTCGCCTGGAACAAGCGGAAGGGGCATTGGTGAGCGAGAGCTGCCGCTTGAGCCAAGGCTTCGGCCGCTTGCGCGGTCGACTCCCCTCCCCCTTGCGGGGAGGGGAGCGCACCGAGCGCGTGGTAACAGCTCGCCTCTACCGCCTCCGCACCTTCACCCGCGCATGCACCCGCGTGCCGCCGTGCGGGCCGTCGTCATCATCACCGCGGCCGAGCGCCATGATCGCGGTGCCCATCGCGGTCGAGCCGAAGGTGACGAAGAACGAGCCGAGCAAGAGACCGATGGCGACGACGGGCGAGTGGTCGGCGAAGATCAGGTGACGCAGGCCCCAGGGATCGAGCAGCAGCAATCCGCCGACCAGCACCACGGCCATGCCGAGGCCGAGCGCGAGATTGATCGCGAGCAGGCGGAACAGAGGGATCTGGAGCAATCGGCGCTGGCGCTGATTGTGCTGCATCGGCGATCTCCCGAGGGATCGTGAACGACAACGATATCGTAGCACCGTCCGCGACCGGCTCAAGGCCGGAGCCGCTCGGGGCGGGCATGGCTGCGCCGCGTGCGGCGCGCCGATTTGGGACAGGAGGCGGGAGTGTCCCGGCGGCCCTCTCTTGTCCGCGGACCTCGCGCGCACGAGGCGCCCGCGGCACGTCTCGCTCCGTCATTCCGGGCCCCCGCGCGCTCCGGATGACGCCTCATTGAACCGGAGCCGCGGCCTCACGCCGCCTCGCCCTCGGCCACCCCGTGCTGCCTGGCGATCACGCTCTGCCAGACGCTGGCGATCGCGCGTTGCGTCTCCGGTGCGATCAGGCAGTGGCCTTCATTGTCGAAGCCGCAGAAGCGCACCGAGGGATCGTGCCTCACCTCGACCAGCGCCTTGTTGATCATCTCCAGCGAGGCCATCACCTGGCCGATGTTCTGCAGCCGCGTGTGATGCAGGATGTCGATCAGGCGGAACATCATGATCGGCGGCTGGCCCATCGCGATGCCCGGCCGGCCGAACTCGAAGAATACGTTCACCGCGGGCAGCGCGCTCTGGATCTGCGCCAGGACCTTGGCCGCATCCTCGACGCTGCAGGCGACGAGATGCGCGCTCTGGGCGGGGAGGGTAGGCGTCAGCGGCGCCTCCGGGCCGAGCCCGAGACCCGACAGCACCTGATGCTCGATCCAACGCCGCACCTCCGGCGGCGCCGAGCGGATCTGGTCGGTCGACAGCGTAATCCCGATCATGGCGATCTCCATTTCGGCCGCGGAGCTTAGGGCGTCATGATGGCACGGTGTTGACGAGGATCAAGCGGCCGCGCCGGCGCAGCGCCTCAGGGCGCCACCAGTTCGACGCGGCGGTTCAGCGCGCGGCCCGCATCGGTGGCATTGCTGCCGACCGGCGCGAGCAGGCCGACGCCCGCGGTGCGCAGCCGCGCTGGCGCGATGCGATAGCTGCGCGAAAGCTCGGCGGCGACCGCCTCGGCGCGCCGCCGTGACAGATCGAGATTGTAGTCGTAGCTGCCTTGGTTGTCGGTATGGCCGACGATGAAGACGCTGAGCTGCGGCTGGCCGGCGAGCAACTGCGCGATCTGCTCCAGTGTCGGCCGGCTCTCCGGCTTCATCGTCGCCTTGTCGGTGTCGAAATAGATGCCGTAGAGGGCGATGTGGCCCTTGTCGCCGAGGCCCTTCGCCATCTCGGCGGCGCTCACCATCTTGTTCTCCATCGCGCCGAGCTCGGCAACGGTGAGCTGGGCGTAGATCTGCTGGTTGTTCTGGCTGACCAGCACGCTGGCAAAGGTCTCGCGGCCGCCGGCCTCCTTGCGGCCGGCAAAATAGCGGTAGTCGAAGCCATCGGCCCACATCTGCGGAACCGGCAGCAGGTCGATCGCCTCGGTGAAGGGAATGCCGCCGCAGGCATCGGTGTCGCAGGCGAGGAGCTTCTCGAAGCCGGCCTTGGCGAGCTGGTTTTCGAAATTGCGCGACACTTCGAGGATCGAGGGACCCGGCGCGGTGCGATAGGCGATTCTGACGACGCGACCCTCCAGGCGTCGCTCGTCGGTCGCCTTGTCCGCGTTGAACGGCGCCGCCTGCAGCCGCACCGCATCGAAATCCTTGGCGACATAGCCGGTGATCACGCTGCCGGCGAAGCGGCCGATCCCGGGGTAATCCTTTGCGCCCGCCACATCGCCCGGCTGAGCGGCCGCGGGCGCCAGGCCGTGACACATCAGGGCCGCGACCAAGGTGAGCTGCGCCAGTGTGCCGAGCCGGAACATCATCGTCATGGGGACCTCTCCCGAAAAGTGGTGCCAACGCTCGTGGTTTTCAGAACGCGCGCTTGGATCGGCGCGCGAAAACGGCGCGACGTCGGACGAGGCACGCCCTGCATGAGTGGCGACGAGCGCGCCGACCGTTCAAAAAAAGATGACGATGGGGTGCGGTTCGGTGGCTATCGCCCGCCGGCTGGCCTGGTACCGCCAAATCAGGCATTGTGACGGCGTCCGCCGCCGGACTGCCGTCATCATGCTCTCATGCAGGGACCTTTCTCCTCATGTCCGTTGTCCGCTTCCTTGTTGCCGTCGCGATCCTCTCCTTTGCCTCTCCCGCTTTGGCCGCGCGCTGCGGCGGCGACTTCAATACCTTCATCGCGGGCGTCTCGGCGGAGGCGCAGAGCGCCGGCGTCTCGGGCGGCACGATCAGCCAGGCGCTGTCGGGCGTGACGCTCGATCCGGCCGTGCTCGCCTTCGACCGCCGCCAGCGCTACACCTTCAACAAGAGCTTCGAGCAGTACGTCTCGACCCGCGTCGGCGCCGGCCGCATCAATGGCGGGCGCGCGATGCTGCAGCGGCACGCCGCGCTGCTGTCGCGCATCGAGCAGCAATATGGCGTGCCGCGCCAGATCCTGGTCGCGATCTGGGGACTCGAGACCGATTTCGGCAAGGGCGACATGGGCAAGCTGCCGGTGATCCGCACGCTTGCGACCTTGGCGCATGACTGCCGCCGCACCGAGCTGTTCCAGGGCGAATTGCTGGCGGCGCTGAAGATCGTGCAGCGCGGCGATCTCACCTTGCGCGACCTCGTCGGCGCCTTCGCCGGCGAGATCGGCCAGACCCAGTTCCTGCCGTCGTCCTACATCAAATACGGCGTCGACTTCGACGGCGACGGCCGCGTCGACCTGCGCCACTCCACCGCCGACGTGCTGGCCTCGACCGCCAACCTGCTGCACAGCAACGGCTTCAAGATGGGCGCGCCCTATGACGAGGGCTCGGCCAATTTCGAGGCGATGCGCGAGTGGAACAGGGCGGTGATCTACCGCAAGACCATCGGCTACTACGCCGATCAGTTGATCGGGCGGTAGCGCAATCCGTCGCTCGCGACGTGCGCCAACGCCGCGCAGCCATGGCGAGTGACGGGGATCGCTTCAGAGGAGACGGGTCATGTCGCAGTCGCCGCCACGACCGTTCGCCGCGTTCGATGCCCAGGTCCAGCGCCAGAGCGGGCTGCGCGCTGCGATCACCTCGGCCTATCGCCGCGCCGAGCCGGAGTGCATCGCGCCGCTGCTCGATCTCGGCGCGCTCCCGGAGGCATCGTCGGCACGAGCGGCCGGTCTGGCGCGGGATCTGGTCCTGCGTCTGCGCGGCAAGGCGCAATCCGGCGGCGTCGAGGGACTGATCCACGAATATTCGCTGTCGAGTCAGGAGGGCGTGGCCCTGATGTGCCTGGCCGAGGCGCTGCTGCGGATTCCGGACACCGCGACGCGCGATGCGCTGATCCGCGACAAGATCGCGACCGGCGATTGGCGCGCCCATATCGGGCACAGCCCGTCGCTGCTGGTGAACGCCGCGACCTGGGGCCTCATCGTCACCGGCACGCTGACGGCCGCGGCCAGCGAGGACAGCCTGGCCTCGGCGCTGACGCGGCTCATCGCCCGCGGCGGCGAGCCGATCATCCGCAGCGGCGTGACGCTCGCCATGCGCCTGATGGGCGAGCAGTTCGTGGCCGGTCAGACCATCGACGCGGCGCTGTCGAACGGCCGTCCATGGGAAGCGCAGGGCTTCCGCTACTCCTATGACATGCTCGGGGAGGCGGCGACGACGGCGGAAGACGCCGAGCGCTACTTCGCCGCCTACGAGGCGGCGATCCATGCGATCGGGCGGCATGCGGCCGGTGCCGGCATCTACGACGGGCCGGGCATCTCGATCAAGCTCTCGGCGCTGCATCCGCGCTATGTCAGCATCAAGCGCGACCGCGTCATGGACGAGCTGCTGCCGCGGCTGAAGCGGCTGGTGCTGCTCGCGCGGCGATACGACATCGGCCTCAACATCGACGCCGAGGAAGCCGACCGTCTCGACCTGTCCCTCGATCTGCTCGAGGCGCTCTGCCTCGATCCGGATCTCGCCGGCTGGAACGGCATCGGCTTCGTCATCCAGGCCTATCAGAAGCGCTGCGCCTTCGTCGTCGATTGGCTCATCGACCTCGCGCGGCGCTCGCGGCGCCGGCTGATGGTGCGCCTCGTCAAGGGCGCCTATTGGGACAGCGAGATCAAGCGCGCCCAGGTCGATGGTCTGGAGGACTTTCCGGTCTTCACGCGCAAGCACCATACCGACGTGTCGTACCTCGCCTGCGCCCGCAAACTGCTGGGCGCGCCCGACGCCGTGTTCCCGCAGTTCGCGACGCATAATGCGGGGACGCTGGCATCGATCGTGGAGATGGCCGGCCCCACCTACGCGCGCGGCCAGTACGAATTCCAGTGCCTGCACGGCATGGGCGAGCCGCTCTACGAGGAGGTTGTCGGACCCGCACGGCTCGGCCGGCCGTGCCGCATCTACGCGCCGGTCGGCTCGCACGAGACGCTGCTGGCCTATCTGGTGCGGCGGCTGCTGGAGAACGGCGCCAACACCTCCTTCGTCAATCGCATCGCCGATCCCGCCGTCTCCGTCGAAGATCTGATTGCGGATCCCGTCGCCATCGTTCGCGCGTCGGAACGGCCCGGTGCCCCCCACGACAAGATCAGGCGCCCGCCCGCGCTGTTCGGCCCGGGCCGCGTGAACTCGGCCGGATTCGATCTCTCCGATCAGCGCGCGCTGGCGCGTCTCGGCGAAGGCCTGGTCACGAGCGCGAGCCTCGATTGGAAGGCCGCGCCGTCGGGAGCGACGGGCAGCGAAGGCGCGCGCCGCATTCGCAATCCCGCCGACCGCCGTGACGTCGTCGGCGCGGTCAGGGATGCCGCGCCTGCCGAGATCGAGGCGGCGCTGTCACGTGCCGCGAATGCCGCGCCGGCCTGGGCCGCGACCAGCCCCCGCGCGCGCGCCGCATGGCTGCGCGCTGCGGCCGAGGCGATGGAGGCGCGTCGCCTCGTCCTCATCGGCTTGATCGTCCGCGAGGCCGGCAAGACCTTTGCGAACGCTGTCGGCGAGGTGCGCGAAGCCGTCGATTTCCTGCGCTATTATGCGGGCGAGATCGAACGTCTCTCCGAGGGCGATAGTCCCGGCTCGCTCGGCCCCGTGGTCTGCATCAGCCCGTGGAATTTTCCGCTCGCGATCTTCACCGGCCAGATCGCGGCCGCACTCGCGGCCGGCAATCCGGTGCTGGCGAAACCTGCCGAGGAAACGCCGCTGATCGCCGCCGAAGCGGTTCGCATCATCCACGAGGCGGGCGTGCCGGCGGATGTCCTGCAATTGCTGCCCGGCGACGGCCGCGTCGGCGCGGCGCTGGTGGCCGACGCCCGGGTCCAGGCCGTGATGTTCACGGGATCGACCGACGTCGCGCGGCTGATCCAGAAACAGCTTGCCGGGCGCCTCACCGTCCATGGACAGCCCGTGCCGCTGATCGCCGAGACCGGCGGCCAGAACGCGCTGATCGTGGATTCCTCGGCGCTCGCCGAGCAGGTTGTCGGCGATGTCATCGCTTCCGCCTTCGACTCCGCTGGCCAGCGCTGTTCGGCGCTGCGCATCCTCTGCCTGCAGGCGGACGTCGCCGACCGCATCCTGTCGATGCTGCGCGGCGCGATGGCCGAGCTCGAGCTCGGCGATCCGAGCCTGCTGTCCGTCGACGTCGGGCCGGTGATTTCCGACGAGGCACGCGACACCATCTCCGCTCATGTCGCGTCGATGCGCGCCCGCGGTCATGCGGTGGACGAGCTGCCGCTGCCGCCGCAGGCGGCGCACGGCACTTTCGTTGCGCCGACCATCATCGAGATCGCCAGCATCTTCGATGTCGAGCGCGAGGTGTTCGGCCCCGTCCTCCACGTCCTGCGCTACCGTCGCGAGCAGCTCGCTGACCTCATCGACGCGATCAACCTCACCGGCTATGGCCTGACCTTCGGCATCCACTCGCGGATCACGGAGACGATCGCGCGGGCGTCGGGCCGCAGCGCCGCCGGCAACATCTACGTCAACCGCAACGTGATCGGCGCGGTCGTCGGCGTGCAGCCATTCGGCGGCTCCGGCCTGTCGGGGACCGGGCCGAAGGCCGGCGGTCCGCTGTATCTGCGCCGGCTGTTCGCGATGCCGCCGCGCCAGCGGCTCATGGCGTCGCAGTCTGACGCGGTCTTGCGCTCTTATCTCGACGGGTTGCGCGCCAGCGGACACGCCGAGGCGGCGCTGGCGTGCGAGGCGCATGGGCCCCAGGTGCGGGCCGGGCTCGAGATCGAGTTGCCAGGACCCGTCGGCGAACAGAACATCTATCGCATCACCGCGCGCGGCGTCGTCGCTGCACTGGCGCGAAGCGAGCAGGCGTTGCTGGTCCAGATCGGCGTCATCCTGATGACCGGAAACGACGCGTTCGTCGAACGCGCCAGCCCTGCTTGTGCCGTGTTGGGACCGCTCACCAGCCGGCTGCGCGGCCGCCTGCGGATCGTCGACAGCTGGCGGGCTCTCGGCGATCTGCAGGCCGTGCTTTCCGACGGCGAGGCGGATGAATTGATCGCGCTCGGCCGCGACCTTGCCGCGCGCCCCGGGCCGATCGTCCCGCTCGTCACGCCGCGCGCCAGCGACGGCTGCTACGATCTCGACCGGCTCGTCACCGAGGTCAGTCTCTCCACCAACACCGCAGCCGCCGGCGGCAATGCCAGCCTGATGTCGATCGGCTGAGAAGACAGGTATTCCGCCCCGGGCTGGCTCGAGGCCGCAGGACAGGATAGGGGAGAACACCGTCATCGTCGGCCCGCTCCGCCCGCTGACGCACGCTTCGCTCCGATCGAGGACACCTTGATGTCGACCATCCTGTTCAAGAATGCCGCTCTGCTCGACCCGCTGCAGCCGGAGCTGCGCGAAGGCCATCACGTGCTGGTCGAGGACCATCTGATCAAGGAGGTGTCTGACAAGCCGTTGCAGACCAGCGTCGACCAGGCCATCGATCTCCAAGGCAAGACGCTGATGCCGGGGCTGATCGACCTGCACGTCCATGCGATCGCGGTCGAGCTCAATCTTGCCCAGCAAGCGCAGATGCCGAACGTGCTGGTGACCCTGCGCTCGGCGCTGCTGCTCAAGGGCATGCTGCGGCGGGGATTTACCACGGTGCGTGACGCCGGCGGCGCCGGCTATCCGCTGAAGCAGGCCGTCGACACCGGACTCACCGAGGGCCCGCGGCTGTTCGTCTCCGGCCGGGCGCTCAGCCAGACCGGCGGCCATGGCGACATGCGGGCGCGGACGGATTTCCTTTCCGACAACGCCCCTTGTCCCTGCTGCGTGCGCGTCGGCGCGCTGGCCCGGGTGGCCGATGGCGTTGACGCGGTGCGCAAGGCGGTGCGCGAGGAGCTCCAGATGGGCGCCGACCAGATCAAGATCATGGCGTCCGGCGGCGTGGCCTCGCCGACCGATCCCGTCGGTGCGTTCGGCTACTCGGAGGACGAGATCCGCGCCATCGTCGCCGAGGCTCGCGCGCGGCAGACCTACGTCCTGGCGCATGCCTACACGGCGGAAGCCATCGCCCGCGCCGTCCGTTGCGGTGTCCGCACCATCGAGCATGGCAATCTGGTCGACCTTCCGACCGCGCGGCTGATGGCCGAGAAGGGCGTCTATGTCATCCCGACGCTCGTCACCTATGAGGCGCTCGCCAATGAGGGCGCGCAGTATGGCCTGCCGCCGGAGAGCGTCGCCAAGATCGCCGATGTGCGCGATGCCGGCCTGCGCTCGCTCGGCATCTACCGCGACGCCGGCGTCAAGATGGGCTTCGGCAGCGATCTCCTGGGACCGTCCCAGCGCCTGCAGAGCGATGAATTCCGGATCCGCGCCGAGATCCTCGGCGCCCGCGAGGTGATCGCCAGCGCGACCGTGATCGGCGCCGAGGTGCTCGGCATGGAAGGCAAGCTCGGCCGCATCGCGCCCGGCGCCTTCGCCGACCTGCTCGTGGTCGAGGGCAATCCGCTGCGCGACGTCTCCTGCCTGCTCGGCCAGGGCGATCACATTCCGCTGGTGATGAAGGCCGGCAAGGTCCACATCGACCGGCTGAACGCCTGAGGCAACTCGGCGCCGAAATCCACCGGGCCAATGATCGACAGTCCCAGCGTCTGTGCGCGCTGTCATGCGGGATGTCCATCGTCTCTCCGCCGCCTCGACGCTGCGGGCGCCGACATCTGCGATGAGTGCTTCTTGGAACGCAGTCATTCGGCCTCGCGGCGCTCCGTGCGTCCGAGTTGTGCGGGTCGTTTCGCCCTCATCGACGAAGAGGGCGCAGGGAATGCCGGGAGCTGGCCGCCCCCATGGCCCGCCTGCGAAAAAAATGCAGGCGGCAGGTACCATAGGTTCAGCCGAGACATCCCGGCATTCCCCGCGCGATGGTTGGGCGGCTTATACGTCCTCTCCCCGGGGACCGGCTGTCTTGCCCCCGTCACGAACGGATCATCGTCACCGTCCGCTTGGCCTCAGCACCGGGAGGCCAGGACCCTACGATTTCGCCGGCGCATCGGGCTCGTTCGTCCGCACGATTGCTCGCGCTGCGATCCAATGCACCCACCGCATCCCGCACCCACGTCTCGTGACGATCGCGAAGCGCCCCTCATGGCGGGACGGGATGCTCATAGTCAATCATGCTTTTCTGAAAAACGAAAGTAGAATATTTTCCGTGGGAGGACTGGACAAGGGTGATGTGCTTGAGGCGGTGAGTAAAATCAGATTTTGGGCGCATCGCATCAGAGGTTGACTTGTCGGTCGTGCGCGCCTGGCTCCGGGCCCGCACGAGTCTCGACAAGCATATCCGCTCAAGCCCAGCAGGCCGACGGAAGGTCCGAGAAGGGCGAATTGCGGACCTGACGAGAGTAGATTTCGGTGTTCCCTTCGTTCTGATCTTGGTAAAATCAACTACCGTAGTAACTGGCCTCGCCATCGGGGGCAATCGATGCCATTCAAGGACATTACCGGAAAGCAAGAAGCTGCTTTTTTATCGTCATTGCGCGCAGGACAGTACAACCTTCTGCTGGGCGCTGGCTTCAGCATGGACTCGAAAAACGCCAAAGGGACTCTACCTAGCGGCGATCAACTTCTTGGCGAACTCGCTACAGCCACAAACGCGAAGAAGAGCAGTCTACAACGCCTCTATCAGTTGCTTACGCCTGCGCAGGTCAAAGAGTTGATTACAGATCGGTTTGTCGACTCGATCCCCGGCGACACCGCCAAGCTGATGGCGTCCTTCTTATGGCGGCGAGTGTTTACTTGGAACGTAGATGACGTGCTGGAGAACCAGTATAGGGACGTACGCGCTCTCCAGCGAGCGATAGTCAGGCACTTCAATGACGTGTACACGGATTCCCAGAGCCTCGAAGAACTCTTTATCATCCATCTCCATGGGTTTGTTGGTGCGCCAGAACGCGGTTATGTGTTTTCACGGGATCAATATGTAAGCCAGACGACCAAGGTGAATGCTTGGATGACAGTTCTGACGCAGCGGATGCTGTCGGAGCCCATGATCATCGCCGGCAGCACATTGGACGAAGTTGATCTGGACTACTATTTGGCCCTCCGCACCGGTGACAGCGCACGAGACGACCGCGGACCATCGATCCTGGTTGAAGCGGACGACCCGATCGCGACGATGTTGTGCGAAAAGCACGGTCTTCTGCATTTTGTTGGGTATTCAAAGGACTTCTTTGAGTACTGCAAGTCTATTTTGCCAAATCCTCCAACCCCGGCAGAGCTCATTCCTGCAGCGATGCGCCAGCTTATCCCCGCGGGGGTTAGCAAATCGGTTGCCATGTCGTTCAGCGCCGACTTTGAATTGGTTCCGGGCGTCACCGCTCCCTCGTCAAATTCGCGGTTCATGTATGGGCACTTCCCAAGTTGGGGCGACCTTGAGGCCAATCGAGACATTGCTCGCAGCATCGTGTCCGAGATCATTGTGGACGTCGAGAAGAGGTTGTCAGACCCGCTGCTGTTTGCTCGACTGGTGATCCTCCCCGAAATACCAGGAGCTGGAAAATCAACGGTGCTGCGTCGTATTGCCTTTGAACTGGCGAAACGGGGCATCCGGACACTGATGTGTTCTGCTCTAAGTCGGATTGCCAGCACGACGTCGGATGTCCTCGATCTGATGGACGAGCCGGTGGTCATAGTCATCGACAACCTCGCCGAACAAGCGACGGCAATACCTGATCTGCTGGACCGCCTAGAAAAAGCCGATGTGGTCTTTATTGGCGCCGAGCGTACCTATCGCATGAACTACTTGAAGCAGGTGCTTGCTGGAATTAAGTACGATCAGACCGAAAAGCTGTCGATGTCAATTGTCGAGGCGCGCCGCTTGATCGACCGATACGCAGATGCGGGGGCGATCGGTGACGATTCCGTCCTAAAGAGACGAGATGAGTTCGCTAAGAAGATCGAGAACGACCCCATCGCCGTCGCTTGTTGTCGTATCCTCAATGACTTTAGACCGCTCGACCGCATCGTTGACAGCATCGTCTCAGATGTGAGCGGGCCTGTGCTCGACAGATACCTCGGAGCGGCGCTCGCACAGCACTGTTTCTACGGTGGCGTGCGCTATGAGATTTTGATCAAAGCTTTCGGCTCGGCAGGAGCAGCTGCCCAATTCGAAGTAAATAGTCCCCTCCCGTTGGATTTTTATGACGAAAGCAAGCAGTTCGTGATCCCGGAAAACTCTACGCTGTCCGACAAGATACTAGAGCGTTTCGCCGGTAGAGATCCCGACCGGATGCTCGCGACTTTTGTCAACCTGGCCGAAGAGCTGGGTCCTTGGGTGAACCGGGAGACGATCATCGCTCGAGCACCGGAGCCCCGGCTCTCGGGACGGCTCTTCGACTATGATGCCGTGGTGAGCAAGTTCTTGGGATCAAACGCCGAGAAATTCTATGATGACGTAAAGCCATCATGGGAGTGGAACTCGCGATACTGGGAGCAGGTGGCATTGCTCAACCTTGCTAGATATCAGAGGTCGAGCAATCCCGGCGAAGGGAAAGAGTACTTGGAGGACGCAGTGACTCACGCGCGGCATGCAGTCGCGGTGGAACACCACCCCTTTCCCTTGACCACGCTGGGCAAGATTCTGCTCAACCGCATGATGGCCCCGAGCGAGCCTATAAGGGATTCCTTCGATGAGGCGTTCGAAAAATTGTCGGACGCCATCGCGATGGAAGAGCGTCGCAATCGCACCTCCGGTCAGCCCTATAGCGTCATTTTTGGTGGCGTGATGAACTATCTTGGCGCAGGAGGCGAGCTCACCCATATTCAACACAACCGGTTGCGCGAAATCTTGACCAAGGCTGAATCGAAGCTGGCTGGCGATCGAGATCTGCAACAGCAGATCACGTTGGTAAAGGAAGCGCTTCGATAGGACAAACAAAGTATCTCTCGCCGCAGCTTTTGAGCCGGATGTCCGGAATGTCCGCTTCGGGCTGGTCTGCAGTTGTCCAGTGGACGAGCTCGCAGAATAGGGTAGGACGTCAATCTCCTTCATCCGGCCCGCACGGTGACGCGTCGAGCAGCCACGTGCGGCGAACGTCGCGGACGTCTCACGCCCAAGATCAGCTCGCCGCGACATCTCCGCGGGCGTGCACGCCGCGCGCAAACCGGCCGAAGCGCAGCGCCAAGGTCGGCAGCACCAGCAGGTTGAGGGCCATCGAGGTCAGGAGTCCGCCCAGGATGACCACGGCCATTGGTCCCTCGATCTCGCGGCCCGGCTCGCCGGCGCCGAGCGCGAGCGGCAGCAGGCCGAGGCCGGTCACCAGCGAGGTCATCAGGATCGGTACCAGGCGGTCGGCGGCCCCGGCGATCGCGGTCTCCAGAGTCCAGGCGCGGCCTTCGATGACGACCAGATGCTCGTAATGCGAGATCATCAGGATCGAGTTGCGCAGCGCGATCCCGAACAGCGTCACGAAGCCCACCATCGAGCCCAGCGACAGCACGCCGCCGGTCAATGCGACGGCGATGACGCCGCCGACGAAGGCGAACGGCAGGTTGATCAGCACCAGCACCAGGTTGCGCCAGTGCCCGGTGACGAAGGACAGCAGCAGCACGATGCCGATCGTCGCCAGCAGCGAGTTCACCAAGAGGTCGCGGCGCGACTTGGCCTGCGCCTCGGCCGCGCCGGTGAACTCGACATGCGCGCCCGGCGGCAGCTTGACCTCCTTGGCGATCTTCCGTTTGGCCGCGGCCACGAAGGATTCGAGATCGCGCTCGGCGACATTGGCGGTGACGGTCTGAACGCGCTGCCCATTGCGATGAAGCACGACGTAGCGCCCCGCGGTGCCGTAGATGTCCGCGACCTGCTTCAGGAGAATGTAGGCGCCGCTCGGCGTCCGGATCGGCATGTTGCCGATCTCGGTCGGGCGGGCGCTCGCATCGGGGTCGAGCTTGACGATGACGTTGAAGACCACGTTGCCTTCATAGGCCTGGCCGACCACGTCGCCCTGATAGGCGGTGCGGATCAATTCCAGCACCTCGACCGCGTCCAGGCCCCAGGATTGCAGATCGGTCGGGCGCAGGGTTACGTTCACCTGCGGCATGCCCGGCGGCGACTGCTGCTGGATGTCGATCGCGCCCCAGACCTCGCCGAGTTCGCGCGCGATGTCGCGCGCCGCACGCTCGAGATCGTCGAGATCGGGGCCAAACACGTTGATGACCACGGCGGCGTTGAAGCCGGACAGCGTCTCCTCGATGCGCTCGGTCAGGTAGGTCTTGATCGACAGGTTGATGCCGGCGAAGTTGGCGAGCGCGGCGCGGATGCGCTGCTGCGCCAGCTCCTGCTGTTCGCCTGATAGCCCCGGCTTCAGGTCGACCTCGATCTCGCTCGAATGCGTGCCCGCGGTATCGACGCCGGCTTCGGCGCGGCCGGCATGCTGCGCCACGCTGCGGACCTCCGGCACGCCCTGCAGGGCCCCGGCGATCAGCGTGCCCAGCCGCAGCGATTCGTCGAGCGAGGTGCCCGGCAGCGTCGAGACGTGGAGGATCAGGTGACCTTCCTTCAGGTCGGGCAGGAAGGTGCCGCCGAAGAACGGAACCAGGCTTGCGCCGCCGGCGGTCACCAGCACGGCCGTCAACATGACGGATTTGGGAAAGCGGCCGAGCCGCCGCAACAGCATCTCGTAGGAGCCGCGCGACCAGCGCACCAGCGGCGGCTCGCGTTCCTCGCGCGGCTTCCGGCCGGCCAGCAGCAGCATCGACAGCGCCGGTGTGACCGTCAGCGCGACGATCAGCGAGGCCACCACGGCGAGGATGTAGGCGATGCCGAGCGGTCCGAACAGCCGGCCGGCGAGGCCCGGCAGCGCAAGGATCGGCACGAACACCAGGAGCACGGCGAAAGTCGCATAGGCGACCGCGCTGCGCACCTCGAGCATGGCATCGTAGACCACGCGCGCTTCGCTGCGCGGCGACGGCAGGCCGCGGTTCTCGCGCAGCCGGCGCACCACGTTCTCGACGCCGATCACGGCATCATCGACCACCTCGCCGATCGCGATGGCGAGGCCGCCGAGGGTCATCGTGTCCAGGCTCTGTCCCATCCACTGCAGGGCCAGCACGGCCGAGAACAGCGACAGCGGGATCGCGGTGCAACTGATGACGGAGGTGCGCCAGTCGTAGAGGAACAGCAACAGCACGATGATGACCAGGGCGCCGCCGATCAGCAGCGCGTACAGCACGTTCTGCGTCGCCGCGTCGATGAAGGTCGCCGGACGAAACAGATCGGCGTGCAGCCTGACCTTCTCGCTGTCGAGCGCCGGGCGCAGATCCCGCAGCGCGGCCTCGACGCGCGCCGCCACGGTGCGCGTGTTGGCGCCGAACTGCTGGCTGATCATCATCATGATGCCGGGCTGGCCGTTGATCAGCGCGCCCCCGATCGGCGGTTCCGGCGCGTTCACGACCGTCGCGACGTCGCCGAGCACCACGCTGGCGCCGCCTTGGTGCAGCAGGACCGTCCGCGCCAGTTGCTCGGGAGTGAGCGACTGGCCCTGCGTCTGCAGGATGACCCGTTGATTGGCGGTGTCGACGAAGCCGGCACCGCGCACGCCGGTGGCCTTGCGCGCGGCGGCGACGACGTCGTTCATACCGACGCTGAAGCGGACAAGGTCGTCGGACCGCACCTGCACCTGCAGCGACCGGATGTCCCGGCCATAGGTCGTGACCTGCGCGACGCCCGCGACGGCCAGCAGCCGCCGGCTCACGGTCCAATCGGCAATCGTGCGCAGATCCATCAGCGAGCGCTGCTCGGAGGTCAGCCCGATCGCCAGCACGGTGCCGGCCGCCGGCACCAGCGGCGTCATCGATGGCGCCCGCACGCCCTGTGGCAGGCTGCTGGCGACGACCGCGAGCCGCTCGGTCACCAATTGCCGCGCCCGGAACACCTCGGTGCCGGGCTGGAAAATGACCGAGATGACCGACAGGCCCTGGATCGACGACGACCTCATGCTCTCGACGCCCGCGAGACCGTTGATCGCGGTTTCGATCGGCTGCGTGACCAGCACCTCGACCTGTTCCGGACTGAGCCCGGGGGCCTCGGTCTGGATCGAGACCTGCGGCGGCGCGAATTCGGGAAACACCGCGTAATTGGCGCTGCCTAGCGAGAAGATGCCGTAGCCGAGAACGGTGCAGGCCACCCCCAGCACGATGCCGCGGAAGCGGATGGCAAACGAGATCAGCGCCGCCTGGGGGCCGGTCGCGGCGCCGCGAACGCCGTCAATCATCGTCGCCGCCGCCGCGCAGCTCGCTCTTGGCCTCCTCCGACAACAGCACCTGCGCGCCGCGCAGGACGATCTCGGAGCCCGACGGAATGTCCTGCACGACATAGTCGTCGTCGGACACCGGCTGGTCGGTGCGGATCGGGTGGCGCTTGAAGATTTCGGGACCGGCGCGCAAATAGACCCAAGAGCGGCCCTGCCATTGCACGATCGCGGTGTCCTCGACGAAGACGCCGTCGAACGACTTGCCCGAGGGCACGTAGGCGGTGGTGTTCATCCCCGGCAGCAGCCCGCTGTCGCCGGCGGCAACGAAGTAATAGCTCACGCCCTGGATGCGCGGATCGGTTCGCGGCGCAGCCGACAGATAGCGCAGATCGATGTTGGCGCTGCGGGTGGGCGCCTGCGCCAGCGCGCCGCGCGGCGGCCCGGCCAGAGTCACGCCGGGCGGCAGCGTGACCTGCACAAGGAGCTGCTCGCGTTCGATCAATTGCACGACCTGCGGCGAACGCTCGATGATGCCCTTTCCGATGACCGCGCCCCATTCCTGCCGCGCCGTCGCCATCAGGGTCTTCACTTGCGATTCGGCGGCAGCCAAGCTGGCTTGATCGGTCCGGAACGTGCCCTCCGCCGCCTCCGCATCCTTCCGCGGCATCGCCGCCGACTGCACGAGGTCGCGGGCGCGCTCGAATGCGAGTCTTGCGACGTCGAGTTTCGCTTGTGCCGTCTGCAGCTGCGCCTGGGCATTGGCGTAGTTGTTGGTCAGGTCGGTCAGCCTGGCGACGTCCAGCACCGTGCCGTAGGCGCGAAACTGTTCGGGATGGGATTCCGCCGCCAGGACGGCGGTCTGGAGTCCGATCTGCTTCTGTTGCGTTGCGGAAAGCTTGACCGTCGCCGGCTCCCGGCCTGCCGCGCCGTCAGACTGCGCCTGCGCGCGCGACGACAGGAAAACCACCGTGAACAGCACGGCACCGCATGCGGCCGCAGCTCTTGTCCGTTGCCTCACCATGCAGTCCCAGCCCCATCGATCGGGGAAACGTCTGGATGACGTTGATGTCTCTACAACAACAGCTACTTCAGCTTCGAGGGTGTTTCAAGCAGCGCTCGCTGCAGGACGGTCGCGTCGGATCCGGCAACTCCCCGGGCTCTGTCCGGCTATCGCTTGCCAGCGCCGTTTCCGTCGGATGCGAGCCCGGTACTTGCGGAGGGGAGCGCGCAGCGCAATGCACGCAGTCGCCAATGCTTGTGGCGCCTGCCTTGCAAGCGAGCCGCATGCGCGGCGGGTTCGTGGCCGAACATGGACCGCAGCCGCGCTGCGGCGTGGAGATCGGGCGTTCGGCATGCGTCGGGATATTTCTTCTTGAGCGTTAGAAGTATTCTTAGACACATTCCAGCGTATTCGTCCGCAACCCAAGCTTGTTGCCGGCCACGCGCGCCGCGCTACACAAAAAGTCCAGACTAACAAACTTGTTAGGCACGATTTTCCTCATCGAATGACCCGGGATTTTTTCCCGATTCCCCGACAGGGGCGAGAATCGTCACATTCATCTACCTGTCGGGTCATTGATGTGACCTCACTTCGCCATACCCCTCCGCAACGAGTCGGGAGTTCCGTCGACGTTGCAGCGAGGCAAGCTTGTCCACTCTGAACCCACCCTTCGATCGCCCGGCGCACCGCGATCACGCGCAGGGCCATCCTTGTCGGTCAGCCTCTCGCCGAGCTCCCGCCGACGTCGCGGCCGACTTCAGAGAAGGATCTGTGCGATGAGCCAGCTGGTGAATGTGCGGCCCAACGAGGCCGGCGCGGGCGATCGCAAGGCGCAGAGCAGTGCAGCCGATCACGGCATGCGGCTGCTTGGTGCTATCGGTGCGGCGGCCCTGGAGCCGCAGTCGCCGACCGACGCCTGGGCGTTCTCGACGAGCGAAGCGCTCGGCACGGGATCGGTGGTCGAGCCGTTGCAGGACGTGCTCGGCAGTCTGACCGAGATCATTCGGGCCGAGGGCTCCCCGGCGGAGCGGCAGCCGGATCATCCATTCGCCGACGATCATGGCTTCGCGCTCGACCAGGAGGAGCTGGCGGGTCTGCCGGGCGTGGTGCTCAATACCTTCGATGTTGACGGTCCGGTGTGGCTCGCCGTCGAGGCGCTTGCTGCGACACAGCCCCCCGCCATCGACTACGATCTCAAGATCTGGGTCGAGCCGTCGTCCGAGCCCGACCGTCGTCCATCGCCGCACGAGAGCATCGTGGTCACGGTCGATGAGATGGAGAAGAACCGCCTCACCTTCGCCCGCCACGCACGGCCCGAGGATTTTTCGCCCGCCCCGGCGCTGGGCGCCTGGACCGGACGGCTGCGTCTGGAGCAGCGTCCTGACCTCGTGCAGCGGATCGAGCGCTATATCAGCGGGCCATGGACCGCCTGGGCCGACACCGAGCGCATGCGCCGCCGGACCATGGCGATCCATCAGCGGCTGCGCGACATGGCGGCCACGGCCGGCGCCGATCAGGCGATCGAGGTCATGTGGGGCATCGCGCTGTCATCGTGGCGGCAGGGCGGGCGCGAATTCGAGTTGCCGCTGTTCGAGCGCGCGGTCGAGATCGAGATCATTGCGCGTCCGGATGCCGAGGTCAGGGTCCGGCCGCGCTTCGTCGGCGCAACCGTCAATTTGAGGGCGCTCGATGCCGTGGCGCCGGACGTGGCGCTTGCCGTGCGCGACAAGCCGGATCGCCTGGTCGAGGCGCTCGAGCAGCGCGCAGAGCTGTCGCCGTTCACGCCGGTCGGCATCGATCAGATCCTGAGCGCCGCAGGCGCGCAATCCGGTTACAAGACGTCGCGCAGTCTCGCATCTTCGGACGATGCGCCGGCCATGGAGGCCTCGGAGGCCGCGCTCACGTCGGGACGCTGGGTCATATCCGCGCGGCGGCGGCCGGAGAGCCTCGCCATGCGCGACATCGACCGTCTCAAGAACGCGATCGAGCATGCGCCGCAGAGTGAGTGCTGCCTGTCGGGAGCCGTGAGCGCGCTGCTCTCGCAGCCGGATGGACGTGGCCACGCCAATGCGCGCCGGCACCTGTCCGGCATCGTCGGCGGCCCGATCGACCTTGCGCCTGCGCCCAAGCCTGCTGCGGTCGAGCAGGGCGATCTGTTCTTCCCGCTGCCGGCTGTCGCGGAGGATGTCGAGGTCGTACGCGAACTGTCGCGGTCGGATGGCCTGATGGTCCAGTCTGTCGAACGCGACGATCGGATCACGGCGCTCGTCAACGTCGTCTGCCATCACCTCGCGCTCGGCTCGCGCGTCCTCGTCGTGTCCAGGGACGAGGCTGCACTTTCGCTGCTGCATCAGAAGCTGCCGCCGGCCATTCGCGAGCTGACCGTCAGCTCGACCGGCTCCGACAAGGACGTGCTCAGGAAGGCCGAAGCCCTGGCGGGCCGGCTGCAATCGATCCTGGATACGCCAAATCTGCGCGATCAGGTCGGTCAGATCGGCCGGCTCGAACGCGACATTATCTCGAAGCGCACGCAGATCGCATCGCTCGACGACGAGATCGCCGAGATCGTCCGGCGTAACCTGCGGCTCGCCGGCGGCTTGCCGGAGCTGCCGTTCGATTTGTTCAAGGCGCTGGTCGGCGAGCAGGACGCGCATGCCTGGTTCACCGACCGGCCGAAGCACCTGCTCGCAGCCACCGACCCGCTCGTTACGGCGATCGACAAGGCACGCGAGGCGCGGCTGCGGCTTGCCGCTGATCTCAAGCACATCGATGTCGAGTTGCCGGAGCTCGCGGCGCTTCCCGACACCGCCGCTATCCTGCGTCTGCACGCGGAGCTGCAGCACCAGGCAGGGCTGACGTCGGACGCTGGCCGCGACGAGGATCTCGCGCTCGACGCCATCGCGACCTTCGGGCTCGACGCAACCAACCGCCTGGCGGCCGATCTCGATGCGCTGGTAGCCGGCCATCGCGCCATCGCCGAGGAAACCTGGCTCGCGCGGCTGTCGCCGCTCGGCGCCGCCAAGGCTGACGCTCCCGCAGGTCTCGACAAGGTCGTGGGGTGGGCGCGTGATGCGTCGTTCCAGCTGTCGCGGAGCGCCGAATTCGCGAGGCGCCAGGTGCAGGCGCCGGTCGAGGCGTTCACCAGGAGGGACGCGATCCGCGTGGTCGAGCGGCTTGCGGCCGGCGAGAAGCCGTTCGCGCGGTTCTCGCCCTCGCGCCGCGCGCTGAAGGCCGCCGTCGAAGCGATCACGGTGGACGGTGCCTCGCCGTCGAAGCCGGCGGACTGGCAATATGTCGGGCGCTTCCTGCTGTGGCGCCACGACCTGCATGCGTTGCGCGCGCGCTGGACGTCGATCGCAACGCAGATCGGTGCACCCGCGCTTCAATTGGAATCGGCGCGGGCGTTCGATGACCTCGAGCACATCGTCAAGAGCGTCGAGGCCGCCATCGTGACGGCCGCGCTCGCCGTCCGCAGCGTGGCCGATGCCTGCTCCAAGCTGTCGGTGCCGGACGGCGACGTCAGGGCGATGCTGGCCGATGCACAGCGGCTGGCCGCGTTCGGCGCGGCGATTCGGACCGTCATGACGCGCGTATCGGGACCGCTGATCGAACTCGCTCGCCTCGGCGAATTGTTCGCCCGGGCGGGAGAACTCGCCGTCTCCGTTCAGGAGAACGTGCTGTCGCGGGTCGGTGACGCCGAGACGGAGCCGCAGGAGCTCGAAACGCGGTGGACAGGCATTCTCGCGACCATGGAGAAGATCCGCGAGGCCAGGCCGGACTACGAACTCGTCAGGACCGCCTGCCGGATGGTGACTGCGGCGGGCGCGCCGAGTCTGGCGCAGCGGCTGCGGTCCGCGCCGGGCGCGGGCGAGGCGAAGGATGCGGCGACGCTCGCGGAATGGGTGGCGGCCTGGAATTGGGCCGTGCTGATGCGGATCGAAAGTCCGGAGGAGCGGCAGCTGCTGCATGACCTCGCGGCTCAGCGCGCGCGGCTGGAGACGCGGTCGCTGGCCTTGTTCGAAGCGGTGATCGGCGCCCGCATGTCGCTGGGCATCGCGCAGAATGCGGGCGTCGCCGTCAGGCAAGCGGTGAAGCGGTTCAGGGACTCGATGCAGAAGATGGCGTCGGCCTGCTCCGGTCCGACCGCACGCCGACTTCGGCTTGCTGCGCGCAGGTCTCTCGACGGCTGGCTCGAGGAGATTCCCTGTCACGTGATGCCGGCCTGGCGTGTCGCCGAGTTGCTGCCGGCTCGGATCGGCACCTTCGATCTTCTGGTCGTCGAACACGCCTCGCGCTCCGATCTGCGCGAACTGACGGCGATGCTGCGGGCCCGCAAGGTTCTGATCAGCGACGAGCGTCACGACGACGGAGCCTTGGTCGAAGCCGGCCGCAACGATCCTGTTGTCAAACGCACCGAGACGAACACGCTGCGCCGCGTTCCACCAGCGCTGCGGCGGCTGCTGATGCCGGGTGCCTCGCTGCGCGATCTCGCCGCGATCCTGTTTCCCGATCGCATGATCGAGCTGCGCGCGCGCCCTGCCGGCGTCGAGACAGCCTCGGTCACAGCTTCGCTGCTGCCCGCCGATACGTCCAGACCGGCCGATGCACCAGCCGCCGAGCTGCCGCGGCCGGCCCGCGCGGCAGCGCCCGCGCCGAAGCAGCGGCCGCAGCCACGGCAAGTCTTCACGACGCACTCGCTCGAAGAGGAGATCGCCACCGTCGCGAAATATCTCTCGATGGCTCGCCGCTCGGGGACGGACATCGTCACGGCTGCCGCCGGCAAGCCGAGCGCGCCCGCGATAGCGCAGCGTGCCGAGAGCCGCGCGGCTGCGCCCAAGCCCGCGCCGGAGATTCGCGTGCTGCGCCGGCGTCCGCCGCGCGAGCCGGCCGCGGACATCGTGACGCCGGTTGTGACTCCGGCTCCGCCTGAGCTGCCGACCGTCGCGCAGCCAGCCACGGTCGAGCCGACCCAGCCGAGCGCGGCCGCCGTCACTGAAGCGCCGGTCATCGTCGCCGACCGGGCTGCGGTGCCGCAGCGCCCTGCCGAAAAAAAGGTGGTCACGGCGGAGATCGAGGCGGAGTCCACGGGCGCCGCGCCGGCAGAGCCCGTGAAGCCTGCCGTCGTTGCGACACCCGCTGCGGCAGCGGCTTCTGCCACCACTGAGCCCGCCGCCGCGGCTGCAGCCCCGGCGACCGAGATCAAGATTCACCCCTCCCTCCTCGCGATGGCCTTCAAGGCGACGGAGAACGCCGCGGCACCACGCCGCCGTCGGCCGAGCCGGCGGGTGATGGCATTTGCCGCGGCCGGATTGCTGGTAGTCGTCGGTGCGGCGGTGTCCTGGGAGCGCGCGTCGGAATGGATCCAGCTGTCCCTGAGCGGTGCGACGGCAGCGTCGGCTCTGCCGAGCGAACCGGGCGCCCACAAGGTCAGTGCAGAGCGGATCACGCCCGAGGCCAAGCCGGTGGTTGAGGCCAAGCCGGTGGTTGTCGCCGCGGCCGGGGAGCATGCCACGGTCGGCATGAGCGTGCCGGTCAGCACGCCGGCGCAGGCGTTCCTCTATCATGAGGATCCGCAGGATCCGAAGGGCAAGCGTTATCCTGGCAAGGTCACCTGGTCGATCGAGCAGACCAAGGGGCCGCGACTCGATACGGCGCCGGCGATCAAGGGTGAGATCGAGATCGAGAACGGCACCAAGGCCACGATCTCGCTGCGGCGGAACGCCGACATGGAGATGCCGGCGAGTCACATCATGGAGCTCAAGTTCGACTGGCCAGATCAGTCGGTCAGCGGCCTGACCAGCCTGAGGGGCATCGGCCTGAAGGGCGAGGAGGCCGAGCGCGGGACGGCGCTGGTGACCCAGACCGCCCGGGTGACACCGAAATACTTCATGGTCGCGCTGTCGGCCAACGAGGTCGATACCAAGCGCAATCTGATGCTTCTCAAGGGCAAGCAGTGGTTCGACATTCCGATCGTCTACGAGGGCGGCAACCGGGCGCTGCTGTCGATCGAGAAGGGATCCGACGGCGACCGCGTGTTCAAGGACGTGTTCGCCAGCTGGGGTCAGTGACGGGGTTGGCGGGCATCACGAGCGAGGACAGCATGAGCGAGAGTTCAGCGTTGCAATGGCTGCGGGCTCCCAAGCTCGCCGAGGATGCGCTGCCGGAGGATTCCCGTGCGGTGGCCTGCCGGCGCTGCGGCCGCACGGTGCAGGTCTCGCTCAGCCCGATGCGTCCGCCAAGCTTCCTGCGCGTCGAGGATCAGGTCGAGTGTCCCGAGGTGCAGGAGCGCTGGACCGGCAAGAGCGAAGGCGGGCTGTTGCTGATGATGTGCGGCGCGCTCGAGCAGTCGCTCGATGCCGAATGGGAGATCGCAGAGCCTGAGAGTGCGGCTCGACGAGAACCTGCACCAGTCTCTCCGGTGCGCCCGTCGCCCGGGCCGGCGGCGCCCCTTCCGGACAGATGGGACGACGGTAGCGACGGTGATCAGGAGGAGAGGGGTAAGGGCGGCCGGCTGAAGGCCGTGTTCGCGCCGGCGGCAGGTGCGCGCAAGAAGCTGATCCGCGGAGCGCTCGGCGTCGTGGTCCTCGGCATCGTCTTCCTCGGCGGCGTGCTGTTGCCGCTACGCGAGATCAGGCTGCTGATTCAGGCGCCGCCTGGGTCGGCCGGATCGTCGAGCTCGCAGCAGGAGGCGCAGTCCGCCGCGCCGCTGCCTCCGCCGCGCCGGATCCTGCTGGAAGCCGCCGGCGCGCGCCAGGACGCCGCGCGATCGCCGTCCAGCGCCTTCATCGCGCCGCGCCAGGATGCTCCGGCACTCGAGGCGACGCTGGCGCGATCATCCGACACGGCAGCCATTCCGCGGCCCGCGCCGGCGCCGGAAGCCGGGCCGAAGCTGCGCGTGCCTGAGCTGGTTGCGATCGCCGGTGGCAGTTTTGCGATGGGCGGCGACGACGAGTCCGAGCAGCCGGCGCATCAGGTCAGCGTGCGACCGTTCTCGCTCGGCAAGCATCCCGTGACGATCGGCGAGTGGAAGCAGTGTGTCGCCGCGGCAAGCTGCGCCGACATCGCGGCCGGCGCGGATGATCGTCCGGTCACCAACCTGAGCTACGACGACACGCAGGCCTATCTCGCCTGGCTGTCGAAGGCGACCGGCAAGTCGTTCCGGCTGCCGTCCGAGGCCGAGTGGGAATATGCCGCGCGCGGCGGCCAGCGCACCCGCTATTGGTGGGGCGATCGCATGCGCCCCGGCATGGCCAGTTGCAAGGGCTGCAACGGCACGGGCGACGCCGAGACCGACCAGCCGCCGAAGATCGGCAGCGTCCAGGCCAATCCTTACGGCCTGTTCGACATGGGCGGCGGCGTCGGCCAGTGGGTCGCCGACAGCTGGCACAAGAACTACAAGGGCGCGCCGGCGGATGGATCGGCCTGGCTCGAGGAAGGTAGCTATGCCCGTGTCATCCGCTCGGGATCGTGGAAGAACGGCGCCGCCGATGCGCGGGCCGGCAGCCGCGACCGCTATGACGGCCGCATCCGGCATCCGACCCTGGGTTTCCGCATCGCGCTCTCACCATAGGGGATTTGCATGCTGCCGAGGTCTGCGCGACTCTGCCTCATCCTGACCGCATCGCTCGTGCTCGCGCCGTCATTGGCGCCGGCCAAGGGAACGAAGGCTGCGAAGGATGCCCGCGTCTATTTCATCTCTCCTGCGGACGGGGAGACGGTGACCGGGCCCTTCATCGCTCGTTTCGGACTGCGCAACATGGGCGTTACCCATGCGGGCGACGATTTCGCCGGCAGTGGCCATCATCATCTTCTGGTCGACGTCGACGAGACGATGCAGGCCGGCGAGGAGATTCCGCGCGACAAGAAACACGTTCATTACGCAGCGGGGGAGACGGAGGCGCGGATCGAATTGTCGCCCGGCAAGCACACGCTGCAGCTCGTGCTGGGCGACACCAGGCATCTCAACTTCGATCCGCCCGTGATCTCCGAGAAGATCATGATCACGGTGAGCAAGCCGAACGGAGGCGAGCAGGAGGCGCGCGCGACGCGCAGCGTCACCGTCCGAAGCCGACCGCAGATCCGATCCGTACCAACCGAGCCGCCGGCCCAGCCCGAGCCGTCGCCGGAGATGACGAAGTCGCCCGAGAGCTCCGACTTCATCAGCCGCGTCTTCTCCGGAACGAAGTGACGAGCCTTCCATTCCCGACGGCCGGGCGCCTGATGCGCGTCGGCCTGCGCGCGACCGTGGGACGCAAGCTGGCTCGCTCCTCGAGGATCCATCGCTGAGGGCGGCGCTTGTCGCTCGATGGCGGCAAGGACGATCCACCATCGTCCTGCCCCTGCCGCAGCGATGGAATGATGCATGTCGAAATCCGCGCCAGGGCTCGCGAGGCATGCGCCGCACTGGGCGGCGCAAGCGCAGCTCACCCGGCAATGGCCGCTCGTCCTGGCGCGCGTCCATGGCAGATCCCGACGCAAGCGGGGACGTCGTTGCCGAGGCATCCGACACGTCGTTTTCCTGCAACGACTCGCCATCCTGGTCGGCAGTCAGTGTCGGCAAGGGCATCGCCCGCGCCCAGGATCAGGATGGCTGCGCCGCTGTCCGCACGGATGTGCGTTTGACGGCCGGACGATGCGTGCGCAAGCAGCCGCATCGTCATCATCCACCATCGATCTCGATCCGGTCGTGCGAACGATGGCGACGCTCAAAAAAAAATTTCTGAGGCTTAAGGTCGCAGCCTTGTAGCTGTCGGTTCCTTTCTCGCCTCACCATGGTCACAGCGGCAATCGGGCAGGAGTGTGGTCCCGCACACAGCGCCGTCCACGCCTTGTGCGGGAGCAAAGCGCATGCGCCTCGCGATGATGCTGCTACATCCTTGCGAATCAATATCAGTTGCAATGCGCGGGGAACCGCGCGCGTTGTCGAGTCCTGAAAAGATCAGCGGCCTGCCGACACGGTTCAATCCTGACGGGACCGCATGTGAGTTCGCATCTCAGCGACATTGCGGCCGGATGCGGAACGTTTCGAGCCGCGCCTGCGTGATCGAGGCCATCCGCCGCGGATGATGATGTCCAAGTTTCGTTGAAATCTCCTCCCCTTTGTAGCCTGCGCATCGAGCGCTGTTGGCGCCGATGGCGCAGTCTTCGAGGAGGGATTTGATTATGAAGGTCATCAAGCTGATGGGCGTGGTCTTGGCGGCGGGTCTGGCGTCGGGCTCCGCAGCGCTCGCCGACGGCTACAAGGATTGCACCAAGCTCGACAAGGCGTCGTGGAAGACCACCGCCGAGGCCGAGGCAAAGGCGAAGGCCGCGGGCTACGAGGTTCGACAGACCAAGATCGAGGGCACCTGCTACGAGGTCTACGGCGTCAAGGGCGGTAAGCTCTATGAGCTGTTCTACAGCCCCGAAGACCTCGCGCTGAAGCACACCAAGGCGAAGTGATCTGATGGTCATGCGTGACGCAGGCCAGGCACAGCGGAGCGTCTTCTCCGAGACGCCGGCGAACTCGGGTTCGGGGACCGTAGCGGTCTGGGATTTTCCGCTGCGCGTCTGGCACTGGTCGCTCGCGGCCTTCGTGCTCGTCGCCTGCGTCACGCCCAACACGTTCGATCGCCTGCATCGCCTGGCGGGCTATGCCGTCATCGGTCTTCTCGCCTTCAGGCTGATCTGGGGACTGATCGGCAGCCGTCATTCGCTGTTTGCGCGGATCAGCCTCAAGCTGCGGGCGGCGCCTCAGTACATCGTGGGCATGTTGCGCGGAGAGACGGGACGCTATCTGGGCCTGAACCCGGCAGGGGCCGCGATGCTGGTCGTGATGCTTGCGCTTCTGATCGTCTCGACCATCAGCGGCGTCATGCAGGTCTCGATCCGGTTCTTCGGCGTCGGCTGGATCGAGCAGGCGCATGCGCTGTCGTCCAATGCCATCATCGCCCTGATCGCCGTGCATGTGCTCGGCACGGTGTGGATGAGCGTGCTGCAGCGGGAGAATTTGATGCGCGCGATGGTGACGGGACGCAAGCGCGTGCCTGGCATCATGCGCGCCGCGCCTGCGGTGGCGCGCAGCGTCGCACGCCAGAGCCCGGAGCCCGAGCCGATGGCGGACGAGGAGCACGTATCCGTTGTACCCGATCTGCCGCCCCTGCGCGTGAATCCGGCCCCCGGCGCCGCGAAGCCTGCGCGTATGCCGCGATCCCTCAGCATTCACGACAGGCGGCTGGGGGTCGGCAGGTGAGACGGCGGGCATCGGTCGTGTGCGCTCGCCGGCGATATGTGCGTGCAGGCCCGCGCCTGATTTCATTTCTAGTGCGCGCAAGGCTTGTCCGCGCACGGCTCGAGCTGGATGGACGCACACGCATATTGCGGTCCATGCCGCGTGAGACCAGCACGAGCGTGTCCCTTCGTGCATCTCGCTCGCACTCGTCTCGATGAGCGGGCGCATGAGGATCATGCATGTGCTGTGCGCAGCGTAGGCGGTCGATCGTGAGTCTCGTGTGGTTCGCGGTGCGCGACGGCGCTGCATGACCTGTCGTGTCTCATATCAGCACAGATGCGAACTAAGGCGATTGTGCTGCTACCGACCGCAGTGACCGCTGATTTTCGTCGTTGTCATTCGGCGACGCGCATCGGCGATGCTCGAGCCCACGCGTCTGCGCGGCGACTTGACGCCGTACAACTAATAAATTCGCGCGCTTTGTCGCACACACAGATGTTGTCAAATTTCGACACGGCAAATTGCCGCATTCGGGACTTTATAGTCGTTCTATGAAGTGTCGAAGACTCGTCGAAACAGGCGAGCGCGGGAAGACGTTCGGCACATTCGGGTGAATTCGGGACAGGGACATACAGCATGAATCTCTTTGGGAAGGTACAGGCAGCAGGAGCCGCCGTGCTGTTGATCGCGGCGTTCGCGCTGCCGGCAGGGGCGGCTGAGACGACCATCGAGATATCGGTCAAGGACAACAAGTTTCAGCCGGCGGAGATGAAGGCGCCGGCCAACACGCCGATCGTGTTCAAGGTCAAGAATCTGGATGGCGCGCCGGTCGAGTTCGAGAGCGAGCCCCTGGAGTTCGAGACGGTGATCAAGCCCAACATGGAAGGCGTCGTGAAGGTCAAGGCGCAGAAGCCGGGACGCTACGAATTCTTCGACGACTTCCATCAGGGCAACAAGGGCGCGCTGATCATCGAGTGATCCGACCTTCGACGCCGTGATGCCGGGATGCGTCACGCCGCGGGCGCCGCGCTTCGCGGGTTGCCGAACTCGACGGAGACGAGGCTCTTTGGAACGGGCAGCACGAGAGACGGTCGCTTCCAGACGTGGCATCGGTCGCGACGTCTCACGGTGCCAGGAGGAGACGGTTGCGATCACCGTGCTGCTCGTGACGCTGTTCGGAGTCGCGCCGTCCTACGGTCAGACCGTCACGCCGGGGAGCCAGGTCAGGGCCTATGCAGATCCGGCGACCACCGACGCCGGACCGGTGGTGGTCGTACCCAATCGCCGCCGCCAGCCGGTGAGGCCGGCGAACAGCAATGGACCGCTGGTCATTCCGCAGGTGATCGTTTCGCCGGGCGGGGTCGAGCCGGAGCCGAAGGCGGCCACGCAGGTGGACGAGGCCCCGCCGCCGCGGCCGCGGTCTCCGATCGATGCGGGCGCGGGCGCGCTCCCGCAGGCCGCGCGCCGCGAGCCGGCGCCGCGTCTGGCTCCGGTTCGAAACGGCTTTTTCGGTGCACCGTCCGCCGGCCTCCTGGTCGGCGGCTGCCTGTCGACGCCAGGCCGGCTGTCGGTCACGAACGTGCCCAATCGCTGCCTGGACGCGCTGGCGTTCGCCGTCAGTCCGCCGCCGGCGACGCGTGGCGTGCTGCCGCGTAACCTGCCGCCGATTCCGCGACAGGATGCGCAGCCGATTCCGCCCGTTCTGGCGGACAAGCCCAAGATGCGGCTGCCGCCGGTGAACAAGGGGCAGAAGCCGCAGGAGCAGCCGCAGCCGCCGATGATGGCGGAAGACCCCTATGAGCCCAAGGGCATCACGGTGGGAAACTTCATCCTGAAGCCTGCGTTCGAAATGTCCTCAGGCTTCGACAGCAATCCCGGCCGTGTGCCGCAAGGCAAGGGCTCGGCCTTCGTCAGCGTTGCGCCGGTCCTGCTCGTGCGCTCTCAGTTCGAGCGGCATCTGCTCAACGCCGATGTGCGCGTCGGCTACATCGACTATGCGAAGCTCCGGCAGCTCAGCAGGCCTACCGTCGACGCCAAGGTGAATGGGCGCTACGACATCACCGATACGTTTGCGCTCAACGGCGAGGGCCACGTTGCCGTCGATGCCGATGATCCCGGCACGCCGCGCTTCGCCGGCCGGTTCGCCAGGATTCCGCTCGCCTCCACCGTCGGCGGCTCGGCGGGCGTCACCAAGCGGTTCGAGGAGGTCGAGGTCTCGACCAAGGCCGCCATCGACCGCGTCGCGTTCCAGAACGCGCCGCTCGTCGACGGCCAGATCGTCAGCAATGCCGATCGCAACTTCGTCCAATACGGCTCGCAGAGCCGCATCACCTACAATCTGACGCCGGAGATCCGTCCCTTCGTCGACGTCGCCGTCGATCGCCGCGTTCACGACATCGCGGTCGATGCCGAAGGCTTCCGCCGCGACTCCACCGGGACGGCGGTCGAGGCCGGCGTGACCTTCAACTACGCCGACAAGCTGACAGGCGACGTCGCCGTCGGCTATCTGACGCGCCGCTATCAGGATCCGATGCTCAAGCCGGTCAACGGCTTCATTGCCGACGCCAATCTGACATGGCAGTTCGCCAAGGAGACGGCGATCGCGCTGGGGGCCAAGTCGCAGGTGGTGGAGATCACCGAGCCCGGCATTTCCGGCGTGCTCAAGCGCGACGTCACCGTCGGCATCGAGCATCAGTTCGAGCCCTGGCTCGTCGGCACGTTCCTCGCCGGCTATGGCGAGGACGCGTTCACCGGCACGACGCGGGTCGACAACCGCTATCTGGTCGAGCTCGGCATGCTCTACAAGTTCTCACGCCTGCTGCAGCTCAGGGCCAGCGTCCGGCGCGAGGAGACGCGCTCCAACTTCCGCGAAAACAATCTGTCGGCGACCGTGGTGCAGGTCGGCGCGCGGGTACAGTACTAGACGAACGTTTCCATCCAATCGGCATGCGTGGTGGGCTGAGCCCCCCGCAGTCTCCAACGCTGTCGTGCCTCGCGAAAGCGGGGCATCCAGTACTTCCGTGGCGGCAGATGCCGAACCGAAACGTCACGGCGTACTGGATCGTCCGCCTTCGGACGATGACAGCGAGGGATACCCATCTCCGTAGGAATTGAGAGGGGACTTTGGAAAAGGTCGTCTCGCGGGAATTTCGGCCGGGTACGGAAAGGTCTCGCGTTCCTTCGTCCGCGCGACCTAGGCCCAGCAGACGCAAAAAGCAGCGCTCGCGCCATTGCGAACGCTGCCAAGTCTTCAAGATACACGCGTCGAACGACGCACCGTCTACTTCTTCTGGTTGAAGTTCACGTCGAGGCTGAAGCTGAACTGATCGTCCGTCAGTCCGGACGGCGGCGCAGGCACAGGGTCGGAGCGGCGGATCATCGCCAGCGCGGCATCGTCGAACATCGAGTCGCCGGACGACTGCATGACGGACGCAGACACCACCTTGCCGGCCCGGCTCAGCACCAGCGCCACCTTGACCGTGCCATTGTGCTTCTTGCCTTCCGGATAGCGCTTGTGCAGCTCGAAATAGGCGCTGATCTTTCGGCCCCAATCGTTGGTCAGCTTCTGCTTGTCCTTGCCCATTCCCGGATTGGGGGCCTTGGCCGTCTCGGCCGGCGGCGCGGCCTCGTCCAGCGCCTTGCGGGCCGATTCTTCCTGCGCAGCAGATGCGACCGACGCCTCGGCCTGCTGGGTTGCCTGCTGCTGCTCCTCCTTCTCCGGCTTCTTGGGATCGTTCTGCGTGACGACCCGATCGGCCTCCTCCTCTGTCTCGGTCGGCTTGTCCTTGACGGCGTCGGACTCCTTGACTTCGGCGGTCTGCTGCATCTGCTCCGGCGCAGCTTCGGCCGCGTCGCTGTCGGGACCCGGCGGAAGATCGTTGTCCTCGACCTGGGGCGAGGCGATCTCGAGCGCGAATTCGGCGCCGGCCGCGCCGAGACCGCCGTCCGCGTCATTGCCGCTGAGATGGACGACCGCGAGCGCGGCGCCGCCACCGTGCAGCATGAGGGCGCCGATCGCGGCTGAGATCCACAAGCGGCGCGACGCTCCCTGATACTTGTGTTCGACCATTCTTCAGTTCCGTCGTTTCACTGGTTTCAATGTGCAGCCTGGGCGGCGGCCTGTGAGACGCCTTCGACAGTCACGAGCTTGATCTTCGGATAGCCGCCGGTCCGCAGCAGCTCCATCACGTCCATCAGCTCTCCATACGCCACGCCCCGGTCGGCGCGCAGGAAGATGAACTTGTCCTTCGCCGCCTCGGGGATGTGCTCGAGCGTGCTCACCAGGCTCGCCCGTTTCACCGGCTCCTCGCCGACGAACAGCGTCAGATCCGGCTTGATGCTGACATAGATCGGCTTGTCCGGCTTCTTCTGCGGCGTGGCCGTCGATGTCGGGAGATCGACCGGCACGTCGACCGTCGACAGCGGCGCCGCCACCATGAAGATGATCAGCAGCACCAGGATCACGTCGATGAAGGGCGTGACGTTGATGTCGCTCGTCTCGCCGAGATCATCGTCGCCATCGCCTTCCGAGAGAGAGACGGCCATGGAGCTACTCCGCCGCCAGCGCCATCGGAGGCGCAGAGTGGACGTGGATCGGCTCGAAGCGCTCGCCGTGATGGCTGCTGTGGTGGCTCTGGCCGCGATCCAGATCGCGCGACAACATCCGGGCGGTGGCGCCGGAGGACCGGTTCACGAGCTCCATGTAGCCCTTCGTCACCCGTGTGAAGTGATTGTAGATGATCACGGCCGGGATCGCGGCGACGAGGCCGATGGCGGTTGCGAGAAGCGCTTCGGCGATGCCGGGCGCGACGACGGCGAGGTTCGTGGTCTGCGACTTCGAGATGCCGATGAAGCTGTTCATGATGCCCCAGACCGTGCCGAACAGGCCGACGAAGGGCGAGATCGAGCCGATCGTGGCGAGCAGGCCCATGCCGGTCCGGCAACGCCGGCCCTCGGCACGTACGATCTCGGAGAAGCTCGACGCGGCGCGCTCGTTGACGCCGTGAGACGGCAGTTCGGACGACATTCTGATCTCGTGCATGGCGGCGTCGATCAGAGCCGTCAGCACGTTCTGGCGTGATCCCAGCGCGAGCTTGGCTTCCGACAGCCAGCGTACGTCGTCGACCTTGCGCAGCGCGCCGCTCAGCTTCCGGCGCAGGATGGAGAACTCGATGGTCTTGGCGATGAAGACGGTCCAGGTCGCAAGCGAGGCGAGCGCGAGCCCCATCATGACCGACTTCACGAGAATGTCGGCGGCCAGGAACATCGACCATGGCGACAGATCATGCGGCACGTGTGATGCCGCTTGCGCACCGCCTTGTGCCGCGCCCTGGGCCGGCTTCTCTGCCTGGTCCTTCGCCTTGTCGCCCGCTGCCGTGTCCGTGACGGCTTCGGTCGCGGTCGACGGTTGGGTGTCGTTCGTTGCGGCGGCCGGTGCCTGGTTCGTTGCACCAGCTTGCGGCGTGGTCGCGGCCGGAGCCGGCGAAGGCGCGGCCGCCTGCGCCGTGGGCGCGGGCTGGGCAACGGCGGGGGCTGTCTGCGCCTGTCCGACGGTCATCGGCTTCGGAGCCCCGCCCTGAGCTTGAGCTGCGTGCGCGACGGGAGCCGGCGCACTGGCGGCGTTGGCGAGCGCAGCTGCAGGCGCCTGCGTGGCGGCCGCCGTCGTCGGAGCCTGAACGGATTTCGCGCCGGTCGGAGTCGTCGGACTCGGTGCTGTGGTCTGCGGGGCGGTGGCAGCCTGGCCAGGTCTCGGCGACGTGGCCGGCTGCTCGGCATGCGCCATGGCGCCGGCCGAAACGGCTGCGATCACCGCTCCTACATGAAGAACGATCCTGAACATGTTGCTGCGTACCCCTTGGTAGTTATCTTCTCTGTAATGCTTCTAGTCGTAACCCGGCTGTTTTGAGACGGCGCGTTGACTCAAAGCGGGAACATCAATGTCGGCAGTCACTCCGGTAAGTGCGATGCCAGATGAAAAATCGAATCGTGTGATCTGCGTAAGAGCTCGCGATGCTGCCCATCGCGTCATAACTCCCTGAAAGTCCTGACCTGGGGCGCGACGAGCCGTGCACGGTTCCGCCAACGCGGCTGCCTGTCACGCAAATGCCGCCGTTCGGTCTTCCATCAATTCTAATTAGTCGGCGCCGGCGTGATGGTCCCGTTCGGTGGGCGCGAGGGCATCACGCGCGTTCTTCGAGACGTGATGCCGCCGGAAACGGCTCGAAAGCGTCGAGATCCGAATCAGGGGGCGGTGGAATCAGGTTTGTTTGAAAAACGGGCCGCGCGCGATCTGGTCAAGCCGCGAGCAGTGGCTGAAGTTCGCGAATCGCACACGCTTGCCGGCGTAGAAAGATCGTGCTGCTCGCAAGCGGCGGTCTGCCGGCAGTCAAGGACGTGTGACAGCTCAAGGAAGGACAGCCGGCCGCTTGTGAGATTGGACGGTGGTCCATCGCGAAGGCTGAGAACGGCTCCGCAGCGATGCGGTCATCGTCCGAACGAATGAGCCGGGCTGCATGTGTGCAACCCGGCTCGTAGACGATCGAACTCAACGTGAGCATGGCGACCGAAGGCGGATATTGAGACGCACGTTTCCTTGGAAACAGCGGTCGATGCCGGGTCTATCGCTTGCCATCTCGACCGCTGTCATGCTCCGCGAAGGCAGTGCATCCAGCAATCCGCGATGATGATGAACCGAGATGTCACGGCGTACCAGATCGTCCGCGTTCGCGGACGATGACAGTGAGGGTCTACATATCTGCATCAATAGGGCTGGAACGTTGAAAACGGTCGTCTAGTTCTCGGCCCAGTAGCGGATCAGGTTGTGATAGAGGCCAGTCAGCCGCACCATCTCCGGATCTTCGCGTCCCATCCGCTGCGACAATCCCTGGATCGTCGTGTCGAGATCGAAGATCATGCTGCGCGCGAGGGGATCGCGGATCATGCTCTGCAGCCAGAAGAACGAGGCGACGCGGACGCCGCGCGTCACCGGGGTGACCATGTGCAGGCTCGAGGCGGGATACAGCACGAGGTCGCCGGCCGGCAGCTTGACCTCGTGCGAGCCGTACAGATCCTCGATCACCAGCTCGCCGCCGTCGTAATCCTCCGGCTCGGACAGAAACAGCGTGACCGAAAGGTCGGTGCGAATGCGCAGGCCGGTGAGCTTGTCGCCGCGGACCGCGTTGTCGACGTGGATGCCGAAATGGTGGCCCGACTCCGCGCTGTAGCGGTTGAACAGCGGCGGGAAGATCTGCTGCGGGATGGCTGCGGCGAGAAAGCGCGGATTGGCGGTCATCGCCGAAATGATGCGGTGGCCGAGCTTGCGCGCCACCTCGCTGTCGGGCGGCAACTGCTCGTTGCGCTTGACCATGGCCGACTGGGCGCCGGCCGTCGAGCGACCGTCCTCCCAGTCGCTGTCGTCCATGATGTGGCGGAAGTCCGCCACATCGTCTTTGCTCAAAACTCCGGGGACACAGATCAGCATGAACTCATCACTTGATGTATGCCCAGGTTTGGGTGTGCGATCAGAACCGCCCGGACACGACGATCGACGCGCTTCGTCCCGGACCGACGAGCACGAACGGGGTGGCACTCTGATAGAGAGCGTCGTAGTAGAGCTTGTCGAAGATGTTGGCAACAAACAGCTTCGCCGTCCAGTTCTTGTCGAGCTTGGCTTCCGCGAACGCATCGAAGCGCCAGTAGCTCGGCAGCTCCGTGCCCTGGTTGGCCGCCAGCCAGGTGCCGCCGAAGATCTTCGAGCGGTACACCGCCTGGCCGCCGATCTCCCAGGTGTCGTTGATCTGGTACTTCGTCAGCAGGCTGAACGACTGGTGTGCGGTGTTGGCGAGTTGCAGGCCGACATTGCTGGTGAACAGCGCGGTGTTGGCTGGCGGGATGTTCGACTTCGTCACCTCCGACTGCATCAGCACGATGCCGCCGAAGATGCTCCATTTGTCGGTCAGCTTGCCGCCCGCCTGCAGGTCGATGCCGCGGATGCGGTAGGCGGCACCGGCCGAGAGACACGGCACGGAGCCGATGGTGCCTGCCGGATACGGGCAGTCCGCGGTGGCCTGCGCGGCGCTGGTGATGTTGCGCGACTCGCGGGCATTCTCCTTCTCGGTCTGGAACAGCGCTCCGGTGACCAGCAGGCGACCGTCGAGCAGCTCCCACTTGGTGCCGATCTCGATCGAGGTGTTCTTCTCGGGCCCGAAGATCTGGTTGGCGCCGCCATTGGTGACCGCCGACAGGCCGCCATATTGCGGGCTGAGGCCGTCGAACTCCGCGCCGACCGGATTCGACGAGGTGGCGTAGGCCGCATAGAAGCTGGCGTAGGGCACCGGCTTCAAGGTCATGCCGACGTTGAAGTTCGGCATGCCGCTGGAGGCCGCCGTCGAACCCGGCGTGTTGGCGACGCCGTTGACGGTGCCGAAGCCGTCGACCCGGACGTCGTATTTGTCGTAGCGCACGCCGCCGTTGAGGATGACGAGATCGCGGTAGTTGACGCTGTCGAGCGCGTAGACGCTCGCCGAGTCGATCTTCACGTTCGTCGGGAATTGTCCCAGCGACGGAATGCCGAACGGTAGGTTGGTGAACTGCGGGTTGAACACGCTCACGCCCGAGAGCGAGCCGCTGCCCGCGAACGCCAGGCCCTGCTGCTCGGATGTCAACCCGGTGTAGCTGTTGATGCGCGCCTTTTCCTGCGAGACTTCGAGCCCCGCGAGCACGGTGTGCCTGAAGTTGCCGGTATCGAACTTGTAGGTCGCCTCGAGCTGGTTGGCGAGCACGTCGGTCTGCTGGAAGCGGCTCTGCGGATTGGCCCGGATCGTCGAATTCGACAGCGGGTTGGTGAGCGTCGGGCCTTCCGGCAGCGTGCCGATGTAGTTCAGGGTCGAGCGCGACACCCGGATCTTGTCGGAGATAGTCAGGTCTGGAGTGACCTTCACCTCGGCATTGAACGTACCGATGTCCTGTCCGACACGCGAGAAGTCGCGGTTGACGAAGCCATACCAGGCGTTGCGCGGCGAGCCGACCTCGGGGAATGGCGCGCCGGCGGTGAGCGTGCTCGGCCGATAGTAGGGCACGCCGAAGTCCGGACGGCCGGTCACCTCGTTGTGGATGTAGTTGGCGGACAGGGTCACGGTGTCCAGCGGCGTCCACTTGGTGGCGACGAAGCCGCCGTTGCGGTTGTCGGTGACGTAGTCGCGGCCGGCCACGCCGGCATCCTGGAACAGGCCGCCGACGCGGGCAGCGAAGGTCGGCGTGATCTTCTGGTTGACGTCGATCACCACGCGCTTGGTCCTGTCGGTGCCGAGCGTGGTGTCCATGTTGTAGAAGCTGTTCTCGGTCGTGGCCTGCTTGGTCACGATGTTGATCGCGCCGCCGGTGGTGCCGCGGCCGGCGAAGGACGACGCCGGGCCGCGCAGGATCTCGACCTGCTCGGTGAAGAAGTTCTCACGCACGGAGACGCCGGCGTCACGCACGCCGTCGATGAAGACGTCGTTGCGGGCGTCGAAGCCGCGGATGAAGAAGCGGTCGCCGAACGCGTTGCCGCCTTCGCCGGTGCCGAGCGTCACGCCGGCGGTGGAGAGCACCGCGGATTTGAGGCTGGTGGAGTTCTTGTCCGCCAGGATCTCCTTGCTCAGGACGGTGACGGTCTTCGGCGTGTTGAGCAGCTTCTCCGGAAACTTGCCGGAGGCCTGCAGCCGCTCGCCCTTGTAGTCGGAGGCGGGGCTGGAATAGGGGTTGCGGTCGGGCGGCAGATTGCTCTTCGGCGCCGCGGCCTGTTGTTGTTGTTGCTGGCGGGCGGCGCGGCGCATCGCGTCGCGGGCGCGGACCTGGTCCGCGGTCGGGCGCGAGGCGGCCGGCTTGGGGCGCGCCACCGGGGCTTCGACGGTGACGGACGGCAGCGGCGCCTGTTGGGCTTCGGCACCGGAGAACGAGGCAACCGCGATCAGGCTCGCGACTGCCGAGACTTTCACACCGGAAATCTCGGGAGATGGATCCCACTCGTGTCCGCTTGCCCCTCGCAAGCTCCTTGGAAAGACTGCCTTACCCATACTCGACCACCCCATTCGTTACGCAAAACTTTGACTTGGGTTCGCTTGAACGCCCGCAACCGGCGCGCGCTTGTTGCGAATGCAAGTCAAGAAGCGGGGGAAAGCGGCCCAAAGCTGGTTCCGCCGGTGGCCGGAATGCGAAAAGTTTCCATCCATTTCTGAGAATGAGAGTTGTTTGCAGACTGTCGCCCCGTAGCAACAGTTGAAATCTCCTGGTTGAACCGATCTCCGTCATTCAATTGCTGATGAGAGAATTGGTGGTCCTTCACGTCGTCTCGCGAGGTGGATCGTTCGCTTGACGATCACTTCGGTCGATCTTCGGTTCGAGCTGCTCCCCGCCGCGTCGCGAGATGCGGCGGGAATCTGGCGAATCTGTTGCCCGATCGGGACGCGTGTGCGGCTCGGAACTTCGCCGTGGTGATCAGGTAGAACGCGGGCGCCCGGAGCGATCTGGGTGAACGGGACGTTGCCGCGGTGGCAGGTGTCGGAATGGAGCGGTTGGTGAGGTTCCGAGCGTAGACCTTCATGCCAGGGGCCGGCATCTGCAGCGGTCTCGACCGTGAGATCAGCGGCGCTCGGCGATGATCGCGACCGGCCCGCCGCCGTCGGGACCCTGATGCTCGGCGCCGCCCGAGACGAACAGGTCGGTGAAGCCGAACAGCCCGGCCAGCGCGCCGCCGACGAAGGCGCGGGCATGGCGGGTGGAGGAGACGTCGCTGTCATCCAGCATGGTATGCCGCTGGCCGCGCAGCCGGCCGCTCTGCGCCGCCTCCGCCTTGGCGAGCACCGCGGCGATGCGGCTGCGATCGGCCGCCGCCACCTGGCCCGGCACGTTCAGGCCGAGCCGGGCGAGCGCCTGCCGGGCCGGCTCGATGTCGATGGCATCGCCCATGACGGCATGATCGATCGCGAGCGGCCCGCTCCAGGTGGCCGACATGCCGGCCACCATGATCTCGTGGTCGAGCAGCTCGACGCCGCCCGAGGTGGCCGCGCGCGCGCTGTAGCGCGAGACGTCGGCGCAGATCGTCGCGTCGGAGACATCGGCGGCGGCGAGCTCGCCGAGCGCGATCGCGACACCCAGCGCCGAGGCGCCGCGCGAGAAGCCCATCGATTTCAGCGTATCGCGCACGGCGGTGCGCTGTCCCCGGGCCTCGACCGCCTCGATGCGCTCCATCGTCAGCAGCGGGCATTTCACCTGCACATAATGGACGTCGGCGGGATCGCTGATGCCGGCGTCGGTCATGGCCGCGCGCACGCCGGCGGCCACGAGCTCGACCTGCGGCATGCGGCCGAGATGCTCGCCCGGCAGCGCCGGCGTGCGCGCGCGCCCCAGCGCCAGCGATGCCGGGAAAGCGCGCGGCGCCGCGGCGTCACCCCCGTCGCGTGCCTCGAACACAATCATGTGCGGCGACAGCGCGCCCTCGGTGCCGCCCGACATCACCATCGCGATCTGCCGCACGGCGTCGGCTGCGAGATAGCGGCCGAGCAGCGTCTCCAGCGAGCGCACGGCGAAGGCGCGGGTGAAGTCGTTGACGCAGCCATTGCCTTCGGTCTTGCCGAGAATGGCGACGATGCCGGCGGGATCGATGGCGCCTTGCGCGATTCCGGCCTCGAGCGCGCCGACATCGTCCGGGCTCCGCATCGGCAGGCGGTGAACGTAGGCGCGGCGCAGCGTGGTCGGCATGTCGAGAACTCCTGTCGGGCGTCCGGCGACACTAGGCAATCACGAAGCCGCGCGCGACGGTGTTCCGGGATGGTCCGCGTGCTATCCTTCGCAATCCCATCTCGACGACTGGTGCTCCATGCCTCTCTGGACCTGCTTTCAATGCGGCGCGCAGTTTCCCGATACGGTAGCGCCGCCCGGCCATTGCGTCGTCTGCGAGGACGAGCGGCAATATGTGAATTGGAAGGGACAGAGCTTCCTCAGCCGCGACGACCTTGCTGGCCGGCATCAGGTCATCTGGCGCGAGGATGACGGCCTGACCGGCCTCGCTCTGGACCCGAGCTTTGCGATCGGCCAGCGCGCGCTGCTCGTTCCCGAGCCGGACGGCTGCGTGATGTGGGACTGCATTCCCTTGGCGACCGATGCGGCCATCTCCCGCGTCCGCTCATTGGGCGGCCTGAAGGCCATCGCGGTGTCGCATCCGCACTACTATGGCGCGGTCGCCGATTGGAGCGCCGCGTTCGGCAACGCGCCGGTCTATCTCCATGGCGACGACCGCGCCTTCGTCACCCGGCCGCATCCGGCGATCGTGCCATGGACGGGCGATCGCCTCGCCATCTCGGATGACGTCGTGCTGCTGCGGACCGGCGGGCATTTTGCCGGCGCCACCATCCTGCATTGGCGCAAAGGTGCCGGTGGCAAGGGCGCGCTGTTGACCGGTGACATCGCGATGGTGGCGATGGATCGCCGCCACGTCAGCTTCATGTACTCCTATCCGAACTACATCCCGCTCGGCGCGGCCGCCGTGCGCCGCATCGCCGATGCGGTCGCGCCGCTGGCCTTCGATCGCATCTACGGCGCCTGGTGGCAGAAGAATATCGCCGACGATGCGAAGGCGGCGTTCGATCGCTCGGTGCGGCGTTATCTTCAGGCGATCGCTTGAGCCGCCAGCTTTGCGGAATCCCCGTAAAGTAACGGGGCATTAGGCACAACCAGAAGGTTGTTTCAGGGCATCTTGCAGTCTTTGGTCGGATGGTATCGAAGTATCCCGGGCGGAATGGGGTACCTCAATGCATTTGCCATCGTGCTCGTCGGCGACCGGCGCCATCGTGCCGGCCGGGCTCCTCGTGCATTCAGACCTCCGATCAGCTCCCCATCATCCGGTGTCCGCCTCCAGCGCCGGCGACCTGTCCTGGCGCTGGATTCTGTTGGCGCTGGTGCTCGCCATCGTGCTCGCGGTGCCGTTCCTGCTGGTCGATGTCCCGCCGGTGCTCGACTATCCCAACCACCTCGCGCGGCTGTTCGTGCTGGCGCATCCCGACGATCCCGTGCTGTCGCAGATATACGCGCCGAATTGGCGCATCCTGCCCAATCTCGGCATGGACGTGATCGGCGTCGCGCTGCTGCGCGTCACCGACGTTCATGTCGGCGGCCGCATCCTGCTCGCGCTCAGCCTGTTCGCGCCGCTCGTCGGCGTCATCACCTATCACCGCGCGGTGTTCGGCCGGCTGTCGTTGTGGCCGCTGGCGGCCGGCATCGTCGCCTATGACGGCGTCTTCCTGCTCGGCTTCATGAATTTCCAGCTCTCGCTCGGCCTGGCCCTCGGCGGCGCCGCCGGCTGGGTGGCGCTGCGCCGTCGGGGCGGCTGGCTGCCCGCGATCGCCTGGGGCGCCATCGCCGCGGCGGCCGCCTTCCTCTGCCACATCTTCGGCCTGCTGTTCTTCGCGGTCCTGATCGGCGCCGGAGAGGCCGACCGGCTGTGGCGGCTGCGCCGGTCGCCGGTCCTGGCGCGGGAGTTCGCTGTCGCTGCCTGTGCGCTCGGAGTCACGCTCAGCCCGGCCGTGCTGCTCTATGGGCTCTGTCCGCTGGGCGAGGGTGGATTGCAACTCGGCGACTGGGACGGACCGCCGAAGCTGTGGCGCATCATGACGCCGTTCCTGACCACCAGCGCCGAGCTGACGATCATCACGACGGTCGTGGTGATGTCTGTGTTGGTCCTCGTCCGGCGCCAGCTCGTCGTCGCGCCGGGCGTTCCGCTGGCGCTGGCGGCGCTGTTCGTCGCCTTCGTCGCCGCGCCGTGGACGGCGCTGGGAGGAACGTTGATCGACATGCGCTTTGCCGCGATGTGCGGCCTGCTGCTGTTCGCCGGCTTGCAGCCGGTCGTGTCCGGCAGGAAGGCGGTGCTCGTCGGCATCGTCCTCTCGGGGCTGATGTTGATTCGGACCGCGGATATCGCATCGGCATGGATCGATCACAGGGTGGACCTCGCCGAACTGCGCGCGGCGATCGCGCATGTGCAGCCCGGCGCGCGCGTCATCGCCGCGCATGGCCACGAGCAGCCCGTCTCCAGCCGGCGCGAGCGGATACTGCCCGGATTCCGCTACGTCGATTCCCATATGGCGGCGCTGCTCGTGATCGAGCGGCGGGCGTTCTGGCCGCTGATGTTCGCCCATCCGAACCAGCAGCCGATCACGGTCCGTCCCTCTTTCGCTCGTCTTGCGCAGCCGCTGGCCGAGCCCGCCGCGTGGCGCTGGCTGCAACCTGACACGCCGCCCGCCGACGTGTTGCCGCTCGCGCGCTATCTGGCCGGCTGGCGGTCGAACTTCGATGCTGTCCTGTTGCTCGACCCGCCAGTCCCTGAGCAGCCGGTCGCCGGACTCACGCCGCTCTATCTCGGCAGCTACATCCAACTGTTCCGCATCGGGCAGGGCACCGGCACCACCGCTGTGCAGGAGCCTCAGCCCGCTCCGCCGGCGGCCTCACCTTCGTGAAGCCGGAACGACGGCCGCCGCTCCCCATCCGTCTCCAGTGATCCCTTGTCTCCGTTCGGCCGTTGCCTTGCGCTGGCCGGGCGCTAGGCGCGCTCGGTGGCGCCACAACGGAGAAGCGACATGCGACGCATCGTGCCGGGGCCGGGCCAGGAATCGGTGTGGGACTATCCGCGGCCGCCGCGGCTGGAGCGCTGCACGGCGCGGCTGCGCGTCGCATTTGCCGGCGTCACCATCGCCGACACGCAGGATGGCCATCGCGTGCTCGAGACCAGCCATCCTCCGGTCTACTACATCCCGCCGCAGCATGTCGCGATGCAGTGGCTGCGGTGCGCGCCCGGCCGGTCGTTCTGCGAGTTCAAGGGCGTCGCCGGCTACTGGACGCTGGAGGTCGGCGGCCGCGTGTCCGAGCAGGCCGCCTGGAGCTACGAGCAGCCGACGGCGCCATTCGCACCGATCGCGGGCCATCTGGCGTTCTATGCCTCGCGGGTCGAGGCCTGCTTCGTCGGCGACGAGCGCGTTGCCGCGCAACAGGGCGATTTCTACGGCGGCTGGATCACCTCTCGTGTCGTCGGACCGTTCAAGGGCGGGCCGGGTACGCGGCACTGGTAGACAGGCTCCCGTCCCGATGCATGATCCGGTCGCCGATCCTGATCGTAGGGATGAATGGTGACGGCAGCCTGCGCATGCAGCGCGGCCTGACTTGGCTGGGGCCGCAATCCCTGCCGGACCAGATCTCATCTTCACGACGCCGGGGGAATGCCATGCGACGGTTGATGAAGTTTCTGCACACGATGGGCGCGATCGGCATGATGGGCGCGATGGCCTGCCTCGTCGTGCTGCTCGGCCTCATCCCGCAGCCGTCGGTGTCGCTTGCGCACTATGCCGAGATGCGCGCGGCGATGGGCGCCATCGTGCGCTACGTGTTCTTCCCCTCGCTCGGCCTGACCCTGGTCGCCGGCCTGCTTGCCATCGCCGTCAACCGCGCACTGCACAGTGCCGGCTGGGCGCTCGCCAAGCTCGCTTCCGGCATCCTCGTCTTCGAATGGGGCTTTGCCGCCGTGCAGGGACCGATGCAGGAGGCCGCCGAGGAGGCCGCGCGCGCCGTCGCCGGCCAGATCGATCCGGCGACGCTTGCGCCCAACTTCGGCACCGAGCAGGGCGCCATCTGGGTCATGCTCGGCGTCGCCACCGTCAACGTCATCCTCGGCGTCTGGCGGCCGAGGTTTACCAACCTGCCTGATTGATTGAAGCAGGCATTCATCGGCGTTCTGCATTGAAGCGTGTCAGCATTTTCCATCGACACCACCGCTCTCTCCTTTCCCCTCCCCCTTGCGGGGAGGGGTCGGGGGTGGGGGTCCCCACGGGCGGTGTCTCGATAGCTCGGATCGATTGGCCGCTGTTGGGCTGACCAGCCCGAACGAAACTCCGCGCCCGCGGACCCCCACCCCCAACCCCTCCCCGCAAGGGGGAGGGGAGCGCACCGCCGCCGCCCCGTGATCTGCGGATTTTGCGAAATTGCTCTTGCTATTTTTCCGAAATCATGTTTTTCTCTCCCCATCCCGCCTCGTGCAGAGGGACGTACGCGTCGTCACGAACGTGGAGGTGGGCTGCGATGGACGTGACGGCTGCGCCAGACGAGCGCAGTCCGGCGCGGACGGCGAAGTCGTGTGGTCCTGGCCTCTCGACGCTGAGGTCAAGTTCGCTTTCGATGCTGTGACGGCTCGGGGCGGGCGATGGGGGCAAGAACGCCGATCCCCAGGGAGAGCACGAAGGACACCGTTAAAACCGATCGCGCGGGGGAGGCCGGTTGTCAGGCCCGACCTGTGGTGACTGCCGCCTGCTTTCTTGTTGCAGGCGGGCCATGGGCCGCGGTCAGCACCCGGCCTTCCCCGCGCCCTCTCGTTGTCGAGAGGGACGACTGCCGCATCACTCGGGCACCGATCGTGCCGCGGGATCGCGAACACGCATGCAAGATCACATGTTCAGGATGTCATCAGGGGGCGGGCCCGCAGCCTCCGACGACGCGCATTGTCTTCAGCTGGCCATGCCCGACGCCAGCGCCGCCGCGGCGCTGACGCCGGCCATGTCGACGTTTTCAGAGCTGCGTCGCCCGCAGCTCGATCGTGAGCGGTACGGTCGTGCGCCGGGCAGCCGGATCGGCCGGCATCTGCAGCACGCGGGCGCGCTGGCCGGTGGCGAGGTCGGTGACCTTGACGATTCGGCCATTGGAGAATTCGAGCGCATCGTGATGTTCGGTCGGCTTGTTGGTGTCGACCTGCCGGAAGCGGGCGAGATGGGCGCCGACCTTGCGCCGGAAGAAGAAGCCCTTGATGCGGACATCGTCTTCGAAGGCGAGCTCCGTGCCCGGCCGCAGGCAGACGGCGGTCAACGGGTCGTCCTTGGTGCAGAAGCCGCGGGTCTCCGTGCCGGGAAATCGACAGGAGACCAGCACGTCGGCAGTTTTGGCATCGCGGGAAGCAACAGTATGGAGGCTGTAGTCACACATGGGGAGCTCCTGAAGGCCGCCAGCACTGAGGCCGCAACGGCGCAGCAGGAGAGTTGTTCCATGTTGTTGCAGCCCGTCTGCTCAAGGACTCCCGCCGCGGGACCGGCCGGCGGCGGGAACTCGCGATCAGGTGAGATGCGCAGCTTCTTCGGCCTCGTCCTCGGCGGCGCCCCAATGCGAGGCGTCCTTGATGGTTGGATCGATCAGCTCGCCGCGCAGCAGCGCCAGCGGCGACTTCCAATACAGCGCGATGTTGTGGAACGGGTCGGTCAGCACCTTGAAGGCCCAGATCAGGCCCGTCGAGACATCCTGCATTGCAAACAGCTGGATGACGCGAAACAGGCCGCCGCCGATGCCGACCGCGAGCCAGAGCAGGCCGACGTGGCGGACGAAGTCCATCCGGCCGGTCGGCTCGGGGAACAGGCCGAACAGCGTCGGAAACGCGAACAGCGCCACCGGCACCAGGCCCCACACCGTCAGCAGCACGATCTTGCGGGTCTGATTGTAGCCGACCTTGACCGCTTCCTTGTAGTCGTTGCTGACGCCGTTGACGTGGTCATAGCCGTTCGGTTCGAAGAAGAAGTGCCCGGTCTGCCGCGTCAGCATCGCGAGCCAGCCGACCAGGCCGGCCATCGCCGGATCCTTGAACAGGAGCGCATAGCACACGAGGAAGATCACGGCGCTGACCAGGTGCAGCGTCTGATTGATCCGGCTCTGATGATAGTAGCGATAGTCGTCGAAGCGCTGCGTCTGCAGCGTCTTGTAGTAGCGCGACATGCGAATCCCCGTGCCGTTGTGGAACGAGGCGAAGACGTAGAGGGCCTCGGTGAAGGTGGCGTGACATTATGATGTTGTCACAATGAAACCGACCGGGATCGGATCGGGAGCCGCAATGTGCGCAAGCGAGCGGACTCTGCGCCGGCGCACGACTCGCCGGCTGGTCTCTCTGTCTGCCGCAAAATGCGGAGAAACGGCTTTGATCCGGATCAAAGCCGGCTGCCGATGTGACGTGTTGCGGCCTGCGTCAGCCGGCGGGCGACCTTGCCAGCCGGATCGCCTCGCTCAGGATCGCCCGGTCACCGATATGGTTGGCGAGCAGCAGCACCAGCCTGGCGTTCATGCGCAGCGCCTCGTCCTCGCCGAGGTCGCGCTGGCCGCCGATCAGCTCGGCATAGAAGTCGTCGGGATCGCTGATGTTCGGGGTGAGGGTCAGGCTCATGCTGCAAGCTCCTGCTGGACCGCGCCGCGCCTGCCGCAGGCGCGCCGGACCGCGTCCGTGATCGCGTCCCCGTCGAACTGCGGCCAGCGGGCGGTGACATATTGATCGGGACGGAACAGATAGGTCGTGCCGGGCGAGGCGCCGTATCGTGCCGCGAGCAGGCCCGTGGCATCGGCGATGTCGCGACCGACGACGATCACCTGCGCCGTGATGCCGTCGATGGTGAGCTGCTCGGCCGTCACGGCGGGGTCGAACGTGACCACGGTGAAGCTGGAGCCGAGACAGTTCAGCAACCAGCCGGGCTCGCCCGCGATCGTCACCGGTGCATCGGCGGCATTGGTGCCAGGCGTCATCGCGCCGGGGACGTTGCCGCCGTCAGGCGTATTCAACGACGACGCGACATAGGGCGTCGGCGTCGACAGCCGGCCGCTGTTGACCAGCGGCCGCGCAAAGCTGTGGTTCTGTGCGAGGTCGAGCACGGCGTCGCGGTAAAGACGACTGGCTTGCGTCTTCGGCGTGATGAAGTCGGTCGCGCGCGTCGAGTTCAGGATGTTGTCGTCGGCGGCAAAGGCGCGCTCCTCGTGATAGCTGTCGATCAGGCTCTCCGGCGCCTCGCCGCGCAGCACCATTGCCAGCTTCCAGGCGAGGTTGTCGATGTCCTGCACGCCGGTGTTGGCGCCGCGGGCGCCGAACGGCGACACCTGGTGCGCCGCGTCGCCCGCGAAGAGGACGCGGCCGTGACGGAAATTGTCGATCCGGCGGCAGGCGAACTGATAGATCGACACCCATTCGAGCTCAAATTCGGTGCTCTCGCCGAGCATGGCCCGGATGCGTGGGATCACGCGCTCGGGCTTCTTCTCCTCGTCCGGATTGGCGTCCCAGCCGAGCTGGAAGTCGATGCGCCAGATGTTGTCGGACTGGCGATGCAGCAGCACCGACTGTCCCGGATGAAACGGCGGATCGAACCAGAACCAGCGCTCGGTCGGATACTCCGCCTTCATCCTGACGTCGGCGATCAGGAAGCGGTCCTGAAAGAACTGACCCGTGAACTCGGCGCCGACCATGCGCCGCGTATCGGAATTGGCGCCGTCGCAGGCGATCACCCACTGCGCCTCCATGGTGAAGATGCCGTCCGGCGTCTCCACCGCGAGCTGCGCGAAGTCGTCGGTCTGCTTGAGGCTGACGAGCCGATGCTTCCAGCGCAGATCGATCAGCGGAGTCCTGTTGCAGGCATCGACCAGAATCTCCTCGAGATAGTATTGTTGCAGGTTGATCATTGCCGGCCAGCGATGGTCGGGCTCGGGCAGCAAATCGAATTGATAAGAGAGCTGGTCGCGGAAGAACACCTTGCCGATGTTCCAGCTCACGCCCTTTTCCACCATCGGCGCGGCGCAGCCGAGCCGATCCCAGATCTCGAGCGGGCGCTTGGCGTAGCACACGGCGCGAGAGCCGATGCTGACGGTGTCGTTGTCGTCGAGCACGACCACGGGCTGGCCGCGGGCGGCGAGATCGAGCGCCGCCGTCAGGCCGATCGGCCCGGCGCCGATCACGACGATCGGATGGCGGCGGGTCTCGCCGCTGCGCTGCTCCACCGAGCAGACATAGGGAAATCGCGGATAGACATAGTTGCTCATGGCTGCCTCGCCTGGCGCGTTGCGGTCGGGACTGTCGGGACGAGCAATCGCTCAGTCGCTGCCGGCGAATTCCTTCTCGTGCATCCAGGCGGTGTGCCGCGGCGGCTTCTTGGTGGTGGCCCACTCGTCGACCATGGCGTGGGCGACCGACTTCATGCGCGCGATCTGCTCGGGCGTCGCGGTCCAGGCCGCGATCTCCAGCCGATGGCCGCTCGGATCATGGAAATAGATCGACTTGAAGATGGTGTGGTCGGTGATCCCGACGACGTCGAGGCCGGCGGCCTCGGCGCGCGCCTTGGCTTCTTCCAGCTCCTCCATGTCCTTGACCTGGAAGGCGATGTGCTGGGTCCATTCCGGGGTGTTCGGATCGCGGCCCATCGGCGGCGAGTTCGGCAGCTCGAAGAAGGCGAGGATGTTGCCGTTTCCCGCATCCAGGAAGATGTGCATGTACGGATCGGGCGCCTTGGTCGAGGGGACCTTGTCCTCGGCGATGGCGCCGAGCAGGTCCATGTTGAGGACCTTCTTGTAGAACTCGACCGTGGCCTTGGCGTCGACGCAGCGATAGGCGACGTGATGGATCTTCTCGATCTGCATGTCTTCTCCTCCCATGTTCGTGGTTGGCAAGATGGTAACGGATGATACGATCTGGTCGCCTTGATCCAGATCAACCCGATTGGGATCGGATCGAGGTCGCCAGGGGCTGGAAGGACGAGGACAGAGACGCAATGACGAAGCCGGCCACCGACATGCGGGACCGCAAGCAGGGCGAGGCGGCCACGGAGCGCGAGCTCCGACTGCAGCGCTATTTTCCCTACCGGCTGGCCCGGCTCGCCGAGCAGGTGTCGCTGGCGGTGGCGGAGGTCTACGGCGACAGGTTCGCGCTGTCGCGCCAGGAATGGCGCATCTTGGCGGCGCTCGGCGAGCAGCCGCAATTGCCGACCAAGCAGATCGGCCGGCTGACGACGCTCGACAAGATGAACGTCAGCCGCGCCATGCAGAGCCTGGAGGCGCGCGGCATCGTCAGCCGCAGCCGCGATCCCGAGGATGGACGGGAGCGGATCGTAGCGCTGACGGCCGCCGGGCGGGCGCTGTACCGCAGAATCGTGCCCCATGCGCTGGCGCGCGAGGCGGAGCTGCTGAGCGTGCTTTCGGCCGCCGAGATCGCGACCCTCGACACGGTCATCGACAAGCTGCTCGCGGCCGCCGAACGATCGCTCGATGATCCCCCCGGCCGAAAGGCTTGATCGGTGCCGCCGCCGCGCTATATCGACGGTCTCTCTCCACCCCTGATAGCATGGGCCAACGTACGACGATGACCGACACCGCCACCGTTAGCCATTCCTTCCAGGCCGAAGTCTCCGAGCTGCTCCATCTGATGGTGCATTCGGTCTACTCCGAGACCGACATTTTCCTGCGCGAGCTGATTTCGAACGCCTCGGACGCCTGTGACAAGCTGCGTTACGAGGCGATCGCCAGACCCGATTTGATCGGCGAGGGCGAGGCGCCGCAGATCCGCATCATCCCGAACAAGGCCGCTGATACGCTGACCATCGCCGACAGCGGCATCGGCATGGAGCGCCAGGAACTGATCGACCATCTCGGCACCATCGCCCGCTCCGGCACCAAGGCGTTCGTGCAGAAGCTGGCCGAGGCCAAGGACGGCACCGGCCTGATCGGCCAGTTCGGCGTCGGCTTCTACTCGGCCTTCATGGTCGCCGACCGCATCGTCGTGATCAGCCGCCGTGCCGGCGGCAGCGAGGTCTGGACGTGGACCTCGTCGGGCGGCGCGGGCTTCGAGGTCGCGCCCGCGTCCGAGGAGGATGCCAAGCGGGTGACGCGCGGCACCGAGATCGTGCTGCACCTCAAGGACGACGCCAAGAAATATCTCGAAACCTATGAGATCGAGCGCATCGTCACCGCCTATTCCGACAACATCCAGTTTCCGATCATGCTGGTGCCGGAGGAGGGCGAGCCGCGCCAGATCAACTCCGCCAGCGCGCTGTGGCAGCGCTCGAAGTCCGAGCTGACGTCCGAGGACTACAGCAAGGCCTACAAGTCGATTGCGCACGCGTTCGACGAGCCGGCGATGACGCTGCACTACCGCGCCGAGGGCCGCTATTCCTACGCGGTGCTGCTGTTCGCGCCGTCGACCAAGCCGTTCGACCTGTTCGAGCCGGCGCGCAAGGGCAAGGTCAAGCTCTATGTCCGCCGCGTCTTCATCACCGATGACGCCGACCTGATGCCGGCCTATCTGCGCTTCATCCGCGGAGTGATCGACAGCGAGGACCTGCCGCTCAATTTGTCGCGCGAGATGCTGCAGAACAATCCGCAGCTGGCGCAGATCCGCAAGGCCGTGACCACGCGCGTGATCGGCGAGCTGGAGCAGCTCGCCGACAAGGATGCCGAAAACTTCGACAAGATCTGGGATTCGTTCGGCGCCGTGATCAAGGAAGGCGTGTACGAGGATTTCGAGCGCCGCGACAAGCTGCTGGCGCTGTCGCGCTTCACCACGACATCGGGCGAGCGGCGCTCGCTGAAGCAATATGTCGAGGGTCTCAAGGAGAACCAGACCGAGATCTATTTCCTGGTTGGTGACAGCATCGAGCGGCTGAAGTCCAATCCGCGGCTCGAGGCCGCCAAGGCGCGCGGCGTCGAGGTGCTGCTGCTCACCGATCCGGTCGATGCGTTCTGGACCTCGGCACGGCTGGAGTTCGACGGCAAGCCGCTGAAGTCGCTGAGCCAGGGCGACATCAATTTCGACCCGATCCCGGTAACCGAGCCGACGCAAGCGGACGAGGCGCAGCCGGCGGCCGACGAAGCCAACACGATCGCGTTGATCAAGGCGAGCCTCGGCGACCACGTCACCGACGTGAAGGTCTCGACCCGGCTTACCACCAGCGCGTCGTGTCTGGTGGCCGGCAGCCATGGTCCGGATCGCGAGCTGGAGCGCATCCTGTCGCAGCAGGCGCGCGGGGCGCGCACCAAGCCGATCCTCGAGATCAATCTGCGCCATCCGCTGGTCGTGGCGGTCGCCAAGGCCGCCGCCGACAAGGCCAAGGTCGACGATCTGTCGTTCCTGCTGCTCGAACAGGCGCAGATCCTCGACGGCGAACTGCCGGAGGATCCGGCCGCCTTCGCGGCCCGTCTCAACCGGCTGGTGCTGCAGGGCGTCGCGGGGGCCTGAGGCAGGCGGGTCGCCGGGCGCGGAGGTCAGTTCTTCGCGCTCAACTGCGGGACCAGCTTGCGCCAGTGCATGATCTCGGCGCGGTAGGTCGCGGCATAGACGCCGACGTCGCCGGTGAGCGGCGTGGCGCCGACCTCGGCGAACTGCCTGCTGATGTCGGGATCGGCCAGCGCGGCGTTGATCTCGCGGTTGAGCAGCTCGACGATGGCTTTCGGCGTGCCGTGCGGCACCGCGACGCCATAGAAGCCGGAGGTTTCGAACGCCGGCAGCACGTCGGCGACCGGCGGCAGATCGGGGAAGGCGGCGGCGTGCTCGCGCGTCGTGACGGCCAGCGCCCGGACCTTGCCGCTGCGCAGGAGGTCGACGGCGGAAGCGGCGTTGTCGAACATCGCGTGGATATGGCCGGAGGCGAGGTCGGTCAGGGCAGGCCCCGAGCCACGATAGTGCACGACGGACCAGGTGATGCCGCCGAGGGTCCGGAACAGCTCGGCCGACAGCAGCTGGACGGTGCCAGGACCGGCGGAGCCGACGCTGAGCTTGCCCGGGTTGGCCTTCGCATAGGCCAGGAATTCCGGCAGCGTCTCGACCGGCAGCTGCCGGCTGACCAGCAGCAGCAGCGGCATGCGCGCCATGCCGGCGACGGGGATGAGATCGCCGTCGGCGCCGGGCGGGCCGTCGGTCGAGGCCGTAATGACGTTGGCGGTCGAGGTCGCAAGGATCGTGTAGCCGTCCGGCGCGGCGCTCGCGACGCTCTTGGTGGCGGTCGCGCCGCCCGCACCCGGCCGGTGATCGAGCACGAAGGGCTGGCCCAGTCGGCGGGTCAGCCGGTCGCAGATCAAGAGCGACAGCCGGCCGGTGGCTCCGCCCGGGGCAAACGGAATGACCCAGGTGACGGGCTGAGCCGGATAGGGCGCATCAACTCCGGCGAACGCCGTGGTCGAAGTCATGGCTGCAACGCTGCTCCAGGCGGCGCAGCGCAGCAAGGCGCGTCGTGTCATCGTGTCCTTGGGCATGCCGGCCTTCGCGTTGGCATGTTCTGGGAGCGGTACGCTAACCGGCATTTCCGAGAACTTCGTAAAGGATCGCATTCGCATCAACAGCGACGCACTCTCGGCCGGTTAACCCTTCCGATTAACGGCCGGTCAGGCCACCCGGCCTATAAGCACGCCGAATTGGGGTGAGGGCGTTCATGAACTCCGGACAGTCGGATCGATCTGTGGAACTCAGCACGGCCCCTCGGAAGCCGTCGGCGGCGAAGATCTGGCTGAAGGCGATCGAGCTGACCTCGCGCATCGAGGCAGAGCCGGCGCGGCTGTTCGCCGACGTGGTGGACGACTGGGCCGCGAAGCAGCCCGAACGGCCGGCGCTGATCTCCGATCGCGAGACCCTGAGCTATTCCGCCCTGTCTGGGCGCATCAACCGATACGCCCGCTGGGCGCTGGCCAATGGCATCGGGCCAGGCCACACGATCGCTTTGATGATGCCGAGCCGGCCCGACTACCTGGCCGCCTGGCTTGGGATCAGTCGCGTCGGCGGCGTGGTTGCGCTCATCAACGCCAATCTCGTCGGACCGTCGCTCGCGCATTGCATCAATGTGGCTCGGCCAGTCCATGTGATCGTCTCCAAGGACTTGCACGAAGCCTATACGGAGGTTGCGCCGGTCATCACGGGCGGGCCGCGTGTCTGGGTTGCCGACGGCGGCGATCTCGACGTCGCGGTCGCCGCGATGGATACGCACGCGCTCGACGCGACTCAGCGCCGCGCCGTGACGATTAACGACCGCGCGCTGCTGATCTACACCTCCGGCACGACGGGCCTGCCCAAGGCCGCCAGCATCAGCCATCGCCGCATCATGAACTGGGGCGGCTGGTTTGCCGGCCTCACCGGCGCAGGTCCCGACGATCGCCTCTATGACTGTCTGCCCGTCTATCATTCCGTCGGCGGCATCGTCGCGCCTTGCAGCATGCTGCGCGCCGGCGGTGCGGCGGTGCTCGCGGAGAAATTCTCGGCGAGCAATTTCTGGCGCGACATCGTCCGTCACGATTGCACGCTGGTGCAATATATCGGCGAGCTCTGCCGCTACCTGCTGGCCGCCGCGCCATCCGATTTCGACCCCGCCCATCGGCTGCGGCTCGCCTGCGGCAACGGAATGCGCGGCGACGTCTGGGAGGCGTTCCAGGCGCGTTTCGGCATTCCCCAGGTGCTCGAATTCTATGCCGCGACCGAAGGCAACTTCTCACTCTACAATGTCGAGGGCAGGGTGGGATCGATCGGGCGCGTGCCGTCGCTGCTTGCGCATCGCTTTCCCGCCGAAATCATCAAGCTGGATGCCGACCAGCGCGCACCCTTGCGCGGACCCGACGGGCGGTGCCTGGTCTGCGCGCGCGGCGAGATCGGCGAGGCCATTGGCCGCATCGGTACGGCGGACCAGGGAGGCGGCCGCTTCGAAGGCTATACCGATACGGGCGAGACCGAGAAGAAGATCCTGCGCGACGTCTTCGCCAAGGGCGATGCCTGGTTCCGCACCGGTGATCTGATGCGCCAGGACGACCAGGGCTTCTTCTATTTCGTCGATCGTCTCGGCGACACCTTCCGCTGGAAGGGCGAGAACGTCGCGACCAGCGAGGTGAACGAGGCGATCCTGCAATGTCCCGGCGTGTTGGAAGCATCGACCTACGGTGTCGTCGTGCCCGGCAGGGACGGACGCGCCGGCATGGCTGCGCTTGTCGTCGGCGACAGCTTCGATCTCGATCGCCTCTCTCTAGAACTTGCCCGCCGATTGCCGCCCTATGCGCGGCCGGTGGCGCTCCGCATCACGTCGTCTCTGCAGTCGACCGAAACATTCAAGCAGAAGAAGCAGGAGCTGATGCGCGACGGCTTCGATCCGTCGATCGTGCATGAGCCGCTCTACGTGCGCGACGCCGGGACGGGTGCCTATTGCCTGCTCGATCGGGATCTCCATGCGCGAATCCTCGCCGGCGAGGTTCGTTTGTAGATGATTTTAATCATAGGCCATGATGGGTATTTACCAACGGTCCCGAAAGATGGCTGGCAAGTCCGGCTTCCTTCACCTTCTCGTCCTATGGTCGGTTTCATCGTTTGAACAGTGAGCGGATTGGCCCATGTCGGTACGGTTAAGAATCATTGCAGCGATCAAGCAGATTGCGGACGAGCAGAAGGTCAAGCTGCCGCCGCTGACCGACGAGCTGACGTTGCACGAGACCGGCTTCGACTCGCTCGCTTTCGCCATCCTGGTCGCCCGTCTCGAGGACGATCTCGGCGTCGATCCGTTCACCCTGTCCGAGGATGTGACGTTCCCCAACACGATAGGCGACTTCATCGGGGCCTATGAGAATGTCCCCGCGTGAGATCTTCGCCCTTCGCGACCATCTCGGGGCGGCGCTGACCGAACGGACGATCTCCGATCCGCGTCACGTCCTATCGCTCGCCGAGCTCTCGCGTGGAAGCTGCCTCGGCGGCCGCACCAAAGAGCTCAACGGACGTTCGGTGCTGCTGGCGACCTCCGGCCAGTTGCTCGCCGGCCTCGCGCTGATCGAGATCGACGGCGTCGCACGGCGCCTGTTGTTGTGTCCGCCGGATCTCAAGGGCGAGCATCTCGCCAGCATCATCGCCGATGCTGACATCGACGCCATCGTGACCGATGAGGTCCAGCGTTTCGACGCCTGCGGCGTCGATCTCGTGATCGAGGTCGCCCTGCCGCAGCCTTCTGCCGTGGTGGTGCAGACGGTGCGCGCCACCGAATGGCTGATGCTGACATCAGGCACATCGGGCGTGCCGAAGATTGTCGGGCATACGCTCGAGGGCCTGTGCGGCGCCATCATCGGCGACCGCCCCGTACCTGGCGAAGCGATGCCGGTGTGGGCGACCTTCTACGACATTCGCCGCTATGGCGGCCTGCAGATCTTCCTGCGCGCCATCGTCGGCGGCGGCTCGATGGTGCTGTCGGATCCGGGCGAGGGGCTCACGGACCACATCGCGCGCCTCGACGCACGCGGCGTCACTCACATGTCCGGAACGCCGTCGCATTGGCGCAAGCTGCTGATGAGTGGGTCGGTGGAAGGCTTTGCGCCGCGCTACGTGCGTCTCTCCGGCGAGATCGCCGACCAGGCTGTGCTCGACGGATTGAAGCAGGCATTTCCCGGCGCTTCGATCGGTCATGCCTACGCCTCGACGGAGGCCGGCGTCGGCTTCGCGGTCAATGATGGGCTGGAGGGTTTTCCTGCGACGCTGCTCGGCGAGGGCCGCGGGGCCGTCGACATGAAGGTCGTCGACGGCTCGCTGCGCATCCGCTCCAGGCGCGCGGCGCACGCCTATGTCGGACGCGCTGCGGCTGCCTTGACCGATACGGACGGCTATGTCGACACCGGCGACATGGTCGAGCTGCGCGGCGATCGTTACTACTTCGTCGGACGCCGCAACGGCATCATCAATGTCGGCGGGCTCAAGGTCCATCCGGAAGAAATCGAAGCCGTAATCAATGGCCATCCGGAGGTGCGGATGTCGCGCGCCAAGTCGCGACGCAGCCCGATCACCGGCGGCATCGTCGTCGCCGAGGTCGTGCTGACGGCGGATGCCGATCCGGCGCGGAGTGAGACGGTCCGCAATGAGATCCTCGCCGCGTGTCGCGCGCGTCTCGCGGCCCACAAGGTGCCGGCGATGATCCGCGTCGTGTCAGCGCTCGACGTCACACCGGCCGGCAAGCTGGCGCGCGCCGATGCATAATGTTCTCGTCACCGGCGGCAGCCGTGGCATCGGGCTCGCCATTGCGCGCAGGCTCGCGGGAGCGGGCTATGACGTCATCGCGGTGGCCCGCCGGGAGAGCGACGAACTGCGCGCCGCGATGGCCGAGTTCAGCGCCAGCAGCGCCGGCATTCATTTCCGCGCCTGTGACCTCAGCATCGTTGATGAACTACCGGCCTTCGTGAAGTCGGTGCGCGACGAGTTCGGTCCGCTCTATGGTCTCGTCAACAATGCCGGTCTCGGCACCGAGGGCCTGCTCGCGACCATGCACAATTCGGAGATCGAGGCACTGGTGCGGCTGAACGTGCTGGCGCCGATGATCCTGACGAAATACGTCGTTCGTCACATGATGGCCGCGGGCGAGGGCCGGGTGATCAACATCTCCTCGATCATCGCCTCTACCGGCTATAACGGCCTGTCCGTCTATGGCGCGACCAAGGCGGCCGCCAACGGCTTCACGCGCTCGCTGGCGCGCGAGGTCGGCAAGGTCGGCATCACCGTGAACGCGATCGCGCCGGGCTTCATCGCCACCGAGCTGACGCAGAGCATGGACGAGGAGCAGCAGCGGCGCATCGCCGGCCGCAGCGCGTTGCGGCGGCTGCCGGAGACGCATGACGTGGCCGCGATGGTTGAATTCCTGCTCGGCGACGGCGGGCGCAATGTTACCGGCACCGTGCTGACGGTCGACGCAGGCAATACCGCCTGAGGCCATTTGCGGCGATCGGTCGCTCTCGCCGTTGATTTCGCTCAAGCGTCCGACGGGCGGCAGCAGCGATAGTGCCGGCGCAATCCGGAACCGGTATCCATGTTCGAGCGCATTCTGCGGTGGACCCTCGTCGTGATCGCAATCGCGGGCCTCGCCGCGGGCGGCCTCGCGCATGTGCTCGGTCGCCCCGATCTTGCCGGGATCGCGTTCACGGCCTCGACCGTTCCTGTCATCCTGGGGCTGATCGTCTCGATCGTCCGCGATTTCCTGGCCGGCCGCATCGGCGTCGACGCGATCGCGCTGGTGTCGATGAGCGCGGCGATCATCCTCGGCGAGCCGCTGGCCGGCGCTGTCGTGGCGCTGATGTATTCCGGCGGCAACGTGCTGGAGGACATTGCCGTCGCCCGCGCCGAGCACGATCTGCGCGCGTTGGTCGATCGCGCGCCGCGCGAGGCGCATCGCCGTCGTGGCGATGAGATCGACAACGTTCCGATCGCCAGCGTCGCGGTCGGTGATCGCCTGATGGTCCGCGCCGGCGAGATCGTCCCGGTCGACGGCATGGTCGAAACAACCATCGCCGTCGTCGACGAGTCGGCGCTCACGGGCGAGCCCATCCCGGTGATGAAGACGCGCGGGATGGCGATCCTGTCGGGATCGGTGAACGCCGGCGACACGTTCGAAATGGCGGTCACGGCGACCGCGGGCGAAAGCACCTATGCCGGCATCGTCAAGCTGGTGACGACGGCCCAGACCGCGAAAGCGCCGTTCGTGCGGCTTGCCGACCGCTACGCGCTGATCTTCCTGCCCGTAAGCCTCGCTATTGCGGGGGCCGCCTATTTGGCCTCGGGCGATCTGATCCGGAGTCTTGCCGTGCTGGTGGCGGCAACGCCGTGCCCGCTGATTCTCGCCGCACCCGTCGCTTTCATTGCGGGCGTGGCGCAGGCGGCCCGAAGCGGCATTCTGGTCAAAGGCGGCGGCAAGCTCGAGGCGCTCGCGCGTGCCCATACCGTGCTGTTCGACAAGACGGGCACGCTGACCGTCGGCGGCGCGCGGCTGCTCTCGGTCGACGCGGCACCGGGCGAGGACGCCGATGCGGTGCTGCTGCTCTGCGCATCGCTCGAGCAGGCCTCGCACCACGTGGTGGCGCACGCGATCGTTCAGGCCGGCCAGGCCCGCGGGCTGAAGCTGAAGGTGCCCGAACACGTCAGGGAGACGATGGGCTCGGGCCTCGAAGGGCTGATCGATGGCCGCCCTGTGATGGCCGGCTCGCGCGACCTCGTGCTCGGCAGCCGCACGCCGCCGGCTTGGGCTTCGCGCGCGATCCGCCGCGCGTCATGGCGTTCGGCTCTGATCGTCTTCGTTGCCGTCGAGGGGCGCCCGATCGGGGCGCTGCTGCTGGCCGACGAGCTGCGCGCGGACACGCCGCGGGCGATCCGCTGGCTGCGCGAGGCCGGCGTCGCGCGCATGGTCATGGTGACCGGGGACCGCGCCGCGGCCGCGCAGGCGATCGGCGCGGCGCTCGACCTCGACGCCGTGCTGGCGGACCGTGTCCCCTCCGACAAGGTGGAGGCGGTCAGGAGCGAGCAGCGGCTGCATCCCACCATCATGGTCGGCGACGGCATCAACGACGCCCCGGCGCTGGCCTGCGCCGACGTCGGCATCGCGCTCGGCGCCCGCGGCGCCAGCGCCTCGTCGGAAGCCGCCGACGTGGTCATTCTGGCCGATCGGCTCGATCGGGTGGGCGAGGCGATCGTGATCGCGCAGCGCGCCCGGCGCATCGCCCTGGAGAGCATCTTCGCCGGCATGGGCCTGTCGTTTGTCGCGATGGGGGCCGCCGCCTTCGGCCTGCTGCAGCCGGTGCCCGCCGCCCTGGCCCAGGAGGCCATCGACGTTGCCGTCATCCTGAACGCGCTCCGCGCTCTGTTCCCGGCTGGACGCAGCAAGGCCGGCCGGATCACGGCCGAAGACGGCCGAGGGCTCAGGCATGATCACCAGGCGCTGCTGCGCGGCCTCGACCGCCTGCGCTCGATCGTCGATGCGCTCGACGAGGCCTCGCCGGACGGCGCCGTGGCGCTGATCATGGAGGCAAACGGCTTGGTGCAGGACAAGGTCGTGGCGCATGAGCGCGACGACGAAGGATCGGTCTATCCGAAGCTCGCGCGGCTCCTGCAGGAGAGCCATGGCCTGTCGGCGATGAGCCGGGCGCATCGCGAGATCCTGCATCTGGCGCGCCTGCTTGGCCGGCTGGTCGAGGATTTGCCGTCCGAGCATGTGGACCGCTATCTGATCCGCGATGCGCAACGGGTGATCGAGGCGATCGAGACGCTGGTGCGCATGCACACGGCGCAGGAGGACGACATCTATGAGGCCGTGGTGGCGCGCTCGGCCGCCTGAACCGTTCGCGTCAGCCCGGATGCCGCGGCAGGTCGATCCGTTCATTGGCGAATTCCGCAGGACCTTCGATCAGGCGGCGGATCCGCCGCTGGCGCTCCTCGGCCGACAGACTCGGATCGAGCATCCGATCGATCAGCCGGATCGCATTCTGCTCGATGGCGACGGGATCCCGCGACGAGGGCTGCCCGGCTGCTGCCGGCCGCGATGCATGCAGGCCGATCGTGAGCAACTGGCCGATGGCGTCGGAGCGTGTCATCTGGTGAGCCTCCGCCCAGGCGTCGATCTCGGCGGTGAGCTCCTGGGACAGCTTCACCGCACTCACCGCATCATGTCCCAGCCGGACGGCCGGGCTGTGATCCCTGCGGACGTCGGAGAATGGCGTCATGTGTTTGCCGGACGTCATCTGCCTGTTGATGATATCAGCCTAAAGTATGCGGGAGGGACTGGGATTTGATTTCGATCAAGGACGTCCTAAGAAAGCAGCCTCTCGCGGCGGTTCCGCCGCCGGATGCCACGCGTGTCGCTGCTGCCAGGCAGGCCACGGAGCTTAATACTGCAGACAGTCAGCAAGCCCATGCGATTCCTCCACACTTTCCAAGTCTATGATTTCCTCGATACGCTCGTCAGCCTGTTCGCAGCTTTCGTGCTGGCCACGCTGATCGGCGCCGAGCGGCAATACCGGCAGCGCAGCGCCGGCCTGCGCACCAACGTGCTGGTCGCCGTCGGCGCGGCCGCCTTCGTCGATCTCGGCAACCGCCTGACCGGCGCCGACGGCGCGGTGCGGATCATCGCCTATGTGGTGTCGGGCATCGGCTTCCTCGGCGCCGGCACGATCATGAAGGAGGGCATGAACGTCCGCGGGCTCAACACCGCGGCGACGCTGTGGGCGTCCGCCGCGGTCGGCGCCTGCGCCGGCGCCGACCTGATCGCGCAATCGGTGGCGCTGACCGTGTTCGTGCTGGCCGGCAACACGCTGCTGCGGCCGCTGGTCAACGCGATCGATCGCATCCCGCTCAATGCGCAGACGTCGGAGGCGCACTACGAGATCGTCCTGACCACCGACGGGCTGCGCGCCGCCGAGCTGCGCGAGGCGCTCGACGAGCGGCTGGAGGCGGCCAAATACCCGGTGCGGGAGACCGAGGTCGTCTATCGCTCCGAGGACATCGTCGAGATCGTCGCGACGCTGGTGCCGCTCGCGGTCGATACGGTCGATCTCGACCGCGTCGTGTCCGAGCTGGCGAAGCTCGCCGGGGTCCGTCATGCGACCTGGAACGTCAGGGCGCTGGTGTGACGGCATTGCCGGACCAGCATCGCCGCACCGGCGGCGGGGCGCTCGCCACACCTCGTGGCTGCCGGCCGCCGGCGGCCGTGGCAAGCTCCCCACCCACGTCATGGTTCGATATCCCCTGCATCGCTCATCGCGCCCATGCGAAAGTTCCATGTCGCGCCTGAACCATCGCTGAATGCAGCGCCGTCAGTCGTCAGGCGTGCGGCAGCTCCATCGTCAGTGCCCGCCGCGGGCGAAGATCTCATAGAAGCCGAGCACGATCTCGCAGGCGATCAGGATGACGACGATGACCTCGAGCCGCAGCGAGCGCTTGGTGTCGATGATGTCGGCGAGCGTGGTCGCCGTCTCGGCGATCACCGCGAGCTTGCGGTTGAGGGTGTCCTCGCGCTCTTTCAGCTCATACTCGTCCTCGAGCCGCGCATAGAGCCGCTCCAGATCTGGCCGGTCCCACAACACGTCCGGCTTTTCGCCGACGGCCACGCGGCCGGAGACGCGGTGCTGCACCAGCAGCGCCTCGCCGAGCAGCTTGAGCATCGCCACCCGGCTCTTCGATGTTCGTCCCAGCATCGCCAGCTCGCGCGCGAACGGCTCGATGGTGTCGAACACGTTGGCGATCTCGCGCTCGCTGCGGCCGAGCACGACGCTCTTCGCCAGCGCATCGGCGACGATGAGCAGTCGCTCCAGCGACAATTCCTTGACCAGGACCGGGCCGCCGACCGGGATCGGCTCGTCGGATTCGCGCGCGACCTGGACCTTGGCCGTCTCTTCCTCGTGGGGCGCGATCGGGCCGAACAGCCGCGCGCTCAGCCGGTCGAGGAAGTTGATCTCCTCGGCCACCGACAGGCCGATGAAGACGACGACGCCGTAGCGGAAGACCACGGCAACTCCCGTCTCGCCGATGCGGACCGCAAGCGGCGTCGCCGACAGCACCTGGCCTTCGAAGCCGGCGGTATTGATGCGGTCCGCGATCTGGAGCGCGCGGGCGGCGAGTTGTGGAACGGGGGAGGAGTCGGCCATGATGGTGAAAGGCTAGCACGTCGAGCCCGATAGAACGATAACGCGGCGCAAGCCTGGCGACACGTCCGTTGCCGAATATCGCTGCCTGAACCCGCTTGACAGGAAGGAACGTAGCTCCTCATTGGACGCGCACCCCGGATGGATGCCTCTCGATGTCGAAGACCAGTGCTGCGGACTACTATGCCTCGATCCCGGTGTTTCGCGGCTTCGCGCGCCTGATGGAGCCGCAGCTCTACCAGCCGGTGCCGGACGACTGGCTGATCGGCACGGCCGACATCGTCGAGTCGACCAAGGCGATCGCCGACAGGCGCTACAAGGCGGTCAACATGGCCGGGGCGGCGGTCATCGCCGCGGTCACCAATGCCTTGGAGGGGCGCGAATTCCCGTTCGTGTTCGGCGGTGACGGCGCCAGCTTCGCCGTCAGCCCGGATGACGAAGCGGCCGCGCGCGAAGCCCTTGCCGCCACCGCGACCTGGGTCAGGGAGGATCTCGCTCTCGCGATGCGCGTCGCGCTGGTGCCCGTGACGGCGATCCGCGCGCAGGGGCTCGATGTCCGCGTGGCGCGCTACGGTCCGTCGGCCAATCTGTCCTATGCGATGTTCGCGGGCGGCGGAGTGGGCTGGGCCGAGGCCGCGATGAAGCGGGGCGAGTTCGCGATTCCCCCGGCGCCGTCGGGTGCGCAGCCCGATCTGTCCGGACTCTCGTGCCGCTTCGAGGAGATTCCGGCGGCGCGCGGGGTCATCCTGTCGGTGCTGGTGCTGCCGGCTCCCGGCGCGGATGCGCAGGCCTATCGCAAGGTGATCGAGGAGATCATCACCCTCACCGAGCGCAGCCCCGATGCCGGGCGGCCGGTGCCGGCCGGCGCGCCGGCGTTGCGATGGCCGCCGCAGGGATTTGGCTACGAGGTCCGCGCCGCGCGCGGACCGCTGTTGTCGCGCTGGGCCCGCGTGCTCGGACGTACGCTGTTCGTCTATGCCGTGATGCGGTTCAACATCAGCATCGGCGGCTTCGTGCCGGATCTCTACAAGCAGCAGGTGGTCGAGAATTCCGACTTCCGCAAATATGACGATGCGCTGCGCATGATCCTCGACTGCACCGACGAGCTCGCGCAGGAGCTGGAGCGCCGGCTCGGCGCGGCGGCTTCGCGCGGCATCGTCCGCTACGGGCTGCATCGGCAAGATGCCGCGATGATGACCTGCTTCACGCCGTCCGCGATCCGGCCGGATCACGTCCACTTCATCGACGGCGCGCGAGGCGGCTACGCATCGGCTGCGACCGCGTTGAAGGCCGCGGTCGCCTGAGAGTGATCAGCGCGCGCGGGTCCAGGTCTCGCCGCCGCACAGCGATCCGACGCAGCCTTCCACCTTCAGCGTATCCGGGCCGGAGACGGAGATGTGGCTGGTGTAGCTCTGGCCGTCATCGGCGTTGTAGATCTTGCCGGACCATTTATTCGGCCCCTCCGAGTGAACGCCTTCGAACAATTGCAGGCCGATGATCGGGCGGTTGGCCAGCGCGCGATTGGGATTCTTGTTGTCGACGGCCGGCTTGCCGGTGTCGGTGTCCATCGGCTCCTTCAGCCACACGACGGTGCCGCAGAGATTGGCGCCGCATTTGGCGACCTTGATCCTGGCGTCGCCCGCCTGGGTCAGCCAGGTGCCGGTCGGATCATCGGCGGCCAAAGCGGGCTGTGCCATCACGACGGTCGCCAGCGCAAGACCAGCCAAACGCAATTTCCAAATCATCTTACCCCCCGTTGAAGCCGCGTTTCCATAACAGCAAACGGCGCAGTTGCAATCGCAGAGGAGCGGTTGTCCAAAGCGGGATCATCACGATCAGGTGCATGGCTGCCGAGCCGTCTCAATTCCTTGTTCGGTTGTCTCATGCATGTGCCGGGAAATGGTTTTGATTGCGGCAACGAACTCGGCTGTCGTCCCGGCCCTTGAACCGGGATCCATACCCCCAGGGAGCGGTTCGAAACGCGCCGGCGATTGGCTTTTCGCATCTCGCGTCGCCGCCGCGTATGGGTCCTGGATCGGCGCCATGCCGCGCTGGCGCGCGTCACGGCTTGTCCGGGACGACGACGGCGGGTGAGGCGGTTTCACGGTTCAAACAGCGATGGACATGGCTTTGCAGTCTCGCGGCGCATCGCGCCCGAGGTCTGCGATCAGTTCGTCCCTCTCGAAATGCAGAGGGCGCAGGGAATGCCGGGTGAAGGCCTCACCCATGGCCCGCCTGCGAAAAGAATGCAGGCGGCAGGTACCACAGGCAAAGCCGATTCAACCGGCATTCCCTGCGCGACGGTCTTCACGCTTATACGCAGTCTCCCTGGTGCGCCGGGCTTGTTGGCCACCATCCCCAGCGCCATGCGTGAGCATTGCGCCAGGTTGACACCAGCTTCGGGGTGTCAGGACGCTGCGACTTCACGTCCGCGTGCTACCGTTCGTCCGCACGCCGATAAGCATGCTGCGGCAGCAACGCGGCCATCGCATCCCCACCTCGCGTGTCGTGACGATCGCGCGCTACGCCCCTCTGCGGTGAGGCGGGATGCCGGGATACAAGCATGATTTCTTGAAAAACGCAAGAGAATTATTTTTTTCGGAATACGGGCCATGTGATCCGCTGTCGTCCCGGCCTCGAGCGGGGACCCATCCTCCGCAGCGGACATCATGGGCAAAGTGCCATGACCAGCGTGCCTCAAACGTCTGCCTGGGGGTAGGTCGTCCCGGATCTGCGCGCGCGTACCGCGCGCTTGTCCGGGACGACAGGGGAGAGCGGCCTCACCACGGCAATCCGCAGAGGTCGATGGTGCCGCGGGTCGGCGCAGTGCGCTTGACGTCGTGCACGAGCGCAGACAGCGTGTCGAAGCGGATGCGGCCCTGGTCGGGCTGCTCGGCGTAGACGTCGCCGTCGAACGGGATGAAGCCCCTTGCGCCGTAGAAGGCGATGCGATCCGGCGCGCAGAACAGCACGGCGTAGTTGATCGAGTCTTCGTGCCGCAGGGTCTGGATCGCGGCGTTGAGTCCCACGGTGGCCAGGCCACGATTGCGCACGTCCGCGCGCGTCAAAACGCCGCCGATGCCGCCGATGTTGACGTTCTGCCCGTTCCATTTCACCAGGCGGCGATAGATGCCGACGTGGCAGAGCAGGTCGCCGCTCTCGTCTTGCACCAGCACGCGCAGATCGGCATGCGCAAAAGTGATACCTGCCCAGGGTAGGCTCGCGACCACCTCGGGCGGCCAGATCGCGTCATACAGCGGCTTCGCCAGCGGCCAGGACGTGTCTCCATTCAGGACCTCGATCTCGATGCTCATCAAATCGGCTCGCTTTTTCCAGAATCACGGTGTTTTACGGCGTCGGAACCTTCTATAAGGAGGTCCCGTTAAATCCCGTCTTCTCACAAGTTGCGGAACCGACCCCATGACCTTTACGCTCCCCCCTCTGCCCTACGCCTATGAAGCCCTCGGCCCCTACATGTCCAAGGAGACGCTCGAGTACCACCACGACAAGCATCACCAGGCCTATGTGACCAACGGCAACAATGCGATCAAGGGGACCGAATTCGAAGGCAAGTCCCTCGAGGAGATCGTCAAGGGCTCGTTCGGCAAGAACCCCGCCGTGTTCAACAATGCCGGCCAGCATTTCAACCACATCCATTTCTGGTCCTGGATGAAGCCGAACGGCGGCGGCTCCAAGCTGCCCGGCCGGCTCGAGAAGAAGATCGACGAGGATCTCGGCGGCTTCGAGAAGTTCAAGGCCGACTTCGCGGCCGCCGGCGTCGGCCAGTTCGGCTCGGGCTGGTGCTGGCTCTCGGTCAAGAACGGCAAGCTCGAAATCTCCAAGACCCCGAACGGCGAGAACCCGCTGGTGCACGGCGCGACCCCGATCCTCGGCTGCGACGTCTGGGAGCACTCCTACTACATCGACTATCGCAACCGCCGTCCCGACTATCTGAAGGCGTTCGTCGAGAACCTGATCAACTGGGATTACGTCGACGAGCTCTACGGCAAGGCGATCTGATCGCTGACGCAAGCAAGTGACCAGGGCGGCGGCTTCGGCTCGCCGCCCTTTTTCATGGCAAGGCTTTTGACGAGGGCGATCCTTGCAAGAGCGGCGCCCTTGCGGCAAGAGTTTTGCTCCATTCGCGACGAGGGCAGGGCATTCCGTCTCTCGATGCGGTCTGCAGGTAAGGTCCCGTGAATCAACTGGTCGGATTTCTTCTCGTCTTCTTCGGCGGCGGCTGCGGCGCCTCGCTACGGCACGCGATCAACATGGCCAGCGCCAAGGCATTCGGGACGGACTTCCCGTACGGCACCTTCATCATCAACATCACCGGCTCCACCGTGATGGGTCTGATCGCCGGGTATCTCGCCTTCAAGGGCGGCGCGCCCCAGCATTGGCGGCTGTTCCTGATGACCGGCATTCTTGGCGGCTACACCACGTTCTCGGCGTTCTCGCTCGACACCGCGCTGCTGTATGAGCGGGGCGCGTTGGGACTGGCTGCGGTCTACGTGCTGGGGTCGGTGGGGATCTCGATCGCCGGCCTGTTCGCCGGCCTGGCGCTGGTGCGGTATTTCAGCTGACGCGCTGGTTGACGGGAGGCGGTCTGTCTCCGCCGTCATTGCGAGCGCAGCGAAGCAATCCAGAATCCCTCCGCTTGGGCAGCCTGGATTGCTTCGCTGCGCTCGCAATGACGGGGTGAGACCACGACCTCCGATGCCACAAACGCTCCGCCTGCGGTGGACAGCGGTGATGTTATAATGTAACATCATGACGAAATGACGCAGTCTGCCCTCGATAGCCACGGCCATTCGCATGCGCACGGGCACAGCCATGGTCACGGTCATGCCCACAGCCACGGTCCCGCGGCGCCGCATCCGGCGCAGCCGGCGCCGTGGTCGATCCTGCGCATGCCGGTGACGACGCGGCTCGGCGCGGCGCTGGCGGCGAGCGCGGTGCTCTGGCTGATCGTCTGGCTGGCGATGCGATGATGACGGCCATGGTCCAGCTGCAATTCCGCGACGTGACCCTGGGCTACGACCGCCACCCCGCCGTGCATCACCTTACCGGTGAGGTCGCGACAGGGGCGCTGCTCGCCGTGGTCGGCCCCAACGGCGCCGGCAAGTCGACGCTGTTTCGCGGCATCGTCGGCCTGTTGAAGCCGCTCGCCGGCACCATCGCCGCGGCCGGCCTGAAGCCGCGCGAAATCGCCTATCTGCCGCAGATCGCCGATATCGACCGCTCCTTCCCGATCTCGGTGTTCGATTTCGTCAGCACCGGACTGTGGCGCAGCACCGGCATGTTCGGCGGCATCGGCGCGGCCGCGCGCGCGAAGATCGCGCAGGCGATCGCGGCCGTCGGCCTCACCGGCTTCGAGGGTCGCGGCATTGGCACGCTCTCGGGCGGCCAGATGCAGCGCATGCTGTTCGCGCGCGTGCTGCTGCAGGATGCCCGCGTGATCGTGCTCGACGAGCCGTTCAATGCGATGGACACGAAGACCTCGGCCGACCTTCTGCAACTGATCGAGCACTGGCATGGCGAGCGGCGCACCGTGCTGGCGGCGCTGCACGACATGGACATGGTGCGCGCGCATTTCCCGCAGACCCTGCTGCTGGCGCGCGAGGCCGTGGCCTGGGGACCGACGGCGGAGGTGCTGACCGCCGACAATCTGTCGCAGGCGCGTCGGATGTGCGAGGCGTTCGACGATGCCGCCGCGCCCTGCGTGCCGGCGCAAGCCTCCAAGGCGGCATGATGCTGCGCGAGGTGCTGTTCGCTCCATTCTCGGATTTCGAGTTCATGCGCCGCGCGCTCGCCGCGGTCATCGCGCTGTCGCTCGGCTCCGGACCGATCGGCGTCTTCCTGATGCTCAGGCGCATGAGCCTGGTCGGCGACGCCATGGCCCACGCGATCCTGCCGGGGGCTGCGATCGGCTTCCTGCTGTCCGGGCTCAATCTGTTTGCGATGACCACGGGCGGACTGATCGCGGGCTTTGCCGTGGCGCTGCTATCGGGTCTCGTGTCGCGCTCGACCGGGCTGAAGGAGGACGCGTCGCTCGCGACCTTCTATCTGGCGTCACTCGCGATCGGCGTCACCATCGTCTCGGTCAAGGGCACCAACGTCGACCTGCTGCACGTGCTGTTCGGCAACATCCTGGCGATGGACGATCCGACTTTGCTGATGGTCGCGACCAACGCCACCATCACGCTCGTGGTGCTCGCCGTGATCTACCGCCCGCTGGTGGTGGAGAGCGTCGATCCCTTGTTCCTGCGCACGGTGAGCCGGGCCGGTGCGCCGGCGCATCTGATCTTCCTCGCCCTGATCGTCGTCAATCTGGTCAACGGATTCCAGGCCCTCGGCACCTTGCTTGCGGTCGGCCTGATGATCCTGCCGGCGGGGATCGCCCGGTTCTGGTCGCGCGACGTCACGCCGATGATCTGCATCGCGGTCGCCTCTGCGATCGTCTCCGGCTATGTCGGGCTGGTGCTGTCGTTCCAGACCCGCATTCCCTCGGGGCCTGCGATCATCCTGGTCGCGTCCTTGCTCTATCTCGCCTCGGTGCTGTTCGGACGCGTGGGCGGCGTGCTTCCGCAACTGTTTCCGGGACGCCACCTCGAAGCCTGAAGTCGATGCCCATGAAACGCCTGTTGTCCGCGCTGAGCCTGTTGTTTGGCCTTGTTCTGATTGTCCCCGCATCGGCCGAGACCCGGCTGAACGTCGTCACCAGCTTCTCGATCCTCGCTGACTTCGTCCGCCAGGTCGGCGGCGACAAGGTCAATGTCGCCTCGCTGGTCGGGCCGGACAGCGACGTGCACGTCTACACGCCGACGCCGCACGATGCGAAGGATGTCGGCGCCGCGCAGCTCCTGATCGTCAACGGCCTCGGGCTGGAGGGCTGGCTGCCGCGGCTGCAGCAGGCCTCCGGCAGCAAGGCGCCGATCGTCGTCGCCACTCAGGGCATTACCCCACGCAAGCGCGGCTCGGATGCCGATCCGCATGCCTGGCAGTCGGTCGGCAATGCCAAGGTCTATGTGAAGAACATCCGCGATGCGCTGGTCGCGGCCGCCCCCGCAGACGCGGAGGTCTTCAAGGCCAATGCGGAGCGCTATCTCGGCGAGCTCGATGCACTCGACCGCGAGGTCCGCGCCGAGATCGACAAGATCCCGGTCGAGCGGCGCAAGGTGATCTCGACCCATGACGCCTTCGGTTATTTCGCCGATGCCTATGGCGTCGCCTTCATCGCCCCGCTCGGCGTCTCCACCGAGACCGAGCCGTCGGCCCGCGACGTCGCCGAGATCATCCGCCAAGTGAAAAAAGCGGGGATTCCGGCCGTCTTCCTGGAGAATTTCAACGACGACCGGCTGGTCGGCCGGATCGCCGCCGAGACCGGCGCGAAGATCGGCGGCACGCTGTATTCCGATGCCCTGAGCGAGGAAAAGGGGCCCGTTCCCACTTACATTGCCATGGTCCGGCACAATATAAGGGCTCTGACGAGCGCGCTGGTCCGTTAGGGTTCTCGAGCCCTCGCGGTAGTGCGCTTTTGAGCCATTTTCGACGCGATCTGAGGTTTTCGGAGTGAGCATGTCCGACGCGAGCAAGACACCAGTGACGGTCCTGACCGGCTATCTCGGGGCCGGCAAGACCACGCTTCTGAACCGCATCCTCTCGGAAGACCACGGCAAGAAGTACGCCGTCATCGTCAACGAATTCGGCGAGATCGGCATCGACAACGACCTCATCGTCGGCGCCGATGAGGAAGTGTTCGAGATGAACAATGGCTGCATCTGCTGCACCGTGCGCGGCGATCTCGTGCGCATCATCTCCGGCCTGATGCGCCGCAAGGGCAAGTTCGACGCGATCATCGTCGAGACCACGGGGCTCGCCGATCCGGCGCCGGTGGCGCAGACCTTCTTCGTCGACGAGGACGTGCAGAAGAACGCGCGGCTCGACGCGGTCGTGACGGTGGCCGACGCGAAGTGGCTCTCGGACCGGCTCAAGGATGCGCCCGAGGCGAAGAACCAGATCGCGTTTGCCGACGTCATCGTGCTCAACAAGACAGACCTCGTCACCAAGCCGGAGCTCGCCGAGGTCGAGGCGCGCATCCGCGCCATCAACCCCTACGCAAAGCTGCATCGCACCGAGCGCTGCCAGATCGCGATCTCGGATGTGCTGGAGCGCGGCGCGTTCGATCTCGACCGCATTCTGGAGATCGAGCCGCAATTCCTCGAAGCGGGCGACGATCACGATCATCACCACCATGATCACGACCACGGCCATGATCACCATCATCATCACGATCACGGCCTGAAGCACTATCACGACGAGGAGATGCAGTCGCTGTCGCTGCGCTCCGACAAGCCGCTCGATCCGTCGAAATTCATGCCGTGGCTGCAGAACCTGGTGCAGACCGAGGGCGGCAAGATCCTGCGCTCCAAGGGCATCCTGTCGTTTCAGGACGATGACGACCGCTACGTCTTCCAGGGCGTGCACATGATGCTCGAAGGCGATCATCAGCGGAAGTGGAAGCCCGACGAGGCGCGCCAGAGCCGCGTCGTCTTCATCGGCCGCGAGCTGCCGGAAGACGCCATCCGCGAAGGCTTCGAACGCTGCATCGTGACCTGATGACGTCGTTCGACCAGGGCGGCGAGGCCGCATCGATCGTCTCCGTCACCGACAAGGTGAAGCCGGTCTCGCTCGGCATGGCCGTCACGGCCGTGCACTATCTCGGCGATCGCGCCGCCTTCGTCGGCACCGAGGAGAGTGTCGCTGTCGTCGACGGCGACGGCGAGATCAGCAAGGTGGATGTCACCGGCGGCGGCATCCTGTCGGCGGTGTCGGACGGATCGCGCATCCTGATCGGCGGCGATGACGGCAAGGTCTCGTCGCTCGACAAGGCGGGCAGCGTCAGCGTGCTCGTGACCGATCCGAAGCGGCGCTGGATCGACAACGTCGCCCTTCATCCGGATGGTGCGATCGCCTGGTCGGTGGGCAAGACCGCGTTCGTGCGTCAGCCCAAGGGCGAGGAGAAGTCGCTCGAGGTGCCGTCGACTGCGGGCGGACTTGCGTTCGCGCCGAAGGGCCTGCGGCTCGCGATCGCGCACTACAACGGCGCCACCTTGTGGTTTCCCAACATGGCGGGCGAGCCGGAATTTTTAGGCTGGGCCGGCTCGCATCACGCCGTCACCTTCAGCCCGGACAACAAGTTCCTGGTCACCGCGATGCACGAGCCGGCGCTGCATGGCTGGCGGCTCGCTGATAGCAGGCACATGCGGATGACCGGCTACCCCTCGCGGGTGAAGTCGATGTCCTGGGGCAGCGGCGGCCGTTTCCTGGCGACCTCGGGTGCCGACATGGTCATCCTCTGGCCGTTCGTCGGCAAGGACGGCCCGATGGGCAAGGAGCCGGCGATGCTGGCGCCGATGAAGGCCAAGGTCACCGCGGTCGCCTGCCATCCCAAGCAGGACATCCTGGCCTGCGGCTACGAGGACGGCACCGTGCTGATGGTGCGGATGCAGGACGGCGCCGAGATCCTGGTGCGGCGGAACGAGACGCCGCCGATCGTGGCGCTGGGCTGGAATGCCGCGGGAACGTGGCTCGCTTTCTCCGATGAAAGCGGCGAGGCCGGGCTGCTGCGGCTCTGATGAGGCACTGGGGCGTAGACCCCGATGGAACCTCGCAGGCGCGTGACCGTTGTTCCGCACACATAGGATGCGGATGACAAGCCATGGCCTCGATCAACAGTAAACAGACGTTGCGCCGGGACATGCTGCTGGCGGCGGGCCTGTTCGTCCTCGGCGTGCTCGTGGCCGTGGTCTCGCTGACCGAGATCAAGGCCAATCACCTCGACCAGGTTGCGCAGGCGACGCCCTCGGCCTCGCCTGAACCGTCAGCGACCCCGGCCGAGTCCAAGCCCGGCGGCACGCGCCCGACGACGCCGGCGCCAGAGCCCGCGCGCCCTGACGTGGAAGCTCAAAAGGAAGGCGCCAAGCCGGCGCTGCCGCCGGCCCCGGCCGAGAAGATCGCGCCGACGATGGAGCGGAAGTAGCTCGCTGTAGCAACGGCAGAGCGCGAGAGAGTTCGCGTGCTGCTTCCACGTCGTCATGCCCGGGCTTGCCCCGGGCATCCACGTCGTTCAACTGCGCGGCTTCGTGGATGGCCAGGTCAAGCCCGGCCATGACGGAGGAGAGAGTGCGGCCCAGCCAGTCACCGCACCAGGATGTTGCGGAACTGCCACGGATCGGACGTGTCGATATCCTCCGGGAAAAGCCCCGGGCGGTCGTTCAGCGGGGTCCAATCCGTGTAGTAGCCCTTCACCGGGCCGAGATAGGGCGACTGGATCTCGAGGCAGCGGCGGAAGTCCATCTCGTCGGCCTCGACGATGCCGGCGGTCGGGTTTTCCAGCGCCCACACCATGCCGGCGAGCACGGCGGACGACACCTGCATGCCGGTCGCGTTCTGGTACGGCGCGATGCGGCGGGTCTCCTCGATCGAGAGCTGCGAGCCGTACCAATAGGCGTTCTTGCCGTGGCCGTAGAGCAGCACGCCGAGTTCGTCGATGCCGTCGACGATCTCGTTCTCGTCGAGGATGTGCCACTTCCCCTGCATCTTGCCGGTGGCGCCGAAGATCTCGTGTAGCGACAGCACCGCGTCATTGGCCGGGTGATAGGCGTAGTGGCAGGTCGGGCGGTACACCACCTTGTCGCCGTCGCGCACGGTGTAGTAGTCGGCGATCGAGATCGACTCATTGTGGGTCACCAGGAAGCCGTATTGCGCGCCCGGCGTCGGACACCACGAGCGCACGCGGGTATTGGCGCCCGGCTGCAGCAGATAGATCGCGGCACCGCAGCCTTCGCTGTGGCGGCGGCCGTTCTCCGGCATCCATGTCTCGTGCGTGCCCCAGCCGAGCTCGGCCGGCTGCATGCCCTCGGAGACGAAGCCCTCGACCGACCAGGTGTTGACGAACACGTCCATCGGCTTCGGATTCCTGGAGCGCTGCGTGTCACGCTCCGCGATGTGGACGCCCTTGACGCCGAGCTTCTGCATCAGCTGCGCCCAGCCCTCGCGGCTCTTCGGCTCGACGATCTCGGTCTTGGTGTCCTTGGCGATGTCGAGCAGCGCCTGCTTGACGAACCAGGACACCATGCCGGGATTGGCGCCGCAGGTCGAGACGGCGGTGGTGCCGCCGGGGCTCTTGCGGCGGGCGGCGAGCAGCGTCTCGCGCAGCGCGTAGTTGGAGCGCTGCTCGACCCCCATCTGCTTGTCGAAATAGAAGCCGGCCCACGGCTCGACGACGGTGTCGATGTAGAGCGCGCCGATCTCGCGGCACATCGTCATGAGGTCGACCGAGGAGGTGTCGACCGACAGGTTCACGCAGAAGCCCTGGCCGCCGCTCGCGGTCAGCAACGGCACCAGCAGCTCGCGGTAATTGTCGCGGGTCACGCCCTGCTGGATGAAGCGGACGCCATGCTTCTTCGCCAGCGCGCCGTCGTCATGCGGATCGATGATGACGAAGCGGCTCTTGTCGTAGTCGAAATGGCGTTCGATCAGGGGCAGGGTGCCCTTGCCGATCGAGCCGAAGCCGATCATCACGATGGGGCCGGTGATCTTCGCGTGGATCTGCGAGCTCATGAATGGTTCTCCGCGAAAGGTGCGTGGGATGGATGGATTCAGGCGGCGCGCCGCCCTCGGATGCCGCGCCGCGTTAGCGGCTGCGGCGCTTGGCGGTGACTTCGATTTCCACCTTCATCTCCGGCTTGAGCAGCGCCGCGACGACCAGCAGCGTTGCGGCGGGGCGGATGTCGCCGAGGACTTCGCCGCAGACCGCAAAATGGGCATCGGCGTCGTTGACGTCGGTGAGGTAGTAGGTCGCGCGGACGATATCGGCCATCTCGAAGCCGCCCTCCTGCAGGGCAGCGGCGATGGTCTTGAAGCAGTTGCGTGACTGGCTCGTGACATCGGCCGGCATCGTCATGGTGGTGTAGTCATAGCCGGTGGTGCCGGCGACGAAGGCGAAGTCGCCATCGATGACGGCGCGGCTGTAGCCGGCGGTCTTCTCGAACGGTGATCCGGTAGAGATCAGGCGGCGGGACATGGCGGACCTCGTGGGGGGATTTTCGGGGGTTAAAGAGCTTTTGCTGCACCTGCGCAACCCCTGGCGGGGCGGGCAGGACGCGGCCTGCCGGCATGCCTAACGCGGGCGGGTGACGTCAGGTCCGGCGGGCGGCGTGCTGGACCAGCGCCTGACCACGATGTCGCGGACGATCATGATCCCGAGCAGGATCAGCAGGAGCGTCGGTAGCAGTGTCCGCCGCTGCGGCGCTGTCGCCGCCCTGGCCTTCACGCTGCGCATCGCATCGGCCGCTCGCGACGCGAGCGGCGGGCCTTGCGTTCGGCAGCGCCGGTCGCGACGATCATGCCCGACGCGCCGTCCAGCGCGCCTTCGACCAGTTCGAGCCCGAGCAGGCGCTCGCGCGCGAACGCGCCGGGCAGCTCCAGCGCGGCGGTCTGCGCGACCGAGAAGCCGAAGCGGGCGTAATAGGGCGCATCGCCGAGCAGGATCACCGCGCCATGGCCGCGCGACGCCGCGATCATCAGCGCGGCATTCATCAGCGCAGCGCCAACGCCGAGGCTGCGCGCCTCGGCCGCGACCGCCAGCGGCCCCAGCATCAGCGCGTCGCGTCCGCCGGCGCTGACGTGCCACAACCGCAGCGTTCCCACCAGCGCGCCGCCGCGCACCGCCGACAAAGCGAGGCCCGCGGCGGGCGCGCGTCCGTCGCGCAGGCGCTGGCAGGTGCGCTCATGGCGATTCTCGCCAAAGCACAGGTCGAGCAGCGTCTCGCGCGCCGCGACGTCGGAGGCCCGTTCGCTGCGGATCACGAACGGAGCGGCAGTCCGAGAGGGCGCAGTCGAAGGGATGCGAAAAGCGGTCATGGCACGTCAGTCCCCGGCCTGCGCGGCAAGCCTTCGCCCGCGCGCAAACACGTGATGTCAGGTTGAAGGTGACGGTCTATCGCTCCCTCCCCCGCTTGCGGGGGAGGGTCGGGGTGGGGGAACGCCCCACCCGAGGCTCTTAGCCTATCTCACCCGCGCGCGGGCGAGGGCCGCCGGATCAGATGTGATAGGTCTTCAGCGGGGGGATGCCGTTGAAGGCCACCGACGCATAGGTCGACGTATAGGCCCCGGTCCCCTCGATCAGCACCTTGTCGCCGATCGAGAGCGTCACCGGCAGCGGATACGGCAGCTTCTCGTACATCACGTCGGCCGAATCGCAGGTCGGGCCGGCGAGCACGCACGGGGTCATCTCCGCGCCCTCATGCGGGGTGCGGATCGCGTAGCGGATCGACTCGTCCATCGTCTCGGCGAGGCCGCCGAACTTGCCGATGTCGAGATAGACCCAGCGCAGCTCGTCCTCGTCGCTCTTCTTCGAGATCAGCACCACTTCCGACTCGATGATCCCCGCGTTGCCGACCATGCCACGGCCCGGCTCGATGATCGTCTCCGGGATCTGGTTGCCGAAATGCTTGCGCAGCGCACGGAAGATCGAGCGGCCGTACTGCACGACCGGCGGCACGTCCTTCAGGTACTTGGTCGGGAAGCCCCCGCCCATGTTGACCATGGTCAGGTTGATGCCGCGCTCGGCGCAGTCGCGGAACACCGTCGAGGCCATCGCCAGCGCGCGGTCCCACGCCTTCACCTTGCGCTGCTGCGAGCCGACATGGAACGAGATGCCGCACGGCTCCAGGCCCAGCCGCTTGGCCAGGTCCAGCACCTCGACCGCCATCTCCGGATCGCAGCCGAACTTGCGCGACAGCGGCCATTCGGCGCCGGCGCAATCGTACAGGATGCGGCAGAACACCTTGGCGCCGGGCGCTGCGCGCGCGATCTTCTCGACCTCGGCGGCGCAGTCGACCGCGAACAGGCGGATGCCGAGCGCATAGGCGCGCGCGATGTCCCGCTCCTTCTTGATGGTGTTGCCATAGGAGATGCGGTCCGGCGTCGCGCCGGCGGCCAGCGCCATCTCGATCTCGGCGACCGTCGCCGTGTCGAAGGACGAGCCGAGCGAGGCGAGCAGCGACAGCACTTCCGGCGCCGGGTTGGCCTTGACCGCGTAGAACACGCGGCTGTCCGGCAACGCCCGGGCGAAGTTGGTGTAGTTGTCGCGCACGACATCGAGGTCGACGACGAGACAGGGCTCGTGGTCCAGACCTTCCTCGCGGCGGTTGCGCAGGAATTCCCGGATACGTTCGGTCATAGCACCCTCCAAACGGCCCCAGCGACGGAGACCCGTTCAAAATGATCCCGACACGGGTGCCTTGGCGTTGCCGCCCGATGGAAAGGCGACAAAACCTCGAACCCGTAGCCGAATTGTGCTGCCGTGGATTGGTTGGGAATTTCCCGCCCGCACACCTGGCAATGAAGGACAAGCCTTTTCAGTAGCCCGCGCCGGCTTTGGACTGCCGGTAGAGACCAAAAAAGCCCGATCCGTCGTTGCTTTAAGTCGCGTCCCCCGTTGAGAGCGGGGTGCGCCGGTTCGCCTCCGGCTGCCAGTCACGGTTGCAAAAGATGGGGTGACCTTCAGCGGCATCTCTTGAGAGAGATGCTGGGCTCTGGAGCATGACGATCTCGATCATGGTGATCTTGATCGCAACGATCCGAGGGCCCCTCGGTTCCTCATCCCTTGGCGGCTGTCCGGCCTCTTGTCCGGATACCTACCGACTGACACACGACCACAGGCACGTGCGAAATTGGGCAGAAGCGGAAATAAGCGTTTTGAATTTCGTTCGCAAGGAATTTTTGGGCGCCGGGAAAGATTTCCCTAATCTGTGCTTACGCGACACACATGCTGCGCTGATGTCTGAACGAACGTTAAGCGAGCTTAAACTTTCGTAACGCGCTCACGCTTGCAGGACAGTGTTTTTACGCTGTTCACGCGCGCCTGGTGAACGGCTCGATGCGCTGCGCGCCGCGGATGAAGCCGATCATCACGAACACGCCGATCGCGAACAGCACGGCCTGAACGATGTGCGCGCCGCCATCGCCGAGCCCGAACAGAATCGCGAGCGCCCAGCCGCCGGCGAAGGCCGCACCGAACACTTCGGCACCGATCAGGATCGCCGCCGAGATGACGGTGATCACGGTCGGCCAGGCGATCTGGCGGCCGGCTTTGGAGGTGGTCTCTGCGTTCATGGTCCAGGGTCCTGTTGCGGGCCGCAATCTCTCCGAAAAGGCCCGGCCCTTCAAGGGGAAATGACCCAAAAAGAGCCAGCTCCATGATATGAGGGGCGCATCGAACTTCCGGGAGAGGACGGACCCCAGCCGATGTCAGACACCACCGCTGTGATCGACGCCCAGACCAATCCGCTGCTCGTGGCCTGGGAGACCCCGCACCAGACACCGCCCTTCGACGCGATCAAACCCGAGCACTTCCTGCCGGCCTTCGAGCGCGCCTTCGCCGACCACGCCGCCGAAATCACCGCGATTACCCATGATCCGGCCGAGCCGGACTTCGCCAACACCATCACGGCGCTGGAGCGCTCGGGCAAGCTGCTGTCGAAGGTCGCGGCTGTCTTCTACGATCTGGTGTCGGCGCATTCCAACCCGGCGATTCTGGAGATCGACAAGGACGTGTCGCTGCGGATGGCGCGGCACTGGAACCCGATCATGATGAATGCCGTGCTGTTTGGCCGCATCGCGCTGCTCTACGACAACCGCAAGGACCTCAAGCTCACCGGCGAGGAGCAGCGGCTGCTGGAGCGCACCTATACCCGCTTCCGCCGTGCCGGCGCCGGCCTCTCGGACGACGACAAGGTGCGGATGGCCGAGATCAACGAGAAGCTCGCCCAGCTCGGCACCACCTTCAGCCACCATGTGCTCGGCGACGAGCAGGACTGGTACCTCGAGCTCGGCGAGGACGACCGCGCCGGCCTGTCCGAGAGCTTCGTGGCTGCCGCCAAGGCTGCGGCGGATGAGCGCGGCATGCCCGGCAAGGCGATCGTGACCCTGTCGCGCTCGTCGGTCGAGCCGTTCCTGCAGAGCTCAGGCAGGCGCGACCTGCGCGAGAAGGTGTTCAAGGCCTTCACCGCGCGGGGCGACAATGGCAATTCCAACGACAACAACGCCGTCATCGGCGAGATCCTGTCCTTGCGCGAGCAGGCCGCCAGGATCATGGGCTTTCCCAACTTCGCCGCCTATCGCCTCGAGGATTCCATGGCGAAGACGCCGGAGGCCGTGCGCGGGCTGCTGGAGCGCGTCTGGAAGCCGGCGCGCGCCAAGGCGCTGGCCGATCGCGATCAACTGCAGGAGATGATCACGGCGGAGGGCGGCAACTTCAAGCTCGAGGCCTGGGACTGGCGCTATTACGCCGAGAAGCTGCGCCAGGCGAAGGCCAACTTCGACGACGCCGCGATCAAGCCGTATCTCTCGCTCGACAATATGATCGCGGCCGCCTTCGATTGCGCCACCCGGCTGTTCGGCATCACCTTCGCCGAGCGCAAGGACATCCCGGTCTGGCATCCGGACGTCCGGGTCTGGGAGATCAAGGACGCGGGAGGCTGCCACAAGGCGCTGTTCTATGGCGACTACTTTGCCCGCTCGTCAAAGCGCTCCGGCGCCTGGATGACCTCGCTGCGCGACCAGCAGAAGCTCGACGGCGACACCGCGCCCTTGATCATCAACGTCTGCAACTTCGCCAAGGGGGCCGACGGACAGCCGTCGCTGCTGTCGCCGGACGATGCCCGCACGCTGTTCCACGAGTTCGGCCACGGCCTGCACGGCATCCTGTCCAACGTGACCTATCCGTCGCTGTCGGGCACTGCGGTGTTCACCGACTTCGTCGAGCTGCCGTCGCAGCTCTACGAGCACTGGCAGGAGCGTCCCGAGGTGCTGCAGACCTTCGCGCGCCACTACCAGACGGGCGAGCCGCTGCCGCAGGACCTGCTCGACCGCTTCCTGGCCGCGCGCCGCTTCAACCAGGGCTTTGCCACCGTCGAGTTCGTCTCCTCGGCGCTGATCGATCTCGAATTCCACACCCAGCCGGCAGCGGCGTCGAAGGACGTGCGTGCGTTCGAGCGGGCGGAGATGGAGAAGATCGGCATGCCGCCCGAAATCGCGCTGCGCCACCGGCCGACCCAATTCGGCCACATCTTCTCGGGAGACCATTATGCGGCGGGCTATTACAGCTACATGTGGTCGGAGGTGATGGATGCGGATGCCTTCGGCGCCTTCGAGGAAGCCGGCAACATCTTCGACCCGGCGGTCGCCAAGCGGCTCCACGACAATGTCTACGCCTCCGGCGGCTCGGTCGATCCGGAAGCGGCCTACATCGCCTTCCGCGGCCGCGAGCCCGAGCCCGACGCGCTGCTGCGCCGGCGCGGCCTGCTCGACGTTGCCAAGGCGGCTTGAGATGAAGGGGATGGCGCTGGTCCGGTTCGTCCTCGCTGCGCTGACGCTCGTGCTCGGCGCGAGCGCGGCGAGCGCCCATCCGCATGTCTGGGTCACCGCGACCAGCCAGCTGCTCTATGCGGCCGATGGCTCGGTGACCGGCGTGCGGCACGCCTGGACCTTCGACGACATGTTCGCGACCTATGCGCTGCAGGGCCTCGAGACCAAGCAGAAGGGCGTCTACACCCGCGAGGAGCTGGCGCCGCTGGCGCAGACCAACGCCGAGTCGCTGAAGGAATATGCCTACTTCACCTTCCTCAAGGCCGACGGGCGCAAGCAGAAGCTCGAGGACCCCGTCGACTATTACCTCGAATACAAGGACACCAAGCTGACCCTGCACTTCACCCTGCCGCTGAAGGCGCCGGTGAAGCCGAAGCAGCTCCAGGTCGAGGTCTACGATCCCAGCTATTTCATCGATTTCCAGATGGCGGAGAAGGATCCCGTCACGCTGGTCAGCGCTCCCTCGGGCTGCAAGTTCGGCCTGGTGAGACCGAGCGACGGCGGCTCCGTCGCGCAGACCATGAACGAACAGACATTCCTGAGCGGCGGGGCGAACGCCAATTTCGGAATGAATTTCGCCAACAAGATCTCAGTGGAATGTCCATGACACCTCGCCCCAGCTCTGCCCGACCGCTCCTTACCTGCGCCGCGATCGTCGCTGTGCTCGTTGCCGCCGACGCCGCCTCGCATGTGCTGCTCGCCAAATCGCCGTTCGGCGCGCCGGCCGAGCCGCAGGTCGGCGGCATCGTCGGCTGGCTGCTCACCAAGCAGTCGGAGTTCTACCGGCAGATGTCGGGGGCGATCCGCTCGGCCAAGCAAGATGGCTCGGCGGTGTGGTGGCTGCTGGCGATCTCGTTCGCCTACGGCATCTTTCATGCTGCGGGCCCCGGCCACGGCAAGGCGGTGATCGCGTCCTATCTCGTCGCCAACCAGGAGACGGCGAAGCGCGGCATCGTGCTGTCGTTCGCCTCGGGCCTGATGCAGGCGCTGGTCGCGGTCGTCATCGTCGGCATCGGCGCCGTGGTGCTCAATGCCACCGCGGCCACGATGTGCAGCGCCGAGAAGGTGGTGGAGATCGCGAGCTACGGGCTGATCGCGCTGCTCGGCGCGCGCCTGGTCTGGGTCAAGGGCGCGGCGTTCCTGCGCACCTGGCAGCCGGCGGCGCCGGCATTGGCGCTGGCCGGTGCGCCCGCGGCCGCGGTGGCGCCGTCGACCCATGATCATAGCCATGCGCATGATCACCAGCATCGCGCGCCTCATCATGATCATCACGGTCATGACCATCATGGTCACGACCACCACGGCCACGATCATCATCACCACGATCATGCGCACGCCCATGCTGCGGCGGCGCATGGTTCCGCCGCTCACGATCACGTCCACCACGATCACGTTCACGGCGATGATTGCGGTTGCGGCCATTCCCACGGGCCCGCGCCGAGCGAGCTCGCCGGTCCCGGCGGCTGGCAGCGCGGCTTTCAGGCGATCTTCGCCGCCGGCATCCGCCCGTGCTCGGGCGCAATCCTCGTGCTGGTGTTCGCCTTGGCCCAGGGCATGTTCTGGGCCGGCGTCGCCGCGACCTTCGTGATGGGCATGGGCACGGCGGTGACCGTCGCGACCATCGCGGTGCTCGCCGTCGCCGCCAAGGACGTCGCCCGCCGGCTCAGCGCCGGCCGCGAGGGCGGCGGCGCCCTGATCATGCGCGGCCTGGAATTCGGCGCCGCCGGTCTGGTGCTGCTGTTCGGCGCGGGCTTGTTGCTGGGCTACATCGCGGCGGAACGCACGACCTGCTTCTGAGCGGGCGCGGCTGAGCTGTTGGCTTCCGTCCCCTATGTTTACCCTATGCCGCGGCCAGTCCCTGCAGCGCGCTGTCCTACATGCCCTCGCCCACAAGGGGGGAGGGCGCATTCACGGGCACGCGCGGAGGCGATGAGTTGTTAGTGCCCCTGCGGCCGCAGCGCGCGGCCCAAGGCCATCAGCGGGAAGTAGTGGCGGTACATGCCGTAGCGGAGCATGAAGGCGCGGGACAGCTCCGGGCCCTGCATCAGCCGCTCCTGCAAAGAGGGATCGGTCAGCTTGATGGTCTGGCCGACGCCATAGCCGGGGAAGCCGGTGCCGGTGAATTCCGGCTCGTCCCAGGTGCCGGCCGACTGGCGCTCGACCAGCCACATGCAGCCGCGCTCGATCGCCTCCTTGTCCTGCGGACGGTTGGCGGCGAGCAGGGCCATCAGCGCCCACGCCGTCTGTGACGCCGTGGTGGTGCCGCGGCCGACCGCGCTGACATCCATGTAGGAGGCGCAGCTCTCGCCCCAGCCGCCGTCCGGCTGCTGATGCGCGACGAGCCAGTCGCAGGCGCGGCCGATATAGGGTTGCGTCATGTCCTCGCCGATCGCGGCCAGCGCCGGCAGCACCGCGCCGGTGCCGTAGACGTAGTTGACGCCCCAGCGGCCGAACCACGGGCCGCTCGGCTCCTGCTCCCGTCGGATGTAGTCGAGCGCGCGCACCATGGCGGGATGATTGCGCGAGATGCCAAGCTTGCCGAACGCCTCGACGATGTGGGCGGTGACGTCGACCGACGGCGGATCGAGCGCCTCGCCGTAGTCGCAGAACGGGATCCTGGTCAGGATCTTCTGGTTGTTGTCCTTGTCGAACGCGCCCCAGCCGCCGCCCTCGCTCTGCATGCCGATCAGCCAGTCGACGCCGAGCTGAATCGCCTCGTCGATGCCCTTGGCCTGCCACTTCGGATCACGGCGCAGCGGCGCCAGCGCGATCAGCGCCACGGCGGTGTCGTCCGTGTCGGGATAATAGTTGTTGGCGTATTCGAACGCCCAGCCGCCGGGCTTGACGTGCGGCAGCTTCATCGACCAGTCGCCGGGCACGCGGACCTGGCGGTCGAGCACCCAGTCGACCGCCTTGTCGACGGCCTCGGGGTAATCGCCGAGCACACCGGCATCGTCGAAGGCGAGCAGCGTCAGGATCGTGTCCCACACTGGACTGTTGGTCGCCTGGATGTAGGTGGCGTCGCCGACATCGACTCGCCAGCCGGGATCGTTCAGGGCATCGAGGCCCTTGGCGAGAACGGGATGATTGAGCGGATAGCCCTCGGCGTAGAGCGCCATCAGGCCGTAGATCCAGGGCGGCTGGATGCCGCCCCAGGCGCCGTCGAAATCCTGGTGGCGGATCATCCATTCCAGCACGCGGCTGGTCGCCGCCGGGCGGAACAGGCCGAGATTGAGCTTGTTGCCGAGGTTCTGCAGGGCATGCAGCACCTTGTCGGCGCCGCGGAAGAACTTGTCCCAGCCGCCGGCATTGGCCTTGACCGGCAGCTCGTAGTCGAACGCGTTGCGCCCATGCGGAAACAACGCGTCCAGCCGGTTCTCGGGCGGCAGCGGCCGGCTCGGCCGCCGCGCCGACAGCACCGCGATCGGCATCAGGGTTGCGCGTGCCCATTGCGCGAAATTGTAGATCGAGAACGGAAACCAGAGCGGAAACCAGATCACCTCGGGCGGGATGTTGGGGGTCTTCTCCCACGGCCATTCGCCGATCAGCGCCAGCCAATAGCGCGTGAACACGCGAATGTTGCGCAGGCCCCCCTTGGCTTCGATCCATTCGCGGGCGCGGCGCACCGGCGGCTCGTCGTCGCGGAAGCCGAGCGAGCGCAGCGCGGCATAGGCCTCGACGGTCGCGTTGATGTCGCCATTGGGGGCGCCGAAATAGACCTGCCAGGCGCCGTCCGGGCGCTGGCTGTCGAGCAGCGACTGGCCCAGGCGCTTGCGCAGCGGATGCTCCTCGAGCCCCATGAACCACAGCGCCAGGCACCATTGCGCCTCCATGCAGGCGTTGGATTCGGCGCGGCCGACCCAATGACCGTCGGGCTTCTGGTTGGCGATCAGCCAGTCCGCGGCCGCCCGCACCGTCGATTGCAGGGCGGTCTGGTAATTTCCCGGGTCGCGCGGCGCGCGCGCGGGGGCCGAGCTGGTCAAAGTCATCACGATCCCTCTGGCGGCCTCACAGTGCCGCTGCGGCAGTCCAATTCACTCCGCCTATAGGGAATTTCGCCGTCAAATCCAATCAACTGGCCGCAGCAGACCGGATCAAAGGAGAAACGAATGGCGTACAGACGGAGGCCGCATGGCCGTTTTGGTTAGCATCCGGATGGGCATGGAGATGTGACGCTTCTCACGCCCGGAAACTGGGCCCACTCAAACCGGCAGGTATTGGCGCAGCAGGGGCAGGAAGAAGATCGCGACGGTGATCAGGAACCCGATCGCCCACAGGATCGAGCGCAGCGACGGCCGGTTGCCGACGTAGGTCAGCACATAGGCGGTGCGCACGATCACGAACAGCACCGACAGCTCGTTGATCAGGTTCTGCGGCGCGCCGCGGAACTCGGCCAGCAGCACCGCCGCGGCAAAGAACGGGAACGCCTCGATGCCGTTCTGATGGGCGCCCAGCGCCCGCTCGCGGATGCCGCCGGCGTAGAAGGCGGGATCTCGCGGCCGGGCGTTGTCATAGCGCCCGCCACCGTCGACGCTGATCCATTTCGCCGGCACGATCGTTAAGAGATAGAGCATTACGCTGGCGAAAATGCACAATTCGGCAATCGTCATGGCTCCTCCAGCCCGATGACAACAGTGAAATGGCCCTTATCTTGACAATGTCGAAACAAGCCGCCAAGCCACGCCCTTCAGCAGTCACGGGCATCATGACCGCCGCCATCTCTCTGGACAATGCCAGGCCTGTCGACGTCAGGCCGTTGCCGGCCGCGAGCACGTCCCGCGTCGGCGTGCTGCTGGTCAATCTCGGGACGCCGGATACGGCCGACGCCGCCGGCGTGCGGGTGTATCTGAAGGAGTTCCTGTCCGACCGCCGCGTCATCGAGGACCAGGGCCTGTTGTGGAAGATCATCCTCAACGGGATCATCCTCAATGTCCGGCCGCGCAAGAAGGCGAAAGACTACCAGTCGATCTGGAACACCGAGAAGAACGAATCGCCGCTGAAGACGATCACCCGCGCGCAGAGCGAGAAGCTGGCCGCGAGCCTGGCCGACCGCAGCCACGTCATCGTCGACTGGGCGATGCGCTACGGCAATCCGTCGATCAAGGCTGGCGTCGATGGTCTCATGGCCCAGGGCTGCGACCGCATCCTGGTGGTGCCGCTCTATCCGCAATATTCAGCCGCGACCTCGGCGACCGTGTGCGACGAGGCGTTCCGCGTGCTGACCGAGCTGCGCGCGCAGCCGACGCTGCGGGTGACGCCGCCTTATTACAACGACGACTTCTACATCGAGGCGCTGGCCGTTTCGATCGAGGATCATCTGAAGACGCTGGCGTACAAGCCCGAGCTGATCGTGGCCTCGTTCCACGGCATGCCCAAGGAATATGTCGACAAGGGCGATCCCTATCGCGAGCAGTGCGTCGCCACCACCGAGCTGCTGCGCAAGCGGCTCGGCATGGACGACACCAAGCTGCTGCTGACCTTCCAGTCGCGCTTCGGCTTCTCGGAGTGGCTGCAGCCCTATACCGACAAGACCATCGAGAAGCTCGCCAAGGACGGCGTCAAGCGCATCGCCGTGGTGATGCCGGGCTTTGCCGCCGACTGCCTGGAGACGCTGGAGGAGATCTCCGGTGAGAATTGCGAGATCTTCAAGCACAATGGCGGCGAGGAATTCTCCGCCGTACCGTGCCTGAACGACAGCGCGCCCGGCATGGAGGTGCTGCGGCAGCTCGTGCTGCGCGAGCTGCAGGGCTGGTTGTAAACGGCTGGCTCTGAGCCGTCGGCGGTATTGCCGGCCCGCTAGGTGAGCCGCCCGCCGGCGCAAGGCGGACGGCCGGCCGCCCGTCGAAAATACTTTCCTGAACCGCGCCTAGCGGACCCCCGACCAAATCATGCAGTAATCCCTAGATTGTGATGGCTGCAGAGGCTGGTGAGGGGACGATCGTCTCCTCCCTTGGAGGATCCATGAGCGGTTTCGACATTTTCGCCATAGCGCTGGTGCTGCTGGTCATCTTCACGCTGTATTCCGGCGTGAAGACCGTGCCACAGGGGTTCGACTGGACCGTCGAACGGTTCGGCAAATACACCCGCACCTTGTCGCCGGGCCTCAACATCATCGTGCCCTTCTTCGATCGCATCGGGCGCAAGATCAACATGATGGAGCAGGTGATCGACATCCCCGAGCAGGAGGTCATCACCAAGGACAACGCCACCGTGACGGTCGACGGCGTCGCCTTCTACCAGGTGTTCGACGCCGCCAAGGCGAGCTACGAGGTGTCGAACCTCAACCAGGCGATCGTCACGCTGACCATGACCAACATCCGCTCGGTGATGGGCGCGATGGATCTCGACCAGGTGCTGTCGCATCGCGACGAGATCAACGAGCGGCTGCTGCGCGTCGTCGACGCCGCGGTGTCGCCATGGGGCCTCAAGGTCAACCGCATCGAGATCAAGGACATCGTGCCGCCAGCCGATCTGGTCGAGGCGATGGGCCGGCAGATGAAGGCCGAGCGCGTCAAGCGCGCCGACATCCTGCAGGCCGAGGGCCAGCGGCAGTCGGAGATCCTGCGCGCGGAAGGCGCCAAGCAGAGCCAGATCCTGCAGGCCGAGGGCCGCCGCGAATCGGCCTTTCTCGATGCCCAGGCGCGCGAGCGCGCCGCGGAGGCCGAGGCCAAGGCGACGCAGATGGTGTCGGACGCGATCTCCAAGGGCGACGTCGCCGCGCTCAACTACTTCATCGCCGACAAGTACATCAAGGCGTTCGGCCAGCTCGCCGACTCGCCGAACCAGAAGGTGATCATGCTGCCGCTGGAGGCGACGGGCATGCTGGCCTCGCTCGCCGGCATCGGCGAGATCGCCAAGGCGACGTTCGGCGAGAGCGCGGCTTCGGCCGTGGCAGCCGCGCGCCGCGGCGGCTCGGTGCCGTCAGCGGGGACGGCGCCGAAACCGCCGACGCCGCCGCAGGCTTGACGCAGGGGAGGACACTGATGAGCGACATGTTCGTGACGCTCGGCACCTGGAACTGGCTGATCTTCGGCATCATCCTGATGGCGCTGGAGCTGCTCGCGCCGGGCATCTTCCTGTTCTGGCTGGGCCTCGCGGCGCTGCTGGTCGGGCTGCTGTCGTTTGCGTTTGCGCCGGGATGGCAACTGCAGATCCTGCTGTTCGCGCTGTTCGCGCTCGCCGCCGTGCCGCTGTGGCGGCGCCTCGCGCGGGCGAGCGCGGCGCCGTCGCAGGACAATCCATTCCTCAACCGCCGCTCGGCGGCCCTGGTCGGTCGCGAGTTCACCCTGGAGAAGCCGATCGTCGGTGGCAACGGCACCGTGCGTATCGACGACACGGTGTGGCGCGTGGCGGGCCCGGACACGCCGGCCGGCAGCCGCGTCCGCATCGTGCAGGCGGACGGCGCGCAGCTCACGGTGGCCGCCGCGTAGTCCTGCGGGCGAGTTGACCGCTTTGAGCGACAGCCCCACCGCGTCATTGCGAGCGCAGCGAAGCAATCCAGAGTCGTTTCCAAAACCCTGGATTGCTTCGTCGCTGCGCTCCTCGCAATGACGGGGCGAGAGCTGGGTTCAATTCTGCAGCCTCACGCCGACCATCACCACCGTGCCGGAAGAACCGGCGCCGGTGATGTTCGAATCCAGCTTGTCGTAGCGCAGCGTGCCCTTGACCCAGACGTTCCGCGACATCTTGTAGACGAGGTTGCCTTCGGCCGAATAGGTGCGGTCGCTGCGGCCGTAGCCCTGATAGTCGAGCGTGCCGAAGCTGAACTTGCCGATGCCGGTCAGCCAGCGGCGGAAATCGTGGTCGACCTGCACCGTGTAGGTGCGCACCAGCACGCCGGAGGCGCCGGCCACCGTCGTTTCTGCGAGCTGGGTGTCGGAGAGAAACCGCGCGGTGGTCAGCGGCGTCGCCGACCACACCAGCGAGGCCGTGGTGAGGAAGCCCTGCAGCCGGTTGAGCCGCGGGTCGACATAGCTGCGCGTGGCATAGCCCATCGAGACCTCGCCGGTCAGGAGCCGGGTGAACTCGAACGAGGTGCCGGCCTTGGCATAGCCGCCCGAGGAGTCGCGCTGATAGCCCGAGCGATCGACCCGCTGGTCGTGCACGCGGCTGTCGCCCTGGATCTCGGCGAACGGCTTCAGGCCGGGCATGACCTCGTAGGACACCCGGCCGATGCCGCCGAACTGGTTGTAGTTGCGGTCGTCGTTCGACGTCATCGTGCCGTCGGTCAGCTTGCTCTGCTGATAGCTGGTGCGATCGGCGGTGGCGCCCGCCGAGACCTGCAGCCGGTTGAAGCGCTGGTCGATGCCGACGGTGGTGCCGAGCGTGGTGTAGACCGGATAGCGCGCCAATCCAGCTTGCACGCTGGGACTGCCGGGATTGTCGGTCGCGGCACGCAGCCGGAGCTGGGCGCCGACCGAGGTGTCGCGGCTGACGTCGAGGCGGCCGTCGACATGGCCGGTGAAGTCGGGGCGGTCGAGCGTGGTCGGCGCCGAATTGATGCCGCCATCCATGATAGCCGGCAGGGTGCTGCCATAGCCGGTGAAGGAGCCCCGCAGGTCGGCGACGAGGGCGTGACGCTCCCAGTTCGACACCGCCAGGAATTCCGGCGCGATCACCCAGGCCGGCATGCCGCGCGGCTTGGCGAGGCGGGCCGGGTTGCTGTCATAGCCGGCCGAGAGCTCCACCGCGCCCTTGATCAGGAACGGCCCGGCGTAGTCGCCGACCGCGCCGAACGGGTCGTCGTCGATTCTGAGGCGCTTGCGCGGCGGCTGGCCGGGCACGGTGCCGGCCATGGCAGGCGGGAGCGGCTGCCGGTTGGCGGAGGCCGAGGGCGGCAGGGTCGGGCGCAACTGGCCGGTGAGCTCGCCGGACGGCCGCGTGCCGGGGCCCGGCGCCGGCTTGGGCCGCGCCTGGGCGGGATAGTATCTCGGCTTCTTGCGGGTGCGATTCAGCGAATCATAGCCGACATCGGATGCGCCGCTGGCCGCGGGTACACCGGGCAGGGGGACCAGATTTCGTCGTGCGGCCGAGCTGGTCGGCGCAGGCGTCGCGGGCAGCCCTGGCGTCGGGACGGCATCGGTCAGGCCGCTGACCACGGTCCGCCGCAACGGGGAGTCCTGCGGAGCCAGGAAGCCGTCGCGCACCGGCCGGAACACGTCGATGGTCTGCGAGTGCGCCGCATCGGGGCCGAGCGCGCCGAGCAGCAGGCATGCGGCGGAGGCGCCGCGCCACACCGCGCGCCTTCGCGCGCGCCTCGCGCGGCCGCTGTCAGGCCTCCACCCCACGATGAAAATACTCCAACAAAATCAATTGCGTCGTCGGGACACCCGCGCCGCCCGGCAAACCGCGTCGTTAAGGGAGTAAAAACAAATATGGTTAATGGGCTGTTGATGGCGCCTTGCTGCCTTACCCATGCTAAAGAGCGGCGCCTGACTGTTCAGCCTTGGAAGTCCGCATGCCGAGATCGAAGCCGTTGCCCGACACCGCTCCCGCCAACGCAGATATCCAGTCGGCACTGCGCACGCTCGATGCCGGCAGCAACGGCATTGCCGCGATCTCCGCGGCGCTGTCGGGACCTCTGGGAGCGGCCTTCGCCGCCGCCGTCGAACTGATCCGCCAGGCGAAGGGCCGGGCGATCCTCACCGGTCTCGGCAAGTCCGGCCACGTCGCCCGCAAGATGGCCGCCACGCTCGCCTCGACCGGCACGCCCGCGTTCTTCGTGCATTCCGCCGAGGCCGGCCATGGCGATCTCGGCATGATCACCTCCGACGACGTCGTCATCGCGCTGTCGTGGTCCGGCGAGCAGCCGGAGATGAAGACGCTGGTCAACTATACCAAGCGCTTCGCCATCCCGCTGATCGCGGTCACCTCGAATGCGCAATCGTCGCTGGGGCAGGCGGCGCGCATCGTGCTGGAGCTGCCGAAGGCGCGCGAGGCCTGCCCCCACAATCTGGCGCCGACCACCTCGACCCTGATGCAGGCCGCGATCGGCGATGCGCTCGCGATCGCGCTGCTCGAAGGCCGCGGCTTCACCGCGCTGGAATTCGCCAATTTCCATCCGGGCGGCAAGCTCGGCGCCATGCTCAAGCACATCTCGGACCTGATGCGCTCGGGCGACGCGGTGCCGCTGAAGCCGCTCGGCACCGGCATGCCGGATGCGCTGGCCGAGATGTCGGCCAAGGGGCTCGGCTGCGTGGTCATCGTCGATGCTCGTGGTCACGTCGCCGGCATCATCACCGACGGCGACCTCCGCCGGAAGATGCGCGCCGATCTGTTGTCCGCATCGGTCGAGGAGATCATGACGGCGAACCCGCGCACCGTGCGCCGCGAGGCGCTGGCCTCCGAGGCGCTGGAGATCCTGAACTCCGCCAAGATCACGACGCTCATCGTGACGGATGGCTTGAAGCCAGTCGGCATCCTGCACATGCACGATCTGTTGCGGGCCGGGGTGGCCTAGCTCGAAGCGTCGTTTGCGGGCGCCCGGCTGCCGCGCGCTTGGGAAGACCGGTCAGCCTGCGTTGAATCGTGCCGCATCGGCCTCCAGCGGCAGCTGCAGTGCGTTCGCGACATACGACACGGTGCGATAGAAGCCGCACAGCAGGATGATTTCCAGCACCTGATCCTCATCATGATGCAGGCGGAGGCGGGCGAATTCGTCGTCGCTCAAGGTCGACCGTTGGTGCAAGGCATCGACCGCAGCGATCAGGGCCCGTTCGGGGGCCGACCAGCACGCCGCGTCGGCCGGTGCATTCACGGTGGCGTCGATCTGCTGCGCCGTCAGGCCGGCGTCTGAGCCGAAGATGCGGACGTGCACGCCCCATTCGTACTCGCACGCATTCAGCGCGCAGGTCCGATCGATGACGATCTCGCGCTGACGCAGGGACAGCGGGCCGCGGTCGAGCAGGCTGCCGCCGCGAAATTTGGTCCAGGCGCGCGCATGGCCGGCCATCACCCGGAACAGCATCAAGGGCGGCGCCCCGCGCATGATCTGGTCGAATTGCGCCTGGATGTCGGCCGGGTAGGGCGGCTGCAGCGGGGCGATCCGGGGCATGGCGGTTCCTCCTGTGCGGTGCTACATTTACTGTAGCGGTATGCTACGCTTTCCGTAGCGCTTGGCAAGCTGTTGGAGAGTTTTCGTGCCGAAAGACGTTCAACCGCGCCGGGTGCGCGGCTCGCGCTCGGGCCGGCCGGTCATGGCGCTGCTCGATCTGTTGGGCCGGCGCTGGTGCCTGCGCATCGTCTGGGAGCTGCGCGACGACGCCCTGACCTCCCGGGCGCTGCGCGCGGCCTGCGACGAGGCCTCGCCGACCGTGTTGCAGGCGCGGCTGGACGAGCTGCGCGAGGCGGGCTTCATCGTGCTGGGCGACAGCGGCTACGAGCTGACGCCATTGGGGCGCGAGCTGTTGGAGACCTTCCTGCCGCTGCATCGCTTTGCCGAGCGCTGGAGCCGGCAGACGGGATGAGCCGAGCTTGGGCACGTGCGCGGTCCCGTTCTGGCCGGGCACGGCGGCGTCGTGCTATGGGCTCGTCCGAGACAGGGAGCAGAGCCGATGCCGGGCGCATTCGATCTGGATAAATATCTCGTGCGCATCGGCTATCGCGGGCCGCTGGCGCCGACGCTCGAGACGCTGGCCGGATTGCAGGCCGCCCATGTCGATGCGATCGCCTTCGAAGGCATCGATCCGCTGCTCGGCCGGCCCGTGAACATCGATCTCGCCTCGGTCCAGGCCAAGATCGTCGACGGCCGCCGCGGCGGCTATTGCTTCGAGCAGAATGCGCTGCTGAAAGCGGCGCTGCAGGCGATCGGCTTTGCGGTGACGCCGCTCTCGGCGCGGGTGCGCTGGCGGCTCGATGCCGATGCGCCGCTGACGCCGCGCACGCACATGATGCTGAAGGTGGACCTGCCGGAGGGGCCTCATCTCGCCGATGTCGGTTTCGGCTCCTGCCTGCTCGATACGCCGCTGCAGATGGTTGCCGACATCGAGCAGCCGACCGCGATGGGTACGTTCCGTCTGACGCTGTCTGATGGGCTGTATTGGCTCGCGGCGAAGCAGCCGGCCGGCTGGCGCACGATGTATGTGTTTGATCTGGTGCCGCAGATTCATGCCGACTATGTGCTCGGCAACTGGTTCACCTCGACCAGCCCGTTGACGCCGTTCACCTCGATGCTGATCCTGGAGCGGTTGACGCGTGAGGCGCGCTACAAGCTGGTCAATCGCCGCCTGGTCATCGAAGCGCGCGATGGCGAGGTGAGGAGCGAACGGATCATCGAAACGCCCGAGACGCTGCGCAGCGTCATCGAGGAGGTGTTCGGGCTCACGCTGCCGGTGCCCGTCGATGTGATCTGGAAGCGCATCGAGAGCTGACGGGAAAGCGTTGCGATGGCCTGCGAGCTTCAGCTGGATTCCTATCTCGCCCGCATCGACTATCGCGGGCCGCTCGCGCCCGACCTGTCGACGCTCGCAGCGCTGCAGGCCGCGCATGTCGACGCGCTGCCGTTCGAGGCGCTCGATCCGCTGATGGGCCGTCCCGTCCATGTCGACCTGCCATCCGTGCAACAGAAGCTCGTGCTCGGCCGCCGCGGCGGCTACTGCTTCGAGCAGAACGTGCTGTTCCAGGCCGTGTTGGAAGCGGTCGGCTTCGAGGTCACCGGCCTGACGGGTCGCGTGCGCTGGCGCTCGGCGCCATCAGATCCGCTCGGGCCGCGCCAGCACATGATGCTGCTGGTCGAGGTCGATGGCCGCCCGTATCTCGTCGATGTCGGCTTCGGCATCTGCATGATGGATGCGCCCATTCGTCTCGAGCTCGGACCCGAGCAGCAGACGCCGATGGGAACGTTCCGCGTCGGCACGTGGGACGGGCTCTATACGGTCAGCGCGAAGCAGCCGACGGGCTGGCGCATGATGTATGCGTTCGACCTCGCGCCGCAGATCCATGCCGATTATGTGCTCGGCAGCTGGTACACCTCGACCAGCCCGAACGTGCCGGCCACGCATACGCTGATGATGGAGCGTGTCGAGCCCGGCATACGTCACAAGCTGGTCACCCGCCGCTATCAGCGGCAGGCGCGCGATGGCGAAGTCGTCGAGGAGCGTTTGATCGAGAGCGCTGCCGAACTCGGCCGCGTCATCGACGAGATCTTCCGGGTGACGCCGCCGGTGCCGGTCGAAGACATCTGGGCAAGGACCAAGGCCTGATCACTCTCCGATGACGCGAGTCAAAACGCGTATTCGCGTGATCAGCGCGGACATGATCACGCGCGAACTGCATTTGAATGGAATGCCGGCGCGGCCATTGTGCTTATCTTAAGAGTCGCAGCTTTAGGTTGCGGGAACCAAGGGGGCTCGCGGCGTCCTGCCGTCGAACAGTGGGGACCGTCCACATGGCTGACATCGTGATGCTCGCGGTGCGCGCAATCCTCGAAGGCACGCCCGCTGCCGAGCCGGGCCGCTGTCGCTGCACGCGGCCTCATCCCGCCTGACATCGGAGCCGCGCGAGGCGCGGCTCATCCGAGCTGGCCCGATGGCCAGAACGGGTGGGGGCTTCACGGTGACACGTCGACCCTGACGCTTCGACGCTCATCCGATCGATCATGGACCGTCGACCTGACCTGCCACTTCAGGCCGTGCGGAGATTCATGTCGAGGAAGCCCCCACCCCTTTTTTGTTTCACGTTCTGCTGACTGGATGCGATCTTGACCCAACAGTCGGTGCAAGCCCGTCCAGTTAGCGAAACAGGGTGTTCACGCCACGGCTCAGCGCGGCAGCTCGGTCTTGCCCATCAGGAACTTGTCGACGGCCTGGGCGCACAGGCGGCCCTCGCGGATCGCCCATACCACCAGGGACTGGCCGCGGCGCATGTCGCCGGCGGAGAAGACCTTCGGCAGCGAGGTCTGGTAGTCCGTCAGGTTGGCCTTGACGTTGCCGCGCGGGTCGAGATCGACGCCGAGGCTCTTGAGCAGGCCCTCATGCACCGGATGGACGAAGCCCATCGCCAGCAGCACCAGATCGGCCGCGAGCACGAACTCGGTGCCGGGAATCGGCTTGAACTGCGCGTCGACGCGGACGCAATGCAGCTTCTTGACCGCGCCGTTCTCGCCTTCGAACTTCTGGGTCAGCACCGCGAACTCGCGCGCCGCGCCTTCGGCCTGGCTCGACGACGTCCGCATCTTCAGCGGCCAGTTCGGCCAGGTCAGCGCCTTGTTCTCACGCTCCGGCGGCGCCGGCATGATCTCGAGCTGGGTCACCGACAGCGCGCCCTGGCGCAGCGAGGTGCCGATGCAGTCGCTGCCGGTGTCGCCGCCGCCGATCACGACGACATGCTTGCCGCCGGCCAGGATGTCGGTCGCGTTCACGGGCTCGTTGCCGACTCGGCGGTTCTGCTGCGGCAGGAAGTCCATCGCGTAATGGATACCGGTGAGATCGCGGCCGGGAATCGGCAGGTCGCGCGGGGCTTCCGCGCCGCCGGTCAGCGCCACCGCGTCGTAATCCTTCAGCAGCGACGTCGCATCGAGGCCGTCCTTGCCGCCGACATTGACGCCATAGTGGAAGGTAACGCCTTCGCCTTCCATCTGGGTGATGCGGCGGTCGATGATGCCCTTCTCCATCTTGAAGTCGGGAATGCCATAGCGCAGCAGGCCGCCGGCCTTGGCGTGCTTCTCAAAGACATGGACGTCGTGACCGGCGCGCGCCAGTTGCTGGGCGCAGGCCATGCCGGCGGGGCCGGCGCCGACGACCGCAATCTTCTTGCCGGTTTTCACAGCGGCCGGCTCCGGCTTCAGCCAGCCGTTCTCCCAGGCCTTGTCGACGATGGCGCATTCGATCGTCTTGATGGTCACCGGATTGTCGTCGATGTTCAGCGTGCACGACGCCTCGCACGGGGCCGGGCAGATGCGGCCCGTGAACTCGGGGAAGTTGTTGGTCGAGTGCAGATTTCGCGACGCCTCTTCCCAATTGCCGTTGTAGACGAGGTCGTTCCAGTCCGGGATCTGGTTGTTGACTGGACAGCCGGTGGTGCCCGGCGCGGCCGAGCCGGTGCCGTGGCAATAGGGAATGCCGCAATTCATGCAGCGCGCCGCCTGGTCGCGCAGCTCCTTCTCGGAGAGCGGTACCACGAACTCGTTGAAGTTCTTCAGACGCTCGGCAACCGGCGCGTACTTGCGATCGTGCCGCTCGATTTCGAGAAAACCTGTGACCTTGCCCATGACCTACGACGTCCCTTGTCATCGTTTCCGTCATTCCGGGACGGCGCGTTAGCGCCGGACCCGGAATCTCGAAGTTGTGGGGCGAGATTCCGGGTTCGCGCTTCGCGCGCCCCGGAATGACGCCGTCTCTCATTCGCTCCGTCATTGCGAGGAGTGTCAGCGACGAAGCAATCCAGACTTTCTCCTGGGCCCTGGATTGCTTCCGCCTACGCCCCAAGGGGCTTCGGCGGACAAGTCGCTGCGCTCGCAATGACGCCTTGGTTGTGGCCTGCGCCTCAGGCCCCGATCGCGATCTTGGGCTCGGCGTCGGCGTTGGCGGCGAGCTCCTTCAGGGCACGGCGGTATTCGACCGGCATCACCTTGCGGAACTTCGGCGCGAAGTCCTTCCAGTTCGCCAGGATGTCGGCGGCGCGCTTGGAGCCGGTCGCCTTGGCGTGGCGCGAGATCAGCACGTGCAGCCGCTCGACGTCGGACGCCAGCAGGTTCTTGAACACGTCGACCCGGCCATGCGCCTCGAGGTCGCCCATCTGGTGATAGGTGTCCTCTGCGATCATCTCCTCGGACAGCACCGGTTCGAGCTCGACCATCGCCATGTTGCAGTGCTTGTCGAAGTCGCCGGCCTCGTCGAGTACATAGGCGACGCCGCCCGACATGCCGGCCGCGAAGTTGCGCCCGGTCTTGCCGAGCACGACGACGATGCCGCCGGTCATGTATTCGCAGCAATGATCTCCCGCGCCCTCGACCACGGCGACCGCGCCCGAGTTACGCACCGCGAAGCGCTCGCCGGCGATGCCGCGGAAGAAGCACTCGCCGGAGATCGCGCCGTACATCACGGTGTTGCCGACGATGATCGATTCCTCCGGCACGATGCCGGAGTTGCGTGGCGGCTTGACGATGATGCGGCCGCCCGACAGGCCTTTGCCGACGTAGTCGTTGCCTTCGCCTTCGAGCTCGAAGGTGACGCCGTTGGCGAGCCAGGCACCGAAGGCCTGACCGGCGGTGCCCTTCAGGCTGACATGGATGGTGTCCTGCGGCAGGCCGGCATGGCCGTAGATCTTGGCCACCGCGCCGGACAGCATCGCGCCCGCCGAACGGTCGGTGTTGTTGATCTCGGCCTCGATCTTGACAGGCGCGCCGCGGTCGAGCGCGGGCTTGGCCTGCTCGATCAGCTTGCGGTCGAGCACGGCCTCGAGGTGATGGTCCTGCGCCTCGGCGTGATGGATCTTCTGGCCCGGCGCCTCCTTCTGCTTGACGAACAGCTTGGAGAAGTCGAGGCCCTTGGCTTTCCAATGCGCCACCAGGCGGGACTGGTCGAGCATCTGGGTCTGGCCGACCATCTCGTTGAACGAACGGTAGCCGAGGCTCGCCATGATCTCGCGGACTTCCTCGGCGACGAAGAAGAAGAAGTTGATCACGTGCTCGGGCTGGCCGGTGAAGCGCTTGCGCAGCACCGGGTCCTGGGTGGCGACGCCGACCGGACAGGTGTTGAGATGGCACTTGCGCATCATGATGCAGCCGGCGGCGATCAAGGGGGCGGTGGCGAAGCCGAATTCGTCGGCGCCGAGCAGGGCGCCGATGACGACGTCACGTCCGGTGCGGAAGCCGCCATCGACCTGGACCACGATGCGGCTGCGCAGCCGCTCGCGCACCAAAGTCTGGTGCGTTTCGGCAAGGCCGATCTCCCACGGCGAGCCCGCATGCTTGATCGAGGTGAGGGGAGAGGCACCGGTGCCGCCCTCGAAGCCCGCGATCGTCACATGGTCGGCGCGCGCCTTGGCAACGCCGGCGGCAACCGTGCCGACGCCGACCTCGGAGACGAGCTTCACCGAGACCTGGCCGTCGGGATTGACGTTCTTCAGGTCGTAGATCAGCTGCGCGAGATCCTCGATCGAGTAGATGTCGTGATGCGGCGGCGGCGAGATCAGGCCGACACCCGGCGTCGAGTGGCGCACCTTGGCGATGGTGGCGTCGACCTTGTGGCCGGGCAGCTGGCCGCCTTCGCCGGGCTTGGCACCCTGCGCCATCTTGATCTGCATCATGTCGGAGTTGACGAGATATTCCGTCGTCACGCCGAACCGGCCCGAGGCGACCTGCTTGATCGCCGAGCGCATGGAATCGCCGTTGGGCAGCGGCTTGAAGCGGTCGGCTTCCTCGCCGCCCTCGCCGGTGTTCGACTTGCCGCCGATCCGGTTCATGGCGATCGCGAGCGTGGTGTGCGCCTCGCGCGAGATCGAGCCGAACGACATCGCACCCGTGGCGAAGCGCTTGACGATCTCCTTCGCCGGCTCGACCTCGTCGAGCGGGACCGGCTTGCGCTTGTCGTCCTCGGCCGACTTGATCCGGAACAGACCGCGCAGGGTCAGAAGCCGCTCGGACTGCTCGTTGAGCAGCCTGGCGAACGCCTGGTAGCGCTCCCTGGAATTGCCGCGCACCGCGTGCTGGAGCGTCGCGACCGATTCCGCGGTCCACGCATGGTCCTCGCCGCGGGTGCGGAAGGCATATTCGCCGCCGACGTCGAGCGCGGTCTTGTAGACCAGCGCGTCGCCGAACGCGTCGCGGTGGCGGCGCGTCGTCTCCTCGGCGATCTCGGCGAGGCCGACGCCTTCGATGCGGGTGTGGGTGCCGTAGAAGAACTTCTGCACGAACTCGGCCTTCAGGCCGACCGCATCGAATATCTGCGCGCCGCAATAGGATTGGTAGGTCGAGATGCCCATCTTGGACATGACCTTGAGCAGGCCCTTGCCGATCGACTTGATGTAGCGCTTGACGACCTCGTAGTCGCTCAGCGCGCCCGGCAGCTTGTCCTTGAGCGCGATGATGGTCTCGAAGGCGAGATAAGGATTGATCGCTTCTGCGCCGTAGCCGGCCAGGCAGGCGAAGTGATGCACCTCGCGCGGCTCGCCCGACTCCACCACGAGACCGACCGACGTGCGCAGGCCGGTGCGGATCAGGTGATGATGCACGGCGGCGCAGGCGAGCAGCGACGGGATCGGAATCCGGTCGGCCGAGACCATGCGGTCGGACAGGATGATGATGTTGACGCCCTCGCGCACCGCGGCTTCGGCGCGGCCGCAGAGATCGTCGAGCACCTGCTCGAAGCCGGCCGCGCCCAGGCTCGCATCGAAGGTGGTGTCGAGCGTGCGCGAGACGAAGTGGCTGTCGGACACTTGCGAGATCGAGCGGATCTTCTCGAGGTCCGCATCGGTCAGGATCGGCTGATGCACCTCGAGCCGCTTGGTCGAAGCGACGCCTTCAAGGTCGAACAGGTTCGGCCGCGGACCGATGATCGAGACCAGGCTCATCACCAGCTCCTCGCGGATCGGGTCGATCGGCGGGTTGGTGACCTGGGCGAAGTTCTGCTTGAAGTAGGTGAAAAGCAGCTTCGGCTTGTCCGACAGCGCCGAGATCGGCGTGTCGTTGCCCATCGAGCCCGTGGCCTCCTCGCCGGTCGCCGCCATCGGCGTCATCAGGATCGCGATGTCTTCCTGGCTGTAGCCGAACGCCTGCTGCCGGTCCAAGAGCGGCAGGTTGGTGCGCGCGCCCGTGGTCGGCGCATCCGGCAGCTTCTCGACCTGGATCTGTGTGCGCGCGAGCCACTCGGTGTAGGGATGGCTGGCGGCGAGCTGCGCCTTGATCTCGTCGTCCGGGATCAGGCGACCCTCCTCGAGATCGACGAGCAGCATCTTGCCCGGTTGCAGCCGCCACTTGGTGACGATCTGCTCCTCCGGAATCTTCAAGACGCCCATTTCGGACGCCATCACGATGCGGTCGTCCTTGGTGACGAGGTAGCGCGCCGGCCGCAGGCCGTTGCGGTCGAGCGTGGCGCCGATCTGGCGGCCGTCGGTGAAGGCGATCGCGGCCGGGCCGTCCCACGGCTCCATCAGCGCGGCGTGATATTCGTAGAACGAGCGGCGCTCCTCGCTCATCAACGGATTGCCGGCCCAGGCTTCCGGGATCATCATCATGACCGCGTGCGGCAGCGAGTAGCCGCCCTGCACCAGGAACTCCAGCGCGTTGTCGAAGCAGGCGGTGTCGGACTGGCCTTCATAGGAGATCGGCCAGAGCCGGCTGATGTCCTTGCCGAACAGCTCCGAAGACACCGACGCCTGCCGCGCCGCCATCCAGTTGACGTTGCCGCGCAGCGTGTTGATCTCGCCATTATGCGCGATCATCCGGTACGGGTGAGCCAGCGACCAGGTCGGGAAGGTGTTGGTCGAGAAGCGCTGATGCACCAGCGCCAGCGCGCTCTCGAAGTCCGGCTCGTGCAGGTCGGCGTAGTACTTGCCGAGCTGGTCGGCCAGGAACATGCCCTTGTAGATCACGGTCCGGCACGACATCGAGCAGGGGTAATAGCCCGACATGCCGCGGTCACGGCGCTGATAGATCGCCTGCGAGATCGACTTGCGGAGGATGTAGAGCTTGCGCTCGAACTCGTCCTCGGTCTTGGCGGCGCCGTTGCGGCCGATGAACACCTGCATGCTGCGCGGCTCGGTCGGCTTGACGGTCACCCCCAGCGAGGAGTTGTCGGTCGGCACGTCGCGCCAGCCGAGCAGCACCAGGCCTTCGTCCTCGATCTGGTCGGCGATGATGCTCTTGATGACGTTCCGCCACGCTTCGTCGCGCGGCATGAACAGCGCGCCGATGGCGTATTCGCCCGGAGCCGGCAGCGTGAAGCCGAGCTCCTTCGCCTTGCGCGAGAAGAAGGCGTGCGGGATCTGCACCAGGATGCCGGCGCCGTCGCCGAAGCGCGGGTCGGCGCCGACGGCGCCGCGGTGCTCCAGATTGCAGAGGATGCTGAGCGCGTCCGCGACGATCTGATGCGACTTCTGGCCCTTGATGTTGGCGATGAAGCCGACGCCGCAGGAATCCTTCTCCTGGCTCGGGTCGTACAGACCTTCGGCTTCAGGACGCCACGTATGCAGCTCGCGGGTGATTTCGGCCGGTTTCTCATGCGAATCCACAGCCAGCACCGCGCCGCCCAAAATTCCGTGCTCGACCTTCGATCCGCTCATATCCGTCCCCATAAATTATTGGTCAGGGCCTTCACCACAGTCCGGTACAGTCCGTCCGGCGCACCCCGGGCGCTGCGCGGGCCCCTCTCCGGAGCCAACGCTCGTCCTTCTCAGCGAGCCGCATTTGCAGAATTCAGGCCAGTGTCCGGGGGACCATGTCCCCGCTGGACGACCGCGGCCTGTTCATGTCGCAGCGCCCTCAGGCGCCGTAACATCATTGCAAAGTCTCGGTCACCTTTGCAACGAAATTTTAGACAGCATTTCTGTCCTAAACCGCAAGATGCCAAACTTTAACCTATCACACAAGCACTGCGGAGTCCTGAGGTCCGGGCGCCGCACACGCTCATTCCCCGGCAAATCTTCCGCTTCTGCCACTGACCGATCGATCCGGCCGGGCCGGCGATCACGCGCCGCGCTCGATTTTGAAACCTAACGCCCCGATCCCGCCCTCTCGCCGACCCAGGACCGCCGGAATCACGGCAGAACTTCCGCGGCACTTGAGAAGAAGCGAACAGCTTCACGTGCGGGGGCATGCAGGAGCTTTGAGCCATGAAGTTGCTAGTTGGAGTCGTCTCGGCCGCGTTGATCGCGCCGTTTGCCGCGCAGGCCGAGCCGTTGCCGCCACAGGGCGTCCGTGCGCCCTACACGGTGGTCTCCGATTTCGATACGCCTTATTCGGACCTGCCGCCGCCGGCCGTCGTGCCCGCACCGCCGCCGCGTTACGGCTATCGGCCGGGCCCTGACTACGGCTACCGCGACGAGCGCTATGTGCCGCCGGCGCCGGTCTACCGTCAGGACGGTTACCAGCAGGAGTATGGCTATGCACCGGCGTTCCTGCCGGTGCATGAGGTCTATGCGATTCTGCGCGACAACGGTTTCTCGCCGCTCGGCGCACCGCGCCAGCGCGGCAATGTCTGGGTCGTGGCGGTGCTCGATCGGCAGGGCGAGGACGGCAAGCTCGTGGTCGATGCGCGCTCCGGCCGCATCCTCCGCTTCGTGCCGGCGTTCCAATGGGGCGAGGAGTACGAGCGGATGCGCTATGAGCCGAGCCCGCGCGGCGGCCTCGACCGCCTGTCGCCGCCGAGCGTGATCCGGGCCGATCCGCGCCTGGTGCCGCCGATGCCGGCTGCGCCGCGCGTTGCCACCGCGGTGCCGGTCCAGCCGAAGGTGCCGACGCCTGCCGCACGGCCGAGTGCTCCGGCACCGCAGACCGCCGCGCTCAATCCGAAGCCGGCCGAGGCGGTCAAGCCGGTCGCGCCCAGCCCCGCGGACATCAAGCCGGCCGAGGCCAAGGCTTCAGAGGCCAAGCCTTCAGAAGCCAAGGCTTCAGAAGCCAAGGCTTCAGACGCAAAGGCTTCAGACGCAAAACCCTCTGAGCCGAAGCCGGTGCAATCGGCCGCGGCCGCGCCGCAGACGACGGGCTCCGTCGCAGCGCCCACGGCGAAGCCGGTGCCCCAGATCCTGCCGACGGCAAAGATGCCGGCTGTACAGGGTTTGGAATAGAGGCAGTCAGACGGTCTGCCCGGCCGCTTGCCACCACCAAAGCTGTCATCGCCCGGCCTCGACCGGGCGATTTCGTAAACACCGGCATCTCGGTCAGTCACGACTGCCGCGGCGACCTGGATGCCCGCTTTCGCGGGCACGACAGGTCGTTTGGAGCAGCCGATGAGATCCCAGCGCGATCGGTCGCACTACTCGTGCTGACCGGCGGCCTTCAGGATCAGATCAGCGATCTCCTTCGGATGCGACACCAGCGACAGGTGCCCGGCGTCGAGCTCGATCGTGGTCGCCTTCATGCGGTGGGCCAGGAAGCGCTCGAAATCCGGATCGATCGTCTTGTCCTGCTTCGACACCGCATAGAATGACGGCTTGTCGTGCCACGCCGCCTGGGAGGTGCGGTTGCCGAAGATCGTCGCCGCGGTCGGCCATTGCACCGCATAGAGCTCCTTCGCCGTCGTTGCATCGACACCATTGGCGAAGTCCTTCAGGAAGGCGTCCTCGTTGAGCTTGGTCTCGCCGTCGTGGTCGACGATGCCGGCGCGTGCCGGCGGTGTCGGATATTGCCCGGCGAGCTTGACGAAATCCTCGCCCGCATCGGGGGCCCGGGCCGCGACATAGACCAGCGCGCTGACCTTTGGATCGGTGCCGACCTCGCTCACGACCGTGCCACCCCAGGAATGGCCGACCAGCACGGCCGGCCCATCCTGCTCGGCCAGGGCGCGGCGGGTGGCGGCCGCAGAATCCGCCAGCGAGGTCAGCGGATTCTGCACGGCCGTGACCTTGAGGCCGGCCGCCTGCAGATAGGGGATGACCTTGGCCCAGCTCGAGCCATCGGCCCAGGCGCCGTGCACCAGCACGACGTTGTGGACCTTGGGCGGCTGCGCGGGCTCGGCGAGGGCGGCGCCTGCGGAGATCAGCAGCGCGGCGGCGCAGGTGAGGGTCCGAAGAAGGTTCATGTCACGGCTCCAAGCCCGGTTGACGACGATCATTGGCGTCTTCGCGAGCTGAGAGCAGGCCGTTACCAGTGGTCACGATCGTTTGACTGCACTGCAGCAAGGCATGAAAAAACGCCCCGGTTGCCCGGGGCGCTCCTATTCCAGAATGAGGATGTGCTGTTAGGCGGCGGCCTTCTCGGCCGAGCCTTCGATCACCGGCTGCTCGGCGGCCTGCGCGCCGGTCGAGATCGGAATCGAGCGGGGCTTCTTCGCTTCCGGAATCTCGCGTACGAGGTCGACGTGGAGCAGGCCGTTTTCGAGGCTGGCGTTCTTCACCACCACGTGGTCAGCGAGCTGGAACGAGCGCTCGAAGGCCCGGGCGGCGATGCCGCGATACAGCACCTCGGCCTTTTTGCCGTTCTCGTTGGCGGCCTTCTCGCCCTTGATCGTCAGCGTGTTTTCCTTCGCGACGAGGGAGAGCTCATCCTTGCCAAAGCCGGAGACGGCGACGGTGATGCGGTAAGCGTTCTCACCGGTGCGCTCGATGTTGTAGGGCGGATAGCCGGGGGTGGGCTCGGCGGTGGCCTGGTCGAGCAGCGAGAACAGACGGTCGAAACCGACGGTGGAACGATAGAAGGGGGTGAGGTCGTAGGTACGCATGGTCAAAGTCCTCCATTGAGCGACTGTTGGCTAACCCGCCCGCCATCGGGCCGGGCTGTCGTGCAGCCTGACGCGGCCTGCACGATCTCGATATGGGCCGGACGTTTCGACCTTCAAGGGCGCCCAAGACCTGCTCTTTTTGCCGTTCCACCCCTTGATTCCCGCTGCCTTTCACCTATTCGATGGGCGCCTCATGACGCTCGTCTCGATTCCCGCCAATCCCGTTCCCGAAAACGTCACTGCCGGCACCATCAAGACCCCTGATGGCGCCGAGCTGCGCTTTGCGCGCTGGGCGCCGCCGGCCGGGCGCAAGGGCACGGTGTGCGTGTTCACCGGCCGCAGCGAGATGATCGAGAAGTATTTCGAGACGGTGCGCGATCTGCGCGATCGCGGCTTTGCGGTCGCCATCATCGACTGGCGCGGCCAGGGCCATTCGTCGCGGCGCCTGCGCGATTCCCGCAAGGGCTATGTGCGCTCGTTCTCCGACTACGAGACCGACGTGGAGACCTTCGTCACGCAAGTCGTGCTGCCGGATTGTCCGCCGCCTTATTTCGCGCTGGCGCATTCGATGGGCGGCACGGTGCTGCTGCGGCTCGCGCATGCCGGCAAGCGCTGGTTCGATCGCGTCGTGCTGTCGGCGCCGATGATCGACCTTCCGGACAGCCGCACCGCGCTGCCGGCGCGGCTGTTGCTGCGGGCGATGCGCATCGCCGGACAGGGCGGCCGCTACGTGCCGGGCGGCAACGACGAGATCAGCGGGCTGGCGCCGTTCGTCAACAATCCTCTGACGTCCGATCCGGTCCGCTATGCCCGCAACGCCGCGATCCTCGAAGAAGATCCGACGCTCGGCATCGCCTCGCCCACGGTCGCCTGGGCCGACGCGGCGTTCTCGGCGATGATGACCTTCCGCGGCATGACCTATCCCTCCCAGATCCGCCAGCCGATCCTGATGCTGGCGGCCTCCAGCGACACCGTGGTGTCGACGGCTGCGATCGAGGAGTTCGCCTATCATCTGCGCGCCGGCTCGCATCTCGTCATCGCCGGTGCCAAGCACGAGATCCTGCAGGAGCAGGACCGCTACCGCTCGCAGTTCTGGGCCGCGTTCGATGCCTTCGTGCCGGGCACGCCGCTGTTCGGGTGAGTGTGCTGCTGGACACTCCCGGGGACGGCGAGCTAGCTAGACTCGACCTCTTCCTCGGAGCTTGGCTGCAGACGTGAGTGAACGGCGGAAAAATCAGCAGGCGCAGGCGCTGCAGGAAGCGATCCACGCGCTGCGCGCGCGGCAGTTCGCGCGCGCCGAGCAGATCGCCGCCTCGATTCTGCGCACGGCCAGGACCGACCGCGCCGCGCTGCTCGTCCAGGCCCATGCACTGCTCGGCCAGCAGCGCGCGAACGAAGCGATCGCGCCGCTCGAGAAGGCGGCGTTGCGCGGCAGCGATCCGGAACTCCAGACGCTGCTCGGCGCCGCTTTGTGCGAGTCCAGACGCGCCGCTGATGGCATCGCCCTACTGCGCAAGACCGCGGCGCGGCGGCCGCCTTTTCTGCCGGCGTTCCAGGAGCTGGCGGGGCGGCTTGCCAAGTCGGGACAGCTCGGTGACGCCATCGCCGTGATCGAGGAGGCGCTGACGCTGTCACCCGACAGCGTCGACCTCCAGCTCGATCTCGGACGCCTCTCTCTCCAGGCCAATGACCGCGTTCGTGCCCGCACGCACCTGTTGGCGGCGCGCGAGGCCGCGCCGGGACGGCCCGACATCCTGATCGAGCTCGCCTGGGTGCAGTTCCTCGACGGCGACTATGCCGAGGCCGCAGGCACCTACCGCCATGCGCTCGGCCTGCGGCCCGAGGACACCCAGACCCGCGCCAACCTCGCGATGTGCCTGATGGAGATGGGCGACCGCGCCGGGGCCGAGGCGGCGCTGCGCACGGTGGTGCGCGGCCGGCCGCATCTGTTGAGCCGCGCGGCCTATACGATGGTCGTCAGCTCGCATGGCCGCTTCTTTTTCCGGCCGAGCGATGCGGCGAAGTTCCTTCAGGTCGACGGCGCGGCCGCCCTCAAGCCCTGAACCGCTTGCGATAGACGCCGGTCTCGCGCTTCAGCGCCTCGCGCACCTCGTGAATCTCCGCGATTTCCTCTTCGGTGAAGGCCGAGATCTGCATCGTCCAGGCCTGCCGCTTCACCGGAATGCATTGCGCGACCGGCGTACCCTTTGGCAGCACGCCGCGGAACGACGTGTCGTGCCAATGCGCCGGAAAATGCACGAAGCTATCGTGAAAGCGGTCGCTGTCGACGAGGCCGGTCACGGTGGTGAAGGGCAGGTCGAAGCGGTTGACGGGATGCGTGAACAGCAATGCCCAGCCCTCCGGCGCCTCGATCGTCCAGAGATTGTGAAACTTGAGCAGGAAGCGGTCGGCCTCGAACAGCGGCGAGCCCGTGACCTGCGCGGCGTCGTGGAAGCTGATCGGCGAGCGCGGAAAATCGATCGCGCCGCCCGGCGGCAGCTCGTTGTCCCAGCTGATCCCGCCATCCTCGACCGTGAGATCGCAGATCAGCGGAATGAGGAAGCCCGTCGTCATCGCGTCGATGAAGGGCGGGCAGCGCTTGACGGTCTGCTCCTCGGCCTGGTTGAGCGCGCTGAACGCGGTGGCCGGCATCGTCTTGACCCAGTCGGGAACGCCCATCGGCGCCGGCACCGGCTGCGGAATGAGGCCTTCCAGCTCCTTCGGACAGCGAAATTTCAGCGTGAGCGGATCAGTCTCGGACATGGGCGCCGCGGCTCTTTCGTGGTCGACGGTAGAGGTCTACGCCTTCGGCGCCGAAAGTCCAACGGCCGAGCCTGGGCTTGTCTCTGCTCTATCTCGTCAGATGCGCCTCGGACACCGCATGATTGAACATCGCGTTCAGCGCCGACGTGATGTCGGCGGGCGTGTTCGCCGTATAGAAGAATCCCGGCGAGGCGCAGGCCTTCAGGCTCGGCGGAATCGAAGGAATGTTGCTGTTGGCATAGTCGTCTTCGTCACCGGCGAAGGATGCGTTCACCGGATTGATCACCTGATAGGGAATGTAGAGAACTGAGATGATGATGCCGCGGTTCTTCAGCGGTGTGCAGGAGGTGTTCGGATCGATCACGGTGGCATGATTGCTGCCGGACCATGAGCCATTGGGCACGCCCTTCACTTGCGGGTCTTGCGCGCCGTCGGTGACCAGGAACACGTAGGGCAGGGTATTGGTCGAGGCGCTGCCGTTTCCGACATTGACGATCAGGTTGTTGACGCTGGACAGGGCCGTGTCGATATGCGTTCCGCCCGAGCCGAGAGATGCGTTGGTGTTGGTGTCGAGCAGCGTCGCAAGGTTGGCCGCCGCATAGTTGATGGTGGTCGAATCCGTCGTCGAGCCGTTGATGCTGCTGGTGAGCGGAAAGTAGGAATAGAGATATCGGATGAAGGGGTAGAGGCCGATCCGGAACTGGTTGTTGACCTTCTTGGTGTTGTTCGCCGTGACAAACAGCTGGTTCACGGCATAGCCCACGGCATCCAGCCGCAGCTGGATGCACGCATCTGTCCCATCGGTCGGGCAGTTCGCAACGGTCGCCAGGTTCTTGTACAGTGAGTTCGGCAGGCCGGACACGATCGACGACGGCAGTTGAACGCCCATGGGGTAGTTCTTGTTGGTGGTCAGCAGGTTCTTGTAACCGCTCTGGCTGACGCGCGAGATCGCATAGCCCAGGCAATAGTTGTTTGTGGGATATCCCTGGGTCCCTGAATCGGTGCAAGCGCTATTCTGCGGCGAAAAATGGCACGCCAGCGTGCATCCCGTGGGGTATTGCCTGTAGTTGTCCGGGCTGATGGCCTGCATGCGCTGTGCTTCGGACGATGTCGACGGGAGGCCCATCGAGCCCGAGACGTCCAGCGTCAAATAGAAGTCGAGATAGAGTGGCAACGTGACGGAAGAGGACGATTGGCCGCTGACCGTCAGATTCTGATAGCCGATCACCGTCAGGAACGTGGCCGGCACGTTGGCGGTGAATTGCACCTGCGACGTCAGTGTGGACCCGCTCTTGGTGACGGTGCTGGTCTCGGACGTCAATGTGTAGCCTTGAAAGGTAGAGGCGTTGCCCTTGAAGATGTTGTCCGCCTCCGCGACTCCGGCGGTAACGGTTCCGTCCGACGTCATCGCCATCGCCGCTGTATAGCCTGCCGAGTTGACCGAGATCGAGGCGATGCTCGCGGCATCCGCCGCAGACTGGAGCCTGATCTTCATGCGCATGGCCATGGAGTAGTCGGTCGCGCATCCGATCGCCGTGAGAATCGGCAACAGCGCCAGCGCGAATGTGACCGCGATATTGGCCTTGCTGTCGCGGGAGAAGCGCGCGATGGCGGCGCTCGCCCGGCTCGCTGGTCGGCTGATATCCGTCATGCTCTTCCTCAAAAGATCCCGTTGGGGCGGTGAGGACCTGTATTCGTTTCCTTGTTGGCGGTTCCCCCGCGGCGATCATCTCCGCGACTGCTTCAAGGAGACCTGCGGTGAGAACCGGGCAGGAGCCCGCCTCCGCCCGCTCCCCCGGCCGTGAGCAGAGGGTCACGCCGTCGCGCGCGGGACCACATGTGGATGTATGCGGACGCCGATTGCGACTTCGGTTGACCTGCGACGAAACATCGCAGGCGACTGTTGCGATTTTGTTTACGTGGCGAGAGAGAGGCGCCGTCCTCCAATACCGTGCCAGCCCATGCGTGCGCCTGTCGTCAGCGCGGAGCCGCGCCGACGATCCACGGAGCAGCCGCCGCTACTTGGTCGACAGCACCTCGCCGAACCGCTCCCACTGCTTGCCGGTGAAACGCATGAACTGCACCTGCTCGACCGGGAGGTGGTCGGTCTCTGACGTGTTGACCTTGATGCCCGGCAGCAGCATCGGCAGTTCGAGATCCTTGATCGACAGCGCCTGCCGCAAAATGTTCTCGCGCGACAGATCGTTGCCGGCCGCCTTCAGCACTTGCTCCATTACCATGCCGTTGTTGTAGCCGTTGACGTAGTTGGAATCGCGGATGTCGCCGTCGGGCACGTATTTCGCCATATAGTCGCGCCAGCCCTTGACGCCGGCATCGTTGGCCCAGGCGGGATCCAACGGATCCTTGACGTAGGCTGTCGAGATGATGCCGGTGCCGGCCTCCAGTCCCGCCGGCTCCATGACCGATGACATCCACACCGAGACGTTGGTCAGGAACGTCAGCGGCCGCCAGTTGATCTCGAAGGTCTTGCGGATCGCCTGCGCGGCGAATTTCGGCGTCGCGGCGATGATCAGCGCATCGGCGCCGGTCGATTTCAGCTTCACGATCTGCGAGTCGATGGTCGGCTCGGTCGACTCGTAGCTTGCGACGGTCACCGTGCTGTCGAAGCGCTCGCCGAGCACGTCCTTCAGCCCGGCGAGATAGTCGCGGCCGAAATCGTCGTTCTGCGCGAGAATGGCAAAGGTCGAATCCGGCTTCTTCTGCAGCGCGTAGCGCGCATACATCCGCGCTTCGTTGCGGAACGGCGCCATCACGCCCATCAAGGCCAGCGGAAATTGCGCAGGGTCGCTGAACTTCGAGGCGCCCGAGGCCACGAACAGCTGCGGCACCTTCTTGCCCTGGAGATACTTGGCGATCGCGGTGTTGTGCGCGGTGCCCATGGTCGAGAAGATGAACGACACCTCGTCGCTCTCGACCAGCCGTCGCGTCTGCTCCACGGTCTTGGGCGGCACGTAGCTGTCGTCCAGCGAGATCAGGTTGACCTTGCGGCCGTTGATGCCGCCGCGGTCGTTGACCATCTTGAAATAGGCCACCTCGCCCTTGCCGAGGATGCCGAAGGCGGACACTGGCCCGCTATAGGGCATGGTCTGTCCAATGCGGATCTCGCTGGCGGTGATGCCCGGCTGATCCTCCGCCCGAGCGGGTACGGCGAGGACGGACGCGACGACGAGCAATCCTGCCGCTGCGATGGTGCTTCGCATGGATACCTCCCTGATGGGCCGCGCTGCCGGCGGCGTTTTGGCGTTGAGCATAGGGGGATGGCGGAGGCCGTGCAATTAAAATATATTTTTTGATGAAAATATACTTTTAGGCTTTGCTAGTGTGAATTGATTGTCCCGCGAGAGTGAGTCGATGTCCGGCAGCGCCACCCAGACCGTCTACGAGCAGTTGCGTGCCAGCCTGCTCGCCGGGCTCTATCGTCCGGAGGAGAAGCTGAAGATCAGCGAGCTCGGATCAGCCTTCTCGGTCAGCACCGGGGCGATCCGCGAGGCGCTGGCGCGGCTCACGGCGGAAGGGCTGGTGACGGCGACGCCGCAGCGCGGCTTCCGCGTGGCGCCGGTCTCGGTGGCCGATCTGCGCGATCTGACCGACATGCGCGTCGAGATCGAGACCAAGTGCCTGCGCCGCGCCATCGCCAACGGTGATCTCGCCTGGGAGACCGCGGTCGTTGCCGCGCATCACCGTCTGGCCGCGACGCCGATCGCGGCCCATGACGGCAGCTTCTCGCCGGCCTGGATGCTGGCGCATGCCGAATTCCATGCCGCCTTGGCCCAGGCCTGTGGCAGCGCCTGGATGATGCGGGTGCGTGATCTCCTGTTTGCACACAACGAGCGCTATCTCGATCTCGCCCGCCAGACCGATCGTGGCAACCGCGATGCCGCGCGTGAGCACCGCGAACTGATGGAGGCCGCGCTGGCGCGCGACACCGAGCGCGCGGTGACGCTCATGATGGCGCATCTCGACAAGACCCGGGACACGATCGAGGCGGCGCTGCTCGCAGCGACGGCGATGAATGAGGCGAAGTAGGATCATATCAGGACGCAGACCGCGAACGTCTTCGTGATCCGTTCCGAGCCGGATGTCGCCAGCCGAATGACCGAGGGTCACTTGACGGCTGCGGCCCCTTCATTCGGGGTGACGATGTACTTCCGCTGGGAAACGGGAAGCGTCGAATTGCTCGCGCCGCGCATAGATGCGATCGCTCAGCGCGACGCGAACCACCGTGCCTCGCGTGCGGCCGTCGTCCATCCTTGTCGTCGGCATCGTGCTCCGTTCAGGGCGAGCTAATACGAAGATTCAACTTTTTCGAGCGTCGGCGCTTCCCCCCGTCTCGATGCAACTGCAAATCCGCCGTCAGTGTTAAGCGGCCTTCATGCCGGGCATGCTGTGCATTCAAGGATGCATTCACCACGCGCCGATCTCTCCAAATTTGGAAACGCCCCGGTAACGCACCGTCCCTCTAGTTAAGTCCACTAACGACATTCAGGAGGAGACATTGATGATGATGATTGTGCGGAAGCTGGTTGGTCCCCATGCGCTCAATTCCGGATTTGGTCTGGTGACCATGTTCTCATTGACGGGCGTGGTCGCTTCTCTCGTGCTGGTCCAGCACGGGGTGAATGTCAGTCCGCCCGCGATGTTCTGATCTGACGGCTCACGACTGCTGACCTTGCCCCAGTTCGGAACGAACTGGGAGTTGGTCCGCAAGACCGGTCCGTCCCGATGTCTTGCGGGCTGCCTGCAACCTATTTCAAGACAAAGTGCCACGGACAGGTCATTCAGGCCGTGAACCGCTCTTCCTGTCGCGTGATCCGATCAGCTCGGCGACGAGCGGATTGGGATAGCGGCGCTGCTGGCTCACGGCGAAGAACTGCTCCTTCAGCGCGCTCAGGCGGGCGCGTTCAACCAGCACGCCGGTACGCAGCTCGTCGATCACGACGATCGACGGCACCAACGTGACGGTGCCGCTCTCGCGGGCCATCAGGCGCAGCATCGCCATGTCGTCGACCTCGGCGGCGATGACCGGACGGATCCCGCTGGATCCGACCAGCGCATCGAAAGCCGAGCGCAGCGCGCTGCCTCGGCCGGGCAGGATCACCGGCGTCGTTGCCAGGTCCTGCGGGAATCGGAATCGCGCGGGCTTGGCCGGCTTGCGGCTAACGAGGCTGACGCGCTGCTCATCGATCAGCGTGTTGTCGAAATTGCTGCGCATGTCTGGCGCCGCCGGATGGTTGGCGAGCACGAGATCGAGCTTGTGGGCGTCGAGCTGCTCCAACAGGTCGCTGAACTGACCGGTGTGGATGATCAGCTCGACGTCGCCGCGCCCGATCAAGGGCTTCAGGAACGCGATCTGGAAGTTGCGCGACAGGTTCGCCGCGGCGCCGACCCGCAGCAGCTGCCGTCCCGGCCGCAGGCCCGACAAGGTCTCGATCAGCTCATGGCCGGACTTGAACACGCTGCCGGCATAGTCGAGCGCGATGCGCCCGGCCTCGGTGAGCTGTAGGGTGCGTCCAATGCGCTCGAACAGCTTCTGCCCGAGCTGCTCCTCCAGCGCCTTCACCTGCACCGACAGCGAGGAGGGCGAGACGTTGAGGCGCTGCGCGGCGCGGCTCATGCTGCCTTCGCTGGCGATGATCCAGAAGTAGCGCAGGTGGTGGTAATTCAGATGCGGCACGCAATCATTCTATATTTTATAACGATTGGGTTCAATGATTGAAATTTTAGGAATGAACTGCAGCCCGTAAAGCAAGAGGGAGAGATCGTCCCCTTGTGATCAAACGACCGGGCCGCCATGAACCAGCTCCTTCCCTGTCTTGCGGCGCTTGCGCCGCTCACGCTCGCGGTCGTCGCACTCGCCGGCACCGGCGGCAGCGCCAGAACCGTCGCACGTAACGCGATCGCGACCGCCGCGCTCGCATTCGCCCTTGCCACTCTCGCGAGCCTCGGCGCAGCGGTCATGGGGGCAGGGCGGACGCCACTGCTCGGCGGCTACGGCCTAGGGCTGTCGCTGCAGCTCGATACGCTCGGCGCCATCCTCATCATGCTGGTCAGCTTCATCGGCTTCGTCGTCGTGCGCTACAGCCGCAACTATCTCGACGGCGATCCCGGCCAGGTCAGGTTCACGCGCTGGCTGCTGCTCACCCTGGCCGCGGTGCTGACCTTGCTGATCTCCGGAAACCTGGTTCTGCTGCTGGCGGCCTGGATCGGCACCAGCCTGGCGCTCGGCAAGCTGCTGCTGTTCTACGACACCCGTCCGGCCGCGGTCCGCGCCTCGCGCAAGAAGTTCGTGGCGAGCCGGCTCGGCGATGCCTTCCTCGCGGTCGCGGCGCTGCTTCTCTACCTCCGCTTCGGCACGCTGGAGCTCGCCAGCCTCGCTGCGCAGGCCCGCGGCGGAGAAGGGGCGGGATCGGCGATTGTCACGATCGCCGCGCTGCTGATCGTCGCGACCGCGATGCTGAAATCCGCGCAGCTGCCGCTGCATGGCTGGCTTATCGAGGTGATGGAGACGCCGACCCCGGTGTCGGCCCTGCTGCATGCCGGCATCATCAATGCCGGTGGCTTCCTGGTGCTCAGGCTCAGCGACGTGCTGCTGCTGGCCACGCCCGCGCTCGACGTCCTCGCGGTCGTCGGTGGCGCCACCGCGCTGTTCGGCTCGCTGGTGATGCTGACGCAGACCTCGGTCAAGGTTCAGCTCGCTTATTCGACGGTGGCGCAGATGGGCTTCATGCTGCTGCAATGCGGGCTCGGCGCCTTCTCCGCCGCGCTGCTGCACATCGTGGCGCATTCGCTCTACAAGGCGCACGCCTTCCTGTCGTCGGGCAGCATCATCGATCTCGCCCGCGCGTCATGGACGCCGAGCCCCGGCGGCCAGCCGCATGCGGCACGACTGATCCTGGCCTTGGTCGCGGTGATCGGCCTCGCGCTGCTGACGGGGCTCGCCTTCGGCATGACGCTCCGCAGCAACCCGGCGCAGATCGCGCTCGGCTCGGTGCTGCTGATGGGGCTGGTGCACCTGATGGCCAACGCGATCGACGAGCGGCCGAACGCCTTTGTCATCGCCCGCGCCGCGGTGACCGCAGCGGGCGTCGCGATCGTCTACTTCGCGCTGCAGGCCGGCACGGCCTGGCTGGTCGGCGGCAGCATTCCCGCATCGCGGCCGGTCGATGGTGTCGTGCCGATGCTGATCGCGGCGGCCGTGGTGGTCTCGTTCGCGGCGGTGACCGTGTTCCAGAACCAGATGATGCGCCGCGCCGACGCGCCGTTCTGGATCGCGGCCTACGTCCACCTGCGCAACGGCCTCTATCTCAACACGCTCGCCAACCGCCTCGTGCTGACGGTTTGGCCGCGAAGCGCGACCTCGCACCTTCCGTCCAAGCCGTAAGCCGGAGATGAAGATGACCCAGGCTGCCCTTGCCATGTCCATGACCGACCCGATCGACACCACCGCCGATGCCGGGCTGATGGCCCGCATCGACAGCGCCTGCCAGCGGGTCGCGCCGTTGTGGCCGCTGAAGCACTTCGTCGCCGTCAATCCGTTCCTCGGCTTCACCTCGCAGAGCTTCGCCGCGACCGCCGCGACGTTCGAGCGCGTGGTGCGGACGCGGATGCTGATGCCGCGCGGCCACTACCGGCAGGCGCTCGACGACGGCCGGATCGACGATGAAGCGCTGGCGCAGGCGCTCGCGCTGCATCCCTCGACCGGGCTCGATGTCGACGCGCTCAAGCAGAAGGCGCGCGCCGAGGCCGGGCTGTCGTCGCCGCCCGCCGTGGTGGCGACGGTCGCGGAAGTGCTGGATCGGCTCGCCCAAGGCGATCGGTACGTCTCGCTGGTCGCCTTCATGATCGACGAGATCTCGGCGTTCTGCGCCACGTATTTCGACGAAGGCCAGGCGAGCTGGCCCAGCCCGGTGCGCAAGCTGAAGCCCTATGCCGCGTGGCGGACGATCGCGGCCTATGACCGCAATCCCGAGGTGATGGGGCTCACCGGCTTCCGCAAGGCGATCGCGGAGCTGCCGGCCGATCCGGTGCAGGCGATCGGTCTGATCGTCGACCGGCTCGGCATCCCCGCGCGCGCGGTCGAGGACTATCTGGTGCGGGCGCTGTTCGATCTCGGCGGCTGGTCGGCCTATGCCCGCTACATCGGTTGGAACGCGCAGCTCGACGGTCGGCGCGACGAGACCCTGCTGGAGCTGCTGGCGATCCGGCTCGCCTGGGGTTATGCGCTCTATCAGGCGCGCACCGACGACGCCTTCAAGGCGGCCTGGGCGGAGGCCATGGCGGAAGCGGCGAAGCTGCCGGCCGATCAGCGGCTCGACGAGACGCCGGAGCTTGCGATCGATCTCGTGCTGCACGAGGCCTATGAGATCGCCTTCCGGGCGCGGCTGGTCGGGCAGCTTGCCGCGCATGGCGCAGAGGCGGCGATCCCGCGGCTGCCGGCGCGGCCGGCGTTGCAGGCCGCGTTCTGCATCGACGTGCGCTCGGAGATCTTCCGGCGCGCGCTGGAGACCGCTTATCCGGAAGCCGAGACGATCGGCTTCGCCGGATTCTTCGGCTTCCCGATCGAATACGTCCCGATCGGCCATACCAGGGGCGGCGCGCAATGCCCGGTGCTGCTCAAGCCCGCCTTTGTCGTTTGCGAGGCCGTCAAGCATGCCGATGACGTCGAGGCGGCCGAGGTGCTGGGTCTGCGGCTGCTGCGGCGGCGGGCGGCCAAGGCGTGGAAGTCGTTCAAGGTCTCGGCCGTCTCGTCGTTCTCCTTCGTCGAGACCGCCGGCCTCGGCTTCGCCGCCAAGATCGCAACCGACAGCGCAGGTGTCACGCGTCCCGTGCCGTCACCCGTCGTTGATGGTCTCGATCCCGAGATCGCGGCCCGCGTCCAGCCGCGGCTGACACCGGGCGAGCTCGGCGGGCGGGCCACCGGCTTCACCGATCCGCAGCGCGTCGCGATGGCCGAGGCGGTGCTCAAGGCGATGTCGCTGACCGGGCCGTTCGCGCGGCTCGTGCTGCTGGCCGGTCACGGCAGCACCACCGTCAACAATCCGCACGCGTCGGGGTTGGATTGCGGCGCCTGCGGGGGCCATACCGGCGAGGCCAATGCGCGGGTCGCCGCAGCCGTTCTCAACGACTGGCGTGTGCGAGAAGGTCTGCGCGCCAAGGGCATCGACATCCCCGCCGATTGCTGGTTCATCGGAGCGCTGCACGACACCACGACCGATGCCGTGACCTTGTTCGACGAGGACGACGTTCCGGCCGTGCTCGCGCCGGATCTGTCCCAGCTGAAGGCACGGCTGGCGGACGCTGCACGGCTGGCGCGGCAGGAGCGCAGCGCGCTGCTCGGCATCAAGGACGTATCCGACATCGATGACGCGGTGATCGCCCGGAGCCGCGACTGGTCGCAGGTGCGGCCCGAATGGGGGCTCGCCGGCAACGCCGCCTTCATCGCCGCGCCGCGCGCCTTCACCCGCGGCCTCGACCTCGGCGGCCGCGCCTTCCTGCACTCCTACGAGGCCGCCCGTGACGACGGCTATCGCACCCTCGAGCTGATCATGACGGCGCCGATGGTGGTCGCGAGCTGGATCAACCTGCAATATTACGGCTCGACCGTGAACAACGCTGCCTTCGGCAGCGGCAACAAGGTGTTGCACAACATCGTCGGCCAGCTCGGCGTGCTCGAGGGCAACGCCGGCGACTTGCGTGTCGGGCTGCCCTGGCAGTCGGTGCATGACGGCACGCGCTTCATCCACGAACCCATCAGGCTCAACGTCTTCATCGCCGCGCCGGAGAGCGCCATGGACGAGGTCCTGCAGCGTCACCAGGGCGTGCGCGATCTCGTCGTCAACGGCTGGGTGATCCTGCATTCCCTCGGAGAGCAGGGAGCGATCCGGCGTTGCGTGCGTCCGGGCGTCTGGACCGCGGCGTGAAGCCGGCGGTGCGCCCCATGATCAGCAGGCCGCACCGTCGCGTGACCTCACAGCGTCTTCAGGTACTCGATCAGGTCCCAGCGCTCGTCCTCCGAGAAGGCACCGCCGATGATGCCGTTCGGATAGTCCTTGTTGGGCTTGGTCGGCCCTTCGAAGGAATGGCCGAGCGTGCTGTTGCCCTTGATCGGCTTGCCGCTGGAATCGCTGGTCACGAACAGCGTCTGTCCGACCTTGCACGTGCTCTCGCCGCCCTTCGGCACGGCGAAGCCGACCGGCTTCGGGTCATAGTCGCGCGCGCCCTGGCAGAACGATGTCGGCCGCTCGGCAGCCGGCGTCAGCAGCCAGTACAGCGACGGCACCGAGCCGTTGTGCAGATAGGGTGCGGTCGCCCACACGCCGTTGAGCGGGCGGGCGCGATAGCTCTTGCCGGCCGGGTTGGGGCAGTTCCTGCGATCGCCCCACAATGCGGCCCGCTCCGCCTCGGAGATCTTGCGGTCCTCCATCCATTTGTCGCTGGCCTTCTGCACGACGGCCATCAGCGCCAGCGCATAGGGCATCTCCGTGGTCGAGCCCTGCGGCAGGTTGCAGCCCTTCAGGTCCTTGGCCGGATCGACCTCGAGGAAGCCTGCCACGTTGACCTTGCGGTTGGCGAGAATGCTCGCCTGTCCGGGGTCGGTCTGCATCGCCTCGACGGGCTTCTGCACGAGGTCGAGGATCGGGCCCTTGGCGTTCCAGCCCTTGCTCTCCCAGTCATCGGCCGGCTTGATCTTCCAGAAGCTCTTGTCCGGATAGGTCTTGTCGAACACGGTGTCGGCGACCGGGCCGAGATGGCACTCGACACAGACAGCCGCATAGAGCTTACGGCCGCGTTCGACGCGGGCCGGATCGATCTTCCAGGCGTCGTCGCCGGCGAACAGCTTCTCCGGCCATTTCGGCGAGGTCAGCCCGCCGAACGCGGGCGTCGTGGTCGCGAACGGATCGGGACCGCGCAGCATGTTCTCGATGTAGAGCAGGTTATCGATCGCCATCGACGAGCGCCACAGTCTGTCGCTCGCGGTCTTCGGTGAGAAGTTGATCTGTGCGGAGACGCCGAGCGCCTCGCCGGCATTGCGGATCAGGGGCTGCGCGATCGATCCGTCATATTGCGCCCAGGAGAACCACGGCACGGTCCAGATCGGAGGGTAGGACACCGGCGCGTCGATGGCCTCCTGGTTGTCGAGCATGTTGGGCAGACCGCTCGAGGCCATGTCGAGGTAGAATACCTGGTTGCCGATGCGGTTCAGCGCGTCGAGCCGGCCGAAGCCTTCCTCCGTCTCGGTCTGGCCCTTGGCTTCGATCGTGGTCTTGTAGTTGTTGGCCTGCATGTTGAGCGCGAAATCGATCGCGGCCTTCAGGCCCTTCTTCAGGCTCGCGCGATCGGCGTCGGACGCATTCGGTCCGAGCACGCGATCGGCAAAGCGCGTGAAGCGGCCGGGCACGTATTGCGTGAATATCATCGCAAAGCCCATGGCCTCTTCAAGCTTGCGCAGGTCGACCATGCCGGGGCCGCCGTCGAAGCGTACGCTGACACCCTTGTAGTGGATGCTGCCGGAGTGACAGGCCGCGCAGGTCAGGCCGATCTTGTCGGACTGCGCGGCGCCGGTGGCGGGATCGGTCGCGCCGGTGAGCCGGGCAAAGCCGACCGGCAGGCCGCCTTCGTTGCCGGCCGGGGTCGGCTTGAGGCCGGCGGGCAGTGGCGCTGCGGGCTCGGTCTTGGCAGCCGTCGCGGCGTAGCCGAACGGCCGGAGGACGCTTGGGTCGCCGTCGACGCTCTTCGGGCTCGGGATGAAGCCGAAACGTTCGAGATAGGCGCTGTCGGAGATCAGGCCGGGCGTGCCGAACGGCGCCAGATAAGGCTGCTCCATCGCCATGAACCAGGCGTAGGGAATCGGGAAGGTCGCGGTGCCCTGCGTCACGTGGTGAAACCAGTGCCGGTCCTGCGTGGTCCAGCCCTGATCGAGCCAATAGGCCGCCCTGGTCGGCTCGGTCTCGGGCAAAGCGGGCGGGATCAACGCCGCGACCTTCTTCGGCAGAACCTTGCCGAGCTTGTCGCTGACGGCGTCGGGCGCGGCCACCCAGGCGAGCAACAGGGCGGCGCCGGCCAGCACTGCCGTGCCGACGAGCGCCTTGCCGATGCGCCAGACGATGTTCGCGGGCTTGGGCTTGGCTGTCAGCCGCGCGGCGATACGCTGCGGCAGGCGGCGGTCGACGAACAGCGTGCGGACCTCGGCAACGGAGAGATAGCGGCCGTCACCCTCGCCCTTGCCGAGGATGTTGAGCAGCACCGGCCATTCGCCCTGCATCAGAATGGGGAAGTACCAGCGCGCTCGGTCGCCGTCGCGCGTCAGATTGGCCTTCATGAAAGTCTGGATCTGCGCCTCGTTGAGGCCGCGCTCGGTGCCCCCGTTGGGATCGGGATAGTCGCTGCCGAAGCTCGCGAACCGGTCGATCTCCTCGGGATGAACCTTGGCCTCGGCGTCGAGAATGCGCGATCCGCCGCCATGTTTGTCGAGCGGGCCGTTGCGCAACTGGTCGAGATCGGCGCCGGACCACAGGCTCTTCAGCAGCCGCAGTGGCGACAGGCCGTTCGCGATCAGCGCAACGCCAAAGGTCTCGATGCCGACGAGCCGCTTCTTGAAGCCGGTCTCGCCGCTCGCCGCCTCGACCCGGTCGCCGATGGTCTTCAGGGGGACGCTGTGGCCGTCGACGAAGCCGCCGGCGACGAGCGCGCGCAGGAAGGGACACGGGTTGTCGGACGAGACCGGAAGCTGTCCGGGCAGGGCGTCACGGGCGCTGTCTTCTTGCATCGAAGAACATCCTTGGAAAGCACCTGAGTGATGAAAACGAAATCACGCAAACAAACGAGGACGACGCCGAATTGCGCCGAGGAACGGGCGGATCGGCCGCCGTCTGAACGCTACAATGCAATCATGAATGATTGGCGCAACCCGCCCAAGTGTCAACCTCAAGTCGCGATCGCGCTATTCGCCCGCGAACTTGGCCTTGGTGTCCACCAGAGTGAGCTTGGTCAACGGGATGCCGGCCTTGGTGAGGCCGTCGCGATAATGCGCGATGTCGGCGGGATTGCGCCAGCGGATGTTGCTCAGGAGGCGCTCGATCGTCATCCATGGATGCTGGCTCAAAAGTGCCGCGACGGCCTCGCCCGCTTCGACCGAGCGTCCGAGCTGCGCCAGCGCGGCGGCGCGGATGGCGAGGCACTGCAGATGGTTCGGGTTCTGATAGTGCGACTCTCGCGCCCAGGACAGCGAGGCGTCGTACTGGCCGAGCATGTAATGGCTGAACGCGCTCAGCACCGACCATTGATAGCGCGGATCGCTGTTGCCGCGCTGGGCCGCCACCGAGAACAGCTCGATCGCCTGGCGGTGCTCGCCGGCGACGAGATGGCAGACGCCGAGCACGCCGCGCGCGCCCATGTCATAGGGATTGAGCTGCAGCGACTTGCGCGCCGCCTCCATCCCGGCCTCGACCCGGCCCTGCATGGCATGGACATAGGCCAGCAGCGAATAGGAGAAGGACGAGCGGGAATCGAGCCGGACGCCGGCCTCGGCCAGCGCCATTGCCTCGTCCCACAGCTCCCGTGAGTTCCTGATCCAGCCGAAATGGATGCCCTGCAGCAGGATGGTGCCGAGATAGGTGTGGGCGATCGCAAGACCTGGGTCGATCCTGATCGCCTCGCGGAACAGCGCGATCGAGCTCTCGTAGTCGGCCTTGGTCGGCTGGTAGTAGTGCGACAGCCCGCGCAGGAAGCGATCCCACGCCGTGAGGTCCGTGGTCTTGGACCGCACCGGCACCGCCGCCTCCGCGCGATAGATCTCGGGGATCAGCGCGGTGCAGAGGTTGGCGGTGATGTCATCCTGCACTGCAAACAGGTCGCCGATGTCGCGGTCGTAGCGGCCGGCCCACAGCTGCTCGCCGTTCTCCGGCGCGACCAGCTCGGCGGTAACCCTGATCTTGTCGCCGGAGCGCCGCACCGAGCCCTGGATGAGATAGGTCGCATCGATCTCGCGCGCGATCAGGCGGGCACTCATGCCGGCATGCTTGAAGGCGAAGGTGGAGTTGCGGCTGAGCACCCGGAAGAACGACTGCAGCGACAGCGCATGGATGAGGTCTTCGGCCAGGCCGTCCGAGAAGTATTCGTCGGTCTCGCCGCTGAGATTGGCGAATGGCAGCACGCCGACGATGGCGGTGCGGTATTGCGCCGGCAGGGTCGTGGCGGACCGCTGCTCGCGGCTCTTCTCCGGCGAGGACGGATCCCAGGTCCAGACGTTGATGGTGTCTTCGATGTTCTTGAAGCGGAACGGCCCGCGGTCGACGAAGGTGACCGTGAGGTGCTTGCTGGCTTCCTGGTAGGCCTTGTGGGAGACGGCAATTCCGCCGGGCGGTGCTGCGGCTTCAAGCCGCACCGCGGTGTTGACGCCGTCGCCGAACACCTCGTCCTCATCGAAGATGACGTCGCCCATGTTGAGGCCGAGGCGAAACTGCATCACCCGGTCGGCCGGCAAATGAGCATTGCGCTCGGCCATCAGCTTCTGCACCTCGACGGAGGCCGCGATGGCGCCGACGACGCTCGGAAATTCCAGGAGAAACCCGTCCCCTGTGTATTTCACGATGCGGCCGCCGTGATTGAGGATGATCGGGTGGATGGCGCCGCGATGGGCCTTGAACGCGGCATGGGTTCCCGCCTCGTCGGCGCCCATCATCCGCGAGTAACCGACCACATCGGCACAGACAATCGCGGCCAGCCGTCTCTCCATTCCGTCTTTGCTCCTACTCAGGGCGATACCACGGCAACAGCGGTCGAATCCAATCAATTTGCGGAAGCAATGTGTAGGCCATGTGGCGGGCCGGCGACATTGGACCCGATTGGCTCAGGTCAGCCCGGCCTTGATCAGTCCGTCGCGGTAGTGGTCGATGTCGTCCCGGCGTTTCCATCGGATGTTCTTGATGTGGCGGTCGAGCGTGAGCCAGGGGTATTGCGCGTGCAGCACGTCGACGGCGTCGCCCGCCTGGTCGGTCGCACCAAGCTGCGCCAGGGTCGCCGCGCGGATCGTCAGCGCCTGCAGATGGTTCGGGTAGAGAAACAGCTCCTCGCGGGCCCAGGACAACGCCGCCTCATAGCGGCCGAGCAGGTAGTGGCTGTAGGCATTCAGCGCCGGCCATTGGTAGCGCGGATCGCTGTTGCCGCGCTGGGCCGCGATCGAGAACAGATCGATCGCCTGCTGGTGCTCGCCGTTGACCATATGGCAGAGCCCGAGCACGCCGCGTGCGCCCATGTCGTAGGCATTGAGCTCGGTCGCCTTGCGCGCCGCCTTCATGCCGTCGTCATGGTCGCCCTGCATGGCCTGCACGAAGGCCAGGATCGCATAGGCGAACGAGGAGCGCCCGTCGAGCCGCACGCTGTCCAAGGCCAGATTCTTCGCCTCCTGCCAGAGCTCGCGCGAGCCCTTGATCCAGCCGAAATTGATGCCCTGCATCAGAATGGTCGCGAGATAAGCGTGCGCGAGACCGAGCGTGGGATCAAGCGCAATGGCTTGCCGAAACAGCGAGATGGAGATCTCGTAGTCGGCCTTGGTCGGTCGGTAGTAGTGCGACAGACCGCGCAGGAAGCGGTCCCATCCGGTCGGGTCGGTCGCCGGCGCGCGGACTGGAATCGAGGCTTCGACACGATAGATCTCCGGCATCAGCGCCGCGCATAGGCTGGTGGTGATCTCGTCCTGCATCGCGAAGAGATCACCGACATCGCCGTCATAGCGACCGGTCCACAATTGAGCGCCGGTCTCGGGCGCGATCAGCTCCGCCGTCACGCGGAGCTTGTGACGAGAGCGCCGCACCGTTCCCTGAATCAGGTAGGTCGCATCGATCTCGCGTGCGACCAGGCGGGGATTGAGGCCGCGGTCCCTGAAGCGAAACGTCGAGGTGCGGCTCAGGACACGAAAGAACGATTGCAGCGACAGCGCATGGATCAGGTCGTCCGCGAGCCCGTCGGCGAGATAGGCGTCGGCGTCGTCGGAGAGGTTGACGAATGGCAGCACGCCGACGATCGCGGTGCGATATTGCGGCGGCAGGCCGGTGACGCTCGTCCCGGCCCGGATCGCCGCCTCGCTACCCGGCTCCCATGTCCACGCCTGCACCGGCTCCCGCAGGTTCTTGAACTGAAAGCTTCCGGCGCTGGTCAGCTTGACGGGGAGTTGCAGGCCGGCCTCCTCATAAGCCTTGGCCGAGACGGCAACACCGCCCGGGACGGCGATCGATTCCAGATTGACGGCGACATTGATGCCGTCGCCGAAGGCCTCGCCGTCATCGACCGTAAACTCACCCTGATGGATTCCCAGCCGGAAGCGCATGTTGCGGTCGGACGGCAGATCGGCGTTGCGCTCCGCCATCAGGGACTGCATCTCGATCCCGAACTGGATGGCGCTGGCGGCGTTGGCGAATTCCAGCAGAAAGCCGTCGCCGGTGTGTTTGACGATGCGGCCGGCGTGGTTGAGGATGATCGGATGGATGGCGCCGCGATGAGCCTTGAAGGCGGCGTGCGTGCCGTCCTCGTCAATCCCCATCATGCGTGAATAGCCGGCGACGTCGGCGCAAAGGATGGCAGCGAGGCGTCTTTCCATCACATCGTGCTCCCGCCTCGCGCATACCACGGCCGAGGCGGCCAAATCCAACGCTTTTCCAGAACCCATCGCGGCACCTCGCCATGCGGCCCCGCGCCGGCCTCTGCGGCGCGAGACGGCAATGCCGAGGCCAGGTATGGTTAGACCGTTATTGTTAGGAAATGTTCAATCATGCTCGGCATTCACGATCTGCCTTTGTTTCTCGTCTCCGGGCTGCTGCTCAACATCACGCCGGGTCCCGACACCGCCTACATCGTTGGCCGCAGCGCGCAGATGGGCTGGCGCGGCGGGGCCGCTGCCGCCTTCGGCATCAGCACGGGCTGCCTGGTTCACGTGTTCGGAAGTGCGATCGGGCTGTCGGCGCTGCTCACGGCCTCCGCGACGGCCTTCGCGACGGTGAAATGGGCCGGTGCGGCCTATCTGGTCTATCTCGGCATCACGCAGCTTCTGGCGCGGCGGCCGGACGCCGCCAGGGCCAGTGATGCGACGTCGATGCCGGTGGTGACGCTGCGCCAAGCGTTCTGGCAGGGCGCGCTCACCAACATCCTCAATCCGAAGGTCGCGATGTTCTTCCTCGCCTTCCTGCCGCAATTCGTCGCAGCCGAGGCGCCGCACAAGGCGATCGCCTTCCTGCTGCTCGGCACGATCTTCATCGTCAACAGCACGATCTGGTGTCTCGGCGTCGCCGTCGTCGCGGCCCGTGCAGCGCGCCGCGTGCGCGACTCGTCCGCCGCGCTGCTCTGGCTCAACCGCACGATCGGCGGGCTGCTGATCTATCTCGGCGTCCGGATCGCGATGCTCGAGGCGCGCTGACTTACCGGAGCAGCTCGACGACCGCCGTGCCGGCGAGATACAGGCCGAGCAGGATCATGGCGATCAGGAACACACGGCGGAACGCCTCGGCCGGCAGTCGGGATCGCGCCGCTTGGCCCGCGAACATGCCGACAAAGGCGCAGGCCATCGCGACCGCGCCGGGCAGGGCGGTGGCCGGGCTGAGCAGACCGGAGCTCGTCAAGTTGAAGGCCAGCGTGACGGTGGCGACCGTGAAGAACACGCCGAGGGCCTGGACCAACTCGTCCTTCTCGAGCCCGATCGCCTGCATGTACGGCACAGAAGGTACGACCTGCACGCCGGTGGCGGCCGAGATCAGCCCGGTGACGAGGCCGACGATGCCGCCGACCCATTTCTCGTGCGGGGGCGCGACCTTGAAGGCGAGCTTGGTGAGACCGAGCAGGGCATAGAGCATCAGCAAGACGCCGAGCGCGACGTTGCCCCAGCGGGTCGAGGCATGGCTGAGCGCGCCGGCGTTGAGGCAGATGCCGATCGCGGTCCCCAGCATCAGCGGCCATAGGCGCCTGGCGATATCGCGCAGATAGGGGCCGGCGAAGGTCTGCCAGATGTTGGTGATCACGGCCGGTACGATGACGATGGCGAGCGCCCGGCCCGGCGGCATGGCGACCGCGAGCAGTCCGACCGAGATGGTCGGCAGGCCGAGGCCGAGCGCGCCCTTGACGAAGCCGGCCAAAGTGAGCGCGAAGGCGATGAAGATGAGGATAGGGTCGATCATGGTCGGCACATTGACCAGACTGCGCCGACGACACAATGTGGAGGTTACGGAGCAAGCCTTCGTCCAAGACTGAGGCAGAATGACCATGCGTTTCGATCTGGTCGATCTCAGGCTGTTCATTGTCGTGGCCGAGGCCCGCAGCATCACTGGCGGCGCCGACCGGGCGCATCTGGCGCTGGCCTCGGCGAGCGCGCGGATCAAGGGCCTGGAGGACGCGTTTGGCGTCGAGCTGTTCAAGCGCGGCCGGCGCGGCGTGGAGCTGACCGCGGCGGGCGAGAGCCTGCTCGATCACGCCCGCATCATCATGGCCAATGTCGAGGCCATGCAGGGCGAGCTCTCGGGCTTCGCATCCGGCCGTCGCGCCAACGTGCAGCTGCTCGCCAACACGGTCGGCCTCGCCGAGCATCTGCCGAAGGCGCTGGCGGCCTTCCTGCGCGAGCATCCCGACATCAACGTCGATGTCGAGGAGCGCGAGAGCACCGAGATCGCCGAGGCGATCGTGTCCGGCAGAGCGGATCTCGGTTTTGCGGCGGAGCACGCGCTGCCCGAGACGATCGAGCGCTTCGCTTTCGGCAAGGACCGGCTGATTCTGGTGGCCGGACGGCGCAGCCCGTTCGCAGCGCGCCGACAGATCGACTTCAGCGAGACCGCGGGGGAGGATTTCATCGGCCTCACGCAGGGGACGGCGCTCAACGTCCATATCGGCCGGCACGCCGCGCGGCTCGGCATCCGCCAGCACGTGCGGGCCAGGCTGCGCGATTTCGACGCGATCTGCCAGATGGTGGCGGCCGGGATCGGCATTGCCGTCGTGCCGGAAGCGGCGGCGCGACGTTGCGCGCGGTCGATGCCGATCGGCCTCGTCGCGCTGCGCGATGCCTGGGCCGATCGGCGGCTCGTGATCTGCGCCCGCAGCTTCAAGGCGCTGCCGCGTCCGGCGAAACTGCTCGTCGAGCATTTGCGCCAGGCCGCCGCGTGAGGCGCCCGACGACCGGCCGGATGTCTCCGTTCCGCGCGAGAGGCGGGGAGCCAAGCCGGTGGAGGCGGGCTCAGCCCGCTGCCAGCCGCTTCAGCGCCGCTTCGTGGACGCGCTTGTCGCCGGCGGCGACGATCCGGCCGCCGTTCTGCGCCGGGCCGCCTTCCCAGTCGGTGACGATGCCACCGGCGCCGTTGATGATCGGGATCAGGGCGGCGATGTCATAGGGCTTGAGCTCGGTCTCGATGACGAGATCGAGATGGCCGGCGGCCAGCATGCAATAGGAGTAGCAGTCACCGCCATAGCGCGACAGCCGCGTCTCGGCCTCGACCCGGCCAAAGGTGGCGCGATCAGCCTCGTTCATCAGCAGCGGGCTCGTCGTATAGCACACCGCATCCCCGAGACGCTCGCAGCGCCGGACCGAGAGCCGGCGCTCGCCGCCGCCGTTCTTGTAATTGGCGGAGCCGTTGTCGCCGGCAAAGCGCTCGCCGATGAAAGGCTGGTGCATCATGCCGAACACCGGCGTGCCCTTGTGCAGCAACGCGATCAGCGTGCCCCAGGTCGGGAAACCGGCAATGAAGGACTTGGTGCCGTCGATCGGATCGAGCACCCAGACGTAGTCGGCGTCCTCGCGCTCATTGCCGAACTCCTCGCCGACGATGCCGTGCTGAGGAAAGTTCGCCTTGATCAGGCGACGCATCACCGCCTCGGCGGCGCGGTCGGCCTCGGTCACCGGATCGAAATCGTGCCGGCTGCTCTTGTTGTCGACCAGCAGCGAGGTCCGGAAGAACGGCAGGATGGTTTCGCCCGACGCGGTCGCCAGACGACCGATGAAGGCGGAGAAATCAATGACCGTCACAACGCGTCCTTGGGTGAGGGAATCGGGTGGCACTAAGCCCGGTTATGCCTAGCTCAAAGCGGTCGGGGGCGCATCCGGATATGGCACACCAGCGTGGCATCATGGATACCGTTTGGTGTCCGGCCGCGCTGGCCGGGCGCGGTTGAGCCGTCGCGGGCCCCTGATGTGAAAGTGAAAGCGAAACCGGCGTCCCTCTCCGATCGTTTGGATTCTCCAATCAAGCCATTGACTTCTATGATGAAAAGAAGGGCTGTTTCGCGCTGAACGCAACCCGGCCTATGTTTTTTTGCATGGAGAAAGGCGGAAAAACTCTTGCGCTTTGTGCAGCGCGATTGCATATTGTTGCGGTGCGGTAGCGCTTCGCGTTATCGCTGCCCTCCTTGGGCGTTTCCTCCCTAGACTTGGGCCGCTTGTCATTCAAGCGGCCCTTTTTTTTGCGCCGACGCCACCGGCCGAAACCGCCCGGACCGAACGCGCAGCCCTCTATTCCGCCGCCGCCTGGAACGGCCCGAGGTCGCCGAGCGGCACCGTCGCCAGCACCTCGGCGAGCACGGCGAGATCGGAGGCGACCTGGGCGAAGCGCGGTCCGCGCTCCCTGCGGCGCTCGTCCATGTAGATCGCGCGGTTGAGCTCGATCTGGATCGCATGCAAGCCCGTGGCCGGATTGCCGTAATGCTCGGTGATGAAGCCGCCGGCATAGGGCTTGTTGCGGCCGACCGAATAGCCGAGCCGGCCGAGCACGTCCTCGACCAGGTCCGGCAGCAGCGACGCGCAGCTCGTGCCGTAGCGGTCGCCGATCACCATGTCGGGCCGGCGCGGCTCGTCGCGCGAGACGCCGACCGACGGCATCGAATGGCAGTCGACCAGCACCACGGTGCCGAACTGCTGGTGCACGCGGTTGATCAGCCGGCGCAGCGCGCGGTGATACGGCTTGTACAGCGTCTCGATCCGGTGCAGCGCCTCGTCGACGCTCAGCCGGTCGCGATAGATCTCCTGGCCGTCGCCGACCACGCGCGGGATCGTGCCGAGGCCGCCGGCCACCCGCATCGAGCGGGTGTTGGCAAAGCTCGGCAGCCGCCCGGTGAACATCCGCGGATCGAGCTCATAGGGCTCGCGATTGACGTCGACATAGCAGCGCGGGAAATGCACGCGAACGACCGGAAAGCCGCGCAACAGGAGATCGGCGATCAATTCGTCCATGAACGAATCTTCGGAGCGCCGCAGCGCCGGCAGATCGATTCGCGACGCCCTCAGGAAATCGTCGGGGTAGGCCGATCCGGAGTGAGGGGAATTGAAGATGATGGGCGCGCGCCATTCGGTCGGCTCCATGATCTCGAACGGCGGCAATTCGCCATCAAAGTCCGTCATCTCTGGGCGCCGTCCCCTTGGTCACGTGCGTCGATGTCACGTCCGTTGATGCGCCGGTATCCTCCGGCCGATTCGTTCTGGACAACGCAGGCACTGCTCTTGCCAACGCGCATCTTCGATAATCCGAGCCGGTCTGCCAAGCGAAAAGCAATGAAAAAGTTCATCTCGCGTTTGGAACAACTCTGAGCTGGCGTGCTGCTTCGGTCGAAGACCGCACCTTCAGCCCTCAAAATGCCTTGCCGATGTCGGATCAAAAGGCGCAATCTTTCACCCGAAATTTACCGCCCGTCAGGCTTAGTGGCGGCAACGCTCCGCCTCTCACCCGGACCAGACAACCCCTCGCCATGCACAAAATCCTGCTCGCCGAAGACGACAACGACATGCGCCGCTTCCTGGTCAAGGCATTGGAAAATGCCGGGTTCCAGGTCTCGCCCCACGACAACGGCATGTCGGCTTACCAGCGGCTGCGCGAGGAGCCGTTCGAGATGCTCTTGACCGACATCGTGATGCCGGAGATGGACGGCATCGAGCTGGCGCGCCGCGCCTCCGAGCTCGACCCGGACATCAAGATCATGTTCATCACCGGCTTCGCCGCGGTCGCCTTGAACTCCGATTCGGAGGCGCCCAAGAATGCCAAGGTGCTGTCCAAGCCGGTGCACCTGCGCGAACTCGTCAGCGAGGTCAACAAGATGCTGGCGGCCTGAGCCGCCAGGGACACAACTCCGGAACTGGCGGATTATTCCCAATTTCGGCATTTTGCGTCCTTGCCTGCCTGCGTGGGAGCCGATATAGGGACGCCCACCCGAACGGATATTGGATTAGGGCACGTAGCTCAGCGGGAGAGCACTACCTTGACATGGTAGGGGTCACAGGTTCGATCCCTGTCGTGCCCACCACCCCTCCGGACGTCGGCTGAATTCATTGAGCTTTTTGTTCGATTTCCCGCACCTAGCTTGTCGGTGAGGGAATAGACGTTCGCTCTATGATCCACGGAGCCGATCATTCGCTCGAGCTTGGCGACGCCGCCATACGCCAATTTCTTGCGATTGGCGTTCCGCGTGTAATGGCTTGCCATCCGACGATCGGTCCAACCGAAGATCGCATCCAGCTCGGCTTCCGTTGCTCCGTTTTCGGCGGCGACGGTTGCAGCCGCCTTGCGAAGGCCGTGCGCTGATCGGTTCGCCAACCCAGCTGCGACGCACTTCTCCTTGAACACGTTGCCTAAGCTCTCCTTGGTCATCGGCTTGCCCTGCCGGGTCGCGATGTAGGTCTCGGTTCCGATCGGACCTGCCTCCAACGTCCGGCGCAGGACATCGAGCATCGGGAAGGTGACCTCAATGGTCTCGCTCCCCTTTTCCAGGCGCTTCGTGATGATCGGCACGAAGATCTGCTCGATTTTTCCGTCAGGCCCAATCCGCTCTTGCACCTGTTCGGTCACATCGGCAGGGCCGAACGATGCTGCGTCACCCCGCCGAAAGCCGGTGAAGAGGTAGACGTCTATCATGACGCGCTCTCGCGTGCCGAGCGGCCAGCGCTTGTAGTAACGCCGAACGTCGGCATCAGACCAGGTGACAAAGCCTTCGGTTTTCGCTGGCTTGGGTGTCTTGATCCCTTCGGTTGGATCTGCCGCAAGGATCTTTTGCGCGACCGCCCAGGTGAACATCCGCCTCATGGTGGTGAGAAAGTGCCGGGCCGCGGAGGGGTTCTGAGCGCGACGTCCAAGCCCGTCCAGGATGTGCTGCTTCTGGATGGCGGCGGCTCGTTTGTTGCCGTTGGCCTCCAGAACATGAATCATGAGGCTGTTGCGCTGCTTGTGAGTGCTCGCCTTCATCTCGCGCCAATCAGGCGCTTTTGCCTTGTATTCTTCCCATAGCCATTTGAGGCTACCATCAAAGACCTTCGCCCTGGCTTCGCTTGGATCGATTGCGAGGCGTGGCCGATTGAACATGTCGGCTACAGCGATGTCGTAGTTGCGGTTGAATTCTATGGACCCGTACTCGCCGCGAATGCGAGTGCGTTTGCCGCCTACGTCCTTGTTGCGAACGTACCAGACCGTCCTGCCATGACGGTTGATTTCCTTGTGAAGGTAGGGCCTGCGAGGACGGGGCATGAAGCGAATCAAAGCACGAAATGCTCTTCGGGCTCAACCGTCTCATCGATGCCCCGCTCTTCCTTGTATTTGACCAGGTCGACGATGATCGTGCCGTCCGGCTTAATTCGTATGGATGAAGCACCGGCCGCTTTTGCAGCGCGGATCGCTCGTGCCACTTCGCCTTGGGTAAATCGAGCGGAGCGCCGGCTCATGGAACGCCTTCGGTTGACATCGCGCTCTGCCGTAAGCGCATTTGCAATGTAGCTTGGTCCGAACTCGTCGTCTGCATCTCGCGGGACCGTCCCTGAAGCGGGATGCCGTGGCGTAGAAAAGGATGGGGTCGGATAGTTCAGGAGAGCGCCTCCAGAAACGTCGTCCCTGATCGTTGTGCCATAGAGCTTACAAGATTTCATCGAGGTCGCGCCGCGGACGCCATCTTACGGGATCTGCGATCCACCGGTTGATGTCGGATTCATGCCAACCAGTTCCGTTGCTGCTGATCTTGAGTGGGGTAGGGAACGTACCTTCGGCGATCTTGCGGTAGATGGTGGATCGGGACAGCCCGGTCCTGGCAAGGACGGTTTTCAACCTGATGATACGGTCTGGCTCGCGCATGGCCGTGATGCCCCTCGCTGGTTGCTCCTGACGTCCGGCGAGACCAGAGGCCAAACAGGTGCAGGCGGACAATAGGAGTTCGCGCGTTGCCAGCTGTGGCGTAGAGCCGGCGGCAAACGGGATGGGTCAAATTCCAAGGCCTCGGCCTCTGCCGAGATCGATGCCATGGACGAAGGCCAGATCCTGGCCGAGTCGGCGGCCCGATTCGAATGCAATGCCGAGATCGTTCTTGCGGCCGGCAAGGATGGATTCCAGTTGCGGGTCGCGCTGGAGGCTCTTCGCCATGTCGCCCATCGCCGAGCGCGTGGCCTTGTAGCCGGACAAGTCGCCCGCCTGATATAGGCGCCTGCTGGTCTGGTCGAGCTCCCGCCATCGCTCAACGAAGTGATCGGCGCGGCGGCCCGGATCGCTGCGGAGTTCGGTTTCGAGCTGGAGCGCGCGGATGGCGCGATTGACCCGGCCGTCCGCCGCTTCGCGGGCGAGCTCCGGGTTCTTCTTGTAGGCGGCTTCGGCATCGTGCGAGCCAAACGGGCGCACCGCATTGAAGGCTTGGCGGGCCTTCTGCAGCTCTTTCACCTGCTCGGGACTGGTCCTGTCGTCCGTCTTCTGCGCCTCGAAGATCGCGTCCACCGCGCGGGCGTGGCGCACGAGAGCACGGGTCCGGACGCGACGCGCTTCCACTTCGGGATCTTGCGTCACGTTCCTGGCCGGCACTTCGGCTCCACGCCGGTCGGCTGCGGGATCGTTGCTTTCCCTTTCCGGCGTCGCCCGTTCCGGCCTCTGTCCGCCATCCAGTCTGGGCACATCAGCCGGAGACCGCAGGCCGTCCAACATGTCGCGCAGCTTCTCGGGCACAATCTTGCGCACGATCTCGACCACGCGCTTGCGGAAGGTGATCCCGCGCCGTTCGGCGTAATTCTGTACTGGATCGGCAGCCTCGTAGTCCGAGGCCATATCCTTGGCGCGAACGCGTGACAGGGCACGGGTGAGCCGGTCCTGACCCGCAAAATCATCGCGGCCATAGTGCAGGCCTACCCCGTCGCGGTGCCGAGACAGCGCGACATAGCTGCTGTGGGCGTCCATGCCCGGCGTCGCCAGCACATGGACGCGGTCAACCGTCATGCCCTGCGCCTTGTGGATCGTCGCGGCATATCCATGGTCGATGCGGTTGTAATCCTTGAGGTCAAAGCGCACAGATCGGCCATCGTCGACCTGTACCGTCATGCCCTGCGCGCTGACCTGTTCAACGGTCCCGAGCGTGCCGTTCTTGACGCCAAGGCCGCGCTCGTTCTGCAGAAACATGACGCGATCCCCGCTGGCGAAGGTTCTCGCACCTCGCTCGACCGTCACCCCCACCTCATTGCCCAGATCGCCCGCGGCTCGCATCCGTTCGCGCGCTTCCTCGTTCAGGATGCGGACCTCGTCATTGGTGTGGGTGAGGATAATCCGGCTCCGGTCCGGTGACGCCTGCCGGTCGCGGTCCCAGCGCTCGATCAGATCGCTGCGCGCCTGCTCGCGGGTCTGGGCCTCGTGCACCATGCCGTGAGCGCGGTAGGCTTCGAGCGCATGGCCCACTTTGCCGGCTGCCAGATCGCGTGTGGCGTCCCGCTGCCAGTCTTCCTGCTGACGGCGCACTTCACCGATCTCCGCGCCGCCGTAACGCTCATGGATGGAGCGGAACGCGGCGCCCGCTTCGATGGCCTGCAGCTGCTGCGGATCGCCGACCAGCACCACCTTTGCGCCAGCCTCGGCCGCATGCGACAGCACGCGCTCGAGCTGGCGCGTGCCGACCATCCCCGCCTCGTCGATCACCAGCACATCACTGGATCTGAGCAGATCACGGCCTTGTTTCCAGCCATGCTCCAGGCTGGCGATCGTGCGCGACGCAATGCCCGATCCGCCTTCGAGGTTTTCGGCGGCAATACCGGACAGCGCAACACCCCGGACCTCGAAGCCCGCCGCTTCCCAGGCCTCGCGCGCCACCCCCAACATTGCGCTCTTTCCCGTCCCGGCATGGCCGACCACGACGCTGAGATCGCGTCCGTCCGTAGCATGCGCAACCGCGTCGGCCTGCTCGGACGAGAGGACCAGACCGCGCGCTTCCGCTCCCGCCAAAGCGGCCTGGCGATCCGCGTCGGGTACCTGATGGCGCGCCTGTTCCGCCATCCGTTTAGCAGCCCGGTGCAGCCGCTGTTCCGCTTCGATCATTCCGCGGGTGGTGAACCGATCCTCGCCGCGGGCGTCCTTGCCGAGTTCGACCAGATTCGGCGCTCCCTGCATCGCGCCCATGACCTCGTTGAACTGGTCGAGTCCGTCGCTATGCCGGTGCGCGAACTTTGCCATGTCGCGCCGCGTGAAGGTCGATTGCTGCTGGGTGATGGCATCCAGCCCAAGTGAGGGATCCGTGATGATCCGCACGCCATTATTTCGCGCGATCTCCCGGTGCATCTCGGCCCGGTCGGCCTCAAACCCTTCGCCCGCAATGTCTCGGACCTCGATTCGCTTTGCCGGCGCGCCGATCTGGCTTTGCGGCTCCAGAGCAATGCCCTGGGCCTCCAGGCTGCGATGGTCGATCCGCGCGTCGATGTCGAGCTCGGCCAAGCGCTCGTTGGCAAGCTCGGCCCAGCGCCTCCGCCAGCGCTCGACCATCTCGGTACGATTCCAGTCCCGCACCTTTTGGCCGAACCCGTTCTCGTCGACCGCGCGCATTGTCAGCATCACATGGGCATGAGGTTTGGGCATGCCGTCTTCGGCCCTGTCCCAATGCACATTGAGATCGGCGATCATGCCGAGACCCACGAACTCGCCGCGAACGAAGTCCCGAGCCAGTTCGATGCCCTGCGCCTCAGTCAGTTCTCGCGGAAGGGCGACCTCGACCTCTCGGGCCAGCTGCGCGTCCTTGCGGATTTCGTGTGCTTCGACATTATTCCAAAGCCGTTCGCGGTCTCCCCACGCCTCCGGCGCATTCTCCGGCAGTATCACCTCGGAATGGACGACGCCGCGCTTGGCGGAAAAATCCTGATCGCGGCCAAGCCGCTCGTCACGCAGTCGCGAGGCCGAGCGGTAGGCGGCCGACGCCACCGCACTGCTCCCGGCCTTCCGGCCAATGACCTTGACGTGAAGATGATAGATCGCCATCGCGAGCAGAGCATCTACACAGCAAAGCGTACGTCGGCACGACGTATAAGCGCGCCCTCCCTCGAAAAAATCTCGGGAGGGACTATCCCGTCTCAGCTCGTCCTGATGACCTTACAGCAATGCGCCAGTGGCCAAGCTATCATTTCTCCATTGTCACTCATGGAGACGACGATGCGCAAACCCAGGAACTTTGATGCTGACCTGAAGGCACTCGACGACAAGGCGCGCGAGCTGAAAACCCGCAAGGTACGCCAGCTCGGCGAGCTCGTTATCGCTACGGGAGCTGACGCGCTCAGCGCCGACGAGCTCGCGGGCGCGCTGATCGTGCTGGCCGAGACGAAAGAGGCCGGAAAGAGGGAGGCATGGTCCAAGCGCGGCGTCGCGTTCTTTCAAGGACGGTCGCGGCGAGTTGCGCCAGCAACTGACCGCGACGCTGACGTTGCTCCTACGCAACCGAGCGGCGCGCAACCGGCATCAAGCCGCAAAAGCGCGACGTGACATGCGCGCGTGGCGGGTCGAACACCGCAAGCGCACCCGGTACCTCATCGAACTCGGCGGCCTCGTGGTCAAATCCGGTATCGTGGACCTGACCGGTGATGACCGTTCCGCGATCTTGGGTGCGCTACTTTGGATGGTTGACAAGCTTAAGAGCGGTGAGGGCGAAACGGGCACGTGAGCTTTGGGCCGCAAAGGGAAAACAAGCGTTCGAGATGAACCCTAGGATGCCAACACGCATAGTCGTTTATGTCCGACAATCGCACGTTGGCCAATAGCTGCCGCTTCGACAGCAGCCCTATTGATCAATCGGCATACAAATTGCGATTTGGTTGCCGCCTTACTCCAGCTCCGAGCCGTTCGCTCTTGATAAAGCGGTCACTGTGACTTTCCAAATTGGCCACTGGCGTTGGGTAAGGCACACTAGATCGAGATCTCCGCTTTCATGATGATTGCCTTCATTGAAGCAGGACCGGACTCGCCTGCCGAGTCTCTTGCCTTCGCAGCAGAAGGGTCCGGACTAGCCGCTGAGCAGGCGCTTCAAACCAGCAATAGGTGAGGCGCGCGGTGACGAGCGTGGACAGCACGAAAGCCGCCGAGAACAGAGGATCGAGGTAGGGGATGGGCCGCTGCATCGACGAAAAAGCAAGCGCGATCGCAAGTTGAATTGGAAAGTGCAGCAGATAGCAGGAATAGGTTGTATTGCCGGCTGTCTCCACCAGGGTCTCCAGGCGCCGCGGCAAGACTATGGGCTTCGAGCAGCAGAACAACAGGATCGGCGTATAGATCAGCAGAAGCGGTGCAGTGAGCGCCTCAAGGTCCATGCCGGACATCCAAAATGCCGCGGGCATCGCGATGCTCGCACACGCAGCCAAGGCTTCCAACTTCGGCCGATGCCGAGCCCCGGCGACAGCCTGTCTTGCCATCGCGGCAAGGCCGCCAGCGTAGAAGAAAGCGAAGCATTTTGACATCAGCGTACCGGTCGCGATCGAGATCACGATCACCGCTAGATTGAAGAGCGGGGACGGACGCACGACGCGCAGCGACAGGAAAAACGCCGCATAGACCACGATCTCGATTGAGACTGACCAGATTGGTGCGTTGAAGCTGACGCCGTGCGGCGGAAGCCAGTCGCTGGCCATGAACAGCTGCTTGACGAATTGAGGGATGTCGTTTTGCTGAAAGACGAAGAAGTAGTTGTGCTGAACGAAATACATCAGCTGGAGCATCATGACCAACGGCAACGTCGCGAGATGGAGCGGGTAAAGTCGCGCCAGCCGATAGACGAAGAAGGTCCATCCGCTGATCGTGCGGTCGGCGATGACCGCGCTATACTTCCAGAAGAAGATGAAACCGGAGATGCACCAGAATATCTCGACCCCATTCTTGCCCTTCTCATAAAACGGGAACAGAACGCGGTAGAACGGCAGCTCGCTCCTCACGAGACCGACCGGCTCGTCGCCGACGAAGGCAAAGTGCTGATAGTGCCACAGCAGCACCGCGACGGTAGCGAGGAAGCGCAGCCCTTCCAATCCAAGGAGTTTCTGGGTCTTAGGCCATGTCGACGCTTTCGGAATGATCATCGGGGTCATTGACCTCCTGACGAGGGCGCTGGCCAATTCTAGCCGGAGCAAAGTGAAGGATTCTTTTCGCTCGGCCGAGCCCCGCCCGGAGGCATCCCAGGCGTTCGCCGCAGGCGATCTCGGCGCCGCGCTAGATTGCCTTCTCCAAGGAGCGATACGCTGATCGTCGCGGTCTGCCTTAAGATCTTGCGGATCATAGGCTACGAGCCCGACCCCGGTGACCATTGCGCGCAGTTTTCTCTCCAGTGCCTCGACCTTGCTCTTAGTGAGAGGCGCGACGACGGTGAGGTGGTGGGGACTCAAATCGGCCGTGGGACCGACGAAAAGAGGAGCCAACGCCGAACGAGATAGTGCGGTGCCAGATCGCCAATGATGACAAGAACAAGAGTCGCCGCACCGAGAACTGGGGCTGCCGAGCTGCTCAATCTGACGCTCTGATCGCCAGAGGGGTCGCTCGCGAGATCGAGGATGCAGTCCCTCGGCCAGTGCAGTTCTGCGCCCCGAAACAACTGGGTATATTTGACAGTCACCTAAATCCAGATCTGGCGAGGCGCTCCCGTCGCTCGACAACGTGAGCTGCCCGAGGATAAAAGAGCTGTCGGCTCGCGTTACGATGGGGAGCAGCGGGAGCTTTGATAGAGCCCAAGTCTGCGCGAACCGCACGCGCTTTCGGCTACAGCTGCTTGGTGAAATTGCGGTTCGGTTAGTCGCCGTCTGTCACTTTCGGTTGCATCGACTCCATCGAGCATGGCCGGCAGCGGCGATGCGAATACGGCGCCTGGAACGTTCCAGGGCGCGGGCGGCACGACGGGAATGATCGGAGACGTAGAACTCGACAGCCACAATCCTAACACCAATGGCTAGGGAACTCTTCCGTCAGACGCTTAGGCTGCGGAAATACTTCTATCTCCACAAATATTAAACTCACGCGACTTGTGAAATGCTCGAGCAGGCTGACCGGTACTTGAAGATTGGTGATGTCCACCATGAGACTGTACGACATTAAAAGGCCAGTATTCCGCGGCGCTGCGGTTTTTGAAGCAAGAAACCCGAACGCATTGGTTCGGGCTTCCTGAGAACGCCAACGTGTAGACTGTGCAGAGCTAGTTGATGGAGGAATTGATGTCTACGAACGAGGTGTTGATCTTGCTGCCCAAACCGTTGACTGCTGCGATGATCGCAATTGAAATTCCTGCGGCAATCAATCCGTACTCGATTGCAGTGGCTCCCGATTCGTCACGCAGGAACCTCATCATCTTGACCCGCATTACACCCTCTTTGCTGTTGGCCAGATCGGCGCACCTTCAAGCCACAAAAGGATACCTTATGGCATCTTATAATAGATGAGTCTGAATAAGACAATTTTAGATAGAGTAAATATCTTTAGCGCATGTGATCTAGTGGGGGCGCAAATGGCCGTACGTTTTAGTGTCAGAACGAACGCCTATACGCCATCAAGAGAAATCGCAGAACCGGGCATACAGGGCCGGTGTCAGGATTCGCTGACTTGCGCTCTGGTCATGATTTGGCACATTCCGTGCGTGAGACGGTCGTGTGAAGCGTCGGCTCGCAATCCAGATGATCCCTGCGCCCGTCGCGAGGACAATGACATCAAGGCGACAGCAGTTCCGGTTGCGACCAGCCACACGACCGCGCCGCATGGAAGATCGATCGCATAATGTCCACCGATCGGCACGGTCGATGCGATCACGAGGGAATTCCAGATCAATGAAATCGGGAATAGCCACCTGAGGTGCCGGGACGCGGATATGATCATCAGCGCCAGGCAGCAATGGAACGACGGAAATGTCACAACTCCCTGCAGATTGGCGAATGACAGCAACGGCGAGGCCGAATTGCGGAAGTATTCCAACTTCGACAAGTGATACGTTCCCGCGCCTGTCGGGAGATGCTCAAGCAAGCTGGCTGGGTACCCAAAGAACGCGAAGGCACCTTTCGCTGGCCAGATCACGGAAATGCTCGCGCATGCGACAATCGTGGTGGCGAATACGAACGTCAGTATCCATAAATGATCGAAACGGCGAACGATTGCGAGCAGCACTGAAAGGCCGAAGAGCAGGGGGAATGAGCTGTCGTACGTGACCGACAGGAGCTGGGACCAGGCGGGGTTGTCGGCTGCCCAAGCGATGACAGCAGGCAAGTCGAAACCCGCCGCTCGATCCCATCTTGCAAGATCTGCATCGATGAATGGGGCGTTATTCCGAAGCCCAACAAGGCTGATGATTCCAGCCACTGCGCCCGATAGTAACATTGCTAGGAGCGCTCCGCACAAGTTGCTGAGCACCGGCGATGGTCGCCAACGTCGATAGACAACGTGAACAGTGAGGAGGAAGCCCAGTATCGTCAATGCAACCAAGAGGCTGCCGAGATCAACAATGATAGCCGACCGCTGGGTCAGGAAGGCCGCGAACGTGGTCGCGACAAAGCAAATGGCCCATACGCTCGCTTCCACATATCCGGTCGTATGCGTTCCCTGCGAAGACCAAGCGAAAGCCGTGCGACCCGAAGACTGGGAAGCAGGAGTGATCGAATTACCATCCTGCGATTGCGTGCCGTTAGGTCTGTGTATCTCCCCGATCTGTGTCCTTGCGGATATCAGGAAGCGGAGGCGACGAAAGAATGCGGGCAATAGGGTGTCTGTGGCGGGCTCCAACATGGATGTCCGCTCCCGTGTCAGTCTGTTTCAGATTATTTCGGTCGGTACCTACATACGCAAAAACCGTGAGCCTGAGCAATCTCAACGTGTATTTTAACATGATACCGTGCTGAGATGCTTAACAGATCTCTAGCGCATCGCGAGATGTGCCTTTGGAATCGGTCTGGGATTGCGCTGTCCAAAAGCTACTGGCCATGAGCCTATGATCGCCTGACATCGCAGCTTCGGTGTCAACGGGGGTCCTTATGTAGGCTTGCTCGTTGCGCGGCGATGTTTTGAGTGCGGATTTCACCTTGCTGTCAAAATTGTCAGTTGTTCGGGCGGCCGGATGTTTATCGCCTCGACAATTCGGAATTCACCAGCTCTCGAACATCACGCAGATGCATATGATTCGTGGGGATTGGATCGTGTCCCCAAGCGTGGTGTAGCTGGCGGCCCACCGCGTTCGCCGGCTGGAGCCGGGCCTGTCAGCTGGCGAT
>NZ_JAUETW010000010.1:0-303660 GCF_032484895.1 Bradyrhizobium sp. SZCCHNRI3052 | reverse complement strand
CCTGCAAAGGACATCCCCTCTTCACAACCCAAAACAACAACGCCGCGCTGAAACCTCAGCGCGGCGTTGTCGTTTGTCCTGATGCGGTCGTTCGCGCGGCGACATGCTGCCGGGGTCGAAGCTCGAGCCCCGCCGAGATCTCGAGGCCAGCGTCCGCCGGCGATGACTCGCGGCGCGACCGAGGGCAGGCTGCGATGCTAGGATGACCACGCCGCATCGGTTCGCCTGTGCGGCCAACGTGATTGAATTGATCGAACGCGGTTGAATCGATCGAGAGGCGCGGATGGAAACGACCTCGGCAGCGCAGTCGCATCGCCTGAGCGCAATTGCGAGCTTTCATGCCCACATCTATTTCGATGATGCCACTCGAGCCGAAGCGGCACAGCTGCGGCAGTGGATGGCCGACCGCTTCCTCGTGACGCTCGGGCGTTGGCATGACGCGCTGGTCGGGCCTCACGAGCGGCCGATGTATCAAGTTGCCTTCGCGGTCGACGTGTTTCCAGCGCTGGTGCCATGGCTGATGCTCAATCATGGCCGCCTCAGCGTGCTCGTGCATCCGAATACGACGGAGCCGTTGGCCGATCACACCGCGCACGCGTTGTGGATCGGACCGCCGCTCGGCATCCGCGGTGAGAATCTTCCTTCGCACGGCGAGGCAGAGCTGCCGCGCGAACCGAACACCACGCCGACGATCGCCGCCTGAGCTCGCGTGCCCACTGGTGACCGCTCCGTCTCGGCACGCTCGGAGCCTTCAGACTTGCCGGACTACAGCGTGCGCGCGAGATCGAACGCGCGGAGAATGACCTCGGCGGCATCGATGTCGAAATTGCTCGGGCCGAGCAGGCGCGGCGCCAGCGGGCGGCGGCCGGGCAGGGCATGTCCGCCACCTTCGACGCGATACAGCGACACGCCGCCGATCACCTGACAATCGCGCCAGCTGAGTTGCGTGACGGAGGTGTCGCCGGCGAGATCCCGATGCGGCAGCGCCACGGCCTGGCGTGCGCTGCAACCGTCGCGCCGCGCAAAGAACTCCGCCGTCTTTTCAGCGCTCCACACCCGGCCGCGCCCGCCGCGCAGCCCGACCTCGCCGCCGCGATAGGGCACCATGGGATCAGCCGTGCCGTTGATCATCACCACCGGCACCGGCCGCGCGGTGCAGGGCTCGATGCCTTCAGGCATGTTGGCGATCACCGTGCCGATGCCGGCAAACAGCTCCGGCGCCTTGCAGGCCAGGGTGAAGCTCATCATGCCGCCATTCGAGATGCCGGCGAGATAGATGCGCCGGGAATCGGCCGTGCCGTCGGCGACGAGCTGCCGGACCAAGTTGCGGATGAAGCCGACATCATCGGGACCGCCGGAGCGGCCGTCGCGGCCGTCATTCCATTGCCGGTCGACGCCGTCGGGAAAGACCGCGGCGAAGCCATGGGCTCTCGCGGCTTCGGCAAAGCCTGTCGTGCGGGCGGTGCCGGCGCCGCTGCCGAGCGCGCCATGGAGCACGATCACGGTCGGCTGTGGCGTCCTGCCCGTGGTCATCACCAGCGCATGACGCGGACCGTCGCTTGTATCGAGGATGATGCCGCGCTCGGCGGCGAGCGCCGTGGTCGACACGAGCAGAGCGGCCGCCATGGCGGCCATGAATGATCGGCGATGTGACATCATGAGCATCCTTCTCGGCTGGCGGGGGACTCCCCTTGGTGGAGCTTCTCTCCGGGCGCAGCGATCAGCACGCGCAGCCGCATCGCCCAGCTCCGGGCTGCCGCGAGATCGCGGGCGATCGCAAGCCATTCGCCAAATGCGATCCGCAACGGATTGACGCTCGGTTCAACGCCGATGAGGCCATAGCGCAAGGTCTCGCCGGCGGGGGCCTCGGCGAAACTACCGAACAGCCGGTCGAAAATGATGAGCATGCCGCCATAATTGCGATCGAGACAGGACGCGTTGGCCGCGTGGTGGACGCGGTGATGTCGCGGCGTGTTCAGCACATATTCGAGCGGACCGAGACGCGGTGCGAGCTCGGTATGGATGAAGAATTGGTAGAGCAGATTGACGCCGAGCACGGCGATGATCGCGAGCGGATGGAAGCCGAGCAGCGCCAGCGGCAGATAGAACAGAAAATGTCCGGAGATCTCGCTTGTCCAGCCGAGACGAATGGCCGCCGTCAGGTTCAGATGCGTCGAAGAGTGATGCACGGCATGCGTGGCCCACAGCCAGCGAACCCGATGCGAGGCGCGATGGTGCCAATAATAGACGAACTCACTGGCGAGAAACAATGCGAGCAGGGCCAGCGGCCGGCTCGGATCGAAATCGAACATCCTGTGGCGATAGGCGATGATGAAGGGAACGGCTGCGACGAGCGCGACCATTGCGCGGATGAGGTGCTGTCCGACCGCGATGGCGAACGAGGCTGCGGTCTCGCGCAGGTCGTGAGTCTCGCGACCGGCGAGCCGGCCGAGCCCATATTCCAGCGTCATGAAGCCGACCGCCGTCAGCAGCACGATCATGCGGGTCGATGGGGGCAGGGACGGGAGGATGGGCATGGCGCGTGTCCGGCGTCATCGGATGGAGACGGCGTGCCGGTCCGCTCCGGAACAGCAAGCGGACCGGCGATGTCAATTGCTTCGGGAGGACCACGGCCAGCGGCGCCGCGGCGTCCGCTCAGCGCGTGACGGTGCGGCTGTAGCTGTAGGAATTGCCGCGCGGTCCCGTGCCCTGGCCCTGCCGGGTGCAGCTGCCGTCGCTGCAGCTCGCGGAGCCAGAGCGCGACCAGCTGCGGCCGGCGGGACCCGTGCCGCCACCCTGCCAGGCGCAGGCACCCCCGGAGCAACTGCCGGAGCCGCCAAATGAGGTGGTGCCGCGCGGTCCGGTGACCGAGCCGCTGCGGGTCCAGGCATTCGCGTCGACCGCCGCTGCCGCCGAAAGGACTGCCACGAGCAGAAATGTCGCGATGGATGTCTTCACGTCAGTCTCCCAATTCGTTCGCGCGGGCGATCGTGTCGCCTGCAGAGGGATACTGCGCGTTCGATGTCGCGGCCGGATGCACCGCCGGTGTCGTTTGGTCGCGGCGATTGGCTGGATTGTCACGGCTTGTCACACGACGGCCGTCCGATGCCGCAACCTTGAGCGGGGCGGACTCCGGCCCGCCGCTCCCGTTCAGGCCGCTACCGGCCCGCCGTTGCGCTTCACCACCGGGTCTTCGTCGCCGTGTTGACGTTGATCACCGCGGTGGCCGTGTTGGACGTCGTCGTTGCCGTGTTGTTGATCAGGGTCAGAAGCTTGTAGTAGTCGACCACCTTGGCATTGGCGACGTACATCACGTCCTTGCTGCGCATCTGGAAGCCCGAAGCCAGCAGCATGCCGGAGGGATCGCGCAGGTTGACGTGGTAGATGGTCGGAATGCGGTCGTAGATGAAGCGGCTGGTATCGATGCCGAGCTTCTGCAGTAGCGGGCGCTCCTCGTAGCGATAGAGGAAGACCTCGGCGGGATCCGATTGCTGGTCGTTCAGGCCGCCCGCCTTGCCGATCGCCTGGGCCAGCGTCAGCGTCTCCGTATCGAACGCAATCTCGGAATTGAAGCCGAAGACGTTCTGGTTGAGGGCGCCGAGGGCCGTAAACGTCGGGGATTCCCGCGTGATGTAGATGACGTCGTTCGGGCGGATGAAGATGTTCTCGCGCGGATCCTGCACCACGCGGCTGAGCAGCACGCGCACGCGCTTGCCGTCCCGCTGCAGGGTCACGTAGCTTTCGATCGCCTCGTGCCTCGGGCCGCCCGCACGCGCGATCACCGCCAGCAGGCGTTCACCCACGCTGTTGAGGGCCAGCACGCCCGGCGTGTTGACGTCGCCGAGCACGCTCACCACGCTGGAATGCTGCTGGTTCAGGCTGACCACGACCTGCGGCTCGAGGGCGCGCTTCTGCAGCCGGAGGACGATCTCCTGCTCGATCTGCGGCAGCGTCCGGCCGGCGGCGGCGATCTCGCCCGCATAGGGAACGCGGATATTGCCTTGCTGGTCCACCGCCTGCGCCGGCAGATCCACGAAGTTGCCAGGTCGGGCGCCGGCGGCCGTGGCCGGCGTGAACAGCCCGCCTGGGGCGGCTTCGAAAATGGACACGTTCAGCACGTCACCGATGCCGGCGAGCTGCACCGGCTTCGGCCGCTTGTCGGGAAACACGCCCTGGAACGTGACCATGTTGGGCTGCGACAGGAAGCCGATCGTCTCGGGGCTGACGTCGACCAGCGCATAGGGGAGCGCCGTATTCGACCGCACGCTGGCCGTGGCATTGTCGCTCACTGCGTCGCTGGTCGGCCCCGTCCCGGGAAGCAGGGAGCAGGCTGGCAGAAGCGCCAGGATCGCCAGAGTCAAGAGCGCGCGCGAGCCACGGCGAAGGCCACGAAAGCCCTTCGGGCCCGCTGCGCTCTTGCGCACAGCAGCCCCGCCACCGGTCGACCCGGGCGGCTTGATCAAGGCTTTCAAACGCTTCCCCAAATACAGCAAAAATACGTTCCCCACGCTGCTCCCTCACCAAGAAGGGAGAACGTCCTACTTGTTTCAACCTACCCGGCAGCCATACCGGACGAAAGCGCACCGCCATTCCGGTTGGTCCGCTTTTGCCCGGCCGTGCCAATTAGGCCACAGTCTGACATTACCATATTACCACTCAAGGCTGTCAACGCCGCCAGGAGGGTCCCACGGTGAAGGGATGATCCATTCGACCTAACAGAACCCGAGCAATTTTAAGCACAAAGCCGTTGCGCAACGGTTAGCCTGAGTCGCTTCGCTCGAGCAGGCGCGACGACATCGCAGTCCGCGCAGCGCGTCGGTGAGCCGAGGCAGCCGGACAGCCGAGGGAGGCAAACCCGCGCCGCCCAGGCGCCTCTGTAATCGGCGAGATTCGAAGGCCGTGCGGGCGGCGGGACCGCATGCGGGCGGCCGGTTGTCCTAGGCCGCCGATCAAGTCTATGCTGCTGCGCCAGCCTTTGAGGCTGTTTGCAACGGAGCACGCAATTGTCGAACGTGATCAGGATCGCCGCAGGCGCTTTCGCGATCGCCCTCACGGGCCTATCCGATCCCGCGTCGGCGCGCGGCCTCTATCCGCTGACGGAGTGCGGGCCGGATCTCAGCCGACTCTGCCGGCTGCACGGGGCATTCGAGGCCACTCCGTTTCATTACAATCTCGCGATTCATCCCGGATGCATTCGGCGCGTCGCCGTCGAGACGCCCCGGGGCGTGCTGTACCGCCGCGCGCTGGTGTGCGGGGCGCCGGCGCGGCCCATGTTGTGGTAACCTGGGCCCCTTCCTCGACGTCTCCGAACGGTGCTGGACGCTCCGCTCTATCGAGTCATGGTCAAGCTCGGCGCAAGATGGCGGCCGCGATGGCCGATAAGGGCGGTGCTCGGCCGGTCCAGCCGCGTTCGGGGAGTGTCGATCATCGCGCAGACGATTAAATGGGCAGCTCCGCACCGTATTCTTACGTAATCTAGAATTAAATTAATTGTGTAGAGACGATTCTGCACGGTCGGAGACATAAAAGGGTAGACTGAACAAACTAAAGCTTCAATTGTACCGGACGAAAGGTACTTAAAAATACCTTTCTGGCAATGCGGTAGCATTTTACTGCAAACCGCAGCGAGCGCTAGAAGTATTTAATGTCTTGATGTCAAATGGTAAATTAACTTGTCGCGAGTGGTTAATTTAATGCCGAAAATCGAATTCGTGCATCGTTGCGATGACGGTTCGGCGGCATTCGGCGAAGAAGCCCTCGAAACTCGCCAACGAGTGGGGTCCGTCCTTGTGTGACGAGCTTGGTGCCGCGTTGATTGAGGATATTGAGATGGGTGGCGGCGGTAGCGCTTTGAAGGCCGTCCTGAAATCGCTGAATAAAATACGCCTTGCCAAATTACGTTTCGGCCGGCCAACGTCGGGCCGTTCGCAGCAATCCGCGCTGCGGTCGCAGATCGAGCTTTGTGATGCCTTGCTCGATGAGATCCAATCCATCAGCAGCAGCCTCGGCAAACGCGCGAAGAAGTCCACGGCTTCCAGGCGTCGCCCGATGGCCACGCGGCACGGCCGCGGGACGGCGCACTTGATTCCGCCCCGGCCGGCGGTGCCGGGTCGAACCAGGCAGCAGAAATAATCGCATCGGAATTTGATCGCCGCGCCGGCCGGCCGTCATGGCCGCGCCGGTTGCCGGCGCGAGGCGACAGCCGCTCGGCATTGACCCCTGATGACGCATCAGGTCGCCCAGTGCGGCTGTCGGTGGCGCTCGACGGCCGGATGTCATCTGGACGTTTTCAGCCGTCGTGTCCCGCAAGACGGCGCTCCGAGACGGGCCGGAAACCATATCGCGGCGAACCATGCGATGCTGCCGCTTCACCTGGCGCACGGGCCTCTGACGTAGCCCCCACGAGCGATGACTTTGGACAACGGGTGCCGGGATCGGCCGCCGGGTGTCCGCAGCCGTCCTCAACCTCACGGCCGATCGCAGCGGCAGTTAGTTCCGCTGCCGATGGTGTGCCTGTCTGACGCCGCGCGCCCCCCGGATGCTGTCGGCGCGACGTGAGCGAGTCTGATTCGCGCGAACGCTCCTGAAGGGTTCAATATTTGGGGAAGGCGTTTGATTCGCCGGAACAATGTCGGCGGCTTTGCGGCATATTCACGATGGCGTGCTCAATTAAACTCGCTCTCGCGACATTTTGTGCGCATGCAAAAATATCTCGGTCCGGGTTATCAGGGTGCTCGCTCGAATAGGTTGTAAGTCCGCCGCGGCAGCTTTGAAAACCATGGCGTGGGGAGAATATCAGCTATCAAATACGCGCAAGTTCGATCATCGAAACTACGTCACTTTGACGCGGTCTTGCCGTAATATGCTGCGAATTCGTCGCAGAATCGTGTTGATTCGGCGGCTTCTTCCGGCGTGCAGACGAATGCTGCCGCAATCTCGAAGGCGGCGCGACATCGTTTCGGAAACGGGGTTGCAGGTTGCACTTTATTTGAGTTACAACCATTTGGCTTGGCCGGGGTGGTATAACTCAAATATTCAGTTTTTCCGACCACGAGCCACTTGCGGAACGAAATACCGAATTATATGACGTTAATCCGGCAGGATAGAGATCACAGACAAAGGTCGCTGTATGTCCACCAAGAAGATCGATTTCGAGGCGATGTCCTTCGATGACCTCTGGTCTCTCCACGAGCAGATCAGTCAGATCCTCGCCGTGAGGATCACGTCGGAGAAGCGCGAGCTCGAACGTCGACTGGCGGTTCTCAACCGCAGCCGCGGTGCCATCGAAGGTGCCGGCAGCGAGAGTGGGCAGTCCTACACCACGAGCGGCAAGGCGCGGCGCAAATATCCCCGCGTGCTGCCGAAGTATCGCAATCCGCAGACCTCCGAGACTTGGTCCGGCCGAGGCAAGCAGCCGCGTTGGCTGGTGGCGGCGATCAAGACCGGGCATCGGATCGAGGAGTTTGCGATCAATGGGGCTGCCGCTTCGAAAAGTCGCCGTCAGCGCGCCTGATCGAGGTAGCTTCAGTCAGGCCCGTTCCTAGTTTGAGCGACGTGCCGCGTCGATGCGGCGCCTGATTCGCGCTGTCTGCATTGGGGAGCGACATGTGAGCGGTCTGACGCCCATGTTGCGATCCGCCGGCCAAAACCCTGAAATCGGTCCGATCTGCCCGCACGGCTCCGCCGATGGGCTCGCGGTCATCATCCGTTGCGAATGCGCCTAATAGGCATTGTTGCCGCGGATCAGCTCGATCGGCGTCCTCAGCAGGATCGCGATGTCGAGCGACAGGCTCCAATTGTCGATGTACCAGAGATCGAATTCGACGCGCTGTTCGATCGACGCACGCGTGGGCGTCGGGCCGCGGCAGCCATGCACCTGCGCCCAGCCGGTCAGTCCGGGCTTGACGCGGCGACGGAACGCGTAGTTGCGCACGAGCTTGTCGAATTCGTTGTCGTGCGCCAATGCGTGGGGGCGCGGGCCGACCAGGGACATGCTGCCGTCCAGGACGTTGAGCAGCTGCGGCAGCTCATCGATGCTGGTCCGGCGCAGCCAGGTCCCGAGCCGGGTGAACCGGCTGTCGCCGATCTGGGCCTGGACGATCGAAGGCCCGTCCTCGAGAACGGACATCGTGCGAAACTTGTAGATCTGAAAAGATCGGCCGTTGAATCCACAGCGCTGCTGCCGGAACAGCACTGGCCCGGCCGAGTCGAGCTTGATGGCGATCGCCACCAGCAGCAGCAGCGGCGACATCAATGCCAGCGCGATGCCCGCCAGCATGACATCCATGAGCCGCTTGGTGGCGTGTTCGAGCGGGCTCAGCAGGCCGCGCTGCAGCTCGATGCAGACCGCATTGCCGAGCTCGCGGCACGGCCGCTTGAAGAGGTCCGACGCCGTTCCGAGCGGCACGAAACTCACTGGAAACGGCAGGACTCTCAGCTCGGCGCCGAGCGTGCGCAGGTCGGACAAGGGTTCGGGATTGGCGCCGACGACGATCTCTTCGATGTCGGAGCCGCGCACATAGTCGATCACGCTGGAGACGATCCGCTGTCGCTGATCCGGATCCGCGTCGGGCTCGGGAAGCAGGAAGTGTCGCTGGACGCGAAAGCCGGTGTCGGTGAGCACCTGGGTCAGTCCAGGGTTGTCCTTGCTGGCTTCATCGGTGATCAGAACGATGTTGCGGCCCGAAAACCGTCTCTCCGCCAGCCCCTTTGCCAGCAGATAGGCGGTGGTCCGGCGATGCAGGATCAGCGCCACGAGCCCGAGCATCGCGAATACGATGCTGCTGCCGCGTGAGAATTCGCTCCCGATCTTGAGCGCGAACAGCGCGCCGGCCAACACGAGGAACGCCGTGACCCAGGTCAGGCAGGCCGCGCGGATCTGGCGCGGCAGGATCAGCAGCTCGGCCGGCCGGTACATCCCGCGGATCTTCATCAGCGAGACGAACAGTGCCGACACGAGGATCGCCAGGCCGAGCGATTTACTGACGTCGTTGGCGCCCGCCGCATCCTGCAGGTGATACAGAAACCCGGACAGGACGCTCGACATGGTGATCGTTGCGATGTCCGCCACGATCGCGAAGGGCTCCACCGAGTCGTAGTGGACGGGCCATTTGCGCCCTTGGAATTGCCGTTCCACGAGGACGGTCGGCATTCCGTTTCGGTCGAGAGTCTCGGGCTGATCCACGTAATGCATGGGATGTCGGTGTTCGAAACTCGGTTAAATAGCGGTTAGCCGTCATTATATGTTTTGGTATTTAATTTAAACAGTTAAAAATTGCCATTGGGATTTATTCGCGCCGCCGGATTATCTCCCGATACCGCGGATCATCTCCCGATACCGCGACGAGGCCGATGACACCGGAATGGCGGTTCTTGAAGCGCGGAAACGATGCGGAGCGCGCGCCCTCCAGGCGGTCCCGGCAAATGCCGGTGTGGCGGATTAATGTTCGTGCGGCGGATATTTCAATGCCGGACGCCAAGAACGGCATTTAAAAATAAATATAATTGGATTATTAATCCGGAGCCGGGCGCCCGCGACGCGGGTGACGTCCGCAGCAGACCGAATGCAGGGGAGGTTTTCCTCGCGCAGTCGGGAGGGCGAAACGAGGGCACGGCGAGCCGTCTCCGAGGCCGGCCGGCGAGATTGGAAGATAATGATGCTCATTTCAACGATCGAGAACCCGAAGGACGTCGCGCCATGAAGGTCGTATTGTTCTGTGGAGGACTCGGGACGCGGATCCGGGAATACTCCGACAGCATTCCGAAGCCGATGATCCCGATCGGCCATCAGCCGATCCTCTGGCATGTCATGCAGTATTACAGCCAGTACGGGCACCGGGATTTCGTTCTGTGCCTGGGCTACAAGGCCAATGTGGTGAAGGAGTATTTCCTGAACTACAATCAGGCGTCCACCACCGACTGTACGATCTCGCAGTTCGGCAGGAAGGTCGAGCTGCTGGGCGATCGCCCACCGGATTGGCGGGTCTCGCTGGTGGACACCGGCATCTGGCGCAACATCGGCCAGCGACTGCGGGCCGTCCGGCACATGGTCGAGGGCGAGGAGATCTTTCTCGCCAACTACAGCGACGGCCTGACGGACGCGCCGCTGCCGGAGATGATCGATCGTTTCAAGCGCAGCGGGAAGATCGGCTGCTTCATCGCCATCCATCCGCCGATCAGCTTCCACCTCGCCGAATTCGACGCCGACGGCACCGTGGGCCGCATGGCGGCGAGCAATGATTCCAACATCTGGATCAACGGCGGCTACTTCATCTTCCGCAAGGAGATCTTCGACTATATCGAGGAGGGGGATGAGCTGGTCGTACAGCCGTTCAAGCGGCTGATCGACCGCGGCGAGCTGATGGCCTACCGCTACGAAGGGTTCTGGCGGGCCATGGACACGCTCCGCGACCGCCAGGTGCTCGAGGAGATGATCGAGCGCGGCGACACGCCTTGGCATCTCGGCTCCAGCCTTCCGGCTGTGGTGAACGGATGAGGGCGCTGCAGCTCGCCGGTCGCGGCGACCGGCTGTCGGTCCTGTGCCTCGGTGCGCATTCCGACGACATCGAGATCGGCGCCGGAGGCACGCTGCTGTCCTGGCTCGACCAGGGCATCCGCCTGGATGTTCATTGGTGCGTGCTCAGCGGCAATGGCGAGCGCGGCGTCGAGGCGCGGGCGTCTGCCGACGATTTCCTCGCCGAGGCCGCCGGCCGCAATCTCGAGATCATGCAGTTCCGCGACGGCTTCTTCCCCGAGCAGGGCGAGGAGATCAAGGCCTGGTTCGAGCAGCTCAAGGGCCGCATCAATCCCGACGTCATCCTCGCCCACCGCCGCGACGACGCCCATCAGGACCATCGGCAGGTCAACCGCCTGGTCTGGAACACGTTCCGCGATCATCTCGTCCTGGAGTACGAGATTCCGAAATGGGATGGCGATCTCGGACGGCCCAATGTCTACATGCCCGTCTCCGAGCGGATCATGAAGCGGAAGGTCGCGCTGCTGATGGCGCATTTCGGCAGCCAGCGCTCCAAGCAATGGTTCGACCCGGAAACGTTCATGGGACTGGCGCGGTTGCGGGGCATGGAATGCCGCGCCGCCGAGCGCTATGCCGAGGCATTCGTCGCGCGCAAGCTGTCACTGGGGTGAACGGCGGCCGAAGGCGCTCGCCGCGAAGGGCGCATCGATATCCGATCGGCGAGGAGATGATCGGCGCTTGGCCGCGATGCGTCGCTGCGCCCGGCGGTCAGCCGGCCGCCCGTCGGGGAAGTTCGACGATCTCCTCTGCCGGCGGGCGCTCGATTGCGGTGGCCGGCACCTTCTCCAGCCAGACCTCGCGCCACCACGCATAGATGCCGCGTGGGCAGAACAACCGGTTCTCGCTGTAGCGCGACTGGCAATAGACGCCGTCGAGGATGACGGCCGGTGTCTTCATCCGCCGGATGTAGCCGGTGCGTTCGTCGATGAACTTCTCGACCCGCGTTCGCACCCGGAACACCTTGCCGCAATAGGGCACCATCTCGGCGTCGAAGCCCATGCCGCGGTTGTTGGTCTGTTTGTCGATGGTGGCCAGGATGTCCTGGTGCGGTCGCACGCGGACAAGGTCACCGGGCTGCAGCCCGAGATCGGCGATCGGCGCGTCCTTGTCCGTCAGGAGATCGCCGCGCTTGCGCGGAAACGGTACGCCGCCCCACAGCGACTGGACGCGGTCGTAGATCCAGCGCGCGGGCCGGCCGAGCCGGGGACGACGCGCCATGGTGGCGCCGACATAGGCGAAGTAGAGGAAGCCCCGGAACATCTTCGCGAGCGAGACATTGCCGGACGCGATGTCCTCGGCGTATTGCCGGGCGTCCCACCATTTGAGCGGCTGGGTGTAGGTCGGCAGCTCGGTCGCCTGGCAGGCGTAGCGCGGGCCCTTTCCCGGCTGCTGGTCCGGCGACTTGGTCGCATCCCACACCGCGCGCACCGTGCAGCCGCCGGGCGGCGGAAGGGGAGCCGCGCGATCCGGGCCGGCCGACGCTGGTTTGGCCGGATCGACCGGGGTGAGCCACGCCTCCTTCCAGAAGATCAGGCAGGCCGCCTGGCAGCCGCCATAGGCCTCGCCGTCGCAGCGATGCTCGAGATGCACCGCGTTGGGGAGGCGCCGTCCGAGCCACTCTCCGGTGTTGTATCCGGTGACCGTGTCGCAGGTCTTGTGGGCGCGCTTGTAGACCTGGAAGCGCTGGCCGCACCATTTGAACATCTGCGGCATGAACGGCAACCCTTCGAGGCGCCCGTTGGCATCGAGCGTCGCCAGGATCTCTTCCTTGCTGCGCACTTCGACCCAGTCGCCGGCGGATAGTGTCATGCTCTGTCTTTCAATGCTTCAATCAATGCGTCATCGAGGCGGGCGGGGCATCCCGCGCGGGACGCCTCATTTGCAGGGATCGAATTAAAGCTGCCGAGGTCTGCGATCAACATTTGTTCCTTTTGCGGCATTATTTAATTGAGCGAATTAATTAAATCAAGAGGGTGCCTGATGCCGCGCCGGCCGGATGATCGCAACATCAGGCGGGTCGGGGTAAATACACGGGTTTTCCCGGAGTTTTGTGCGCCGTGCCGGAGAAATCGGCGGGCGGCGTCGCTTGCCGACGGATTCACTGGACGCTGGCTAGAATATTAAATTATAATCCACTACAGGATGATTTAAATTCTTGTTTTGGCTTGTGGCATAGAGGGTGCGATTTTGAAGGTACTGATCACCGGAAACATGGGCTATGTGGGTCCGGTCGTCGCGCGGCATCTGCGGGCGCAGCGCCCGGATGCGACGCTGCACGGCTTCGACAACGCCTATTTCGCGCACTGCCTGACCGGAGCGCCGGTTGTTCCGGAGCGATGTCTCGACGAGCAGATCCATGGCGACGTCCGCGACATGTCGCTCGACCTCCGCGGTTATGACGCCGTGGTCCAGTTGGCGGCGATCTCCAACGATCCGATGGGCAATCGCTTCCAGGATGTGACGCTCGACGTCAACCAGAATGCCACCGTATCGCTCGCCAGGAGGGCTGCGGCGGCCGGCGTGAAGAATTTCGTGTTCGCGTCGAGCTGCAGCGTCTACGGCATCGCCGACGGACCGCCGCGCAAGGAGAGCGATCCGCTCAATCCCATCACGGCCTACGCCAAGTCGAAGATCGGATCGGAGCAGGAGCTCGCCGCGATCGACACCGGCATGACCATCACCTGTCTGCGCTTTGCGACGGCCTGCGGCATGTCGGATCGGCTGCGGCTCGACCTCGTCCTCAACGATTTCGTGGCCTGCGCGCTCACCCGTCGCCAGATCAGCGTGCTCTCCGACGGCACCCCGTGGCGTCCTCTGATCGACGTCGCCGACATGGCGCGGGCGATCGACTGGGCCATCGACAGGCCAGCGGCGACGGGCGGCCGTTTCCTCACCGTCAATGCCGGCTCGGACGACCGCAACTACCAGGTCAAGGATCTCGCCAACGCGGTGGCTGCGCGCGTGCCGGGGACCAGCGTGTCGATCAACACCTCCGCGCCGGTGGACAGCCGCTCCTACAAGGTCGATTTCGGCCTGTACCGCTCCCTCGCCCCCGATCATCAGCCGCAGGTCACCCTCGACCAGTCGATCCAGAACCTGGTCGATGGTCTCAAGAGAATGCAGTTCAAGGATGCCGAGTTTCGCTCGTCCGATCTGATCCGTCTCAAGGTCCTGCAGGACCACATGGAGACGGCCAGGATCAACGACAGGTTGCAATGGACGTGATCGCGCCGGGGCAGACGCTTCGCCTCAGCCGGCAAAGACAGTAGTGACGGAGACATCATGGAACTGACCCTTCCCACCGCCGTCGGCGTCGCGCCCAAGTGCCGGCACTGCGGCGACGACCTGACCCTCAAGCTGATCGACCTCGGCGCCTCGCCGGTTGCGAACGACTACATCGATCCGGCCAACTACATGCGCGCGGAGCCGTTCTATCCGCTGGAGACCTTCGTTTGCCGCGAGTGCCGTCTGGCGCAGACACGCGACCTCCTGGCCGCGTCCGAGATCTTCCGCGCCGACTATGCCTATTTCTCCTCGCACTCCACCTCGTGGCTCGAGCACGCGCGGTGCTACGTCGAAGCCATGGCCGATCGCTTCAAGCTCGGTCCGGCCTCGCGGCATGTCGAGATCGCGTCAAATGACGGGTATCTGCTGCAATACTCCCTCCAGAAGGGGATCGACTGCCTCGGCGTCGAACCCTGCGAAAGCGTTGCGCTGGCCGCGCGCGCCAAGGGCATCGAGACCCGGGTCGAGTTCTTCGGCCGCGACTATGCGGCCCGCCTCCGGGAGGAGGGCTGGTCGGCCGATCTCCTCACGGCCAACAACGTGCTCGCACACGTTCCCGACATCAACGACTTCGTCGGCGGCGTCAAAATCCTGCTGGCCCCCGAGGGCGTCGCGACCTTCGAGGTTCAGCACCTGCTGACCTTGATGCAGCGGCATCAGTTCGACACCATCTATCACGAGCATTTCTCCTATCTGTCGCTGATCGCGGGCCTGCGCATCTTCGCCCAAGCGGGCTTGCGGGTGTTCGACGTCGAGCTCCCGGAAACGCATGGCGGCTCGATCCGGTTCTTCGTCTGCCACGCGGGCGCCGCTCATGCGGAGAGCCCGAACGTCGCCGATGTTCTGGCACGAGAGCGGGCCTATGGGCTGCATGACGACGCGATCTACATGGCCTGGAACGAGCAGGTCAAAGAGACGAAGCGGGCGCTGCTCGAGCTGCTGACGGCGCTGAAGCGCGACAACAAGAAGATCGTCGGTTACGGAGCCCCGGCGAAGGGCGTGACGCTGCTCAATTATTGCGGGATCCGCACCGATTTTCTCGACTTCACGGTCGATCGCGCCCCGTCCAAGCAGGGCCGCTACATGCCGGGCGTGCGCATTCCGATCCTGCCGCCGGAAGCGATCTTCGAAGCCAGGCCCGACTACGTCCTGATCCTGCCGTGGAACATCAAGAGCGAGATCAAGGCGCAGATGGCGGCCATTCGCGATTGGGGCGGCCGCTTCATCGTGCCGGTCCCCAAGGCCACCATCGAGGAGTAGAGCAAGGCATTGCCGCACGATTGCGCGAAGAGTTTTGAGCCATGAGGTTTGTCCAGCTGGGACGTTCGGATGCGCGGCTGATCGAGCTGACCGTTCGCTCCGACGAGCGCGGCAGCTTCACGCGAACCTGGTGCGCGAAGACCTTTGCGGAGCAGGGCATCGCGTTTGTCCCGGTGCAGGGCAACAGCTCGGTGACCCGACGCCGCGGCACCGTCCGCGGAATGCATTTCCAGCGTGCGCCGAAGCCTGACGCCAAGATCGTCCGCTGCAGCGCCGGCTTGATCCACGACGTCATCGTCGACATCAGGCCGGAGTCTGCGACGCGCGGCGAGGTCTATGCCTGTGAGCTCGGTCCCTCGACGGCGCGGATGCTCTACGTCCCCGCGGGCTTTGCCCATGGATTCCAGACGCTGACCGACGACGTGACGGTCGAGTATCTGATGGGCGAGGATTATGTCGAGGAGCTCTCGGACGGTTTCCGGCACGACGATCCGATGATCGGCATCCGATGGCCGCAGCCGGTGACGGTGTTGTCGGCCAAGGATGCTGCCTGGCCCTCGCTTGCCGAACGGGGGCTGTGGTGAAGCAGCACGGCGGCAGCGAGGTGTCTTGGGGGAGGAATCTGGCGGCTCCGGAGCGGCCCGATCGCCTCGAAGGTTCTGACGATTTGTCGAGGAGGATCACGGAATGACGAACATTTTCGTTGATGCCATCATGCCCGATGACGAGCGGCGCCAGAAACTGTACGAGGGTGCGCTGTTCCTGTACTCGCCGACGCCTTCGCTCGATGCGCTGGTGGCGTTCGCCAGGGAGCTGATCGAGGAGGCGTTTCATCCTTACGATCCGCGGACGGCGCAATTCGAGCTTCCTGTCGAGCGCTACGTCGAGATTCTCGTCAGGCTGAAGCCATTCTTCATTCATCACGCCCGGTCGAAGGAGCTGGTGCAGGGAGCGCTCCGCGAGCTTGGCTGCGATCCCGAGCTGACCTATTTCGACGTGCCGCGGCTGCGGTCGGCAACGAGCGACGACTATCTCACCACCGGGATCGCATTCGCATTCCACCCTCATCGCGACACCTGGTACTCGGCGCCGCCGTGCCAGCTCAATTGGTGGCTGCCGGTGTATGACATTGCGCCGGACAACGGCCTTGCATTCCACCCGCGCTATTTCGACGAAGCGATCAAGAACGGCTCCAGAAACTATAACTATTACGAGTGGAACCGGACCTCACGCGCATCGGCGGCGCGGCACATCAAGACTGATACACGGGTGCAGCCGAAGCCGGAGCAGGAGATTGCACTGGATCCACAGATCCGGGTGATCGCGCCGAGCGGCGGCGTCACGATCTTCTCCGGAGCGCATCTGCATTCGTCGGTGCCGAACACCTCGGGCGTGACGCGGTTCAGCATCGATTTCCGCACCGTGCATTTTGCCGACGTCAGCGTCCGGCGCGGCGCCATCAACGTCGATTCGGAGTCGACAGGCACGAGCCTGCGCGACTTCCTGCGGGTGACCGATCTTGCGCGGCTGCCTGAGGAGGTCGTCGCGCCATACGATCAGGTGGAAGCTCCCGCGGAGTATCTGGTCTACCAGCCGACGATCGTGCCGCTGCCGACCGGCGATCTCGCAGCCGATGCCGCCCAGGCGTCGGCCTGAATGATGGTGTAGGGTCGACGCGCCATGTTGGACATCCTCAAATCCACGGCTGGTCCGAGAATGCCGGCGATCGATCTCCACGATCTGGTCGCTGAGCTGTTTCCGATCAATCGCAGCCTCACCGGGGCGGGTGTCCGGCAGACGCTCGGCATTGTCGCGCGTCATGTGGGTCTTACGATTCACGAGGTACCCTCCGGGACGCCCGTCCTGGACTGGCATGTGCCGGCGGAGTGGAACATTCGTCGCGCGACGATCTCGACCCTGTCGGGCCGCGTTCTCGTCGACTTCGCCGACAACAATCTGCACGTGATGGGCTACAGCAAGCCGGTCCAGGCGGTGCTCAGCCGTGCCGAGCTTGCCAAGCACGTCCATAGCTTGCCGGATCAGCCTGATCTCATTCCATACCGGACCGGCTACTATGCCGACGATTGGGGCTTCTGCCTGCCGGACCGTCTGTGGCGGGAAATGACGGAGGACAGCTACCGCGTCGAGATCGACAGCGAGCTCTCGCAGGGATCGTTGACCTATGGCGAATTCTTCGTCCCTGGACAGACGGACAAGGAAGTCCTGATCACCTGTCACATCTGTCACCCGAGTCTCGCCAACGACAATCTCTCAGGGATTGCCGTCATGGCGGCGCTGGCGATGCGGCAGGCGCAGCGGACACACCGGCTCGGGTACCGATTTCTGTTCCTGCCGGCAACGATCGGCGCGCTCGCATGGCTCGACCGCAACGAGCGGAATCTCGGCCATGTCGAACACGGCCTCGTCCTCACCTGTCTCGGCGATCCCAGTGGATTTCACTACAAGCAGAGCCGGAGCGGAGCGAGCATCGATCGCGCCGTCGCCCATGTCCTGAAGCACGCCGGCCATCCGCATGAGATTCTGCCATTCAGCCCCTATGGATATGACGAGCGGCAGTTCTGCTCACCGGGATTCGATCTGCCGGTCGGGTGCCTGATGCGCGGCGTGCACGGCACGTTCCCCGAATATCACACCTCGGCCGACAATCTGAATTTCGTCAAGCCGGACTGTCTCGACCAATCCTACGCGGTCATCGAGGAGGTGCTGGATCTGCTCGATCGCGACTGCATCTATGAGCGCGTCGATGGGCGAGGGGAGCCGCAACTGGGACGGCGCGGCCTGTATCGCGCGATTGCCGGCCAGCGCGAGGCAGGCGGTGCGACGCAAATGGACCTCCTGTGGGTCCTCAACCTTGCGGATGGCAAGCACAGCCTGCTCGACATGGCGATCCGGGCCGACGTTCCGTTCGCGCGCATCGATGCCGCCGCACGGATCGCGCTGGACGCGGGTCTCATCCAAACGCCGGTTTCATCGTCGTGACGTCGCCGCCTTCTCCGCACAGCACCGTGCAAGTGATCCAACAACACCAGAGTGAGGCGTCATGAGTTCGCAGCCGGGCAAGCCCCGCATCGCCGTCTTCTCACTTCGAAACATCTTCGGCAAAGCCCTCAATCGCGGTCCTCACGTCGAGTTCGAGGACATCATCTGCGAGGTCGATTCAGCCGAGATGTTTGCGCCCGTGCTCGACCCGTCGAGCCGACGGGCGAGCTTCGCCACCCGGCTGGGCTACCACGCGCCCGTGCTGTTGAATCCCGGGCTGGCGCGGATCGAGCCGCAACAGCAATACGACGTTCTGTTCGCGATCTGCGGATTCCCGCAGGACCTGATCATGTTCGATGCGATCGAGGATCTGAGAGGCGCGTGCAGGACCTCGGTGTGTCTGCTGGATGAGCTCTGGGTGAAGGAGATCGCCAAGCACCGGCATTTCCTGAAGATCCTCGCCAAGTTCGACGTCGTGATGCCGTTCCAGATCAGTACGGTGAAGCCGCTCAGCGAGGAGATCGGCAAGGCATGCGCGCATCTTCCGCTCGCCATCGATGCGATCCGGTTTTGTCCCTATCCCGATCCGCCCGCAAGGGTCATCGACGTCTTTAGCATGGGACGCCGCTCCCGTGTCACGCACCAATCACTGCTCGCGATGGCGCGGGACAGCGGCCTGTTCTATCTCCACGACACGATCGGCGGCAGCCAGGCCATCGATCTCCGGGAGCACCGGACGCAGATGGCAAACCTCGCCAAGAGGAGCAGGTATTTTCTGGTCAATCCCGGCAAGTTCGACGAGCCGCAGGAGACCGGGCGGCAGGTCGAGTTCGGCTATCGGTATTTCGAGGGCGCGGCGGCGGGAGCCATCATGCTCGGCGAGCGTCCCGACAACGAGCTGTTTCCGCGGCTGTTCGATTGGCCCGAGGTGATGATCGACGTGCCGCATACATCGCCCGACATCGACCGGGTCATCAGGGAACTGGACGACGATCCGGTCCGCCAGGACCGGATGCGGCGAACCGGCATGGTCCAGACGTTGATGCGGCATGACTGGGTGTATCGGTGGGAGACGATCCTGGAGGCCACGGGTCTGCAGCCGATGCCGGGCCTCGCTGCCCGCAAGGATCGGCTGAAGAGGCTGGCCGCGATGGCGGCCGGTCCGGCGATCACGCGCGAGCAGGAGTTAAATCGCAAGCCGGTATTGTTGGCGCAGTGACGTTTCAATCCTTTTCTCCGCCACAAGGAGACGTCATCGCTCCCCGCGGCCTCCGATCTCGGCCGCGAACGATTCTATACCGGCTGCATTTTCGATGGTCGGATTTTCATGGCCCTGGACGGATCTGTTTGGCCCGTGACTGGGAATCGGAAGGTTGGTTACGATGATTGAAAGCGATTGAACGGATGTCGGAAGCCGTCGCCGCCTATTTCGAGGAACATCGGGAGTCGAGCGATCTCGGACGCCGCGCGCTGCGCGGCGGCCTGATTTCCATCGTCATCCAATACGGCAATTCCGTGCTTCAGATCGGAGCGGCCATCGTTCTGGCCCGGCTGCTTGCGCCGGAGGATTTCGGGCTCGTCGCCATCGTCACCGTGCTGACGAGCTTCGCGCCGCTGCTGATCGACTTCGGCCTGCTCGATGCCACCGCCCAGCGCAGCAGGATCACTCCGGCCCAGGTCAGCGGTCTGTTCTGGGTCAGCACCGGCATCGGCGTTGCGGTGGCGATCGTCGTCGCGGCATCCAGCCCACTGATTGCCTGGATCTACGGTGATCCGCGACTGGAGCCGATCGCGCTCTGCGTCGCGATCACCTTCGTGCTGTCCGGGCTGACCAACCAGCACATGGCGCTGCTCCGGCGCACGCTGCAGTTCGGCCGCATCGGCCGGATCCAGCTGTTCGGCACGCTGGCCGGGACGGTTGCCGCCGTGGCCATGGCGTTCGAGGGCTACGGCTATTGGGCGCTGGTCATTCGCCCCGTCGTGACATCGATTTGCGTCGTGGTCGCCGCGTGGTCGGCCTGCCGTTGGCGGCCCAGCGCGCCGGTGTTCGACGCCGAGGTGCGATCGATGGTGCGTTTTGGCCTCCACGTCGTCGGATTCACGGTGGCCTATACGTTGTCGCGGGCGGTGGACCGGATCGCGCTCGGTCTGCTCTACCGGCCCGATCAGGTCGGGTACTACCAGAATGCGATGAACCTCTACGACAACTCGATCTATGCGGCGCTCAATCAGACGCATGCGGTGGGAAGCTCGGCGCTGAGCAAGTTCCAGGCAAATCCGGCCGCGCTTCGGCAGAAGTATGAGGCGGCACTGTCGATCCTGGCCTTCTTCCTGATGCCGGCGGCGGCGATCCTCTCCGTCACGGCGGAGGACCTCACCGTCGTGCTGTTGGGGCAGAAGTGGCAGGCTGCGGGAGCGCTGCTCAGCATCATCGCGCTGCGCGGCATTTCGCACGTCGTCGAGGGCTCGCAGGGCTGGCTGCATCTGTCGCTCGGGAGGGCGGACCGCTGGCAGACCTGGGGCATCATCTCTCTGGTCGCGCAGGTCGTCGCGGTGCTGGCCGGGCTGCCGTTTGGTCCGGTCGGCGTGGCCTGGGGCGTCGTGGCCGGATACTCGCTGATCGCTTTGCCGTCGGTGATGTATGCCGGACGTCCGATCGGGATCGGTGCGGAGCTCGTGGTCCGGGCCGTCGGAGCGCAGACCATCGGCGCCGTCGCGACCGCAGCGACCGGCTGGTGGCTGCAAGCGACGTTTCTCGGAGCCTACCCCGCGCTCGTGCGCATGATCCTGTCCGGCTGCTTCTGCGGCTGTCTCTATCTCGCGATCGTCGTCGGCGTGTTCCGGGTCCGCGAGCCGCTCAGGATCGCAGGTACGATCGTCCGGGACTTCATCGGCAAGCGTTGAGAGGGAGCGAAAGGAGCCCGGAACCCCGCCCTCGTGCCGCGATTAACTATCGCGATCGTTAAATGTTACATATAAAATATCCCGTGATTTAAATGTTTTAAATGGTCATGACCAGCGACAACCACCCAGGCTTGGATGTGATGGAGGCGGAGCCTGCGCCGTCGGCGCAGCGCGACCCCGAATGGTCCGCGTCCGGTTTCGCCGATCGCCGGCGGCTCAGCATCCTCAGCGTCTCGCACATGCCGGCGAGCCCGCCGCGGTTCGGGGCACAGGCGCGCATGCACGGGCTGATGACCCAGCTCGCGCGCCGCCACGACCTCACGGCGGTGATGATGGTCGATGACGCCTTCGACATCGAGGAGTGCCGGCGGGCCATGCAGGCCTATTGCCGCGACGTGGTGCTCGTGCCGAACCCTTACGGCCGTGACGGTCTTGCGAAGCGGCTGCTGCAACTGCGCTCGCTGGTCTCGGTGCGGAGCTTCGACCGGCTGCGCGTGGCCCTGCCGGAATTGCAGCGGGTGCTGGATCGGGTGCTGCGGACCACGCGGTTCGACGTCGTCAATCTCGAATTTCCCTATCTGGGCCACTGCCTGTTCCGTCAGGCGCCGGCCGGCGCGATGCCGCCGCGGCTGATCATCGACTCGCATGAGATCGCCTACGATCTGGCGCGGCAGTTCGCCGCCACGGGCGCAAGCCTGGGCCGTCGGCTCTACGCCGGTGCGAACTGGCGCAAGCTGCGCCGCGAGGAGATCGCGGCCTATCGAAAAGCCGATGGCGTCTATCTCTGCAGCGCGGACGACGAGAAGCGTCTGCATGACGACATTCCGAACGCCCGCACTGCGGTCATCCCCAACGCCGCCGATGTCGAGTTCTATCAGCCGCGCAGCACCGACCCCGCGCCCGACGGCCGTACGCTGGTCTATTTCGGCCTGCTGTCGACGGTGCCCAACATCGATGCGGTCACGCATTTCGTACACGACATCTGGCCTCGTATCGCCGCCCGGCACCCGGATGCGCGCTGCAAGATCATCGGCGGCCGGCCGCCGCCGGCGTTGACGGCGCTGGCCGGGCCGCGGATCGAACTGACCGGCTTCGTGCCGGACCTGCGGCCGCACCTCGCCGCGGCAGCGGCGGTGATCGTCCCGCTGCGGCTCGGTGGCGGCACGCGGCTGAAGATCGTCGAGGCCATGGCGATGGGCAAGGCGATCGTCTCGACCAGCCTGGGTGCCGAGGGCATCGAGGCGATGCCCGGACGCGACATCCTCATCGCAGACGAGCCCGACGCCTTTGCAGATGCGGTCAACGGGCTGCTCGCCGAGCCCGATCTTGCGGTGCGGATCGGCGGCGCGGCGCGGCAGGTCGCGGTCGAGAAATATGCCTGGAGCGCGGCCGCACAAGCGCTCGAAGACTTCTATTGCGAGATCCTGGAGACCCGTTCGTGATGAAGGCCGTGCTCATCGGGGCAGGGCAGATCGCCCGCCAGCATCTCGCCTGCCTCAACACCTTGCCGGGCGTTCAACTGGCCGGCATCTGCGACCTGTCGCCGGCAACGGCGGAGGCCGCGGCCGAGCGTTACGCGATCCCGTCCTGGTTCACCGATCATCGCACGATGCTGCAGACGGTGCGGCCCGATGTGGTGCACGTGACGACGCCACCGACCTCGCATTTTCGACTCGCGATGGACGCGCTCGAGGCCGGCGCGCATGTGATCGTCGAGAAGCCCGCGACCTCGACCTTCGACGAGCTGCAGACCCTGACCTTGCGCGCCAAGCAGACCGGCCGCCATGTCGTCGAGGACTACAACTACGTCTTCAACCGGGCGCCGCAGGAGATACTCCGTCGCATCGAGACCGGCGAGTTCGGTGCCGTGACCCATGTCGACGTGCTGATCTGCCTCGACATCCTCGGCCCCGACGGCTTTGCCGATCCGAATTCGCCGCATCCGGCGCTCAAATTGGCGGGTGGTGCGATCGCCGACTTCCTGCCGCATCTCGCCTCGCTGTCGCATGCCTTCGTCGGCCCACACCGCAAGGCGGAGACGGTCTGGAGCAAGCGCAAGGCCTCGCCGCTGCCGTTCGACGAGTTTCGCTGTGTGGTCGAGGCCGAGCGCGGCACGGCGACGCTCGGCTTCAGCGCGAGCGCGCAGCCCGATGCGTTCTGGCTGCGGGTCTATGGCGAGCGGATGCAGGCGACCGCCAATCTGTTCGAAACGCGGTTGACCTTCGATGGCCCGCGCAACGTGCCGAAGCCGCTGCGCCCGTTCTTCAGCGGACTGGAGGAGGGCCGCGACATCCGCCGCGCGGCGCTTTCGACCTTGCTGCGCAAGTTCAAGGGCCCAGGCGCCTATGAGGGGCTGTGGGAGTGCCTGGCGCGCACCTATCAGGCGCTCGGCTCGGGAACGGCCTTGCCGATCACGATCGAGGACGTCCTGGCCGTCAATCGGATGGTCGAAGCGATGAAGCCGACGGAGCAGGCGGACATGAGGAAGCTGGCGATATGAAAGCCCTGGTCACTGGCGCCAACGGGTTTCTCGGCCGGCATGTCGTCGATGCGCTGCTGGCCCGCGGCATCGAGGTTCGCGCCATGGTGCGTCCGGCGACGCGCGTTGACGCCCTTGGCTGGCCGTCGTCGGTCGACATCGTCAGGGCCGACCTGCGCACCTCGCGCGACCTTGCTCGCGCGTTCGAGAATGTGGATGTGCTGATCCATCTGGCGGCCGTGGTCGCCGGCGGCGAGGACGCGCAATTCGCCGGCACGGTAGGCGGCACCGAGCGGCTGCTCGAGGCGATGGCAGGCAGCGCCTGTCGCAGGCTCGTGCTGTGCAGCAGCTTCTCGGTCTACGACTACACTGCGACCCGCGACGTCCTCGACGAAAGCGCGCCGCTGCAGCAGACGCCCGACGTCTACACCCGTGGCGGCTACACCGTCGCCAAATGGTGGCAGGAGCGGGTGACGCGCCGCTACGTCGAGAAGAACGGCTGGGATCTCACCGTGCTGCGTCCCGGCTTCATCTGGGGACGCGGCCACGGCTATCTCGCCGCGCTCGGCCAGCAGATCGGACGCCACCACGTCGTCATCGGGCCGCTGACCCGCATCCCCATGACCCATGTCGAGAACTGCGCCGACGTCTTCGCGCTGGCGGCGACGGATTCGCGGGCGATCGGCCAGACGCTGAACATCGTCGACGGTCCCGGCGAGCGGGTCTGGACTTATCTGTCGGACTACATGCGCGGCACCGGCGAGCGCGGCCTCCGGTTGCCCATCCCGCATTGGCTCGCCAGCAGCATCGTACGGCTGGCGTTTGCGACCGTGTTCAGGCGGGCGACCAAAGTGCCGGCGATCCTGACGCCCAAGAAGTTCGACGCGATGCTCAAGCCGCTGCGCTTCGACAACCGCAAGCTGAGGGAGACGCTTGGCTGGACGCCGCCGCTCGACTACGAACAATGCCTGGCGCGGACCTACGGTCCGCTGCCGGCTGCGGCGCCAGCGCCGGCGTCCTGGTCGTCCGGAACGGCTGCTTCCATTTGAGGGCCGAGATGGTCCTGCGATGCCCGAGGTCTGGTCGCACGCGATCTCGCGCGCGAGGCCGTTCCGTGTCGTCGGTCATTTTGACGTCGCGCGTCTCAAACGGAATGTTCTGATGTGTGGCATCGCTGGGATCATCGGACGGGTTGACGACCACAACCGCGCAGCGCTGCAGCGGATGAACGATGCCATGCTCCATCGCGGTCCGGATGCCGGGGGAGTCTGGACCTCGCCCGCGGACGAGCGTGGCTGGGGCGCGCTGCTGGCGCACCGCCGGCTCGCGATCCTCGATCTGTCGCCCGCCGGTGTGCAGCCGATGACCGATCCGGTCACCGGGCATGTCATCGTCTTCAACGGCGAGATCTACAATTTTGCCGACCTGCGGCAGCGCCTCGTCGCCGGCGGCCAGCAGTTCAGCTCGACCGGCGATACGGCGGTGATGCTGCGCGCGCTCGGCCTGCATGGGCCGGAGGCGGTGGCATGGTTGCGCGGCATGTTCGCGTTCGCCTGCTGGGATCCGAAGGAGCGCCGGCTGCTGCTGGCGCGCGATCCCCTCGGCATCAAGCCGCTGTACGTCGCCCGCGCGTCGAAACCCGACGCGGGCTGGTCGGTGGCCTTCGCATCCGAGCTGCGTGCTCTCCTGGCATCCGGCCTTCTGGGCAGGGCCCAGCTCGATCCGCAGGCCGTCGCCAGCGGCGTCTGGAACGGCTTCGTGGTCGGTCCCGGCACGGCGGTGAAGGGCGTCGAACTGCTGCCTCCAGGCCATCTCACCACGTTCGACGGCGTCGGCAACATCATCCGCGATGAGGATTTCTGGTCGATCCCGGAGCGGGCTCCGGACCCGACGATGGACGAGGATCATCTTGCCGAGATCCTCGAGGAGGGGCTGAGGCTGCATCTCGCCAGCGACGTGCCGCTCGCAGTGTTTCTCTCGGGCGGCATCGATTCCTCGGTCATGGCCAATCTGGCGCAGCGCGCGGCCACGGGTCCGATCCACACCTTCACGCTTGCTTTCGAGGAGCAGGAGCTGAACGAGGGGCCGATCGCGCGCCAGATCGCCGCCGCCATCGGCACCGAGCATCACGAGGTGGTGCTGACGGAGCAGCACTTCGTCGACAACCTCGATGCCGCGCTCGACAGCCTGGACCAGCCGACCTTCGACGGCCTGAACTCATACTTCATGTCGCACGCCATCCGCGGCGCAGGCTTCACGGTGGCACTGTCGGGGACCGGCGGCGACGAGCTGTTCGGCGGCTATACGTCGTTTCGCGACCTGCCGATCCTGCAGCGATGGTCGGAGCGCACGGCCTGGGTGCCGGCCGGCGTCAAAGCCGCTGCGGCGAAGCTGGCCGCGCAGATGCTGTCGCCGTCGCGCGGAACGGTGGCGCCGCAGACGCGCTGGGCCAAGCTTCCGGAGATGGTTCGACGCGGCGACGATCTTCTGGCGCTCTACCAGATGGCCTATGCGCTGTTCCTGCCCGGTTTTCAGCGCGAGCTGCTCGCGCCTGATCTCGTCGATACGCTGACAGATGGGCTGCCGGCCGCGATGAGAGCGAAGATCACCGCGGAGACGCGCGCGCGCACTCCGCTGTCGGCGATCAGCGTCATGGAGCAGCGCCTGTTTCTCGGCGAGCGCCTGCTGCGCGACAATGACGTGGCGAGCATGGCGGCCTCGCTGGAGCAGCGGGTGCCGCTGGTCGATCAGGTGCTGTTCGAAAGCGTCGACCGGCTGCCCGATGCGACGCGCTACGCGCCGCTGCGAAGCAAGGCGATGCTCAGGCGGATCGGCCTGCGTGGCCTCGATCCGTCGCTGTTCGACCGGCCGAAGAGCGGCTTCGTGCTGCCGCTCGATCGCTGGATTCGGCGCGGCCTGCAGGATGCAATGGACCGGACCCTGCGGGACCCGCAGGCCGTTGCGCCGGTGGGGCTGGACCCCACGGCCGTGGAGCGCCTCTGGCGCGCCTTCCTCGATGGGGCGCCGGGGATCTATTGGTCGCGCATATGGTCGATCTACGTGTTCGTGCGTTGGTGCCACCGTCATCGCGTCTTCCGCTGACGCGCGATCGACATCACGAGAATCGGCCGCATCGAGGCGCGCGTGCTCAGGCCTCCGGCATGACGACTCCGCCGCACACCGGCACGCGAACGCCGGTCACGAAACCGGCGAGGTCCGAGGCCAGAAACGCGATCATGTTGGCGACGTCCTGATCGTAGCCGCGCCGTCCGAGCGGCACGGACCGCTCGTAGAGCGGCTGCACCTCGTCACGGTCACGACGGTCCTTGTCGGAGACGACCCAGCCCGGGGCGACCTGATTGACCGTGATGCCATGCGGTCCGAGCTCCCGCGCCAGGGACCGCAGCATGCCGTCCATGGCGCATTTGGCCGCCGTGTAGGGCGCGCGATTGGGCAAGGCCAGGCTCGTCATCTCCGTGCCGAGAGAAATCAGGCGTCCCCATTTTCGCTCGATCATCGGGCCGGAAAACACCCGCGCGGTCGCCCAGGCCTGCAGGACCGAGGAGCGAAACACCTTGTCGAACTGGTCGGGCGTCTGCTCGACGACGGGACGTTCGTCGTACCATGTCACCGCATTGTTCACGACGATGTCGACGGGGCCGAGCACACCCTCGGTGACGCGGCGCATGGCCTGCACATCCTCGAGCTCGGCAACGTCACCCGAAATGGTGCAGGCGTGCTGCGGCTGGAGCTCGTTCAGCTCCTCGCACAGCCTCTCCGCAGCAGCGCGCGCCGTCAGATAATGGATGGCGACCTTTGCACCACAGGCCGCCAGTGTCCGGGCGATCGGGCGGCCGAGCTCTCCCGCCGCTCCCGTGACCAGCGCGACCTTGCCCGAGAGATTGATCTGGAGCGGGGACCTCAACGGTCGCAGTGCCGGATCGTCCGGCAGGGGACCGAGCGTATGTCGTCGAATTCGTCGTGCAACTGCGCTCGCGATCCGCATCCACCCGTCCCCGAAAGTATTCATTGGTCGGGGTCGCAGTATTAAATGCGGGACTAATTATTTAAACTGCACAATTTGACGCATTTGTGCAGCAGGCGATGGAGCGGTGAAGGGGTGCCGATGCGCTCAGGATGCGCGCGGCGTCGGACTCTCGGCGAGACGGTTGCCGAGCCGCCAGTCTGCGCCGGACGCGTCCTGCGCTGCTCTCGCAGCAGGCGCCGGCCTGAACTTGCGCCGGAGCTGTCTGAAATACGGCTCGATGAAGCGCTCGATCGCCGCCGCGTAGATGACAGAGATCAGGAGCGCGAGCGGAAACAGCAGATAGGGCTTGGCAGCGATCGCGGGCAGGTTCTTGTCGATCGTCCGGATCACGACGTTGTGGATCAGATAGATCGCATAGGAATAGGTGCCGAGCGTCATCACCCAGGAGCGGTTGAGATGACGAAACAGCGGCGCGTCGGCGAAGCGGACTGCGAAGTAGAACAACGGCATCAGCGCCAGCCCCTGAAGGCTGTAGCGGGCGGTCTCCCGGAACACCGCATCACGGTAGACGAGCGAGACCAGCAGCGCCGCCGCGGCGACGGCCAGCAGCGCCCATTGCGCCGCCGACATCCGCCCCGAGGCAGAGCGCTGCCGCACCGGGTTCATGACCAGCGCCAGAATGCAGCCATAGGCGATCGAGTCGATGCGGGTGTCCGAGGCGTAATAGGTGCGGTCGGAGAAGAACCCAGGGGCATGCACGAGATGGATGCGCCAGGCGAGGACGCCGAGGCAGACGAGCCCGAGCAGCGCGCCGATGGTGCGCGGCCGCAGCGCCGATCCGAGCAGCAGCGTCATCAGCAGGGGATAGACGATGTAGAAGTGCTCCTCGACCGCGAGCGACCAGAGAATGCCGGTGCCGTCGGGCACCGTATTGCCGGGATCGAAGAACAGACCGTAATAGTTGGCGAAATACAGCACCTGGGCCGCCAGGCCCTTGACGGTCATTCCGCCGTCCAGCAGGCCGGCGGCGGTGAGGCCGTAGGCGATCGCCAACGACAGCAGCAGAGGCGGCATCAGCCGGAACACGCGCCGCGCATAGAAGCTGGGAACGTCGAGCGCGCCGGTGCGCTGATGCTCGGCCAGCATCAGCGTGGAGATCAGGAAGCCGCTCAGGAAGAAGAAGATGGTGACGCCGAAGCCGCCGGGGACCATGGCCTGAAGCCCGGAATGACCCAGGACCACGATCAGCACCGACAGCGCGCGGATGCCGTCGAGTGATGGAATGAGCGGGGATGCGCTGCCATGGGCGTTCGTGCTGCGGGACGCTGCCGGCGCGGTCGCCTCGCCGCCAGGCGCCGTTATCGGCGGCACGGCGGAAGCGGCACGAAAGCGGCTGAGCTCGAGAATCTTGGCCATGTTGTCCAGACGGGGTCGGAGAAACACGTAGCTTCGTCGTCGTCGTGTCAATGCCGCGGCGATCGGCCGCCGAGCGTCATCGCGTGTCGGCCGCGGCGTGGCTGGCGCGCCAGAGTTGGGCCCGCTCCGCGTTGATCCGGGCCGTGGCGGCGCGCTTGCCCAGGCGCAGGCAGGCATGCTGATAGGCGCGGAGGAAGCGGCGGAATTCGAGATCGTCGTAGCGCGGCAGGCCCGTCAGCCAGCTCCGGAAATAGCCCCACAGCATCGCGGTGCTGCCGATCAGGGCGGGATAGGCCGGCAGGTGATAGACCGCCACCGCGAGCTGATACAGCGGCGACGTTCCCATGAAGTACTGGCCGAAACCCTTGCGCAGCCGTCCGGTCCAGATGCCCTTGTGACTGGCGCCCTGCGGCCGCAAATGGATGAAGCGCAGCGCTTCGGTGTCGATGCTCTCGGCGATCCAGCCGAGCATGCGGCAGCGGTGGCAGTCGATGCCGTCCCACATGACCTGGCGCACGAAGCCGCCGATCTCCTGGAAGCAGGCGACGCGGTAGAACTTGGTCATCCCGACCGACATCTCGTCGCCGCAGACCTCCGGCTCCAAGGCGCCGGTCTGCGGGTGGACGAACCACGGCTTGCCCGAGGTGGTCCCGACCCGCGGATCGCTCTCCATCCGCTCCATCAGCAGCTCGAAGTAGCGCGCGGGCAGATCGAGGTCCATGTCGAGCTTGCAGAGATAGTCGAAATCCTCCAGCCGCACGCTCTCCAGGCCGGCATAGAATGCCTCGATCACGCCGGGTCCGACCTTGCGTCCGCCGCGGTCGGCGCGGCGGATCACGCGCAGATAGGGCAGGCGCTGGGCGTACTCGTCGAGAATGGCCGGGGTGTCATCGGTCGATCCGTCATCCACCACGATCCACAGCGCCGGCGGCACCGATTGCGCAGCGACGCTGTCGAGAGTCCGGCGGAGATATTGGGCCTCGTCCCGGCAGGGCGAGATGAGCAGGTAGCGGCGCGATGGCGTCACGTATCAAATCCCTTGCCGAAGGCGGAAGATTGGGACGAAGCTCTGCCGAGCAGGGCGTCGCCGGCCGCCTTTCAATAAATTAAATCGTGATTTAATATTATGTCATGGCGCGTGTCAAAGTCATGGTGTTTTTAAATCGGCGCCCGTTTTGGCTGTGTGACCGGTCCTGCGAGAGGTTCTCATGGATGACATCGGCCTCGTGATCCCCGGCTGCACCCAGGCTTCGTCCCGGCCGGTCGCGCGCGTGACGCGCCGGATCGACGCCGCCTGCATCCGTGCGCTGTTCACGGCAGCGCTTGCCCTGCTGTTCCTTCGCGGCGTTGCCGCGGCCGCCGAGCCGACCGCGTCCACCGGGCCGTCACTGGCCGGCAATCTGCTGCCGGTGGAGCGTCTCGCCGCCTGGAATCCCGGGCTGATGTCAGCCGGCGGTATTCCGAACCGGACCATCATTTACCGCACGCTGTCTCCGAGTGGGAGAGACGACAGCAGCGCGATTCAGGCTGCCTTGACCGCTGCACCCGCCGGCCAGGTGGTGATGCTCGGCCCCGGGACGTTCATCGTCAACGAGCCGCTCCTGATCAGCCGGCCAGTGACGCTGCGCGGCGCCGGCGCAGGCGCGACCAGGCTGGTGAAAACCAACGGTGCGCGGGCACGAACGCCGGTCGTGATTGCCGGCACCAAGGGAATCCTGACGCCGGTCGACCCGAGCTCGTACAGCTACGACGCCAAGCCTGTCATCATCGTCGGACCTTCGCGCTGGAACAATGGCCCCGACAGCAGCGCGTCGCAGGACCTGTTGGCGGACGGCGATCAGGGGACGTCGACCGTCGCCCTCGCCAGTGCCGCGGCCTTGAAGCCGGGCGATTTCGTTCTGCTCGACGAGGTCTCAGGCGCATCGTGGCAGGCGACGCCGGCGGGTTTTCCAGCGGGAGCGAAGGTCTGGCAAGGCGACCGCGTCGCCTGGAACATGCACTATCCGGTTCAGCCGGGCGACGACAATGCCGGTGCCAATGCCGGAGGTCCCTATGACCAGGCTCCCGGCGTGTTGCCGAAGTCGATGTCGTGGTTTGCCCGGACCGACCGGGCGACCGCCGAGATCAAGGAGATCGCCTCGGTGACCGGCAGCACGGTGACATTCACCTCGCCGCTCACGATCAGCTATCGCCGGGATCACCAAGCGCAGCTCACGCCTTATAGCACCGACCCGAACAGCGGTCGCCACGCCGCCAACAATCGCGACATCCACGTTGCCAAGGTGGGCGTCGAAGATCTGAGCATCGTCGGCGGGGCGGACGGCGCGTTGCGGTTCGAAGCCGCTGCTTATTCCTGGGCCAGATCCGTCGAGGTGACGCAATGGCTCGGCGAGGGCGTGGCGATCGACAATTCGTTCCGGGTCGAGCTCCGCGACTCCTACATCCACGCCGGCTCGTGGCCGCAGCCGGGCGGCGCCGGATACGCGATCAGCCTGGCGACGGGCTCCTCGGAGGTCCTGATCGAGAACAACATCCTCGTCGACGTCTGCAAGAACATGGTGTTCCGGTCGTCCGGCGCCGGCAGCGTCGTCGGCTATAACTATGCCGACGACTCGTTCGATTTCGACAATCCCGGCTGGGTCGAGGTCGGCATCAACGCGTCGCACATGGCCGGCGCCCATCACGTCCTGTTCGAAGGCAATCTGTCCCACAATGCCGACAGCGACTACACCCATGGCAACGCGATCTATCTGACCTTTTTCCGCAACCATCTCACCGGCCAGCGCCAGCGCTTCGTCGATCGTTCGGGCGTTCGAGCCGTCGGTCTCGCCTATGGCTCGTGGTGGGATTCGTTCGCCGGCAATGTGCTGGGCCGACCTGGACGCATGAGCGGTTGGAGCTACGACGATCCATCGATGCGGGCCGGAACGGCGGTTTGGGGGCAGGGCGGTGTCGGCAACGTCTGGGTGCTTGGCTACGACCCGGAGCGATGGACCATGGCGCCTGATCCGAAGACGCTGGCCACGGTGATCCGCGGCGGCAATTTCGACTATCTCACCGGCAAGGTGGTCTGGACGGACGCTCTCGCGGCGCAGCCGCTGCCGGCGTCGCTGTATCTGAGAGCCAAGCCCGGCTTTTTCGGCAGTCATCCGTGGCCCTGGGTGGACCCAACCGGGGATACCAAGCTGCATACGTTACCGGCCAAGGCGAGATTCGATGCGGGCGCGCCATTCGCGGCGGCGCCGGGATCAACGCAATAGCGCTGGCGTGACGCTTCAACGGGCCTCCCGTCAGGTGCGGACGCCGAGCCGTGGCCGCCAAGCCGGCCGTGTACGGCTCCAACGAGCCGACCGCCTGTTCGCCGGCTGAGCGGCGGGCATGCTCTGTTGCGACCTCCGCCAGTATCGCGCGGCCTCGACCGTGACGAGCACGAATACCACCCAGGTCACGTCGAACGCGCGCAGCCACAGGGTTTCGAGCAGGTTATAGAGCATGACGAACAGCGCGACGGACAGCAGGATCCACGCCCGCTTGTAGTCGTGCTTCATCACGCGGCCGATGACGTGAACGGTGGCCGCCAGAAACACGAGGAGAAAGGCAAAACCGACATAGCCAAGTTCCAGCATCGCATCGTAGTAGCCGTTGTGGGAGTTCGGCATGGCCTTCACCCAGCCGGGTGCATCGGTGATGCTTGGTGCGTCGGCACCGACCAGCCAGAAGCTCTGATAGCCCCATCCCAGGAGCGGCCTCTTCGCGATCTCCAAGTTAGAGAAGGCCCATATGGTGGTTCGGCCGGTGAAGCTGGAATCACCCGTCAGCAGATAGGCGATGCGGCTGGTCGTGAAGCCCGCGAGCTCGCCGACCACGAAGTAGCCGAGGATGATCGCCACCAGGATCAGAAGCGGTGCAACCCGCAGCGTTCTCGCAAGCGCCAGCGTCAGGATGGCCAGGATCGGGGCGACCAGAGCGAGGCCGAGCGCGGTCTTCGAGCTCGAGAAGAAGATCAGGACGATGGCACCGACGGCAACGACGATCCCGAGCGCGCGGCGCGTTCCGGGATAGAGCAACTCGTGAACCGAGAGCAGGAACGCAATGGCGGCAAACTCGCCCAGCAGGTTCTTGCCCGAGAAGTAGCCCTGGTAACCGATGTCGACCAGCGCGTTGCCGTACTGCGCGTAGGTCGCGTAACCGCCGGGGATCAGCAGAACATTGAGGATCACCCCTGCTGCAAAGCAGAGGAACACGCCGCGCAGGATGTCGGCGCTCGGCCTCGATAGCAGGGCGGGCAGCACGATGGCGGTGAGGACCATCGCTTCCTGGACGAAACGGACGAAGGCGAATTCGGGTTTGAATGCCCACGCGATGCTGGCGCCGGCCAATCCAAAATAGACGCAGAGACTGATGATGTTGGGCGCAGCGGCAAGCCGCTCGCCGCGGGCGAGGCGTTGCATCGCAACGACGATGGCGATGGCCGCGAGGACAGGCCAGAAGATCCGGTTCTCGATCCGGCTCTCGAGCAGGCCCTGGAGCCCGGGCGACGGCGGGAAGCCAAAATAGATCAGCGGCTGAATGAGGGACGAGTAGGCGAAGGCGAGGACCGGAATCAGCGCGCAGACATCGAACGTCCCCGCGGAGGCGCGCGGCCCGGCCGACATCGACGTCGTCGCTGAAATTCTCGGCATCGATCTCACCAGGATATTCGAACGGCGCGGCCCCGGCAGCCGCCGGGAATACCGTCCGTGAACATTATCCGGAGATGCAATTAAATAAAAGGACTTCGACGTGCGCCGGGAAGATATTGCTGCAGCCGCGCCGCAAATCTGCCCTGGCATTTACAAATAAACCGTATTAAATAAATGGTATGATTTAAAATTAAATGGTGGCTTTTGGGTCGCACGTTATTCGGTCGGGGAGGTGCGGCAGGGATCCGCAACCCGGAATCCTCGTGCGGCGGGCAGATTGAGGGAGAGCGGCGGATGCTGACCACGCATGAATTGCAGGAGCCGGGATCCCCCCTTTATCGCGTGGGGCGCTCCGGGGCGGGTCGCGATCGGCCGGAGGTCGATGCTGCCGCCCTGGCCGACGCCGCGATTCCCGACGACCTCGCGCGCGACGTCTATTGCGTCCTCGGAATACCGGTCGATGCCATCGGCATGCGCGGCGTACTGCGCCGCATCCGCGACGCTGCCCGACGCAGGAGCCGGCTTCTCATCTCGACTCCCAATCTCAACTTCCTGGTCGCCAGCCAGTCGAACAGGAGCTTCAGGGAGTCGCTGATCCTGAGCGATCTTTGCACGGTGGACGGCATGCCGGTGGTCTGGATCGCTAGGCTGCTTGGGATTCCGATCAAGAGCCGGACGGCCGGCGCCGATATCTTCGACGCGCTGAAGTCGGAGGCCGCGCCGGCAAACGCGCTGAAGCTCTTTCTTTTCGGTGGCCCGGAGGGGGCCGCCGAACGGGCCGCCCGGACGCTGAACGGCCAGTCGGCGGGATTGCAGTGCGTGGGCTGGTTGAACCCCGGCTATTTGTCGGCCGAGGAGTTGAGCCGGGATCACATCATCGACGAGATCAATGCCAGCGGGGCGGACTTCCTGGTTGCCTCGCTCAGCAGCGTGAAGGGACAATCATGGCTGCAGCGCAATCATGAGTGCCTCGAGATTCCAGTTCGCGCCCACCTCGGCGCCGCGCTCAACTTCCAGGCCGGGACGGTGAAGCGCGCACCGGCGATCCTGCGCCAATCAGGCTTCGAGTGGCTGTGGCGCATCAAGGAGGAGCCCTATCTCTGGCGCCGCTATTGGAACGATGGCACGGCGATGCTCGGCCTCATGCTCACCCACGTGTTGCCGTTCGTGGTGTGGACCTGGTGGATGCGCCGCACGCATGAGCGGGGTGAGGCGCTGACCATCACGCAGGACTATGGGACGCGCGCGGTCACGCTCAGCCTGTCGGGGCCCGCCGATGCGCGCCACGTAGACCGGGCCATTCCGGTGTTCCGCGCCGCTTCGGCGTCCCGCAAGCCGGTCACGATCGATTTCTCGAACGTCTGCGCCATGGATGCGCGCTTCCTCGGATTGCTGCTGATGCTGAGGAAGCAATTGGAAGCCCAGGGCTGTACCGCGACCTTCGTGGGCGTTTCGCCGCTGATGGCCCGCATCTTCCGCTTCGGCGGTCTGGACCAGCAATGAGAGGGGGAGGCCTGTCATCGGTCGCATCACGGCTTCAGCAGTCGGTGGTTCGATGATCGCCGCCGCGACGCTTGCCCGCGTTGCGAAGGATTGCCTGAGCCGTCAGTCCGACCGGCGCCCATCGGCTGACCGTCGCCCATGGAGCGACGTGTATTCGGAGATTGAGCGGTGAGCGCAGCAGGCCAGAAGAGGCGCGAGCTTCTGATCGACTTCTATCGAAGCTGCGCGATGTTGTTCGTATTCTATCATCACACGGCCAACGTCTTTCCGGACTCCGTCGATCTGTTCACGAAATTCAACCCCTTCGCCGAACTGTTCGTCGTGATCTCGGGGTTCATGGTCGGGTACGTCTATCTGCACAAGGAGAGGCACGGAGAGCTCCTCGCCCGCGGCTTGAAGGTGCTCGCCGCCTATTTCGTCATCTCGGTGCCGGTCGCGGTCGGCATGGCTGTTCTGGGGAACAAGCGAGAGCCGGTGGGGCAGGCGATTTTCGACGTGCTGACGTTTCAGTCCGAGCCGACCGCCATCACAATCCTCAAGTTCTACGGGCTGATGTTCCTGCTGCTGCCGGTGATCCTGCCGATGTTCAAGCGCGGCAGGCTCCTGGTGCTCGCGTCGTCGGCTGCGATCTTCGTGGCCTCCACCTGGTTCAGCAACACGAGCACGGCAGCCAAGCTCGAGAGTCCCGCCATCATTCTGTTGCTGTTCTCGCTCCAAGCGCAGATGTTCTTCGTGATCGGTATCTGGCTCGGAGATCTCCATCGGTCCAACCGCTTGATCGGACCCGCGTTCTATACGGCGCTGGCGGGGATCTTCACCTTCGGGCTGCTGCTCGATTACAGCCTCGGCTTTCCCAGCAACGGCGAAAAATACCCCTATCGGTTCGACAAGCTCCTCAACCTGCTTTGGACATTGCCGCTGCTGTTGGCGCTGCTGTGGGCGGTGTTCGCGCGCACCCGGCGATCGCCGGCGGTCTCGCTCATCCTCAACGTCGGCCAGAACTCGCTGATCGCGTTCCTCGGGTCGGAGGTGGTGCGGCAATCGGTCAAGCTCGCGCTCCTCCTGGGCGGCGTCCACCCGCAGGTTTACGGCCAGACCGTGATGGGCCTGTTCGATGTCGTCCTGGTCACCGCGGTGCTTTGGCTCTACCGGGCGCACTGGCTGAACCGCCAGACAATGCTGCACCCGCTCAGCGGGCCGTAGCCGCATCTTTCGCCTGAAAGTGTTGCCCTGATGCGCTTGTTCGAATCCTCCCGGGCGGCTTAGCTCATCGCTAACCAATGGCCGCTAGCCTCTCGAAACGCCCGAGGAGGCATGAACTGATGTGGGTGATCGCGCTTCATTTTACAGCCGGGGTGGTTGCCGGGACGATGTTCACGGTTCGCACGCTGCTGGCGCTCGCCGCGATCGTCTTCATGGAGTGCATCGCGGCGTCGATCATCAGCGGGCTGCCGGCCGTGCTCTATGCCGGCGCCGGTCTGATTGCAGTCCAGGTGGGCTATCTCTCGGGCGTCTATGTCCGCAGCGCTCTGGAGCGTGCCGGCATCGCCCATCCCTCCATTCGCCCCGAGCACCAGCGCTGACCGTCGATCGATTTCCGTTGCCGGCCGCGGCCCATGGCGCGCACCGGCCGGCGCGCGCTGATCGACCTACTCGGCCATCACGCTCCCGTAACGGGCGTAATATTTGTGGTTGTAGTAGTCGCCGAAATGATTGGCGTAGCGCTTCAGCGCCTTCATGTTCGTCTTGTTGAGCACGACGCCGAACAGAGCATCGTAGACGTTGGGAGCCGTGTTCAGCGCGTGCTCGACCACCTCGGCCGGCGTGCGCCCCCATTCCACGACGAGGACGAAGCTGTCGAGCAGCGCGGAGATGGCGCGCGCGTCGACAACGGGCGCGAGCGGCGGAAGATCGACGATGACGTAGTCATAGGCTGCCCGCAGCTGCTCGAACAGCTTGCGCATCTGCTCGTTGCCGAGGATGTCGCTGGTGTCGCGCTGCATGGCACCCGTTCCCGGCAGGAAATCCAGGCGCGTCAGCGGGTCGGTCCAGACTGCGTCTGCGAGCTGGCATCCTCCCAGGACGATGTCGGCGATCCCAGTGCTGGCATCGGGGGCCAGCATGGCGGAAAGCGACGGATTCCTGAGGTCGCAATCGACCACGATCACACGCTTGCCTGAATTTGCGATGAGCTGAGCCAGCGACGCGGCGATGATCGACTTGCCTTCGTTGGGCAGGGCGGACGTCAGTCCGAAGACCTTCCGCGACGTCGGGCTTGGATCCTGGTCGATGGCGACTTTCAACGAGCGGATGGATTCGGCGAAGCGCGATGTGGGCATGGCGGATGCGGCCCAGCAGGTTCCGGGGCCTCTCGTCACCATTCGCGGGCTGGAATCGGGTTCGACCTTGGAAACGGCGTTGACTGTCGCCTTCTTGGTGAACCGGTCGACCTCGCCTCGTTTGAGCAGAGGGACGACCGAGAGGCAGGGCAGGCGCAGGCGATCCTCGACCTGGTCGGTCGTCCGAAAGCTGCGGTCCTTGACTTCTGCGAGCAGGCCGAGGCCGCCGCCGAGCGCCAGGCCCCCGAACAGGCCGAGCGCCATCAGCACGATGGACTTCGGCTTGATCTTCTTCTTCGGCGGCGTGGCCGCTGAGATCACCCGCGCCTTCGCAATCGGGAAGGAGCCCTGCTGGACTGAGCCCATGTAGCGCTGAAGAAAGGTGTCGTAGAGCGTGCGATAGCTCTTGGCGCTGGTCTCCAGCTCGCGGAGGCTGAGCTCGGCCGCCCTGGTATCCTGCGACCGGACAACGGCCTGTGCAAGCTGCTTCTCGATCTCCTGCTGCTGCTGCTTGGACTCCTCGTAATCGTGCTTGGCGACGTCGGCAAGGCGCCGCACCTCGTCGACGATAGCCTGGCGGATGCTCTTCATCGTCGCGCGAATATTGACGACCGCGATATGATCCTTGCCATATTTGGCGGAATACTCGTACTCGCGCTTGGCGTTATCGAGGTATTGCTGACGCAAGCTGTTGATGATGAGCGTGCTGTTCGAATTGCTCAAGGAGAGACCGTCGGGCGGATTGACATTGCCGCTGAGCTCTGCCGGGGAGAAGTCGGAGACCGCGGCTACGCGGTCGATCGTCATATCGGCACTGCTCGTCGCGAGCATGTCGTCGAACCGATTGAGCCGGGTCATCAGCGAGGCGGTACGCGTGCGCACTGCCACCAGACGGTTGGTGAGCTCGGTGACCTGCTGCTGGTCCATGAACCTGCCGTCGGCCGAGACGATGTTGTACCGGCTTTTCAGCTCGTTCACGGAACGTTCGGTCGCGGTCGCGTCGTTGCCGAGATCCTGCAGGCGGTCGTGAAGCCAGGCGGTGATTGTGCGGTGCTCGTTCGCGTCCGCCTTCAACTGCTGATCGAAATACTCCTTGACGATGGCGTTGGCGATCATCGCCGCCCGATTGGGGTCGCTGGCGCTGAAATCGACCTCGACGACCGTGCTCGTGCCAATTCTGAAGGCGTTCATTCTGCGCTGGAATTCGTCGAGGAGATCGTCCATCGAGGGCGCGTTCGGCTGCGGCGCCGAACCCACGAGACGGCGAACCGCATCAACCGCACCATGCAGCGGGCTGGCTTTGCCGTTGAAGTCGGGATCGTCCGCCAGATTGAGCTTGTCGATGACCGCTGTCGCGATCGACTTCGATTTGAGAATCTCGATCTGCGATTCCATGTCGAGCGGCGGCTCGTCCTGAACGGGCGGTTGCGGCTGGACGACTGCGGCCTTCGAGGTGGTGCCCAGCATGATCTTGACGTCGGCCGAGTAGGTGGGCGGCAGGATTTTCAGCAGGGCGAAGCTCGCCAGGAGCGAAAGCACGGTGGTGATCGCAATCACCAGATAGTGCCGGCGCAGGAATCCCAGCGCCATGTCGAACGGTCCGGGTCCGCTACGTTCCCAACCTTGCTCCTGTGGGGAGGGGTAGGTAACCGTGCTCGCGTTGGGATTGTGCAGCATGTTTGTGGGGCTTTTCAGTTGCGCTTCGGACGTCAGAGCCGCCCGGTTTGCCTGCGAGAACGAGGATCTTGTTTTATAACCATTAAATGATCTGGGAGTGCCGCGCGATTTAATTTATATTAAATCTGATTTTGCTCAGCAAGTGGCTCTGCAAAATTAAATGTCGCCGGCGTGCAGGACATGCCTTGCGCCTGCGGCGGCCTTCTCGGCCGGCCAATGCCGGCGCCGCGGTCGGCCGCATACCGGTATTTAGCTGCCGCGTAACGGCTTGTAACAGTCGCTCCCGGCCCATTGCCAAGCTACGGGTTTTGGGCATCAGTCCTGGCGATGAGCATGCCTGCGGCCACGCTTTTGATGGTGGAGGACGACCCGGAGATCAGCCGGCTCGTCAGCGATTTCATGCGCCGGGAAGGGTTCGAGATCGAGGTCGCCGCCACGGCGCCGGCGATGGATGCCGTGCTGCGGCGGCTGCGGCCCGATCTCATCATTCTCGACCTGATGCTGCCGGGAGAGGACGGGCTTTCGATCTGCCGCCGGCTGCGGCAGAGCGACGACATTCCCATCCTGATGCTGTCGGCCAAGAGCGACGAGATCGATCGCGTGGTCGGGCTGGAGCTCGGCGCCGATGATTACATGGTCAAGCCGTTCGGGCCGCGCGAGCTATTGGCCCGCGTTCGGGCGCTGCTGCGGCGCACCCAGGCGAGCCCACCGCGTGACGCGAGCCGGCGTTTCGGTTTCGACCGGTTCGTACTCGACGTCGATGCCCGCAGCATCGAGATCGTGGATGCGCAGGCCGCGCCGATCCAGCTGACCTCGGCGGAGTTCGACCTGCTCGCCTGCTTCGTGCAGCGGCCACGGCGGGTGTTGAGCCGCGACCAGATCCTGGACTGGACGCGCGGCCGCTCCGCCGAGCCGTTCGACCGCACCGTCGACATGCTGATCTCGCGGCTGCGGCGCAAGCTCGATGCCGCAAGCCCGGGAACGAACCTGATCACCACCGTCCGCAACGGCGGATACCTGTTCACGGCGACGGTGAGGCCGGTGGCGTGATGATGCGGCTGACGCTTGCGATGCGTATCGGCCTCATCGTCATCATTGGTCTGCTCGCGATCTGGATCGTCACCCTGGCGCGATTCTACCGCGCCCGGACCGCGGACCTCGAAGGCGCGACGCCGCCGCCGACGCGGCTGGCCGCGCTCGCCGAACTGATCGAACGAACACCCGGGGCTGAGCGGGGCAGGGTCGTCGATGCCGTGTCCTCTGACCGCTTCGAGGTCCGGCTGGTCGGACCCGACGCGGCGGTCCGCCTTCCGCGCACCGAGCCCGCGCCGGTCCGGTCCGGATTGCGCGACGCCTATGCCGGTGCGCTCGGTGCGCGCCCGCTGACAATCACCTTCGTGCCGGAGCCGGAGGGACGGTGGTTGCCCAGGCTCGCGCGGACGCCGCAGAATGCCCTGGAGTTTCGCATTGGCCTGAACGGCGGCGATGTTCTCGTCGTGGACTCGCGCGCGTCGCTGGTGCTGACCCAGCAGGGGCTGCCGATCGGCTTCGGCGCGGGCCTGTTCGGTACGCTGGTCGCGCTGTTTGCGCTCCTGATCATGCAGCGTGAGACGCGGCCGCTGGCGCGCTTGGCGGCCGCCGTCGACCGGGTCGACCCCGGCGGGGCGGCGGTGCCGCTGCCGGACGTTCGCCGCAATGCGCCCGAGGTTCGCGCCGTGGTGACGGCGTTCGGGCGACTGCAGGACCGGCTTGCCGATCTGATGCAGGCGCGCATGGCGCTGGTCGGCGGCATTGCTCACGACGTTCGCACCTTTGCCACGCGGCTGCGGCTGCGCGTCGACCAGATCCCGGATGACGCCGAGCGGCAGCGCGCCGTGATCGATATCTCCGACATGATCCGCCTGCTCGACGACGCGCTGCTTGCGAGCCGGGCGGGTGCCGGCGAACTGCCGCAGGAGCTCGTTGCCTTCGACGAACTGGTGCGCGCGGAGGTCGAGGATCGCCGCGCGCATCAGGCGCGGGTGCGCTTCGACCATGCAGGCGACGGGCGCGAGCAGCTGATGCTGGGCGACCGCGTCGCGCTGCGTCGTATCGTCGCCAACATCATCGACAACGCGCTCAAATATGGCGAGGCGGCGCATGTCTCGCTGCAACGCCAGCCGGAGCACGCCGTGCTGACGGTCGACGACGAAGGGCCGGGGATTCCCCGCGACCAGCGCAAGGCCATGCTGGAGCCGTTCACGCGCCTGGACACGTCGCGCAATCGCGGCACCGGCGGAGCCGGGCTCGGACTGGCGGTGGTGCGGACGCTGGTGGAGGCCCATCGCGGCAGCATCGCGATCACCGACGCGCCGCGCGGCGCCCGCATCGTCGTGCGGCTGCCGCTGTTTCTCGACGGGCCCGGCGACGTGCATTCCGATCTGACGTGATCGACGGCAGCGTCGCGATCGGGGCGCTGTCTTTAAGCGGTGGCAGCCCGTCGTTCTTCTCGTAAAAGTTGAGACGACGACGTAGCCGGTGGGAACGATGCGGCGGCCTCGTCTTCGCCTGACGCGATGTCGACGATGCGCCCGCTTGATGATCGCGTGGAGATTGTGATAGGTATTCGATGCATCCTCATTCCATCGCCACGCGGATTGAACTGGGCGTGGCGCCGATTTTGTAAACCCATAGTACCGAATGTCATTCAACCGCACGGGCCGCGCGGATCGCGGACCCGTGCGCCGATGGACGACGTCGTTCCGGCTCGCCCGGGCGAGAACGTCCGAGGTCAGGGGATCATCGACATGGCAGCAACAAAGACCCGCGTGGCGATATTGGGCGGCGGCATCGGCGCGTTGAGCGCGGCCTTCGCCTTGAGCGAGATCGATCCGCGCGGCGAGCGCTACGAGATCACTCTCTATCAGCTCGGTTGGCGTCTCGGGGGCAAGACCGCCAGCGGACGCAACGCCAAGCAGGGCCAGCGCATCGAGGAGCACGGACTGCATATCTGGGCCGGCTTCTACGAGAATGCCTTCACCATCCTGCGTGCCGCGCTGAAGGCACTCGATGCACCGCCGAGCGATCCGATCAGGACGATCGATGATGCGTTCAAGCGGCAGAACGAGATCTTCTACGCCGAGTACACCGACGGCCAATGGCTGCCCTGGCCGTTCTGGTTTCAGCCGGATGTCGATGAATCGGTCTATCCCGGCAGGGATAGCCTGTGGGCGCCCGCCGACAACATCGTGCCACCGCTCTCGACCCTGCTGCTGCGGACCATCGCGAGCATCATCTTCAACCTGAACTACTATCTCGAGGACTGGCCGGGCGACCAGAATGCCGAGCTGGCGAAGGCGATCGCCGCCATGCCCGCCGAGCGGCAGGTCCGGCTGGCGGCCGTCTCGCCTGATGGCAAGGGCCATCCGCTGCTGCTGCTGGCCCACCGCGTCGGCGAGAAGCTGCACAGTGACGTCGAAGCGATCCGCCGCGATGCCCAGGGCGACATGGCGGCGCTGCTCCATGCGTTCCGCGGCATCGTCAAGGAGCACCAGACGATCGACGGCCTCGAGGAGGGCCTGCGCCGGCTGTTGATCCTCGCCAATCTCGGCATCTGCATGCTGCTCGGCATCATCGAGAACGACTGCCTGACGGACGGGCTGGAGGTTCTCGACAGATACGAATTCCGCAGCTTTCTGGCGCAGCAGGATGAAGAGGCCGCCAACAACGCCATCGTGACCGCTCTCTACGAATACATCTTCGCCTTTCGCAACGGCTCCCGCGAGCCGTCGCAGCAGCAGGTGTCGGCCTGCTCGGCCGTTCAGGGACTGCTGCGGCTGTTCTTCACCTACAAGGGGGCGTTCTTCTATAAATCCGTCGTCGGAATGGGGGATACGATCTGCACTCCCATCTACCAGCTCCTGGCGCGGCGCGGCGTGAACTTCAAGTTCTTTCACAAGGTCACGAGTCTCGAGCCGACCAAGGACGGCAGCAACATCGCGACCATCCACATCGACAAGCAGGTCGAGTTCGTCGATGGCAGATATGATCCCCTGGTCCTGGTGAAGGACTACTGGTGCTGGCCGTCCGAGCCCAAATGGCAGGAGATCGAGAACGGCGAGTACTACGCGCTGAAGGGCTACAATTTCGAGAACGCCTATGGTCCCCCCAACCCGCCGCAGCCGCCCCCGGCGGCCCGGCTCAGCCTGCAGCTCGGCGAGGATTTCGACCAGGTGGTCCTCGGCATCTCGGTCGGCGCGCTCGATGAGATCTGCCGGCCATTGATGCAGCAGAAGCCGGCCTGGGCCGACATGGTTGGCAATCTCCCCACCGTGCGCACGATGGCGCTGCAACTCTGGCTCGACTGCGCGGTCGGAGATCTCGGAGGTCCCTATGTGGCGCCTGGACCGTCGCTCGAGACGATGGGACCGATCGTCACCACCTGCAAGCCGCCGCTCGACACCTATTCCGACATGTCGCAATTGCTGCCGGCCGAGGACTGGCCGGCGCCGGGGCCACGTTCGATCGCTTATTACTGCGCCATCATGAGTGACGACAGCGCGCCGAACGACGAGCAGCTTGCCGCGGACTATGTGAAGAACGCATCCAAGGACTGGATGACGTCCTGGCTCGATACGCTGTGGACCAACATCGGCAGCGGCAGCACGTTCCGCTGGGATCTCCTGCACGCGCCGAGCGACATCAGCGGATCGGCGCGGCTCGACTTCCAGTTCTGGCGTGCCAACATCAATCCGAGCGAGCGCTATGTGCTGAGCCTGCCGGGCACGCTGCGGCATCGCATGGAGCCCGGCAAGTCCGGCTACGACAATCTCTTCCTCGCCGGCGACTGGACCCGTGTGCCCGAGATCAACGCCGGATGCGTGGAGGTCGCGGCGATGTCCGGCCTCGCCGCCGCCTCGGCACTGTCCGGCGTCTACATTCCGATCGTCTCGACCAGTGCGGAACCCTACATCACGAACGCCTACGTCAACTACGCCGGATGGATCACGCTTCCGCCGGCGCCCTATATCTGCAACGACTCGACCTTCTACGGCTTCGCCATACCGGCCGACCTCGGCGCCTGCCAGCGGTTCCTCGACCGCTCCTTCAACCGCGTCGCGGGCCGCGACCAGTTCCGCGTGATGCTGGACATGGCCTTCGTCAACGTCATCCAGGTGCGCAAGAGCCAGGCGGCCACGCCGCCCTTCGCGGAGCAGGGCACGATGTCCGAGACCGATGTCGGGCTGTGGCTCCTGGTCGGCAGCTATGAGCGCGGCGCGGTGCTGCCGAAAACGATCGGCTTCGTGCCGGCCTATCTGTTCGTCGACAATGCCTGGTCGGTCGTTGCGGGGCAGGAGGTCTGGGGCTTTCCCAAATATCACGCGACGATCGCCCAGCCCGCCAGCGCGCCATCGAACGATCCGTTCGACGTCTCGGGACTGGCGATTGCCAGCTACGGGCCGGAGGCCCATGCCTCCCAGCAGCGCATCATCCGAATCGAAGGCACGGCGGGATCGACCCCGACCGCGGCGGCCTCTCCGGCGGATGCATTCCGGCAGCTCTGTGCCGGGGCCGACCAAGAGCGAATGAAGCAGCTCACGACCGGGCCGGGCATGGCGTCGTTCCTGGGCGGCGTCTGGGGCCTGCCGATCCCCGTGTTCTATCTCAAGCAGGCGCGGTCGGCGGACAGTCTCACCGCGGCGAGCTACAAGACGCTGTTGAACGGCGCGCTCGACCTGACGGGGCTGCGCACCTGGCAATTGCAGTCGGGCAACTGGTCGATCGAGATGAGCGCGCTCGATAGCCTGCCGTTCATTCGCGATCTCGGGCTCGGCACGCCCGTCGACGGCAAGCTCGTGCTGACCGCGACCACGCGCATCTGGGCCGAGATCGATTTCACCGTCGCCAGGGCCAGCCCCGTGGCCTGAGCAGGTCGTCACGCCGATTGTCGCCTCGGCGCGTCATCGTCGATGGCGGCGAGCCGCGCCGCCGCCCGGCGCAGGAACGCCGACGCGCCCTGCGCCTCGGCGACCGCGACGGCCTCGCGTAGCGCGGCCGTCACCTGGCCGGGTGCGGTGTCGGGGAGGGCGGCCAGGATCTCGGCGCGCCGCCGATGCAGCGGCGACAGGAAATAGCCGTCGCCATAGCGCCGCGCGGCGTCGATCGCCGCGTCGATCGTCTGCATCGCCTCGGCCGTCTTGCCGACGATCAGTTGCAGACCGGCGACCTCGCCGAGATAGAAGCAGGAGAAATGCATCATGCCGAGCGTCTGGAACGCCGGCAACGCCTCAGATGCCGCCGCCAGCGCCTCGTCTGGAGTCCTGCCGAGATGGCCGCGGGCATGCGCCTGCAGGCTGCCCGCCACCAGCTGATAGAGCGGATAGCCATGGTCACGGCAGATGCGCAGGGCCTCCTCGGTGGCGAGGAGGACATCCTCGTAGTCGCCGCGTGCGAGCTGATAGAAGGCGAGCCACGACAGCGCCCAGGCGAGGTCGAACGGACGTCCGAGCCGGCGCGCATGCGCGATGAGATCGCTGGCGACGGCGGCCGCGCCGGCATCGTCGCCCATCGCATGCAGCACCTGCAGCAGCGAGGCCTGGCCGGCGACCAGCGGATCCTGGGAGGACAGTTGCGGCAGCCGCGCGCCGTCCGACGCCTGATAGAGCTGCACCGCGGCGGCCAGCAGCCGGCGCGCGGCGGGGAGGTCGCCTCTGGCGAAGAGAATGTAGCCCAACGCAACGCCGCTCTCGATGCGATGCTCGGGAAGGCCGGTCTGCTCGCCGATTCCCAGGCACAGATGCGCCATCTCCTCGGCGCCATCGAGATCGCCCGCGATGATCAGGAAACTGCAGATGCCGCGCAGCACGGCAAACAGGCCGGCGGTGTTGCCGAGTGCGTCGCAAATCGCCCGTGCCTCGGACAGCGCCTTGCCGACCTCGGGCACGGTGTAGCCGCGCGAGGCAGCGAGGCTGACGGCAAGCCCGATCAGGAGCTCGAGCTCCAAGTCGGCGCGCTCGCCGTCGGCGGATTGATGACGCAGCAGGTCGAGCGCCGTTTGCAGATGTCGCGCCGCTTCGACATGCGCGGCGCGCGAGGCGGCGCGCCGGCCCGCGTCCGCCCATAGCGGGATGGCTTCGGCGATCGCGCCACTCTCGGTGAAATGGTAGGCCAGCAACTCCGGCTCGGTGTCCCGCGTCTCGGGAAAGCGATCGCGCAGCACCGCGGCGATCCTGCCGTGCAATGTCTGGCGTTCGCGCCGGAGCAGGGACTCGTAGGCGGCGTCGCGGATCAACGCGTGCTTGAACGTGTAGAGGCTGTCGGGCGGTGCGCCGCTGCTCTCCACGAGGCCGGACTTGACGAGCTGATCCAGGCTCTCGCCGAGCCTGGCTTCGGGCTCCGCCACGATGGCCGACAACAGATCGTAGCTGAAGCGGCGGCCGATGGCGGCACCGAGATTGGCAATCCGGCGCGCCGGCCCCAATCGGTCGAGCCGCGCAACCAGGGAGTCCTGCAGCGAGGCGGGAATGGCCACGCTCGCATGGCCGTCCCGTGCGGGCGCCGCGGAGGCTTCGACGACGTACTTCGCCAGCTCTTCCAGGAACAGCGGAATGCCTTCGCCACGGTTGACGATCTGGCGTAGCGTCGCTGCCGGCAGCGCGGCCGAAGCGGCCACATGGGTGCAGATCCGCTCGGCGTCGCCGTGACTCAATCGCCCGAGCGGGAGCCGCGTGACCTTCGGGCTCGCGGCCCAGGGCGGCTCATATTCGAGCCGGGCCGTGACCACGATCAGCCAGCGGCGTTGTGCGGCGCGCTGGATCGCCCGATCGAGCAGCTCGAGCGTGGTCGTGTCGCTCCAATGCGCGTCTTCCAGCACCAGCAGCGCAGGCCCGGTCGGCACCATCATGTCGATCAGCCGGAGCAGCGTCTCCCGCGTGACCTCCGAGCGCTTCTCGACGGTCATCGTCTGCAGCGGATTGTCCGGTTCGGGCGCGACGCCAAGGACGTCGGCGAGCACGGCGCGCGCGGTGGTGTCGGTGACGCCGTGCGCGTTCATGAAGCGATCGAGCTTGTCGCGGCGCGTCGCTGCGCCGTCGGTGCGGTCGAAGCCGGCGATGAGCGCGAGCTGTTCCGAGATCGGATACAGCACGCTGTCACAACGGGTGGGGCTGCAGTGCCAGATCATCTGCAGCTGGGAGACGTCGGCCACGCGCCGCCGCAGCTCCTCGACCAGCCGCGACTTGCCGATGCCCGGCTCGCCATGGAGCAGCACCACCTGTCCGCTGCCGAACCGCGCCGCCGCCCAGCAATCGAACAGACGCGCCAGCTCCTGGTCGCGCCCGACCAGGGGGGAGCTTTCGCCGCGAATGCGGGCGTGGAAACGGCTCGCGACGGCGGCTTCTTCCAGCACCTCGAACGCCTCGACCGGTGCGGCGAATCCCTTCAGCGCGAACGTGCCGAGATCGCGGAAGTCGAACATGCCGCGCGCGATGCGCTCGGTCGTCCGGGCCACGACGATGCTGTCGGGGGCGGCGATCGATTGCAGCCGCGCCGCGAGATTCGGCGTCTCGCCGACGATGTCGACCGGGCGGCCGTCGGCGCGGGGCATGAGGTCGCTGACCACGACGAGGCCGGTGGCAATGCCGATGCGCAGACGCAGTGGCTGGCCTTGCGGGGCATCGAGCCGGCCGACGGCGTCGCGCAGCGCGATGGCGGCGCGGATCGTGGTGGCCGCATCGTCTTCCCCCGCACGCGGATAGCCGAAATAAGCGAGCACGCCGTCGCCGGCATATTGCGTGATGGCGCCGCCATGGCGGCCGATGACGTTTTCGCAGGTCGTCAGGAAGGCGTCGATGACGCTGGTCATATCTTCCGGATCGAGCCTGACGGTGAGCGAGACGGAGCCGACGAGATCGCAGATCAGCGCCGTCACCTGCCGCCGCTCGGCGCGATGCATGCCGAGCAGGCGCGAACTCGTCGTCGTATCGGATGACGGCTGTCGCAACACCCCGCCACACCCGCCGCAGACATCCGAGCCCGGTGGATTGGGCCGGCCACAGGTTTCACAATCCATCTGCGTTCGGGCTCCCGGACACGGCTACGGAATGCGAATGAGCGCGAAGCGCGGAGCTGGCGATATGGGCGCGATCGCGGCGCCCGTATCGACCGACGTCGCGCGCCGAGCGCGAAGCATCGGTTTGCGGTACTGGCATTTCGCGTGCGACCAGGACCGGCTGATCATGTTCAACTCATAGCGCATTCGTGGCAGGGTAGCAACGGTGCCGCCATACTCGCGATGGCTCCGGGGAGCGGGGACGATATCGGACGGCTCCCCCGGGTGTCCTCGATGCTGGCGGGACCGTTCAAGCCTGCGACGATTTGACATCAATGTGAAACATCAGGTCGTCTCCCTTGCGGACAGGCGCGCGTGATCGCGCCATCCCGCGGCGGGCGACCCGTCCGGGTGATGCATCGTGAAGCCCTCGCGAAGCGTGAGGGCGCAGGGAAGGCCGGACCTCGACTGAGGCCCGTGGCCCGCCTGCGAAAAAAATGCAGGCGGCAGGTACCACAGGTCAGCCGGAAACCCGGCCCTCCCTGCGCGATGGCTGAACGGCTGCTTCGCGTTCTCCCTGGTGCGCCGGGCTTTCTGGCCACCATCCCCACGCGAAGCGAAGCCTCAACGTGAGTTGACATCAGCATCGGGATATCAGGACCGCGCGACTTGACCGTGCGTGGCGAATTGTTCGTCGGCGCGGGCAACCCGCGCTGCAATCCACCACGCCCATCGCTCCCCGCCTCGCGTCTCGTGACGACCGCGATACGCCCCTCATCTCGAGACGGGATGTGGGAATAGAACCATGATTTCCGAAAAAACGAAATAGGAATATTTTCGGCGCGGGGACTGGACAGGCCAAATCAGCTTGATCGCGCAGCGGAAATCAGTTTCCCGGCGCATTGAGCATCCAGGGTTGCGCCGCCCGTGCGAACTCGGGATTTGCTGGTCCGACGCTGACACGTCGTCCTGGACTGTCAAAGAGGACGACCGAGGCGCTTGGCTGCGCCGCGCCGTCACGGCCAGTCGGCGAAGTTGAGCATGGTCCGTGACTGGCCTTTGGTCCGCTGCGACGAAACACCCTTGCGCCAGGCGCCCGGTGATTGACCGGTGTGCCTGACGAAGAAACGGTTGAAATAGGCGCTGTCCTTGAAGCCGAGCGCGAAGGCGATCTGCTTGATCGTCGCGGTGGTGGTTTCGAGCCGGGTCGCCGCCTCCTGAATGACGCGCTGCTGAATCAGCGCGCTCGGTGACCGCTGCAGCACCCGGGTGCACAGCGCGTGCAGGCGATCCGGCGTGACGCCGAGCAACGCAGCATAGTCGGCGACCCGCAACTGCTGATGAAAGCGTTCCTCGACGAGCCGGCGAAAGCGGCTCAGGATCTCGGCGCTGGAGCCTTGCGCCTCGCCGGCGCTCTCGTCGGCAAACAGCCGCCAGAAGCGCAGCACGCACAGGGTCAGCTCCGATGACATGATCGAGGCCGCGCCGCGCCGTGAGGGATTTTCGATCTCGGCTGCAATCGCCGCCATCGAGCGCGCTATGACCGCGGCGAACTCAGCCGTGACGGAGAAGGCCAGGACGGCCTCGGTGCCTGCGAGGTCGAGATAGGCGGGCTCGGCCGAGGAGGGCAGGTGGCGGTGCCAGAGCCCGGAGCGCAGCCGCAGGAGATGCCCGGCGGAACCTGCCGCGACGTCGAGATGCTCGGCCCCTCCCGCCGGTACCCAGACCAGCGCCGCACCGGCCCAGATCTGGATTTCTTCTTCGGCGAAGCGCACCGAGGCCGTTCCGGCGGTCAGGCAGAGCAGGTGGACGAACGGCCGCGCGGCATCCGAGCGCAGGGCCCAGCGCCGTGCCTCGAAATGCGAGGGAATGGCTTCGGCCCCGAGCGCTGCCGGGGTGCCACGGGCCGCCGGCGGCAGCGTCCGAGGCGCGGCATTACGCGCGGTCGTCACCCCAGAAAAGTGCACTCTTTTACCGGAACTGTCCATTGCGCCACCCAAGCCTGCGGTGTTTCCCTCGTCAAGTCCCGACGACCGCAAACAAAAAACCGCGGACGACGCCGGGGCAGAGGAACGTCACCGATTCACCCGCGCGGTCCGCGCGCGTGAACATGGGAGGAGGACAGAGAGATGACTTCGACCAACCGTCGTCAGGTGTTGCGGATCGCGGGGGCGGCGATCGCAGCCGGCTTTGCCGTATCGGCCGCCCAGGCCCAGCAGGACAAGATCCGCATCGGTTATGCGATCTCGAAGACCGGCCCCTATGCCGGCGGCGCCGGCATCACGACGCTGCCCAACTATCAGCTCTGGGTGAAGGACGTGAACGCGGCCGGTGGCATCAAGCTCGGCGACAAGCGGCTGCCGATCGAGATCGTCGAATATGACGACCGCAGCTCGTCGGAAGAGGCGGTGAAGGCGATCGAGCGCCTCGCCAACCAGGACAAGGTCGACTTCATCCTGCCGCCCTGGGGCACCGGTCTCAACCTTGCGGTCGGTCCGACCTTGAACCGGCTCGGCTATCCGCATCTCGCGGTGACGTCGGTGACCGACAAGGCGCCAGAACTCGCCAAGCGCTGGGCCAATGCCACCTTCTGGCTCGGCACGTCGGCGCAGATCTCCAATGGGCTCGCCGAACTGCTCGGCAAGCTGAAGAGCGAGGGCAAGATCGGCGGCACCGTCGCGATGGTCAGCGTGGCCGACCAGTTCGGCATCGAGCTGGCCGCCGCCGGGCGCGAGGCCTTCAAGAAGGCCGGACTGACCGTCGCCTACGACAAGACCTATCCGATGGGCTCGCAGGATCTGCAGCCGCTGCTCAAGGATGCGATCGCGAGCAAAGCCGATGCCTTCGTCGCCTTCAGCTATCCGCCGGATACGATCGGGCTGACCGAGCAGGCGCAACTGCTCAAGTACAATCCGAAGGTCTTCTATGTCGGCGTCGGCACGGCGTTCCCGCTGTTCAAAGGCAAGTTCGGCGCAGGCAGCGACGGCGTGATGGGCATCGGCGGCTGGAACGCCGACTCGCCCGCGCTCAAGGACTATCTCGCCCGCCACAAGGCGGCGACCGGGCAGGAGCCGGATCGCTGGGCGAGCCCGATCACCTATGCCAGCCTGCAGGTGCTGCAGCAGGCGATCGAGAAGGTCGGCAAGGTCGACCGTGCCGCGGTCGCCAAGGAGATCCGCGAGGGCTCTTTCGACACCATCATCGGCAAGGTGAAGCTGAAGGACGGCCTGCTGCAGGAGGTCTGGAGCGTCGGCCAGTGGCAGAACGGCGAGTTCTACGCCGTGGCGCCGGCCTCGCTGCCCGGCGCACGCGCCGCGGTCGTGCCGAAGCCCGAGTGGAAATAGCCGGAACGAGGTCGTGAGCTTGCGGACGCGCGTCAAGGCGCGCGCGTCCGCGGGCCTCGCGCAAGAGGCACCATCCCATGCTGCTGTTCGACATCCTGCTGCCCGGTCTGGTGCTGGGGGGCATGTATGCCCTGATCGCGCTCGGCCTGACGCTGCAATATGGCGTGGCGCGCATCATGAACCTGTCCTATGGCGAGTCGCTTGTCGCGGCCGCGTTCGGCACGCTGTCGCTCTATTCCGGGCTGCAACTGAGTCCGCTGCTGGCGCTGCTGCTGGCGATGCCCGCCGCGGGACTGCTGAACTGGCTGCTCTACAGGCTGTTGCTGCAGCGCCTGATCCGCCGCGGCAAGGACGCCGGCGCCCAGGAGGTCGACAGCATCCTCGTCACCTTCGGCGTGCTGTTCGTGATCCAGGGCATCATGCTGGTCGCTTTCGGCGGGCAGTATTACAGCTACAGCTATCTCTCCATTCCCGTGACAGTGCTCGGCTCGACGCTCGCGGTGAACCGGCTGGTCGCGCTTGGTTTCGCCGCACTGATCGGCACCGGCGTCTATCTCGCGCTGACGCGGACAAGGATCGGCACGGCCGTGCGCGCCGTCGCGGTCGATGCCAATGCCGCGCGGCTGGTCGGCATCGATGTCGCTTGGCTCGCAGGATTGGCGTTTGCGTTCGGCGGTGGCCTGGTCGCGGCCGGCGGCGTGCTGGTCAGCATGTTCCTCACCTTCAACGCCTCGATGGGCGTCGTATTCACGATGAAGGCGCTGGTGGTCGTGATCATGGGGGGCGTCGGCAACGTCATGGGCGCGCTGGCCGCAGGGCTGCTGCTCGGCGTCGTCGAGACCGCGGTGGCGCGGCTGGTCGATCCCGGGCTGACCTTGGCCGCGACGTTTGCGATGTTTCTCGCCGTGCTGCTGATCCGGCCGACCGGACTGTTCGGAAAGGCGGCGTCGTGATCAGCCCCGGCAAGATTCTGGCCTGGTGCATCGGGCTCGTCGGCGTTGCCGCCGCGGTGACGCTGCCGCTCTATGCCAACGGCTACTATCTCGCGCTCGGCATCAGCATTCTCTATTTCACCGTGCTGGCAACCGCATGGGCCATGTTCTCCGGGCCGACCCGCTACGTCTCGCTGGCGACGGCTGCGTTCTTCGGCATCGGCGCCTATACGGCGGCGGTGACGGGCGAGACGCTGAGCTGGCCGCTGCAACTGATGACCGCTGCGGGTGTCGGCGCTGTCGTCGCGGCCATCACCGGCCTGTCGACGCTGCGGCTGTCCGGCATCTACTTCATCATCTTCTCGTTCGGCCTGGCCGAGCTGATCCGCCAGCTCGTGATCTGGTACGAGGTCAACATCCACAAATCGGTCGGCCGCTATCTGTTCAGCGACATCACCCAGGAGATGCTATACTGGCAACTCTGCGCGCTGACGGCGCTGGTCTTCCTCGCCGGCTTTCTGCTGACGCGCTCGCGCTATGGCCTCGCGCTGCGCGCGATCGGCGCCGACGAGACCGCCGCGCGCCATTCCGGCATCGATGCGACCGCGGTGAAGCTCGGGGTCTTCATCCTCAGCGCGGTGTTCATGTCGGTGACCGGCGCGATCATGGCGCCGCGCTGGACCTATATCGATCCGGCGATCGCGTTCAACCCGATGATCTCGTTCCAGGTCGTGATCATGGCGCTGCTCGGCGGTGCCGGCTCGCTGATCGGCCCGGTGCTCGGCGTCATCCCGCTTGTGCTGCTGTTCGAGGTGCTGACAGCCGCGCTGCCCAACCATTTCAGCATCGTGCTCGGCCTCATCTTCATCGGCATCGTGATGGTGCTCCCGAGGGGCGTGATCGGGTTGGTCGATCGGGTCGGGCGGCGCGAGTCCAAGGTGGTCGGCGCCAAACCGGAGCAGGGCGGAACCCTGCTCACGGCCGAGACTGTCGGCAAATCCTTCGGCGGCCTGCGCGCCGTCGACAAGGTCAGCCTGGACGTCCGCGCCGGCGAGATCCTCGGCGTCATCGGCCCCAACGGCTCCGGCAAGACGACGCTGCTCAACATGCTCTCGGGCGCGCTCGTGCCCTCGGCCGGCACGATCCGCTTCGGCGGCACCGTCATCAGCGGCCTCGCGGCGCACCGGATCGCGCGGCTCGGGCTTGCCCGCACCTTCCAGTTGGTGCGGGTGATGCCGGACCTGACGGTCGCCGAGAATGTCGCGGCGGCGGCGTTGTTCCGCACGCGCCAGACCGGTGCGGCCGCAGAATCGATCCATGAGCTGCTCGCCCTGGTCGGCCTCGATGGCATGGCGGAGATGCCGGCGGGCGATCTCACTTACATCGACCAGAAGCGGCTGGAGCTCGCCCGCGCGCTGGCGCTGCACCCGCGTCTTGTGCTGCTCGACGAATGGCTGGCTGGGCTCAATCCGACCGAGCTGGAGACCGGCATCAGGCTGATCGCCTCGCTGCGCGACCGCGGCATCACCATCGTGATGGTCGAGCATGTGATGGATGCGATCCGCGCGCTGTGCGACCGCTGCGTGGTCATGAGCGCGGGCGTCGTGATCGCGCGCGGCACGCCGGACGAGGTGCTCGCCGATCCCGCGGTGATCACAGCCTATCTCGGAGAGCCCGATGCTTGAGATCAAGCGGCTGTCGCACGCCTATGGCAAGCACCAGGCGCTCACCGATGTCGCGCTCGAGGTCGCGCGCGGCGAGATCGTCGCCATCCTCGGCGCCAATGGCGCCGGCAAGTCGACGTTGCTGAAGGCGATCGCGGGACTGATCCAGCCGTCGCCCGGAGCCGTGATCCGGCTCGGCGGGACGGACATCGGCTCGCTCGCGCCGCATCTGATCGTCGAGCGCGGCATCGCGCTGGTGCCGGAAGGCCGCGGCGTGTTCGGCGATCTCACCGTCGCCGAGAACCTCCAGCTCGGCGCCTATCCTTCGCGCGCCCGCGACGGCGAGGCCGCGCGGCTGGCGCACGTGCTCGCGCTGTTTCCGCGTCTCACCGAGCGCATGGGGCAGGCGGTGCGCACCATGAGCGGCGGCGAGCAGCAGATGGTCGCGATCGGCCGCGCGCTGATGTCGCGGCCCGACCTGCTGCTGCTCGACGAGCCGTCGCTCGGCCTGTCGCCGCTCTTGAGCCGCGAGGTGTTCCGGGCGCTGAGAACGATACGCGGCGACGGCGTCGGCATCCTGATGGTCGAGCAGAACGCCCGCGCCAGCCTCGACATCGCCGACCGCGTCTACCTGATCGAGCAGGGACGCAATGCCGGCGAGGGGCCGGCGCCCGAGATGAAGAACAATCCCGACATCCAGCGCGCCTATCTCGGCCAGTCGCGCGCGCCGGCTTCCGCAACCGCAACAACCCCATCGACCTAGGAGCGCCCCATGAACGCGATCAATCTCCTGATTGGCGGCAAGGACCAGTCCGCCACCAATCAGCGCACCTTCCAGCGGCTCAATCCGATCAGCGGCGAGATCGCAACCATCGTTGCGGCGGCGTCGATCGATGACGCGCTGCGCGCCGCCGATGCCGCCGCGGCGGCGTTTCCGGCGTGGTCCCGGCTCGGCCCGGGCGAGCGCCGCAAGCGGCTCAATGCGGCTGCGGATGCGCTGGCGCGCAACGCCCCGGAGTTCATCGCGCTGATGATGGCCGAGACCGGCGCCACGGCGGGCTGGGCCGGCTTCAACGTGCATCTCGCCGAGGGCATGCTGCGCGAGGCCGCGGCGATGACGACGCAGATCGCGGGCGAGGTGATCCCGACCGACGTGCCCGACAACATTGCGCTGGCGCATCGCCAGCCGGTCGGCGTCGTGCTCGGCATCGCGCCGTGGAATGCGCCGGTCATCCTCGGTGTCCGCTCGGTGGCGATGCCGCTCGCCTGCGGCAACACCGTGGTGCTGAAGGCCTCGGAGATGAGCCCGGGCGTGCACCGGCTGATCGGCGCGTGCCTGGCCGAAGGCGGTCTCGGTGACGGCGTCGTCAACGTCGTGACCAACGCGCCCGAGGATGCGCAGGCCGTGGTCGAGGCGCTGATCGCCCATCCCGCGATCCGGCGCGTCAACTTCACCGGCTCGACCCGCGTCGGCCGTCTCATCGCCATGGCCTGTGCCAGGCAATTGAAGCGCGCGCTGCTCGAGCTCGGCGGCAAGGCGCCGCTGGTCATTCTCGACGATGCCGATCTCGACGCCGCGGTGAATGCCGCCGCGTTCGGCGCCTTCATGAACCAGGGCCAGATCTGCATGTCGACCGAGCGCATCGTGGTCGACGACAAGGTGGCGGATGAATTCGTCGCAAAGTTCGCGGCCAAGGCCAACAGCCTGCCTTACGGAGATCCGCGCAAGGGCGATGTGGTGCTGGGCTCGCTGGTCAGCGCCGCCGCCTGCGACCGTGTCGGCGGCCTGATCGAGGACGCGGTGGCCAAGGGTGCCGTGTTGGCCGCCGGCGGCCGCGGCAGCGGGACGATCATGCCCGCGACCATCGTCGATCACGTCACGCCGGCGATGCGCATCTATGGCGAGGAGAGCTTCGGTCCCGTCGTCACCATCGTGCGCGTCAGCGGCGTCGACGAGGCCGTGCGCGTCGCCAACGACACCGAATATGGCCTGTCGTCGGCGGTGTTCGGCCGCGACATCGCCCGCGCGCTCGCTGTCGCCAAGCGAATCGAGTCCGGCATCTGCCACGTCAACGCGCCGACGGTGCATGATGAGCCGCAGATGCCGTTCGGCGGCGTCAAGGCCTCGGGCTATGGCCGCTTCGGCGGCAAGGCCGCGATCGACGAGTTCACCGAGCTGCGCTGGATCACGGTGCAGACCGGCGAACGGCACTATCCATTCTGAGACGGCGTTTGCGGCCCGGCCCTGGCGCATCGTCGGATGCAGCCAGAGCCGGTCGTATTCCGCGCGGCCACGCGGAAGCGATTCCATATGTATCCGGGCATCGCGCAAGGGCGGCTTCGGCGCGCGCCCTCACGGCGGCGACACGCGCCGTCCGTGAGCACCGACGGTGCGAGGTGCGATCGAAATTCACGTTGCAGCTCCGCTGGTTGCGGCGGACAGGCGCGCTACCTTAAAGAAATTCCAACGGCTTTAGATCGATTCAGTTTGCTGCGGCCCTTCTCTTGCCGGACGTTCGGCTCATCACGTGCAACGTCGATGACGAAGGGTGGGTTCGGGCGCATGCGGCTGTGGGTTCAGGTTCACACGTGGACGTCGCTGATCAGCATGATCTTTCTGCTGATGCTGTGCCTGACCGGGCTTCCGCTGATCTTCCATGAGGAGATCGATCATCTCTTCGAGGATGAGATCGCCGCGCCGGCGATGCCGGCCGACACGCCGCTGTTGCCGCTCGACCGCCTGATCGCGGCGGCCAAGCAGCAGTTGCCGGAGCAGCATGCGCTGTTCGTGAGCCTGAAGCAGGCGGAGCCGCTGATCGTGGTCGCGATGTCGCCGACCGCCATTCCGGTGCCTGGGCAGTTTCATCGGCTCACCGTGGATGCGCGCACCGGCGTCGTTCTCGGCGAGGAAGCGCCGCATCAGGACGTCATGGACGTGATCCTGCGCATCCACCGCGACATGTTCACCGGCCTGCCGGGCGAGCTCTTTCTCGGACTGATGGGACTGGTGTTCTCAGCGTCCATCGTCTCGGGCGTCGTCGTATACTGGCCGTTCATGCGTCGCCTGCAGTTCGGCACGGTGCGGGATCGCTCGGCGCGGCTCAAATGGCTCGACCTGCACAATCTGCTCGGTATCGTCACGGTGAGCTGGGCGCTCGCGGTCGGCTTGACCGGCACCATCAACACGCTGGCGGTGCCGCTGTTCGACCTCTGGCGCGCGAAGACCATGCCGGCACTGCTCGCGCCCTATCAGGGCAAGCCGCTGGCGGAAGCGAAATCGGTCGAGGCCGCCGTTGGCGCCGTCCGCACCGCGTTTCCGGACCGGCTGGTGACGTCCATCACCTTGCCGACGACGACGCGGTTCGGCAGCCCGCAGCATCTGATGATCTGGACCAAGGGCCGCACGCCGTTTACTGCGCGCATGTTCAAGCCGGTCCTGGTCGATGCCCAGGACAGCAGCAAGATGGTCGCGCCCGAGCTCGCCTGGTATCTCACCGCGTTGCAGGTATCGCGGCCGCTGCATTTCGGTGACTACGGCGGGTTGCCGCTGAAGATCATCTGGGCCGTTCTCGATCTCATCACGATCGTCGTGCTGTGCAGCGGACTCTATCTGTGGGCCGCCAAGCGGCGGGGCTTCCGCAGGAAGGTGTCCGGCGTCGTGACATCGGCAGCGCCTGCGGTGGTGTCGCCATGAGCTCCTCCGCGGCATCGGCGAGGCCATCTGCCCGCGCCGCGCAACTCTCGACCTGGCAGGTGTTTCGTGCGCCGCTGCTGATCGGTCTGGTTGCCGCAGCCGGGCTCGCCTTCGGACTGTTCGGCGACGGGCTCTGGGACGGCCTGTGCTGGCTCGGGCTGTCGATTCCGATTCTGCTGTCGCTCGCCTACGGGACGAGACGGAGCCGCGGCGCGAAGGCCGAAGCGCAAGGCGCTCGGGCCGGGACGCAGGATAGGCCGCTCTGAGCGCTGACGTCCGCCGCCGGTCGGCGGAAGATAGCCCGCATCATTGATCTCGATCCGCGCTGCTGGACTACGCGCTCGGCCAGCCAACGATCCCACGCATCTCTTGTCTTACGTGTCTTCTCTCGCGCGACGCGTCATCGCGATGGCAGCACGCTGCGTCGGCTGCGCGCGATCGATCTCGCGCAGCGAGCGCCGACGCGAGCGGCGTCGCTCCGGCCTGGAAACAAGCAGATACAAATGTCTCGATGCCTTCTCCGATCTGCGCGTGGCGCGGCGGAGATGTGGCGCATTTGAAAGCAAAGATTGATTCAAAAGTGGCAATGTGATTAGTTATCATCGTACGATTGATCGAAATTATTTCGATGAGTTCGAGACGATCGGTGTCGTGGGTTGTATCAGCCGACGCGATCGCATCGCTCTTCCCCGCGACATGCGCTTCTTTTGAAGGCTTCAAAGAAGCGGAGGGAAAAGAATCTCGTAGTAGCGACAACCTATTGAGCTGATCGATTCGGCGAAGCTGTCGCTCGTTAGACGAGTTCTACGTCGCGCGACGCCGTCCTCAAATACCTGTGTGTTAGGACCACCGACGAGCCGAGTTGGAACTTGGAATGATCGGGGTGTCAGGATGGTCTGTCGCATTTGGGATAAAGACATTGGATTGACGATGTCGTTGGGACTTGTGAGCTCATTGGCGCTCACGCTGAATGTCGGAGGCGTTCAATCGGCCTCTGCGCAGACCAAGCTCCCCGATGTGACCGTCGACGCGCCGAAGCCGAAAGTCCGGCAGACCGCCTCGAGACCGCAGACGACCGCGACGCGGACCGCTCAGCAGCGCCGCGTCGCTCCGCGCAACCTGCCGCCGACCGCCCCGGTGGCCTATGTGACGCCGTCGACAGGAACGGTCGGCGCGCCGCCGTCGCCCTATGCCGGCGGCCAGGTCGCGAGCGGCGGCGGCCTCGGGCTGCTGGGCAACCGCGGCGTCATGAACACGCCCTTCAACCAGACGAGCTTCACCTCGCAGCTGATCCAGAACCAGCAGGCGCGCACGATCCGCGACGTGCTGATCAATGATCCCTCGGTGCGCACGATCCAAGCCGCCGGCGGCGGCGCCGACAGCCTGTTCATCCGCGGCTTCTACTACGACAGCGGCGACTACGCCCTGAATGGCCTCGCCGGCATCGCGCCATATTATTCGACGGGCGCCAATTTCATCGAGCGGGTCGAATTGCTGAAGGGGCCGGCGGCTCTGCTCAACGGCATGACGGTCGGCGGCACTGGCGCCTCAAGCGGCGGCGCGGTCGGCGGTAGCGTCAATCTCGTCACCAAGCACGCGCTCGACACCGACATCACGCAGCTAACGGCGACCTATGCGTCCAAGACGCAATTCGGCGAGCAGATCGACGTCGGCCGCCGCTATGGCGAGCACAAGGAGTGGGGCGTACGGCTGAACAGCAAGTATTCGAACGGCGATACCCCCTGGAACCGGCAGACCGACGAGTTCGGCAACGCCCACCTCGCCGTCGACTATCATGGCGAGAATGTCCGAATCGATGCCGATGTCGGCTATCAGGCGGACAAGCTGAATCCGCCGCTGCGATTCTTCGGCGTGGGTACTGCTGTCACCAGCATTCCGTCGCCACCGTCGTCCGGCACCAATTTCCAGGTGCCGTGGGCGTATTATGCGCCGACCGATTTCTTCTCGACGGTGAAAGGCGAAGTCGATCTCAACGATCGTATCACCGCCTATGCCGGATTCGGCTATCACGACAGCAACATCAACTACCGTTATCCGTCGCCGGTCCTCTCGAGCAACGCTGGCCTGTTGTCCGGGACTCCTGGAACGGGAAGCGAGACGTACAAGACGTACGCCGGGGAGGCTGGCCTGCGCATGACCGCCGATACCGGCCCGATCAACCATGCCGTCAATGTCGGCTACTCCATCACCGACCGCACCTATACCCAGCAGGTGGTCTCCGGCAAGATGCCCAACTGGAGCCTTTACAGCGAGCCGACCAACATCGCGTTGCCAAGCTTTCCGACGCTCCAGGCCAATCAGACCGTCGGCGCAAATCTCTGGAGCATCGGCGTCTCCGACACGATGTCGCTGCTGAACAAGCGGATTCAACTGACCGTCGGTGTGCGCAGACAAACGGCGGGAACGGAAGTCACGAATCTCGTTACTCCAGCATCGAGCCGCCCGTTCGAGGACACCTCGGTGTGGACGCCAGCCTATGCGCTCGTGGTCAAGCCCGTCGAGTTTGTGTCGCTGTATGCCAACTACATCGAGGGCCTGCAGACCCCGACCGTCGTTGCCGCCGGCTATGCCAACAGCGGCACGGTCTTCCCGCCAGGGCAGACCAAGCAGGTCGAGACCGGCATCAAGGTCGACTTCGGCCGAATCACGACCACGGTCAGCGCATTCGATATCTCACGCCCGAGCGTGATTACCACGAGTTCAGGGGGAGTGCTGACTCAAGAGCTGAATGGCCGGCAGCGAAATACGGGCGCCGAGTTCAACGTATTCGGCGAGGTCACGCCGACGCTGCGGCTGTTGGGGGGCGTGGCGTATATTCACGGCGTGCAGGAGAAGACTTCGGGCGGCCTGACGGACGGCAAGCGGGCGATCGGCGTGCCCGAGCTCACCGTGAATCTCGGCGCCGAGTGGGATACACCGTTCGTGCGGGATCTGACGCTGACGGGGCGAGTCGTCTACACCGGTGCACAATATGTCGACGCGGCCAACAAACTCTCGCTGCCGGATTGGACACGCGTCGACCTGGGCGCCCGCTACACCTTCACCTCGCCCTGGAACGGCAAGCCGATCGTTCTGCGGGCGAGCGTCGAGAATGTATTCGACAAGGCGTATTGGGCGTCGGCCTATAGCGGTGTGATCACCCTGGGGGCGCCGCGCACCTATCTCGTTTCCACGACGTTCAATTTCTAGGACGTCGATACGCGTTGGCGATGATGAGGCCGCCGCATGACCATTGTGCGGCGGCCTTGTTAGTCTGAGCGATGCGGACGGCGTTCAATTCCAATCTGATAAAGATTTGCGTAACTCATCGATCGCGTTGAGGCGTGATCATATCCGCGGTTACAACGCGATCGGGTCAGCAAATCATCTCGTTGGAGCCGATGCATCCTGATGTTGAATCGTCACCTACGTGTCACCTTGGAGAGATTAAAAACTTCGATCGGCGGTATCCTTTTGACTGTCATTATCAACTGCATTACTCGTAGTTCATCAACGTCGTTTGTTAGTAGGAGTAGCCGGGCATGATGGTCTTCGACAGAGATGACGTCACCTTCACCGTCGTCGTGAATCACGAAGAGCAATATTCGATCTGGCCAACGTTCAAGGACATCCCGAACGGGTGGACGGCCGTCGGCGTGACCGGGAGCAAGAAGGAGTGTCTGGACCATATCGAACAGGTGTGGACCGACATGCGGCCGCTCTCGCTGCGGAAATTCATGCAGGAGAACGCCCAGGCCTCTGCCGAATCCTGAAGCGAAGGAGGCTGGATGCCATGCGGCTGATCTGTTTGCCCTATGCCGGCGGCAGCGCCATGGTCTATGCGCGCTGGAGGAGAGCTCTTCCGTCCTGGATCGAAATCGTGCCGCTGGAGCTGCCCGGACGGGGCGCGCGGATGGACGAGCCGCTGCAAACGGACGCGGCAGCATTGGCCGATCAGCTCGCGTCCGAACTGATCGGGACGCCGTTGGCGGAGCCTTACGTCCTGTTCGGGCACAGCCTCGGCGGCTTGCTCGCCTTCGAGCTGGCGCACAGGCTGCTCGCGCTCGGCGCGCCAAAGCCGCAGATGCTGCTCGTGTCCGGAACGGAGGCGCCGGCCGTGCGCGACGGCAGCCGCTGGCGCGAGCCGCTCGGTGACGACGCATTGCGCGAAGAGCTTCTCAGGCTGAACGGCACGCCGCCGGAGGCGTTGCAGAGCATGGAGATCATGCGCGGCACGCTGCCGATCCTGCGGGCCGATTTCCTGATGTGCGGGAACTACGTCTATCGGCGGCGTCGGCCCTTGCCGTGTCCGCTGCACGTGTTTGGCGGAGATTTCGACGAGACGCGTGCCGAGGCACTGGAGGCGTGGCGGGCCGAGACCTCCGGCGCGTTCGGTCGCGACATGCTGCCGGGCGACCACTTCTTCATCCATAGCCGACAGGCGGATCTGCTGAAGCTCGTTGCCGCATTGCTGGCACGTCGGGCATGGCCGGGACTCGCCGTTGCTCGCGCGGGGCCTTGAGCGGCGTGCCGAAAGCACGACCCAGCCGGAAAAGCCGGCCGGTGAAGAAACTTCGATGCTGAAATCGACGGGAGACGGGGAGAAGTCATGTTCGCAATACAATCTAAAATAGAACAAGAATCGCTACCGTTCCTTCTGCGGGCCAGCCGCAGGCAGCAGCCGCTGATGGAGGCCGTCAGCGAGGTCCGCGACATGATCGAGCGCCAGCTCTATGCGTGCGGCGGAATTCTCTTCCGTGGCTTCCATCTCGACGGCGCCGAGGCGTTCAGGAGCTTCGCCGCGAGCTTCGGCCATCCGCTGCTGTCCTATGATTTCGGCTCGACGCCCCGATCGCAGGTCAGCGCCGGCGTCTACACCTCGACCGAATATCCGCCGCACCAGAGCATCCCGCTGCACAACGAGCAGGCCTATACGCGCGACTGGCCGATGAAGATCTGGTTCTATTGCGAGCAGGCGGCACAGCAGGGCGGTGAGACGCCGGTCGCCGACAGCCGGTCGATCCATCGCGACATGCCGGCCGCGATCCGTAACCGCTTCGCCGAGCGGGGCGTCATGTATGTCCGCAACTACGGCAGTGGACTCGATGTCGACTGGCGACAGGTGTTCGGCACGGAGTCGAAGGCCGAGGTCGAGGCCTATTGCGCCTCCCATGCAATCGCCTGCGAATGGAAGGATGGCGACGAGCTACGGACGCGGCAGGTCTGCCAGGGGACGGCGGTGCATCCCGTGACCGGGGACATGGTGTGGTTCAATCAGGCGCATCTGTTCCACGTCTCCAGCCTCGCGCCCGAGGTTCGGGAAAGTCTTCTCGACATCGTCGGCGATCCGCTCGAGCTGCCGCGCAATGCGTTCTACGGCGACGGCGCGCCGATCGAGGACGAGACGCTGGCCACGGTCAGAGCCGTGCTCGACCGGCACAAGATCGTCTTTCCCTGGCAGACCGGCGACGTCGTCATGCTCGACAACATGCTGACGGCGCACGCGCGCGAGCCATTCAAGGGGCCGCGCAGGGTGATCGTCGCGATGGCGCAAGCCCATCGCGTCAATTGAGCCTGCGGCATCGATCCTCACGTTGTCATCGGACCTTTGGAAAATGCCGACACAGACCCTCGTCGAACGACTCCGCGAGCATGCCGCCTCGCGTGCTGACCATCCGGCGCTGCGCTTCATCGAAGGCGACGATGTCGTCCACGAGCTGAAATTCGCTGCGCTGGACCGGCGCATCCGCGCGCTTGCGGCGCATCTGCAGGAGCTCGCGCGTGCCGGCGAGCGCGCCGTGATTCTGCTGCCGAACGGTCCGGATTATGCCGTCGCATTCTACGCCTGCCTCTATGCCGGGGTCATTGCCGTGCCGGCCTATCCGCCGGAGACCGGCAAGGAGCGCTACGCCAGCCGCCTCGATGGCATCCTGCGCGATGCGGCGCCACGACTCATTCTCACCCAGGCGCGGCTTCGCGACGTCGTCGTCGCTTCGGTCGGCGAGACCGATGCTCATGTTGTTGCCGTCGACGAGGTGCCGGTCGATGCCGCCGCATCCTGGCGCGAGACGGACTTGCACGGCGATGCGATCGCCTTCCTCCAATATACGTCGGGTTCGACGTCGCAGCCGAAGGGAGTCTGCGTCACTCACCGGAACCTGGTCGCCAATGAGATCGCAATCGAAGCGGCGCTCGGCGGGACCAGGGACGACGTCTTCGTCAGCTGGCTGCCGCTCTATCACGACATGGGATTGATGGGCGGATTGCTGAATCCGCTGTTCACGGGCTTCACGGCGGTGCTGATGTCGCCGCGCAATTTCCTCGAGCAGCCGCGACGCTGGCTCGACGCCATCCACCGCCACGGCGGCACCTGCAGCGGCGGGCCGGACTTCGCGTTCGCGCTCTGTGCGGACCGGATCTCGGACGAAGCGATCGCGCGCCTGGACCTCAGCCGATGGCGGTTCGCGTTCTCCGGCTCGGAGTTCGTGCGCCGCGCGACGCTGGATCGATTTGCCGCGCGCTTCCGGCCGGCGGGCCTCGATCCTCGCGCGCTGACGCCGTGCTACGGCCTGGCCGAGGCGACCTTGTTGGTGACGGCGGGCGACCGCGCGAGCCGGGCGGTTTGTCACACGCTCGATCCCGCGGCGCTCGCGGGTGGCCGCGTTGCGGAGGCCGGCGAGGGCACGGACCTGATGGCGTGCGGCGCCGTGGCGGACGGCCATGCCGTGCGCATCATGAGGGTCGATGCGTCCGCCGACGCCGGGACGAATGAGGTCGGCGAAATCTGGGTCGCAGGTCCGAGCGTCGCGCAGGGCTATTGGAACAATCCCGAGGCGACGCAGCAGACATTCGTCCTTCGCGATGGCGCGCGCTGGCTGCGGACGGGCGACCTCGGCTTCGTCCGCGACGGCGATCTCGTCGTCACCGGCAGGCTCAAGGATCTGCTGATCGTCCGCGGCCAGAACATCTATCCGTTCGATCTGGAGCAGGCCGTCGAGACCGAGGTGGCCTCGGTGCGGAAGGGACGTGTCGCGGCCTTCCCGGTCGAGATCGATGGCGTCGAAGGCATCGGCGTCGCCGTCGAGTTCGGCAGGGCGGTACTGCGGCGAACGCCGGCCGACGTGCTGATCAAGGCGATCGGCGATTCGGTCATGCGGCAGACGCAGGAATATCCGGCGGTGGTCGTGCTGCTGAACCCGCAAGGCATGCCGCTGACCACCAGCGGCAAGCTGCAGCGGTCCGCCTGCCGCGCCAGGTGGGCGCAGGGCACGCTCGACAGCTTCATGGTGTTCGAACGGCGACGCGAGGCGACGGACCCCTCGCCGTCACCGGAGCTTGCGACGGCGACCGAACGCCGTCTTGCGCTGATCTGGCGGGATGTGCTGCGGCGCGCGACCGTCGACCGCAACGACGACTTTTTCATGCTCGGCGGCAATTCGGTCGCGGCCGCTCAGATCGCGGCGATGGTGCGCGAGCAGTTCGGGGTCGAGCTCGCGCTGCGCGGCTTCTTCGATGCGCCGACGCTCGTCGCGCTCGCAGCGCTCATCGATGCGGCCGGCGCGGACGCGACAATGCTCCCGCCGCTGCAGCCCGCACCGGCGGGGCTGCGCGAGCTACTGTCACCCGCGCAGGAGCGGCTGTGGTTTCTCTGGAGCATGGATCCGGCCGGCACGGCCTACACCATCGCTTGCACGGTTCATTTCGACGGCCCGCTCGATCAAGCACGGCTGGTGCAGGCGCTGACCGAAATCGTCGCCCGCCACGAGACGCTGCGCACCACCTTCTCTGCCCCGGATGGCCGCGTCGTGCAGGTCATCCATGCGTCGCCGGACATTCCCGTCGCGGTCGAGGATCTGCGGCGCAGCCCGGCGGCGGAGCGCGCGTCGCGCGTCGCGGCGCGGACACGCGAGGAGCTGGCGCGGCCGTTCGATCTCGTCAATGGCCCGCTGCTGCGCGCCGTGCTGATGCAGCTCGCGGACGACCGCCACGAACTGCTGCTGTCGGCGCATCACATCGTCGCCGACGGGCTCTCGCTCGACGTGCTGCTGGCCGAGATCGCCGCGCTCTATGACGGGCTCCGGCGCGGGGCAGGGGCGCTGCCGCCGCCGTCCGCGATCCAATATGCCGACTACGCCGCATGGCAGCGGGATTGGCTCTCCGGCCCCGAGGCCGCGCAGCAGCTCTCCTACTGGCGCGAGCGGCTCGGTGATGCGGATACGCCGCTTGCATTGCCGTTCGACCGGCCGCGGCCGCCCGTACAGAGCTATCGCGGCGACACCATCCACGTGGAGATCGCGCCAGATCTGGTGCTGAGGCTCCGCGCGCTCGCCAGGGAGCATCGCGTCAGCATGTTCATGCTGCTGCTCGCCGCCTATCAGCTGCTGCTGTTCCGCTACTCCGGCCGCTCCGACCTGCGCGTCGGTGTGCCCGTCGCCGGGCGCCGCCAGGCCGAGCTGGCGTCGCTGATCGGCTGCTTCGTCAATACGCTGGTGCTGCGGGCCGACGTGACCGACGGCATGAGCTTCGCCGAGCTGCTGGCGCGGGCGAAGGAGGAGGTGATTTCCGGGCTGGCGCATCAGGATCTGCCGTTCGACCGTCTCGTCGACGCGCTGAAGCCGACTCGCTCCGGCGGCCACAATCCGCTGTTCCAGGTCAAGTTCAACTACATGGCCGCGCCTGACGGACTTGCGCTCGGCGATGGCCTGCACGCCCAGCCACGCATCGTCGATCTCGCCGGCTCGCATTTTGATCTCGCGCTCGACATCGTCGACGGCCCGACGGGCATGAATGCGAGCCTGAATTTCGCAACCGATCTGTTCGACGTGACGACGGTCGAGCGGATCGGGAACCAGCTCGTCGATTTCCTGCGGCAGATCGCGGCCGCCACCGACCGGCCGCTGCGCGACTTCGCGATCGCGCGCGGCGTCGAGCAGACCGTCGTGGCGGAGGCGACGAGCTTCCCCGCGACCGACATCCTCGATCTGATCGGTGTTGCGCTCGCGCGCCGCGATGATCGGATCGCGCTGCGCCAGGGACGGGACACCGTCAGCGCAGCCGAGCTCGTGCGCTGGTCGGACCACATCGCGGGTGTGCTCGTCGCGGCCGGCATCACGCGCGAGGCGCCGGTGGCGCTGTGGATCGAGCGGTCGCCGGCCTTCGTCGCGGCGCTGCTCGGCGTCCTCAAGGCGGGCGGCTCCGCAGTGCCGCTCGATCCGGCATGGCCGGTGGCGCGCGTCGATCGCATCCTTCGTGGCGGCGGCATCGGCACGCTGGTCGCAACCGGCGAGCACTTGGCTGCGGCGAGGGCGCTGGAGTGTCATACGCTCGACGGTGAACTGCGCGGCGATGCGTCCTCCGGCGCGTTCGATGCCCCGCGGCCGCATCCAGCGCAGACCGCCTACATCATCTACACGTCGGGCTCGACCGGTGCGCCCAAGGGCGTCGCCGTGTCGCACGGCGCGCTCGCCAACTACGTTCAGGCGCTGTTGTCCCGGCTGCAGCCGCGCGCCGGCGCCGGCATGGCGATGGTCTCGACGGTCGCCGCCGATCTCGGCCATACCGTGCTGTTTGGCGCGCTTGCGAGCGGCGTGACCTTGAATCTGCTGCCGGCCGATGCCGCCTTCGATGCGGATGCGTTTGCGCAAGCGATGCGCGACGGCGAGGTCGGCGTCCTCAAGATCGTGCCGAGCCATCTGCGCGGCCTGTTGCGGGCACGGCGCTCGGCCGACGTTCTGCCGCGCGACGTGCTGATCCTTGGCGGCGAGGCCTGCGATCCCGGCTTGATCGAAGAGGTCCGCCGGCTGCGGCCGCACTGCCGGATCGTCAATCACTACGGCCCGACCGAGACGACGGTCGGCGTGACGACCCATGAGTGGACGGACGCCGAAGCCAAAGGTGTGCTGCCGGTCGGATTGCCGCTTGCGAACCTGCGCGCCTACGTTCTCGACGATGCGTTGAATATCGTCCCGGCCGGAGTCGCCGGTGAACTCTATCTGGGCGGCGCCGGGCTGGCGCGCGGCTATCGCGGTGCGCCTGGACAGGCGGCCGAGCGCTTCATTCCCGATCCGTTCGGACCTGCAGGCGAACGCCTCTACCGGACCGGCGATTTGGTGCGCTGTGATCGAGCGGGCCGGATCGTGTTCCTGGGCCGGCGCGATGATCAGGTGAAGCTGCGCGGCTACCGCGTCGAACCCGCCGAGATCAGCCGCGCCGTCTCCTCGTTGAACGGCGTCGCCGATGCCGCCGTCGTGGCGCGCGCCGTCGACGCCGAGCAGGAACGCCAGGAGCTCGTGGCTTATTGCGTCGCCGCGGCCGGCGTCGTGTTGCAGCCGGAGGCGCTGCGGCAGCAACTCTCGGCGATGCTGCCGGACTACATGGTGCCGTCGCGCATCGTCGTGCTCGAGCGGCTGCCGCTGACCGCCAATGGCAAGCTCGACCGCGCGGCGCTGCCGCAGCCGGACGATGACGCCGTGCTGTCGTATGTCGCCCCGGTCGGCGCGGTGGAGCAGGCCATCGCCGCTGTCTGGCAGGACGTGCTGGGCCGCGAGCGGATCGGCCGCAATGACAATTTCTTCGAGCTCGGCGGCGACTCCATCCTCAGCCTGCAGATCATTGCACGGCTGCGCAAGCGCGGCGTCATGCTGACGCCGAAGCAGATGTTCGCGCAGCAGACGATAGCGGCGCTGGCCGGTGTGGTTGCGACCACCTCCGCGCCGGCCATGACGCCGCCGGCAGCAGCACGCAACGCAATGAACGCCTGCGCTGCGGAGCTGCTGCCGATCCAATTGCGCTTCTTTGCCGAGGCAATCTCCAACCGCGATCACTTCAACCAGGCGGTGCTGCTGATCCCGCGGGACCGGATCGACTGGAGCGTGCTGCAGCGGGCGCTCGCTGCCGTCGTGAGGCATCACGATGCGCTTCGCATGACGTATCGGCGGATCGCGGGTGAATGGCAGGCGGTGCCGTCCGACCTGCCTGCTGCGCCTGAGCTGCTTTGGCTCCGCACGGCAGTCGAGCCGTCCGACGTCAGCGCGATCGCGTCGGGGGCGCAGGCGAGCCTGTCATTGGCATCGGGATCTCTGCTGCGCGCCGTCGGATTCGACATGCGCGACGGCAGCCAGCGGCTGCTGGTCGCCATCCATCATCTCGCCGTCGATGGCGTGTCATGGCGGATCCTGCTCGAGGACATCGCGTCGGCCTACGAACAGGCGGCGGGGCAGGAGGCCGCCGTCAGCCTGCCGCCCACGAGCTCCGCGCCGTCTTCCTGGGCGCAGCGACTGCGCGCGCATGCGGCCTCCGATCGGCTCGCAGGCGAACTGCCGTTCTGGCTCGCGTCCTCCCGCGGCAGCGAGTTGCCCTGTGACGACGCTCATGGTGGCACCGACGTCGAGGCCGACGCCGAGGAGGTCGTGCTGAACCTCGAGGCGGAGCTGACCGAACGGCTGCTCGATGCCGCGCCTGCGGCCTATCGCACGCAGGTCAACGACCTGCTGCTGGCCGCGCTGGCACGCGCGCTCTGGAGCTGGAGCGGGATCGAAGGCGTCGTGATCGAGCTGGAGGGCCACGGCCGCGAGGATGTCTTCGCGGACGTCGATCTCACGCGGACGGTGGGCTGGTTCACGAGCGCATTCCCGGTGCGTCTCGACGGCGGCAGCGAGACCGATCGTGCGCTCATCACCCGCGTCAAGGAGACGCTGCGCGCCATGCCCGATCGCGGGCTCGGCTATGGCGTCCTGCGTTATCTCGGCGCGAAAGAGCATCGCGACGCGCTGGCGGCGACGCCGAACCCGCGTATCGTCTTCAACTATCTCGGCCGCTTCGACGGCCAGCTCGGTGCGGCCGCGCCGTACCGGATCGCGGCGGAGAATCCGGGATCGATGCGGGCCGCCGACACGCCGTTGCGGGCCTGGCTCAGCATCAACGGCGAGGTGCGTGACGGGCGGCTGCGGCTCGGCTTCCGCTATGGAAGCCGGCGGTATCGGCGCGCGACCGTGGAACGGCTCGCCGAGCTCTATCGCGCGGCGCTGCATGGTCTCGTCGATCATTGCCTCCGCGGCGCCGGCGGTCTCACGCCGTCCGACGTTCCGCTCGCGGGGCTCGATCAGGCGGCGCTCGACCGGCTCTGCGCGACCGTTGACTGTCGCTCCGTCGAGGACATCTACCCGCTGTCGCCGATGCAGCAGGGCTTGCTGTTCCATGCGCTGCGCGACGGCGCTGATGACGTCTATGTCAACCAGCTCTCGATCGAGCTTCGAGGTGTGACGCCGGCGCGGTTGCGTGCGGCATGGCAGACGGCGAGTGCGCGGCATGCGGTGCTGCGGACCGGGTTCGCCTGGCAACAATTGTCCGGAGCAGCCCAGCAGATCGTCTACCGGCAGCTCGACGTGCCCGTCGTCGACGAGGATTGGCGCAGCCGTATCACGGGCGGGGCTGCGGCGGCGGAGATCGATGCGGCGCTTGCGGAGGCGGCACGGCGCGAGCGCGAACTCGGCTTCGACATTACCCGGCCGCCGCTGCAGCGGCTGCGGCTGATCCGGCTCGGCGAAGACAGGCTGTGGCTGATCTGGACGCATCATCACATCGTGATCGACGGCTGGAGCTCGGCGCGGCTGCTCGCCGATGTGCTGCAGCAGATCAGCGGCGCCGCGCCGTCGGCGGCGCAAGGCGGCTACCGCGACTACATCGCCTGGCTGCAGACGCGCGACCAGGCGGCAGCCGCTGATTTCTGGCGCGAGACGCTGCGCGATTTCGAGCCCACGCCGCTCGCCGACGCCTTGCGTGCGAGCCGCGCGATCGACGCTGCGAGCGGCCATGGCCGGCTGACGCTGCGCGTGGACGGTGATCTCGCGGCTCGCCTGCGGCGGTTCGCGACGCAGCAGCGCATCACGATGAATACGCTGCTGCAGGGGACCTGGGCCCAATTGCTGCGGCAATATACCGGGCAAAGCGCGGTCTGCTTTGGCGTCACGGTCTCGGGCCGTCCGGCCGAGCTTGCCGGCGCCGAGAACATGGTCGGCCTCTTCATCAACACGCTGCCGCTGATCGATCGCGCGCATCCGCAGACCGCGACCGGCGACTGGCTGCGCGCCCTTCAGGCGCAGAGCGTCGCGGCGCGCGACTATGAGTGGCTGCCGCTGCACGAGATCCAGCGTCTGGCCGGCAGGGCCGGGCAGCCGCTGTTCGACAGCCTGATGGTATTCGAGAACTATCCGATCGATCAGTCGCTCACCGCGCGCGACGGTGCCGGGCCGCAGATCGGGCGGGTCGAACACGTGACGCCGACCAACTATCCGATCGCGGTCATCGTGTTCGATGGACCCGAGGGCCTGCGCCTCGACTTCAACTACGATCGCGCGCAACTGGACAACCATGCGGTTCGCCGGGTGAGCGCGTCGTTGCGAGACTGGCTGACGCGGATTTCGGCGGATGCCACCCGTCCGACCGGCAGCCTTCGCATGGTCGACGGAGAGGCGCTGGCGTGCGTCCTGCGCTGGAGCGGAGCTGCGATCGGCGAGACGTCACGCCGACCGTCGTCGATCGGCGCGGCGCCTGGCCTCGTGGCGCAGATCGAGGCGCGGGCGAAGGCCGTCCCGGACGCGGTTGCGATCGTCTGCGGCGACCGCCGAATCAGCTACGGCGAACTGAATGCGCGGGCAAACCGGCTGGCGCGGCGACTGCGCGCGCGCGCGATCGGCGCCGATGTCGTGGTTGGACTGGCGCTGGAGCGCGACGCCGAGATGATTGTGGCGCTGCTCGCCGTGCTGAAGGCCGGCGCCGCCTACCTGCCGCTCGATCCGGACTATCCGGCCGAGCGTCTTGCCCACATGCTCGGCGACAGCGGCGCAAGACTGCTGCTCACGCAAGCCGAGCTGCAAGATCGGTTCACGCCCGCGCTGGCCGACAGCGGAGCCGAAGCCTGGCTGCTCGATCGCATCGACGATGGAGGCGACGCCGGCAACCTCGACCTCGCCATTCATCCGGAGAGCCTCGCCTACGTCATCTATACCTCGGGCTCGACCGGCCTGCCCAAGGGCGTGATGGTGCGTCACGGCGCAGTGACGAATTTTCTGGCGACGATGGCCGAGCAGCCGGGGATCGCATCGGACGACCGCGTGCTGGCATTGACCTCGCTGTCGTTCGACATCGCGGTGCTGGAGCTGTGGCTGCCGCTGACCCGGGGGGCCCGTATCGTGCTGGCCGACCGCGCCTCCGCGCAGGATCCGACGGCGCTGAAGGCGATCGTGGCCAGGCACGGCGTGACCTTGATCCAGGCGACACCGTCGAGCTGGCGCATGCTGCTCGATCATGACGGGGCCGCCGCGCTGCCTCGTCGCTGTCGCGTGCTCAGCGGCGGCGAGGCGCTGGCTCCCGATCTGGCACGGCGGCTCGTCGCGCTGAGCGGCGAGGTCTGGAACATGTATGGGCCGACCGAGACCACGGTGTGGTCTGCGCGCCACCGGCTCGATTGCAATGATCCCATGCCGGTGCTCGGTGGTCCGATCGGCAATACCACGCTCTACGTGCTCGACGCCAATCTCAATCTGGCGCCGCCCGGGGTGGCCGGCGAACTGTTCATCGGCGGCGAGGGGTTGGCGCGCGGCTATTGGAAGCGGCCCGGGCTCAGCGCGGAGCGGTTCATTCCGGATCCGTTCGGCGGCCCCGGTGCGCGGCTGTACCGGACCGGCGACCTGGCGCGCTGGCGTGCCGATGGCGCGCTCGACTATGTCGGCCGCGCCGATCACCAGGTCAAGATACGGGGGCATCGCATCGAGCTCGGCGAGATCGAGGCGCGGCTGCGCGCGCTGCCCGGCGTCCGCGACAGCGTCGTGGTCGCGCAGGATGTCGGTGGCGGTAGCAACCTGATCGGCTATGTCGGCAGTGAGTGCGCGCTCGATGGCGGCGAGCTGCGCGCGGCGCTCGCGACGGCGCTGCCGGACTACATGGTGCCGTTGCGCGTCATCGTGCTGCCGCGGCTGCCGCTGACGCCGAACGGCAAGGTCGACCGCAAGGCGCTGCCGCTGGCCTCACAAGGCGACGCGGGGGCCCACTATCAAGCTCCGGTCGGCGAGATCGAGATCACGCTGGCCGGCATCTGGGCGGAGCTGCTCGGCCTCGACCGGGTCGGGCGGGGCGATCACTTCTTCAATCTCGGCGGCCACTCTCTGCTGGCGGTACGGCTGCTCAGCCGTGTCGCGCAGGAGTTCGGCACATCGATGCGATTGTCCGAGCTGTTCGTTCATCCGGAATTGGCGGAGTTCGCGCGCGTCCTCTCCATCAGACTGATCGAGCAGCAGTTCGCCGAAGGTGAACTCGAGGACCTGATGACAGCGGAGCTATCATGAGCGGACAATCAGGACAGCCTCTTCTGCACAACCTCGATCCGGAGGCGCTGCGCCGGTTGGCATCGCGCGCGCGACAGCGCGGCCGCAATGTCCCCAGACGCGATACAAACACGATCCCGATCGCCGATCGCGGGGGCTCGCTGCCGCTCTCCTTCGCGCAGCAGCAGCTCTGGCTGCTGGCCCAGCTCGAGAATGGAAGTACCAACTATCACATCGATGTGGCGCTGCGGCTGCGCGGCCGGCTCGACATCGGCGCATGGCGCCGCAGCCTCGACCGGCTGTTCTCCCGCCACGAGGCGCTGCGGACGGTCTTCGTCGCCGAGCAGGGCGAGCCGCGGGTCGCGCTGTTGCCGCCGGACACCAGCCTGCCGCTGGAGGTGCACGATCTTCGCGGGCGGCCGGACCGCGAAACGCGGCTGGCCGATCTGCTGAATGAGTGTACGCGCGCGCCGTTCGATCTTGCGCGGGGTCCATTGATCCGCAGCCATTTGATCGACCTGGGCGATGATGATCATGTCCTTCTGCTCAGCCAGCATCACATCATCTCCGACGGATGGTCGATGGGCGTCATCGTCCGCGAGCTCTCGGCGCTGTATGCCGCCTTCGTTGCAGGCGGCAATGATCCGTTGCCGCCGCTGGCGATTCAGTATCCGGACTATGCAGCATGGCAGCGCCATTCGCTGACGGCAGATCGGCTGCAGCGGCAGCTCGATCATTGGATCGCCGTGCTGCGCGACGCGCCGTCCTTGCTGGCACTGCCGACGGACCGGGCGCGATCTGCACCGCGATCCAACGCCGGCGCCGCGGTGCCTGTCGAGATCGACGACGGTCTTTCGGCCGATATCAGGCAATTGAGCATCGCGCTCGGCGCCACCCCGTTCGTCATCGTGCTGGCCGCCTGGGCCCTCGTGCTGTCGCGGTTGGCCGGCCAGCAGGATCTCGTCATCGGCACGCCGACCGCCAATCGGATGCGTTCGGAGCTCGAAGGCCTGGCCGGCTTCTTCGTCAACATGCTGGCGCTGCGGCTCGACCTCTCGGGCGGTCCTGCTGTGGCCGAGTTGATCGAGCGGGTGAAGACGGCCGTCCTTGCGGCGCAGGATCATCAGGACCTGCCGTTCGAGCATCTTGTCGAGGCGCTCCAACCCCCGCGGCATCCGGAATACACGCCCGTGTTCCAGGTGGTGTTCGCATGGCAGAGCGATGATATCGGCTCATTGGCGCTGCCCGGCCTGGCGGTCGAGCGCCTTGCGACCGAGCAGCACAAGATCAAGTTCGATCTCGAGCTCGATCTCAGTGAGAGCGGTGGACGCATCTCCGGCAAGATCAACTACGCGACGGCGCTGTTCGACGCCGAGACCGTGCAGCGCTATCGCACCTATCTGCTGGCGGTGCTGCGCGCCATGGTCGCCGACACCAGCCAGCCGGTCGATCGCATCGAGCTGCTGCCAGCCGAGGAACGTGCGCTGCTGCTGGATGACTGGAATCGCACGCGCTCGTTCACGCCGCCTGACTGCTGCATTCAGGATCTCGTTGCCGAGCAGGCGCGCCGCCGGCCGTCGGCGGTGGCGCTGGTCCATGACGAGGTCAACCTGACCTATCGCGAGCTCGAGCTGCGCGCCAATCGCCTCGCGCATCATCTCGTCGCGCTGGGCGCTGGTCCGGACCGGCTGATCGCGATCTGCCAGCAGCGCGGCATCGATGCGATCGTCAGCGTGCTCGCGGTCCTCAAAGCGGGAGCGGCCTATCTGCCGCTGGATCCCACCTATCCGCCGCAGCGGCTGCGCGAGACCGTGGCCGATGCCCGGCCGACGCTGCTGCTCTGTGACGGCGCGAGCGCCAGTACGCTCGGCAGCGTGGCATGTCCGGTCGTGGATGTGGAGAGCGATGCGCCGGCCTGGAGCGGGCTGCCGGAGGGCGCACCGGATGTTGTTGCCCGTGGCCTGACGCCGCGCAGCCTCGCCTATGTCATCTATACCTCGGGCTCGACCGGACAGCCGAAGGGCGTGATGATCGAGCACCACGGCCTGGTCAATCTCGCGCAGGCCCAGATCGGGCTGTTCGACACCGGTCCGCACAGCCGGATCGCCCAATTCGCCTCCTTCAGCTTCGACGCGAGCGTGTGGGACATCGTCATGGCGCTTTGCGCCGGCGCCGAACTGCATCTGCTCGGAAGCCGCGAGCACCGCGATGCGGCGGAGCTGGTGAACTATCTCGCCGAACATCGCATCACCCATGCCACGTTGCCGCCGGCGATGCTGCAGGGCCGCTCGGACCTCGCGCGGCTCTCCGGGCTCGACGTGCTCGTTCTCGCTGGCGAGTTGCCAAAGCCGGAGCTGTTCGAGGCCCTGCCGTCGGAGATCGCGGTCTTCAACGCCTACGGCCCGACGGAAACAACCGTCTGCGCCACCGCATGGCGCCGTCCGCCCGGCTTCGCCGGCGGTGTCGTCCCAATCGGTCGCCCGATCGCCAACGCGCGGATCTATCTGCTCGACGCCCAGGGCATGCCGGTGCCGCGCGGTGCCGTCGGCGAGATCTGGATCGGCGGGGCAGGGGTTGCCCGCGGCTATCTCAACCGTCCCGATTTGTCGGCGCAGCGCTTTGCCGTGGATCCGTTCGGGCTGTCGTCCGACGCGCGGATGTATCGAACCGGTGACCTCGGCCGCCATCTCGCCGACGGCAACATCGAATTCCTGGGCCGCAACGACCATCAGGTGAAGATCCGCGGCTTCCGCATCGAGCTCGGCGAGATCGAGCATCGGCTGAATGCGCAGGCCGGAGTGCGGGACTCGGCGGTGCTGGCGCGGCGCGATGCGCAGGGCGATCTCACGCTCGTCGCCTATGTGGTGCCGGCGGACGATGCAGGTGATCCCAGCGCATGGGCTGCGCGCCTGCGCACGCATTTGCAGGCGTGTCTTCCGGACTACATGGTTCCCTCGGCGATCGTTCGCCTCGATGCGTTTCCGCTGACACCCAACGGCAAGGTCGACCGGCAGGCGCTGCCGGCGCCGGACGACGAGGCGTTCGGCCGTGGCGCCTATGATCCGCCCCACGGCGAGATCGAGCAGGTCCTCGCTGCTATCTGGCGCGAGCTGCTGGGCATCGAGCGCGTCGGTCGCAACGATCATTTCTTCGAGCTCGGCGGCCATTCGCTGCTCGTCGTCCGCATGCTGGACCGGCTGAAGCGCCATGCGCTGACGATCGATGCGCAGATGGTGTTCGCCAAGCCGGTGCTGCGCGATCTCGCGGCCAGCCTGCGGCAAAGCGAGGAGACCGCAATTCCTGACAACCCGATCACGGCGCAGAGCCCGGTCATCACGCCGGACATGCTGCCGCTGATCGCGCTGAGCCAGGGCGAGATCGACCGCGTGGTGGGCCGTGTGCCGGGCGGCGTCGCCAACGTCCAGGACATCTACGCGCTGTCGCCGTTGCAGGAGGGAATCCTGTTCCATCATCTGCTCGCGACCGAGGGCGACCCCTACGTGCTGGTCGCGCAGATGGCATTTGCGGGCCGTGATCTGCTGGATCGCTATCTTGCGGCCGTTCAGGACGTGATCGACCGGCATGACGTCCTGCGGACGTCGTTCCTCTGGGATGGGCTGTCGGTGCCGGCGCAGGTGGTCTGGCGCCAGGCACCGCTAAGCGTCACCGAAGTTGAGCTCGAAGGCAACGAGCCGGCCCAGGTCGAACTGGCGCGCCGCTTCGATCCGAGGTCCTGCCGGCTCGACCTGACCCAGGCGCCATTGCTGCGTCTCATTGTCGCCCGCGACCCACGAAATGATCGCCTGCTGCTGCTGGTCCTGCTGCATCACATGGTCGGCGACCATACCACTCTGCAGGCGCTGCACGAGGAAGTGCAACTGATCCTGGCGGGCCGCCGCAGCGCTCTCCCTCCACCGATTCCGTTCCGCAACCTCGTGGCCGAGACCCGCAAGGCCGGAGGGCAGGATGCGCAGCAGCGCTTCTTCCGCAGCATGCTCGGCGACATCGATGCGCCGACGGCACCATTCGGATTGATGGAGGTCCGCAGCAACGGCGACGGCGCGCGCGAGGCAAGGCTGCCCGTGCCGGCTACGCTCGACGCGCGGCTGCGCGCGCAGGCGCGGCGCCTTGGCGCGAGCCTCGCCAGCCTCTGTCATGTCGCCTGGGGCCAGGTGCTGGCGCGCAGCAGCGGACGTGATCAGGTCGTGTTCGGCACCGTGCTGCTCGGCCGCATGCAGGCCGGCCACGATACCGGCCGCAGCCTGGGCCTGTTCATCAACACGCTGCCGTTGCGGCTCGATCTCGACGGCACGTCCGTTGAGGAAAGCGTTCGCGCAGCGCACGGGCGGCTGGCGGAGCTGATGGCGCATGAGCATGCCTCGCTGGCAATGGCCCAGCGCTGCAGCGGCGTCGCGCCGCCGACGCCGCTGTTCTCTGCGATCCTGAACTATCGGCACGGCAGGAGACAGGATGCGCGGACAGATGCAGAGTCCCTGCAAGGCGTCGAATGGCTCGGTGGCGAGGAGCGTACCAATTATCCGCTGATGCTGGCGGTAGACGACGACGGCCATGGGCTTCACCTGACGGTCCAGGCCGTGGCGCCGGTCGCGCCCGAGCGGGTCGGCGCGATGATGCAGCACTCGCTCGAGCAGCTGGCGCTTGCGCTGGAAGCGGCGCCGCACACGCCGGTGCGCCGGATCGACGTCGTTCCAGTGGATGATCGCGCGAGGCTGCTGCGGGCCTGGAACGCGACGGCGACCAACGATGCAAATGTGCTCTGCGTGCACCGGCAGTTCGAGGCCCATGTGGCGCGAGCTCCCGATGCGGTCGCACTGGTGCATGGGCAGGAGATGATCAGCTACGGCGCGCTGAATGCACGGGCGAACCGGCTGGCGCGGCGGCTCCGGGATCGTGGTGTCGGGCCGGACGTGGTGGTCGGGCTGGCGCTGGAGCGCGGCGTCACGATGATGGTGGCGCTGCTCGCGGTGCTCAAGGCGGGCGCGGCCTATCTGCCGCTCGATCCGGACTATCCGTCCGAGCGTCTCACGCACATGCTGAACGACAGCGGCGCCAAACTGCTGCTGACACAGGCCACGCTGCATGACCGGTTCGCGCCGGTGCTGGCCCGGAGCGATGCCGAGGCCTGGCTGCTCGACGTGGCGGCCGGCGATGGCCTCGGCCAGACCGATGATCTTTCCGTCGACGTGCACCCCGAGAACCTCGCCTACGTCATCTACACCTCCGGCTCGACCGGGCTCCCCAAGGGCGTGATGGTGCGCCACGCCGCGGTGACGAACTTCCTGGCGACGATGGCCGAACAGCCGGGCATCGCGGCCGACGACCGCGTGCTGGCGCTGACCTCGTTGTCCTTCGACATCGCCGTGCTGGAGCTGTGGCTGCCGCTGGCCCATGGCGCCCGGATCGTGCTCGCCGACCGCGCCGCGGCCCATGATCCGGCGGCGCTCAAGGCGCTGGTCGCACGGCACGGCGTGACCATGATCCAGGCGACGCCGTCGAGCTGGCGCATGCTGCTCGATCACGATGCGGCCAATACCAGCGAAACCGCTCCATGGCTTCCGAAAGGCTGCCGCCTGCTGTGCGGCGGGGAGGCGCTGGCCTCGGATCTGGCGCGGCGGCTCAGCGCGCTGAGCAGCGAGGTCTGGAACCTGTATGGGCCGACCGAGACCACGGTATGGTCGGCGCGTCGCCGCCTCGATGCGACGAATCCGGTGCCGTTGCTCGGCAGCCCGATCGGCAACACCCGGCTGTACGTGCTCGACGGCGAACTCAACCTGGCGCCGGTCGGCGTCACCGGCGAGCTCTTCATCGGCGGTGACGGACTCGCGCGCGGCTATTGGAAACGCGTTGCGCTGAGTGCCGAGCGCTTCATTCCGGATCCGTTCGGCAGCGACGGTGCGCGGCTGTACCGGACCGGCGACCTCGCGCGCTGGCGAGCCGACGGTGTGCTCGACTATGTCGGCCGCGCCGATCATCAGGTGAAGATCCGCGGACATCGGATCGAGCTCGGCGAGATCGAGGTGCGGCTGCGGGAGCTGCCGGGCGTGCGCGACAGCGTCGTCGTCGCGCAGGAGCTCGGCGGCGGCCGTCAGTTGGTCGGTTATGTCAGCGGCGAGGCATCGCTCGATGGCAGTGACCTCCGCGCCGCGCTCGCAACGGCGCTGCCGGACTACATGGTGCCGTCGCGCGTGATCGTGCTGCCGGAACTGCCGCTGAACCCGAACGGCAAGATCGACCGCAAGGCGCTGCCGCGGCCGGACGCGAAGCCGCCGGGGGCGCACCGAGTCGGCCCGCGCAATCCGACCGAGGCGGCGCTCGCGACGATCTGGGCCGAGCTGCTGCACAGGCCGGAGGTCGGCGTCACCGACAACTTCTTCGAGCTCGGCGGCGACTCGCTGGTGGCCGTCCAGCTCGTCGGCCGCATCAAGCGCGATCTTGCGCGGGAGCTGCCGCTGAAGCGGTTGTTCGAGCTGACCACGGTCGAGGCCATGGCGTCCGCGCTCGCCGCGGAACCGCCGACGAGCAGGCGCAGCGACGACATCGCCGCCATGTTCGATCTGCTTGAGGAAGTCGAGTTCGCCAATGAATGATCAGTCGGGACTTCAGACCCAGCAGCTCAGCGAGATCGCGCGCCGGTTGGCGCGTCTCGATGCGCCGAAGCAGCGCGCCTTCCTCACGCAGTTGGCGGCCAAGGGCATCGATCTGTCGATTTTGCCGATCGCGCGCCAGCATCTGCAGCGCGCGCCGTTGTCGTTCGCGCAGGCCCGCCTCTGGTTCCTGTGGCGGATGGATCCGGGCGGCTCCGCCTACAACATGCCGGTCGCGATCCGCCTGCGGGGTCGTCTCGACGCCGCTGCGCTCCACAAGGCGCTCGACGGACTCGTCATGCGCCATGCCGCGCTCCGCACCACGTTCCGGCAGGACGGCGGCGAGCCGGAGCAGATCGTAGGCAAGCCGGCGCCGGTCGCGCTTCGCCGTATCGAGATTGCGGGCGACGATCGCGAGCAGCAGGCGCGCCGGCTGCTGCGTGAGGAAGCGGCGCTGCCGTTCGATCTCGAATCCGGACCGCTGCTGCGCGCGGCGCTGCTCGGGCTCGGCGAGCACGAGCATATCCTCTCGGTCACGCTGCACCACATCGTCGCCGATGGCTGGTCGATGCAGGTTCTCACCGAGGAGTTCTGGCAGCTCTATCGCGCTGCCGTCCGCGGCGAGACCGCCTCACTGCCGGCGCTCGAGATCGACTACGCCGATTTCGCCGCCTGGCAGCGACTGCGGCTCGGTGCCGTCGAGGAGGAGCGGCAACTCCGGTACTGGACCGACCGGCTGCACGACACGGCCATGCTACAACTGCCGTTCGATCGCCCCCGATCGGCCCAGACCGACCAATCCGGCGATGCCATACGCCAGTCGCTCGGCGCCGAGCTTTCCGATCGTCTGCGCGGGCTCGCCCGACAGCATCACACGACGCTGTTCGTCGTGCTGCTCGCGGCGCTGAAGCTGGTGCTCTATCGTTACAGTGGGCAGGGCGACATCTGCGTCGGCGTTCCGCTCGCCAATCGCGACCGGTCGGAAACGCGGCGGCTGATCGGGCTGCTGGTCAACACCCAGGTGCTGCGCACGCGCATCGACAGCCGGAGCACGATCGCCGACGTCATTCACGCCCTGCGCGAGGCCTCGCTCGAGGCCCAGGATCACCGGGATCTTCCGTTCGAGCGGCTGCTGGACGTGCTGCAGCCGCAGCGCAGCCAGAGCCAGACGCCCCTGTTCCAGGTGCTCTACAACCATCAGCATCGGCGCGAGGCGGCACATGCGCCGGCTGCGTCCGAACTGCAGATCGAGACGATCGCGGCAGAGATCGAGACGGTGAAATTCGACCTCGCGCTCGATAGCGAGGAAGCGCCGTCGGGAGACGTCTCGGCGCTGTTCTCCTTTGCCACCGCGCTGTTCGACCGGTCGACCATCGCACGGCTCGCCGGGCATTGGCTGACGATCCTGCGGGCAACGGTTGCGGATCCCATGCAGCGGATCGCGGCGCTGGAGCTGTTGTCGGACCGGCAGTGCGACGACGTCAGGCAGTGGAATGCCTGCGCGCCCGCACTCGCGGGGTTCCAGCCGGTGCACCGGATGCTCGCGCGGCACGCAAAGGAGAGGCCGGGCGCGACAGCTCTGGTATTCGGGACCGAGACGATCACCTATCAGGCGCTCGATCGCCACGCCAACGCGATCGCGCAGCATCTGTTGGCGCTCGGCGTTCGTCCCGGCAATCTCGTCGGACTCTCGATGCAGCGCTCGCCCGATCTCGTCGCAAGTCTTATTGCCGTCCTGAAGGCCGGCGCGGCCTATCTGCCGCTCGATCCCGATCATCCGCCGGCGCGGCTCGCCGCCACCGTTCGGGATGCCGGCGCGCGCGTCGTGCTTGTCGATGCGGCGGGACGATCGCAATGGCCGCCGATGCCGGGCATCGCGGTCGTCGATCTCACCGCGATGCCGGCCGAGACGACGGCGACCGACCCGACGGTCGATGTCCATCCGCAGAGCCTTGCCTATGTGATTTATACGTCCGGCTCCACCGGCGTGCCGAAGGGCGTCGCGGTCGCGCACGGACCGTTCGCGATGCATTGCGACGCCACCGCAGGTCTCTACGAGATGGACCGGCAGTCGCGCGAGCTGCACTTCCTCTCCTTCACCTTCGACGGCGCGCATGAGCGGTTGTGGACCGCGCTGAGCTGCGGCGCGACCTTGGTGATGCGTGACGCCGATCTCTGGTCGGCGGAGAAGACGCTCGACGTGATGGGCGCGGAGCGCGTGACCAATGCCGGCTTTCCGCCGGCCTATCTGCAGCAACTCGCCGACTTCGCGGCGTGGCGCGGCGATCCGCCGCCCGTGTCGCTGTATTCGTTCGGCGGCGAGGCCATGCCCAAATCGGGCTTCGACAAGGTCAGGCAGGCGCTGCGGCCGCGCAAGCTGATCAACGGCTATGGTCCGACGGAGACAGTGGTCACGCCGCTGGTCTGGAAGGTCGACGTCGATGCCGAGATCGACTGCGCCTATGCGCCGATCGGCCGTCCGGTCGGCCGGCGCTCGGCCTATGTTCTCGACGGCGATCTCAACATCGTTCCGGTCGGCGTCACCGGCGAGCTTCACATCGGCGGCGAGGGGCTCGCGGCCGGCTATTGGAATCGGCCGGCGTTGACGGCGGAGCGCTTCATCCCCGATCCGTTCGGCGCACCGGGCACGCGGCTGTATCGCACCGGCGATCTGGCGCGCTGGCGCGCCGATGGCGTCATCGACTATGTCGGCCGGTCCGACCACCAGCTCAAGATCCGCGGCTTCCGCATCGAGCCGGGCGAGGTCGAGGCGCGGCTGACGCGGCAGGCGGGTGTTCAGTCGGCGGTGGTGGTGGCACGCGAGATCGGCGGACGCCAGCAGCTCATCGGCTACGCCTGCGGCGAGGATGGCCTCGACGAGACCGGGCTGCGCGCGGCGTTGTCCGAGGAACTGCCGGACTACATGGTTCCGGCGCGCATCGTACTGATGTCGCGGATGCCGCTCACGGCGCATGGCAAGGTCGATCGCGACGCCTTGCCGGCGCCCGAGCAGTTGTCTGCTGAGGCCGACTACGTCGCACCGCAATCCCCGGCTGAGCTGGAGCTGGCGGCGATCTGGGCTGAATTGCTCGGCCATTCGCGGGTCGGGCTGACCGATAACTTCTTTGAGCTCGGCGGCGATTCCATCATTTCATTGCAGGTGGTCGGACGTGCGCGCCAGCGCGGGCTTGCCATCGAGCCGCGCGACCTGTTCCGGCATCAGACGCTGCAAGGGCTGGCGCAGGTCGCGCGCCGCGATCGGGCGGCGGTCGTCTTCGCCGAGCCGCTCGCGCGCGATGGTGATCCGGTGCCGCTGTTGCCGATCCAGCGCCGCTTCTTTGCCGAGGACGCCGGCGAACGGCATCACTGGAATCAGGCGTTGATGCTGGTGCCGTCGGCACGGCTCGACTGGCGGGTGTTGGCGCCGGCGGTCGAGGCCGTGGTGGCGCATCACGAGTCCCTGCGACTGCAATTCCTCCAGAGCGACGGCGCTTGGCAGGCGAGATATGGCGCGATGCCGGCGAGCGCCGATCTGCTCTGGACCCGCGCTGTTCAGGATGCGGCGGAGATCACCTCGGTTGCCGCCGCCGCGCAGGCAAGCCTGTCCCTGCAGGGGCCGTTGCTGCGCTTCGTCGGCATGGACGTCGCGGACGGCAGCCAGAGGCTTCTCATCGTCGTGCATCACCTCGTCGTCGACGGCGTATCCTGGCGTGTGCTGCTCGAAGACATCATGTCGGCGCATCGACAGGCGGCGCAGGGCGCGGTTGCGATTGCGTTGCCCCCCAAGAGCCAGTCCATGGCGTCGTGGAGCAGGAGGCTTGAAGACTACGCGGCGAGCGAGGAGCTGGCCGATCAGCTCGACTATTGGAGACAGCGCAGTGCCGCCGGCGGCCTGCCATGCGACGACGATCACGGTGAGACCGATCGTGTCGCCGATGGCGAAGACGTCGTCGTGTCGTTCGATGCCGACATGACCGGGCAACTGCTCAAGCAGGCGCCCGCTGCCTACAGGACCCAGGTCAATGATCTGCTGTTGGCGGCGCTGGCCCGCGCCGTCAACCGCTGGTGCGGACTCGATGAATGCCTGGTCGAGCTCGAAGGCCATGGCCGTGAGGATCTGTTCGAAGGCATCGACCTGTCGCGCACGGTCGGCTGGTTCACGACTGCATTTCCGCTTCGCCTCTCCGGTGGCGCGGGCGACGATGCCACGCTCATCAAGTCGATCAAGGAGGAATTACGGACCATCCCGGCGCGTGGGCTCGGCTATGGCGTGCTGCGCTACTGCGGCAGCCCTGAGCAGCGCGCCGCCCTGGCGGGCGGAGCCGAGCCGCGGATCGTCTTCAACTATCTCGGCCAGTTCGGCGCCGGCCCTGACCCTGCCTTCGCGCTCGCGCCGGAAGGCGCGGGGCCGTCACGCAGCGCCAGCGCGCCGCTCGGGCGCTGGCTCAGCATCAACGGCCAGGTGCTCGACGGCCAGCTGAGGCTGACATTCAGCTTCGGCCGCCGACGCTATCGCCGCGCGAGGATCGAGCGGCTGGCCGCGTGCTATTCCGCGGCGCTGCGCGAACTCCTCGCGCATTGCACGAGCGGCGTACATGGCCTCACGCCGTCGGACGTTCCGCTGTCGGGCCTCAGCCAGCCGGAGCTCGACCTGCTCGGAGCCTCGCGCGATTGGCGCGATATCGAGGACATCTATCCGCTGTCGCCGATGCAGCAGGGCATGCTGTTCCACGCGCTGCGCGATGGTGACAGCGGCAACTATGTCAGTCAGATCGCCGTCGACGTCAGCGGCGCCGATGCGGCGCGTTTACGCGCGGCGTGGCAGGCGGTGACGGCGAGACACGCGGTGCTGCGGACCGCGTTCGTGTGGAAAGAATTGTCGGGCGCACCGCAGCAGGTCGTCCATCGGCAGGCTCCTGTTCCCTTCGTCGAGGAGGATTGGCGCGACCGTGTGGACTCGATGGATCAGGCCGCGCGTGACGCGGCGCTGGCCGAGGTGGCGGCAGCCGAATGGCGCGCCGGTTTCGACCTGTCACGGCTGCCGCTGCAGCGGGTCCGTCTCATCGATCTCGACGGCGGCGTTTTCCGCCTGATCTGGACCCATCATCACATCCTGCTCGACGGCTGGAGCGCAGCAAGGCTCATCGGCGAGATCATGCAGCATGTCGGCGGCGCGTCGCTGGGCGCACCGCGCGGCCGCTATCGTGATTACATTGCCTGGCTGCAGCGACAGGATCGCGAGGCGTCGGGCATGTTCTGGTCGCGCTCGCTCTCGACGCTCGGCGAGCCGAGCCTGCTGGCCGATGCGCTGGGCGGGCCGGCCGCACCTGCCGACGGCCATGCCTCGATCGATCTCGTGATCGATGCGGTGGAGACCGAGCGGCTGCAGGTCGCGGCACGGCGCGAGCGGGTGACGTTGAACACGCTTCTGCAGGGGGCGTGGGGCCAGTTGCTGCGGCGCTTGACCGGCCAGGATGTCGTCTGCTTCGGCGCCACGATCTCCGGCCGGCCGCCCGAGATCGCGGGCGTGGAAGAGGCGGTCGGCCTGTTCATCAACACCGTGCCCGTGCTCGAGGACGCGAGACCTCAAACGCCGGTTGGCGAGTGGCTGCGCAGCTTGCAGGATCGCAACGTCGACCTGCGTGAGCACGGCTGGATGCCGCTCCACGAGATCCAGCGCCTTGCCGGGCGCGGCGGCAGGCCGCTGTTCGACACCATCTTCGTGTTCGAGAACTATCCGGTCGACGCGGCGCTGCGCGATCAGGCCGGCGGGGGGCCGCGCGCCAGCCGCGCCGAGCAGATCTCGATCACCAACTATGCGCTGACGGTCGCGGTGTTCGTGACCGACGCCGGCATCCGGCTCGGCTTCCGTTACGATCGCAGCCGGTTCGACCAGGTGCAGATCGAGCGGATACAGGCGGCGTTCGCCTGTCTGCTCGGGCGCATCGCCGACGACAGCAGCCGCCCGGTCGCGGAGCTGCATGGCTTGGATGCCGCCGCTTTGCAACGGGTGCTCGGCTGGAGCTCGGGACCCACCGCGCCGACGGTGAAGGACGGCTTCGTCGACGTCGTGACGCAGATCGAACAGCAGGTCGCACGGTCGCCTGCGGCCATGGCCGTGATCTCCGATCAGGAGAGGATCAGCTACGCCGAACTGAATGCGCGGGCGAACCGACTGGCGCGACAGATCACGCAGGCCGGCGTCGCTCTGGATGCCCCGGTCGGCTTGGCATTCGAGCGCAGCGCCGACCTGGTCGTGGCTGTGTTGGCCGCTCTGAAGGCCGGGGCCGGCTACCTGCCGCTCGATCCGGATTATCCCAGCCAGCGGCTCGCGGCGATGCTGGGCGACAGCGGCGCGCGGCTGGTGCTGACGCAGCCGCAGTTGCGTGATCGGCTGATGGAGATCACGGCAGGGGCGGGCGCCGAGTTGATCGCCGTCGGCGACAGACGCGCCTCGCAGGACACGGGCACCGGCAGCTTGGATCTCCAGAGTCCGACCCACGCCGAGAGCCTCGCCTATGTGATCTACACGTCCGGCTCGACCGGCGTGCCTAAGGGCGTGGCCTGCACGCGTGGCGCGCTGGCAGCGCGGCTCGCCTGGATGCAGCGGGAGTACGGGCTCGATCCCGGCGAAACGCTGTTGCAGAAGACGCCGTTCAGCTTCGACGTCGCGGTGTGGGAAATCCTGTGGCCGTTGACGGTCGGTGCGCGGCTTGCGATCGCGGCGCCGGGGGCCCATCGCGAGCCGAAGCGGCTGGTCGATGCGGTCACTGCGCATGGCGTGACCACGCTGCATTTCGTGCCGCAGATGCTCGCGCAATTCGTGGCTGAGCCGGAGGCTCAGCGATGCGTGACGTTGAAGCGCCTGTTCTCCGGTGGCGAGGCCCTGCCGGTCCCGCTGAAGGACCAAGTCTACGCGGTATTCCCAGCAATCCGGTTCGACAACCGCTATGGGCCGACCGAAGCGCTGATCAATGCCAGCTTCTGGAACTGCCGCACGGCGAGTGGGGCGCGCGTGCCGATCGGCTTTCCGATTCCAGGCACGATCCTGCGCATTCTCGACACCGACCTCAATCCGGTCGCCGAGGGTACGACGGGCGAACTCCATATCGGCGGGGACGGGCTGGCGCGCGGCTATCTCGGGCGCGCCGGGCTGACGGCCGAGCGCTTCATCCCCGATCCGTTCGGACCTCCCGGTGCCCGGCTGTACCGGAGCGGCGACCTGGCGCGCTGGCGCAGCGACGGCGCCATCGACTATGTCGGCCGGGCCGATCACCAGGTGAAGGTTCGCGGCTTCCGCATCGAGCTCGGCGAGATCGAGGCGCGGCTGCTGCAGCAGCCATCGGTCACTGCGGCCGTCGTCATCGCGAGGGAGTTCGGGGCTGGCCGGCAACTGGTCGGCTATGTCTGCGGTGACGGCACGCTCGATGGCGAGGTGCTGCGCGACGCGTTGTCCGCGACGTTGCCGGACTACATGGTGCCGGCGCGGATCGTGGTCCTCGACCGCCTGCCGCTGATGGTGAATGGCAAGGTCGATCGCAACGCGCTGCCCGCGCCGGAGGCGCCCGCTGCAACGATGCGGATTGCGCCGCGGACGACGGCCGAGGCTGCGTTGGCAACCATCTGGGCCGAGCTGCTGCATCAGCCCGATGTCGGCATGACCGACAATTTCTTCGAGCTCGGCGGCGATTCGATCATCTCGCTGCAGATGGTCAGTCGTGCGCGGCGGGCCGGCCTTCTGATCGAGCCACGAGATGTGTTCAAGCATCAGACGCTGGAAGCCCTGGCGCGCGACGCGCGGCAGGTCGTCCGGCTGGAGACGACGGCGGAGCAGGGTCTCCTCTCCGGGCCACTCCCGTTGCTGCCGATTCAGCTCCGTTTCTTCGAGCAGGAGCTGGAGGCGCCCGATCACTGGAACCAGGCCTTGCTGCTGCGGCCGCAGCAGCGGCTCGACTGGGACGTGCTGCGGCGCGCGGCAGTGGCCGTCGTCACTCATCACGATGCGCTGAGACTGCGCTTCGAACGCATCGACGGCATCTGGCGCGCCGAGCACGGGCCGGCGCCGGCGGTCTCCGACCTGTTTCGGTCGTGCGAGCTGGCCGATGGCGAGGCGGTCACCGCGCTCGCCGCTGAGGTCCAGGCGAGCCTTTCGCTCGCGGAGGGACGTCTGGTGCGGCTGGTCGGCATCGATCTGCCGGAGGGCGGGCAGCGCCTCCTGATCGTGATTCATCACCTCGTGACCGACGGCGTGTCGTGGCGTGTGCTGCTGGAGGATCTCGCGGCTGCCTATGAGCAGCTCATGCGTAGACAAGAGGCGACGCTGCCGCCCAAGACGCACGCCTATGCCCAATGGGGCGCAGCGCTGCGCGCGCACGCGGCCTCGGATGTGCCGGCTGCAGAGTGGGATCATTGGTCCGGTCTCCGGCAGACGGAGGACGTGCCGTGCGATTTCGATCATGCGGATCGGGATACGATTGCGGACGCCGACGACGTACCGCTCGCGATCGACGCCGAGCTGACCGCGCGTCTGCTGGGCACGGCGCACGGGGCGTACAGAACCCAGGTCAATGATCTGCTGCTGTCGGCGCTCGCGCGTGCGCTGTGGCTGTGGTCGGGCCGGGAGATCATGGCAATCGAACTCGAGGGTCACGGCCGCGAGGATCTCGGTGGCGGGCTCGACCTGTCGCGAACCATCGGCTGGTTCACGACCGCGTTTCCGGTACGACTGGCGGCTGGATCGCAGCCGCCTGCGGTGCTGATCAAGACGACCAAGGAGATGCTGCGGTCCGTCCCCAGCCGGGGACTTGGCTACGGTGTCCTGCGCTACCTGGGGTCTGATGCCCAGCGCGCGGCGCTGACGACGGGCGTGCAGCCGCGCATCGGGTTCAATTATCTCGGACAGGTCGATGGCAGCGCGGACGAGACGGCGCTGTTCTCGATCGCGCCCGAGAGCGCCGGCCCGTCGCGCGCCGCATCGAGCCCGTTGCGCCACCATATCGCGATCAATGCGAGGGTGCTCGACGGTCGTCTGGAGCTGTCGTTCGGCTTCAGCGGGAAGCGTCAACGCCGCGAAACGATTGCGCGCCTGGCGGACTGTTTTGAGGCGGCGCTGCGTGAGCTGGTCGATCACTGCACGAGCGGCGTCCATGGCGTGACGCCGTCCGATGTGCCGTTGTCGAAGCTGAGCCAGGCCGAGCTCGATGCGCTGGCGCTGGATTGGCGCGAGGTCGAGGACATCTATCCGCTGTCGCCGATGCAGCAGGGCATGCTGTTCCACGCGTTGCACGACGACGGCACCGGGGTCTACGTCAACCAGGTTGCCGCCGAGACCCGCGGTCTCGACGCCGGCAAGCTGCAAGCCGCGTGGCAGGCGGTCAGCAATCGCCATACCGTGCTTCGCACCGGTTTCCTGTGGCGTGAATTGCCGGGACCACCGCAGCAGGTCGTCCATCGCAGTGCCGACGTTCCCTTCGTCGCGGAAGATTGGCGGGAACGTGCGGCGCAGCTCGCTCCGGCCGCTTTGGATGCTGCGCTCATGGCGGCGGCAGACCGCGAGCGCGCCGACGGCTTCGATCTCTCGCGGCCGCCGCTGCAGCGCGTAAGGCTGATCCGGATCGCCGACGACCGGCATTGGCTGATCTGGACTCATCATCACATTCTGATGGACGGCTGGAGCTCGGCCCGATTCATCGCCGAGGTGATGCAGCACGAGGGGCAGGGGGCGCTGCAAGGACAGCCGCCGCGCTACCGCGACTACATCGCATGGCTGCAGGCGCAGGACCACGGTGCTGCGGCCGAGTTCTGGCGAGCGGCGTTGGCCCGCCTCGACGAGCCGAGCCTGCTGTCGCGGCCTGCGGTCGACGCTCGCGTCGGCCATGGCTCGCTCACCATGGCGGTGGACGCCGATCTCAGCGAGCGGCTGCAACGCTTCGCGACCCGCGAACGGGTAACGCTGAATACGGTGGTGCAGGCGGCATGGGCGCAATTGCTCCGTCGGTTCACCGGGCAGGATACGGTCTGCTTCGGCGTGACGGTGTCGGACCGGCCCGCTGGGCTCGCTGGCGCCGAGGAGATGGTCGGCCTGTTCATCAACACCTTGCCCGTGGTCGATGCCGAGGATCCGCAGCGGCGGGTTGGTGCGTGGCTGCGCGACCTGCAGGATCGCAATCTCGCCCTGCGGGATCATGGCTGGATGCCGCTGGCCGACATTCAGCGGATCGCGGGTCAGGCAGGGCGTCCGCTGTTCGACAGCATCCTGGTGTTCGAGAACTATCCGGTGGACGAAGCCTTGAAGACCCGAGACGGCCGCGTGAGCGTCAGCCGGACGAGGATCCTCGAAACGAGCAACTACCCGCTGTTCGTGAGCGTCGGTCTCGAAGCAGAGCTGCGGCTGGTGTTCAATTTCCAGCAGCAACATTTCGACGAAGCCCAGATTCGGCGGCTGCAGAGGGCGTTCGTGCAACTGCTCGCGGCCATCACTGGCGATGCCGAGCAGGCGGTCGGCTGCCTTGCGGCTGATGATCCCGCGGACATCGCGCTGCTGGCGCGGGTCAACGCAACGGCCGGGGCCGTGATAGCGCCGGGTGTCGTCGCTCAGTTCGAGGCCCAAGCAGGGCGCGCGCCCGATGCGATTGCGCTCGTGCACAATGAGGAGACGATCAGTTACGGAGCGCTGAATGCGCGCGCGAACCGGCTGGGCCATAGGCTCAGGGAGCACGGCGTCGGTCCCGATGTGGTGGTGGGACTGGCGCTGGAGCGCAGTGTCACGATGATGGTGGCGCTGCTCGCGGTGCTCAAGGCGGGCGGAGCCTATCTGCCGCTCGATCCGGACTATCCGGCCGAGCGTCTCGCGCACATGCTGTCCGACAGCGGCGCGAAGCTGCTGCTGACGCAGGCGACGCTCCACGACCAGCTCGCGCCTGTGCTGGCGGACGGCCACGCCCAGGCCTGGCTGCTGGACGAGGAGTTTGGAGAAGATTCGGTCGGCGTCGGCAATCTCGACGTCGCCATCCATCCAGACAACCTGGCTTACGTCATCTACACCTCCGGTTCCACCGGCCTTCCCAAGGGCGTGATGGTGCGCCATGGCGCCGTGACGAATTTCCTGGCGACGATGGCTGAGCAACCGGGCATCGCGCGCGATGACCGCGTGCTCGCTTTGACCTCGCTGTCATTCGACATCGCGGTGCTTGAGCTCTGGCTACCGCTCATTCATGGCGCGCGGATCGTGCTGGCGGATCGCGCCTCGGCCCATGATCCGGCGAGATTGAAGGCGATCGTCGCCCGTCATGGCGTGACCATGATCCAGGCCACGCCGTCGAGCTGGCGCATGCTGCTCGATCATGACGATGGTGCGCGCGGCTGGCTGCCTCAAGGCTGCCGCTTGCTGAGCGGCGGCGAGGCGCTGGCGCCCGACCTGGCGCTTCGGCTGCTCGCGCTCGGAGGCGAGGCCTGGAACCTGTTCGGGCCGACCGAAACCACGGTGTGGTCGGCGCGCCATCGGCTCGACGCACGCGATCCCGCACCCGTCCTGGGCGGCCCGATCGGCAGCACCACGCTGCATGTGCTCGACGGCAATCTCAAACCCGCCCCCGTCGGCGTGACAGGCGAGCTCTTCATCGGCGGCGAGGGCCTGGCCCGCGGCTATTGGCGGCGAGCGGCGCTCAGCGCCGAGCGCTTCATTCCCGATCCATTCGGCGATCCCGGTGCGCGGCTGTACCGCACCGGCGATCTGGCGCGGTGGCGCGCCGACGGTTTGCTCGACTATGTCGGCCGTGCCGACCATCAGGTGAAGATCCGCGGCCACCGCATCGAGCTCGGCGAGATCGAGGCGCGGCTGCGCACGCAGACCGGCGTGCGCGACAGCGTCGTGGTGGCGCAAGAGCTCGGCGGCGGCCGGCAGCTCGTCGGCTATGTCAGCGGCGACGATGCGCTCGACGGAGCCGAGCTGCGCGCGACTCTCGCGTCAACGCTGCCGGACTACATGGTGCCGTCGCGCGTGATGGTGCTGCCGCGGCTGCCGCTGACACCGAACGGCAAGATCGATCGCAAGGCGTTGCCGTTGCCCGATACGCGGCTTGGGCAGGGACAGCGCGTCGCGCCACGCAATCCGACCGAGGCCGCACTTGCTGCGATCTGGGCCGAGCTGCTGCACCAGCCGGACGTCGGCGTCACCGACAATTTCTTCGAGCTCGGCGGCGACTCGATCATCTCGCTGCAGATGGTCAGTCGCGCACGCCGGGCTGGTCTCGAGCTGGAGCCGAGAGACGTGTTCCGGCTGCAGACGATCGAGCTGCTCGCGCCGGCCTGCGTGGCGGCGCGGAACGACCAGCCCGCAATCACTCGCGCGCGCGGCGCATTGTCCGGGCTGACGAGCGAGGAGCTCGCGCGGCTCGGTGTCGACTGGGACCGCATCGAGGACGTCTACCCGCTCTCGCCGATGCAGCAGGGCATGCTGTTCCATAGCCTGCGCGATGCCGGAAGTGGCGTCTATGTCAACCAAGTCAGCGTCGAGATCCGCGGGCTGGACGTCGAGCGGCTGCGCACCGCGTGGCAGGAGGTCTCTGCCTGTCATCCGATGCTGCGTACCGGATTTCTCTGGCGCGAGCTGTCCGGCGCACCGCTGCAGGCCGTCCATCGCGCGGCCAGTGTGCCGTTCGCAACGGAAGACTGGTGTGGGCAAGCTGTCGATGAGGCGCGGCTGTCGTCAGCGCTGGCCGCGGAGCGTGATGCCGAGTTCGATCTCGCGGTGCCGCCACTGCAGCGTGTCCGCTTGTTGCAGCTCGACCACGATCGTCATCGCCTGATCTGGACCTACCATCATATCCTGATGGATGGCTGGAGCTCGGCCCGCTTCATCGGCGAAATCCTAGGGTGCTATGCCGGGCGGGCGCTCCCGGCTCTTTCGGCGCACTATCGCGATTATGTTGCCTGGCTGCTGGCCCAGGACGCGCAGGCCGCCGAGCGCTTCTGGCGAGGACAACTCACGGCCTTCGACCAGCCGACGCAACTGGCCGATGCCTTCGGCGCGCGGCGCTACGACGCGCACGGACACCGGCGCTGCTACACCCGGCTCGACAAGGATGCGACCGCGGCATTGAAGGCGTTCGCCCGGCACGAGCGCATCACCCTGAACACGCTCATCCAGGGCGTCTGGGCGCTGCTGCTGCAACGCTACACCGGCCAGCAGACCGTTACATTTGGAGTCACCGTCGCCGGCCGTCCGGCTGGTCTCGACGGGGCCGAGCAGATGATCGGCCTGTTCATCAATACGCTGCCCGTGATCGAGACGCCTTCGCCGGCCGCAACGGTCGGTGACTGGCTGCGCGCCATGCAGGACCGCAACGCGGCGATGCGCAACTTCGAGCAGACGCCGCTCTACGACATCCAGAGCTGGGCCGGGCGTGCCGGCGAGACCATGTTCGACAGCATCATCGTGTTCGAGAACTATCCCGTCGACCGAGGCCTGCTGCAGGGGGACGGCTCGCTTCAATTCGGCGAGCTGCGCAACGTCGACGTCACGAACTATCCGATGGACCTGTCCGTCATGGTTGAGGATACGCTGCAGGTCGAATTCACCTATATGCCGAGCCACTTCACGCCGGAACAGGCGGAGCAGGTGAGGGCGCAATTCGAACATCTGCTCGCGGCCATGCTACGAGGTCCGGAAGCCAGGCTTGGCGCGATCGATGCGTCCACCGCTCAGGATGTGCAGCGCGCTGATGCCTGCAATGGCCGAGCGGCGTTTGCCGCGATGCGTCCACTCGTCCACGAGATGATCCGCGATCATGCAAAGCGCGATCCGGAACGTGTCGCCCTGACGATCGGCGGCCGGAACCTGTCCTACGGTGAGCTCGATCGTCGCGCCAACCGGATCGCGCACCACCTCGTCGAGGCCGGGCTCGGGCCCGACCAGCGCGTCGGCGTCGTCGTCGAGCGCAATGAAGCGACGATGGCCGCGCTGCTTGCCGTGCTGAAGGCGGGCGGAGCCTATGTCCCGCTCGATCCCGAGCTGCCGCCGGACCGCGTTGCTCATGTGATGCGCGATTCCGGGATGAGGATGCTGCTGTCCGGCGCGCGTGACATCTCTGTTATCGAAGGCGTTCAGGCGATCGATCTGGCCTCGTTCGATTTCGCCAGCGGTCCGAACCATGCGCCGGATCCACGCCTGCATCCGGAGAGTCTCGCTTATGTGATCTACACGTCCGGTTCGACCGGGCGGCCGAAAGGCGTCGCCGTCGCGCATGGACCGCTGGCGATGCATTGCCGAGCGACCGCTGCGCTCTACGAGCTCGACGAGCACGCAAGCGAGCTGCATTTCCTGTCGCTGGCCTTCGACGGCGCGCATGAACGGTGGCTCACGGTGCTGTCGCAGGGCGCTCGGCTGGTCATGCGCGATGCGGAGCTGTGGACGCCCGAACAGACCGTCGCCGAGCTTCATGCGCAGCGGATCACGCATATCGGCCTGCCGCCGGCCTATCTGCAGCAGGTCGCAGAGTGGGTGGAGCAGGCTGGCAATCCGCCGCCCGTTAGGCTGTATTCGTTCGGCGGCGAGGCGATGCCCAAGGCCGGCTTCGACAAGGTCAGGCGGACGCTGAAGCCGCAAATCCTGATCAACGGCTATGGACCGACCGAGACCGTCGTGACACCGCTCGTGTGGAAGGTCGACGGCAACACGGCGTGCGACAAGGCCTATGCGCCGATCGGGATTCCCGTCGGCCGCCGCACCGCCTACATCCTCGATGGCTCGCTGAATCTCGTTCCGGCAGGCGCAGCCGGCGAGCTCTACATCGGCGGGTTCGGGCTTGCGCGCGGGTACCACGCCAAGCCAGGCATGACGGCGGAACGCTTCGTGCCGGATCCATTTTCGGCGGACGAGGGCGCACGCCTCTACCGCACCGGCGACCTTGCGCGATGGGATGCGAGCGGCACGATCGAATATCTCGGACGCAGCGACGATCAGGTCAAGGTCAGCGGCTTCCGGATCGAGCTTGGCGAAATCCAATCGGCTCTGCTGAGCGACCCAGCGATCGCGCAGGCTGCCGTGCTCGCCGTGGTGGGTGCGGGAGGAAATCAGCTCGTGGCCTATGTGGCGCCACGGGCGCCAGGCGACGCCGCCGCAGCTGCGGCCGAGCGGCTGTCTGCAACGCTGACTGCCGCGCTGCGCCGGACTTTGCCGGCCTACATGATTCCATCCCGCATCATCGTGCTCGAGCGTCTGCCGACGCTGTCGAGCGGCAAGGTCGATCGCAAGGCGTTGCCCGCACCTGATATCGCAGCCGGGCGCGCGTTCATCGCCCCGGAAAGTCCCGCCGAGGTCGCGATGGCGAAGCTGTGGGCGGAGATCCTCGGTGTTGCGCAAGTCGGCGTCACCGACAACTTCTTCGAGCTCGGCGGCAACTCGATCCTGAGCCTCAATGTGATCGCGCGCCTTCGCCGTGCCCCGATCCTCGATGGCGAGATCAAGCTGCGGGATCTTCTCCAGAAGCCGACCATTCGCGCCTTGCTCGGCACGCCCGCAGCATCATCCATGCGGCCGTCGGCGCTGCTGCCCCTGAGTTCGCCGATCGATGGCACGCCGCCGGTGTTCTGTCTTCACGGCGGCTTCGGCACGGTGTTCGACTACGCGCCGCTGGCGCGGCGTCTGGAGGGACGGAGGCAACTGATCGGACTGCAGTGCCGGACGCTGATCGAACCGTCCTTCACCGACGAGTCGCTGACGGCAATGGCCGTGGACTATGTTGATGAGATCGCGCGGAAGCAAAGCAAGGGACCCTATCATCTGATTGGCTGGTCGCTTGGCGGACTGGTCGCGTGCCTGGTTGCTGCCGAACTTGAGCGGCGCGGTGAGCGGGTCGAGCGCCTGGCGCTGATCGACAGCTTCGTTCCGCATGGTGACGAGCAGCCGTCGCCCGGGCGGCATTGGACCGACGACTTGCTGGCGCTGCTGTCGGTCGCGGCGCCGGGCGTGCAGCCTTCAGCCATTGCGTCGCAGGTGACGGCGATTCGTTCGGGCGATGCGCCGGTGACGGACGAGGTGATCCGGCGCCTGGTCGTCGATGCAATCGGCACGGCGCCGCTGCAGCCGCGCGACGGTCTTCTCGGCGTCGACGACATCGTCTCGGCCTTCAGGGTCGGGCGCCACCTCGCGCAACTGGCTCGGGCGGCCGAATGGCCGGCCGATCTCGTTGCAGCGCCCGGCTGCTGGTGGACCTCCGGCCGGCTTCGACAGCGCGATCGGCTCGCGGCGGGACTGCCGCAGGCGGCAGATTTGGGCGTGGTCGGCGACGACCACTTCTCGATCCTTGGCAACGAATCCTTCCTGGCGGCGCTCGGCGTGTGGCTGGAGCCGGACCAGGCGGCGCAGACATCACCGGCTCTGCAGCCGGAACCGGCTGAATGAGGTGACCATGGGCCTTCATCCTGATATCGCGGCACTGCTCGAGATGATCCAGCTCGGAACGGAATCGGGCGCGCGCATTCCGTTTCCGCAACTGACGCCAGCGCAGGCGCGTGCCGATTTCGACGCCTCCTCGCCGCTGCTGGATGTCGATCCGCCGCCGCTCGCCTTCGAGAGGCAGCTTGCGCTGCCGATGCGCGACGCGACGGAGATCGCCGGGCGCCTCTATGCAGCGCGGCCGTTGGACGTCGCCGATCCGATGCCCGTGCTGCTCTACATGCATGGCGGCGGCTTCGTCGTCGGCAGCCTCGACTCGCACCAGCCGTTGTGCCGGGGCCTTGCCGATGACAGCGGCGCGGCAGTGCTGTCGATCGCCTACCGGCTGGCGCCGGAGCACCGGTTTCCGACGGCATTCGAGGACTGCGTCGATGCCCTCGCCTGGATCGGGCGCGAGGGGCCTGCACTTGGCCTCGACCCGCGGCGGGTCGCGATCGGCGGCGACAGTGCGGGGGGCACGCTGGCCGCGGCGCTGGCGATCGCCGCGCGCGACGACCGGGCCTTACCGCAGCCTGTCCTTCAGGTCCTCGCCTATCCCGGGCTCAGCCCGCAGCAGGTCTCGGACTCCTACGAGAAATACGGTTCGGGTTATCTGCTTGAGCGCGAGACCGTGGACTGGTTCTTCGACCACTATCTCCGCCATGACGCCGATCGCCACGACTGGCGATTTGCGCCGCTGGCCGCGTCCGATCTCACGCGCGTCGCGCCCGCGCTGATCGTGCTCCCCGAGTTCGATCCGCTGGCGGACGAGGGAAGGGCCTATGCCGCACGCTTGCGCGCGGCCGGCGCCGCCGTGGATCTGAAGGTCTATCCCGGCATGATCCACGAGTTCCTGCGCATGGGCAACGTCGTTCCGGACGCTTTGCACGCCCGCGCCGACATCGGCGCCAAGCTCGCCGCTGTCTTCGCCACGCGAATGGGAGCCGGCAATCCATGATGACGCCATCCAATCCAGGCGTTGCCAGCGTCGGAAGCCTGCTGCGGCCCTATTGGCTGCTGCTCGCCGCAGCCATTCTGCTCGGTCTCCTCGGCGGCGCCAGCGTTGCGGGCCTGCTCGCCGTGGTGAACCGCGGCCTCTACGCAGGGGCAGGCGACGTCGGTGGCCTCGTCGCCTCGTTCGCGGGTCTCTGCATTCTGATCGTGATCGGGTCGGTCGGCTCTGACATCAGCGCGAATGTCGTCGGCCAGCGGATCGTGGCCTCGTTGCGCAAGTCGCTGGCCGCCAAGATACTGATGGCGCCGATCGACCAGCTCGAATCCTATCGGTCGCACCGCCTCATCCCGGTCTTGACCAAGGATGTCGACGCCATCAGCGATTTCGCGTTCTTCTTTCCGGCCTTCCTGGTGTCGGGCGTCATCGTCGCCGGCTGCCTGATCTACTTGGCGGTGCTATCGTGGCCGCTGTTCCTGGTCACGGCAGCCTTGATCGCGCTCGGGTCGTTCGTCCATTATCTCGCCCGCAAGCGCGGAATGATGGGCTTCACTCTCGCGCGCCAATACGAAGACGACCTGCAGAAGCATTACCGCGCGATCTCCGAAGGCGCCAAGGAGTTGCGCCTGCATCGCCCGCGCCGGCGCCACGTCCATGTCGATCTGATCGGGCGGACGGTCGACCGGATCGGCAACGTGCAGATCAAGGCCATCAATCTGCTCGTGACGGCGCGTGCGCTCGGAACGGTTCTCCTGTTCCTGGTGATCGGGACCGCTCTGGTGCTGCGTCCACTGCTGTGGCCCGACAGCCCGGCCTCGGTGTCCAGCGGCTTCGTTCTGGTGCTGCTGTTCATGCGCGGACCGATCGACCAGTTGATCGGCATGCTGCCGTCGCTCGGCCGCGCGCAGGTCGCGATGCGCCGGATCGCCGAGCTGTCGGACCGTTTCACCGCCGCAGAGGCGGGCCTGCTCGATGATCCGCAGGATCGAACCGCCGACCAGATCGAATCGATCGAACTGCGCGGCGTCTCCTACGCCTTCCCGGCGTCGTCGTCCGAACGCCCCTTCACCATCGGACCGATCGACCTTCGCATTCGCCGCGGCGAGATCGTCTTCATCGTCGGTGAAAACGGCAGCGGCAAGACGACGCTGATCAAGCTGCTGCTCGGCCTCTATGTGCCCGACCGCGGCGTGCTGCTGCGCGACGGCAGCCCGGTCGTCAACGAGACCCGCGACGACTATCGGCAGCTCTTCACCACAATATTCTCGGACTATTTCCTGTTCGACACCTTGGCGCAGCAGAGCAGTCAGCGGCCGGAGCTCGCGCAGCGCTATCTCGACCGTCTCGAGCTCGCCCACAAGGTCTCGATCGATGGCGGCGCATTCTCAACCACCGACCTGTCGACGGGCCAGCGCAAGCGGCTCGCCCTGATCAATGCCTGGATCGAGGGACGCCCGGTGCTGGTGTTCGACGAATGGGCGGCCGATCAGGACCCGGCGTTCCGTCAAATCTTCTACACCGAGCTGCTCGCCGACCTCAAACGTCTGGGCAAGACGATCATCGTGATCTCACACGACGATCGCTACTTCCACTGCGCCGATCGGATCGTGCGCCTGCGCGACGGTCGGATTGACGCCAGCGACGCCGCTGAACGCCGCGAGCCGGCACAAAGGCCACGCACGCTCACGACCGTTATGCAGGAGCCCGCTCCGTCGCTTGGAGCATCGAATCCGTGAGCCGCATCTTTGTAGTTAATCTAAAGACAGCGCTACAGACTTTGTTGTCTTCGTCGTGCCGGCCGATCTACATCCTGAGCGGGAGTGGACAGAGATGGCGCCCGTGCAGATCAATGAGAGGGAAGGAGTTCGCATGAGCGCGACTGCGAGCGCTAGGGGTAGTGTCCGGACATTCCCCGTCGCAACCGATGCGACAATGTCGGTCGTTCGCGACGATGACGGGCTCCGGGTGATCGCGGACGGCGCGCCGTTGCTGTCGCTTCGGCCGGATGGCGAACTGACGCGTCTGATCGTGCACGACGGGATCGATGATTGGCGCCGGGTGTCGCGCGGAGTGGCGGCAATGGCCGAAGCGGTCTTCGGCTGGGCGCCGTCGCTCGAGAGGCTCGTCATCACGCCTGACGACAACCCGGCAGCAGCATCGGCGTTGGCGAAAGACGGCGTTGCGGTCGTGACCGACGGCAGGCTGACGCTGTATCCGGACATGGTGATGCAGCTTCGCGAGAACTGGCTGACGGGCGCCGCGCGCCCGGCGTTTCCGCTGTCCTACGCGATGACCGACGGCAGGCGGCATCCGCGGCGGCCGCCCAAGCCGGTCGGCACCGTCTACGCCCGCTTCATTCCCTGGCTGTCCGACGTCGTCAGTTTTCGCGTCGTCGACATCGCTCACGATCTCCTGCTGGTCCACCGCTGGCTCAACGATCCGCGGGTGGACTCGTTCTGGAACGAAGCGGGGGACATCGACAAGCACCGACAGTATCTGTCGCGGATCATGTCGGACCCGCACATGGTGCCGCTGATCGGCTCCTTCGGTGATCAGCCGTTCGGCTATTTCGAGCTCTATTGGGCGAAGGAAAATCGCATCGCGCCGTTCTACGATGCGGCGGACTATGATCGCGGCTGGCACGTGATCGTTGGCGAGGACGGCTTCCGGGGCCGCCGCTTCATCACGGCCTGGCTTCCCTCGCTCATGCACTACATGTTCCTCGACGATTGCCGCACCGAGCGTATCGTCGGCGAGCCGGCGGCGGCGCATTCGCAGCAGCTGCGCAACCTGGATCTGGCTGGGTTTGCCCGGCTCAAGAACTTCGATTTCCCACACAAGCGGGCAACCCTGGTCATGTTGCTGCGCGAGCGCTTCTTCGGCGACCGGCTGTGGCAGCCGGCGACCAAGGAAGCACCCACAGAAGCCTAGCGCGGACGGAGCATCACCATGTCGTATCATCCTGCCCCTGACTATGATGTCGTCGGCATTGGCTTCGGGCCATCGAACCTCGCACTGGCGATCGCGCTCGACGATTGCGCGAGACAGCAGCGCTTGAAATGTCGGTCCCTGTTCCTGGAGAAGCAGCAGGACTTCAAGTGGCATGGCGGCATGCTGCTGCCCGGCAGCAACATGCAGATCTCCTTCCTCAAGGACCTCGTATCGCTTCGCGATCCGACCAGTCCGTTCACCTTCGTCAACTACCTGCACAAATCCGGGCGGCTGCTCGACTTCACCAACTGCAAGACGTTCTATCCGAGCCGGATCGAGTTCAACGACTACCTCCGTTGGGTCGCCGGTCAGTTCAGCGGCATGGTTGCGTATGGAGAGACGGTCGAGGCTGTCGAGCCCGTGCACGCCGGCCAGTCCGTCACCGCGCTCCGCGTGCTCACGCGCATGGCTGACGGGAAAGAACGGTCACGCGTCACGCGGCACCTCGTGGCCGCCGTCGGCGGCGTGCCGCACATCCCGTCGGTATTTCGAGCGGTCGCGATCGATCCGCGGGTCGTGCACACCAGCGGCTATCTCGGCTCGTCGCTTGCGGCAGGATCGAACAGCCGGTCGCCGCGGGTGGCGGTCGTCGGCGGCGGGCAAAGTGCGGCTGAAGTCACGCTCGATCTCAGCGAACGGGTTCCCGACGCCCACATCGATCTGGTCTTCCGCGGGCACGCCCTCAAGCCGGCCGATAGCAGCCCGTTCGTGAACGAGATCTTCAACCCGGACTACACCGATTATTTCCATTCGCGGTCCGACAGCCAGCGCGAGAAAATCGTCCGCAGCTTCCGCAATACCAATTATGCGGTGGTCGACCCCGACCTGCTCGATCAGCTCTACCGGATGACGTACCAACAGCGTGTCGCCGGGGCTCGGAAGCTGACGCTCCATCCGCGTAGCGAGATCGTCGCAGCTCATGCCGTCCCGGAGGGGATAGAGCTCGAGTTCGTCAACAAGGACGAGGAGGTCCGCCGCCGGGCAGTGTACGATGCCGTCGTGCTCGCCACCGGCTACGAGCGATCTCCGGTCCCGGCGTGTCTCGATCCGATCAGCCGCTACATCGAGTCGGCGTCGCTCGATCGCGACTATCGTCTGCGGACAAGCCCGGCGTTTTGTCCACAAGTCTATGTCCAAGGCTGCGCCGAAACCTCGCACGGCCTGAGCGACACGCTGCTCTCGGTGTTGCCGATGCGGGCTCAGGAGATCACGAAGTCGCTCGTGTCGACAACGGGGAGAGACCAGGATGCAGCGCCGTCTCGCGACCGGGCGGAGCGCGTGTACTCGTGATGGAAAGTCGAGTGCAGAGCGACGATGAGCGCGCCGCGCGCGGCGTCGTGGAATGAGGCGAAAGGATATCGTCGCGGCGACCGGGCCGTCCCTGGCGTGTCACGGTCGAATTGTGATCGGGGGGCGCCGTGCCTGCATTTGCCGGATTGCCGACCTTTCGGGTCGGCCGGCGGGCACGGTGGAGTGCAGGATTGGAAATGGGTGAGCCGCATCTGCCTGAGCGGGTCGTAACCTTGCTGGTATCGAGTGAATACGCGCGGCTCGTCGGCCGGACCATGTCGGAGCGGCTCGACTACATCGTCGACATCGCCTCGCTGCATACGCGTGAAGAGCTGGTGCGGCGGCTGGACCTCGGCCGCGTGGTCGTGCGGCAGGTCGAGAAATGGCTCGCGTTCCACGGGCGCCGCGTTCGGCGCCCGAATGAAAGCATCGATATCGTCATGTGCGGGTTGGAATTCCGGAAGCGGCGCGTCCGTCGCTCCCGGGTGACGGTACGATCGCGACGACTGAACGCCAAGACGAATCCGAGGGAGCCGGGCCGAGGCAGTTGAGTTGCTCGGGCTCTGCAGCGGGGCGAGGTCGCCGACCGCGCCTGCCGGGGACTGACGGGACCGCGACGCACGCGGAATGCATCACGCCCTTATCGCGTCGCATCATGGAAAATGAGACTCGTCGTCAAGGTCGAGGCCAGGCGGGTTGCACGCGCGCTCGGCTCATCCGGTAGCCTCCGCGGTCGATGGGGACTGACCGTCGCTCGTCAGAGATGACGCGAGGCGCCGGGAAGGTCCGCTGCCAACATGGCCAGAAAAACAGTGGCCGGCACACGCTCGTGTGCCCCGGCAATGGGCGACAAGGGAGGAGTTCGATGCACATGCGAAGTGTAGGTATCGCCGTGTTCACGGCGCTTTTGCTGTCCGGCACGGCATTCGCGCAGGAAAAGATCAAGGTCGGCGTCACGGCGACGCTGGAGGGCACCTATACCGTGCTCGGTGAGGACGGGATGCGCGGACACGTCACCGCGCTGAACGTGCTCGGCAAGAAGGTCGGCGACAAGGAGCTGGAATTCGTCGTCGCGTCGACCGACGCCACGCCGGACTCGGCCGTCCGTGCCGTGCGCAAGCTGATCGAGCAGGACAAGGTACAGATCCTGCTGTCGCCGCTGTCGGGCGACGAGGGCATCGCCGTCAAGAACTTCGCCAAGACACACCCTGAGCTGACCTTCGTGAACGCCGCGTCCGGCGCACAGGAGACGACCTATGTCGATCCCGCGCCGAACTTCTTCCGCTTCAACATGGACGGCGCCCAATGGCAGGTCGGCCTCGGCAAATATGCCTACGAGACCAAGGGCTATCGCAAGATCGCGACCGTCGGCGAAGACTATTCCTTCATCTACACCCAGGTGTTCGGCCTGGCGCTGGAGTTCTGCGGCCTGGGCGGCAAGATCACCAGCCGGCAATGGGTCCCGCTCGGCACCAAGGATTTCGCGTCGGTGATTGCGGCGCTGCCCGATGACGTCGATGCGATCTATCTCGGTCTCGGCGGCGCCGATGCCGTCAACTTCCTCAACCAGTATCAGCAGGCCGGCGGCAAGGCGCACCTGATGGGCGGCTCGATCATGATCGACCAGACCATCCTGTCGTCCAAGGGAAATGCCAAGAACGCCCTGATCGGTACGATTGCGGCGTCGGGTCAGGCCGATACCTGGGAGGATCCGCGCTGGCAGAAGTTCGTGAAGGCCTATCAGGACTCGTTCCCGCCGGAGAAGCGCTTCCCGAGCCCGTCGCTGCTCGCCACCAACTACTATGGCTCGACCATGGCGTTGATCCTGGCGCTGCGCGAGGTCAATGGCGATCTGTCGAACAACCAGGCCAAGCTCAAGGCGGCGCTGGCGAAGATCGAGATCGATGCCCCCAACGGCAAGATCAAGCTCGACGCCAACCGCCAAGCCATCGGCACCAACTTCGTCACCGAGGTCGTCGACGACGGCAAGGGCGCGCTGTTCAGCAAGGTGGTGAAGGTGATTCCCGACGTCAACCAGACGCTGGGATATGATGCCGCCACCTTCGCCAAGATCGGCCTGCCGAGCCGCACCGTGCCTGAATGTAAGAAGTACTGACCTTTCTGCAGAGGGCGACGCGGCTCGAGCGGGCTCGGGCCGCGTCGTCGCGTCCCTTGCTTTCTGCCAAGCGATGATCGACGCTGACGAATAATAAGAACCATTTCGGTGAGGAAGTGATGAGTAGGGCGCTCGCCGTCTTTCATGCTCGCTTCGGCCGTGCGACGGTTTATCAGCTCAATCGGCCATTCAATGTGCATGCCCATCGCGAGGGACATCTGATCTTTCACGTTGGCGGGACGCCGGCCGATATTGACGTCTGCGATCAGCATTATCAGATCGGCGAGAACTGGATCGTCGCGGTCAATCCGTGGGAACCGCATAATTTCCTGCCGAACGATGTCGGCAACGGCGCCATCTTCTTCGTGCTCTACGTCAATGCGGAGTGGTTCACGCCATCGGCCGCGCGCGAGCAGGGCTTGCGGTTTGGTCGTACCTGCTTCCGGCGGACCGCCGCGCTCGATCGCTGCATTCGCCGCGCCGCAGCGTTGGTATGTGGCGCGCCATCGCTCGGTTGCCTCGACGGCGAGCTGCGGCAGCTGATCGACAGTTGCTACGAGGAAAGCTGGCGCGTTTCGGAGCAGATGCCCGAACGGCCATGCGCGGAAGTGACGGATTTTCGTGTTCGCAAGTGCATCAAGCTGATGTCGGACAGTCCATGCGCCGAGATCGAGCTCGATCAGATCGCCCGCGAATCCGGACTATCGCGGCCGCATTTCTATCGGCTGTTCCGCAGCCAGACCGGAGTGACGCCCAATCTCTATCTGAATACGCTGCTGATGGAGCGGGCGCTCGATGCCGTCGTGGCAACGGAAGCACCGATTGCCGACATTGGGTTCGATCTCGGATTCACCTCCCAGAGCGGCTTCACGCGCTTCTTCGCCGGCAATGTCGGCATGGCGCCGACCGACTATCGCCGCGCTGCAAAGGTGCTGCGCGCCTGATGTGCTGCTGCGCGTCGCGCGAAAAGAGACTGTCGATCAAGTGCGCACTCTCGTCTGCCGCTACACTCTGGGCAACGTGATCCGCAAAAGGATCCGACGAGGGAGGACGAGCGATGGCCGGCAGACCCGGCGATCTTCGGCTGAATGCGCCTTTCCGCTGTGACGACGGATCCGTCCCTCTTGTCGTGAGGGAGGGACGATGAGCCGCTTCATCGAGCGTCACCCGATCTGGTCCCTCATCATTCTTCTCGTCTTGGCGCTGCTGGCGTGGCTGATTTTCGCCGTCTGGCCGCCGGGGCTCGAGGAGGCGATCGGCCGCAAGAAGGTGTTCCTGAGTGCGGTGTTCAACGGCATCACGCTGGGCGGGCTGTATTTCCTGGTCGCGAGCGGGTTCACGTTGATCTTCGGCCTGATGCGAAACGTCAACCTTGCGCACGGCTCGCTCTATCTGCTCGGCGGCTATGTGGGCTACGGCGTGTCCGCCGCGACCGGGTCATGGATCCTCGCCTTCGTCGCCGCCTTCATTGTCGTCGCGGCCATCGGCGTTCTCCTGCAGCTGCTCGTCTTTCGCCGCATGGAGGGCCAGGACCTGCGCCAGACCATGGTGACGATCGGCCTCTCGATCGTGTTCGCCGATCTGATGCTGTGGGCGTTCGGCGGCGACTTCTATCAGATCCAGACGCCAGCCTGGCTGATCGGGCCGGTACAGCTGCCGCTGATGACGGCGATGAAATCGTCGGGCGAGGCTGTGTTCCTGCAGTATCCGCTGGTGCGGCTGGTGATCTTCTGCGGCTCCGTCGTGATCGGCGTCGCGATGTGGCTCGCGCTCAACCGCACCCGCGTCGGCATGATCGTGCGCGCCGGCGTGGATGATCGCGAGATCCTGGCGGCGACCGGTGTGCAGATTCAGCTCGTCTTCGTGCTGGTGTTCGCACTGGGCGCGGGGCTGGCCGGCATTGCCGGCGTGGTCGGCGGAACCTTCCAGTCGATCTCACCCGGCGAGGACACGCGCTTTTTGCTGGCCTCGCTGGTCGTCGTCATCGTCGGCGGCATGGGATCGATCCCGGGAGCCGCGCTCGGCGCGCTGATCATTGGGCTTGCCGAGCAGCTCGGCTCGGTCTACATCCCGACCTATGCGATCGTCGTGACCTTCCTGATCATGGTGCTGGTGCTCGCGCTGCGGCCCCAGGGCCTCCTGGCGAGGCGATGAGATGTCGCTGATCCAGGAGGCACGTGCGCGGGAGAGCATGCTGGCAGGCGGCGCCGCACGGCAGCCGGCCGCATGGTCGGCCACCGAGCAGCCCTGGGCCTGGGCGGTCTCCGCGCTGCTGCTGATCATGCCGCTGATCGCCAACGGCTTCTTCCTGATCGAGATCTTCGGCACGACCCTGATCCTCGGAACCATCGCGTTGAGCCTGATGTTCCTCGCCGGCTATGGCGGCATGGTCAGCCTGATGCAGCTGACGATCGCGGGCTTTGCCGGCTACATGGTCGCCGTGTTCGGCGTCAGCGGCAACGCCAATATCAGCCTCGGATGGCCGTGGTGGTTGGCGCCGCCGATGGCCCTGGTGCTCGCGGTGCTGTTCGGCACGCTGGGCGGCGCGCTGGCGGTACGCACCGAGGGCATCTACACCATCATGATCACGCTCGCGATCGGCGCGGCGTTCTATTATTTCACCAATCAGAACTGGGCGATATTCAACGGCCACACCGGCATCAACACGATCGCCACGCCACATTTTCTCGGCGTCGATTGGCGCATGGACGTCGCGTTCTATTACCTGACGCTGGCGGTGGCCGCACTGTGCTATTTCGCTGTGCTCTATCTGTCGCGCGCGCCGTTCGGCCTGGCGCTGCAGGGCGTGCGCGACAATCCCAGGCGCATGGCCGCGCTCGGCTTCAACGTCAATGCACATCGCATCGCCGCCTATGCGTTCGCGGCCCTGATCGCCGGCATGGGCGGTGTGCTCCAGGTCTGGAACTATCGGCAGATCTCGCCCGGATCTGTCGCGGTCGAGCGCTGCATCGACATTCTCATCGTCGCCGTCGTCGGCGGCATCACCCGGCCGGTTGGGCCCTATATCGGCGCCTTCATCTTCGTCATCCTGCGCACTTTCGCGCTCGACTTCCTGGTGAAGGTCGGGCTCGACGGCAACCGGTTCCGGCTGCTGATCGGGCTCGGCTTTCTCGCTATCGTGTTCTGGTCCTCCGACGGAGTCATCGGCCTCTATGAGCGGTGGCGCCGTCGCAGCGAGGCTTCGGAGCCGCGGTCGCGCCCCGGAGGTCACGGCCATGGATAGGGTCGCTGACCGGCTCTCGGCGCTCGGCTCGACTGCAGCCCTCGAATTGCGCGGTGTCACGCGGATGTTCGGTGCGCTCGCCGCGCTGACCGACATCACGATCACGGTGCGGCCCGGCGAGCGGCGCGCGGTGCTCGGCTCGAACGGCGCCGGCAAGACCACCCTGTTCAACTGCGTGACCGGCGACTTCCTGCCGACCTCAGGCACGATCCGCTTCTTCGGCGAGGACATCACCGCCTTTCCGCCCTACGAGCGGATCCGCCGCGGGCTGCGCCGCACCTACCAGATCTCGGCGCTGTTCCTCGGCCTGTCGGTGCGCGACAATGTCTATCTGGCATGCCGTGGCGTCTCGCGAGCGCGCTTCTCGATGCTGCGTCCCAGCGCCAATGACGCCCTGATGCAGGCGGCCGAGCGCCTGATCGAGGCCGTGCATCTGACGTCCGTGCGTGATCAACTGGTTTCGGAGCTCGCCCATGGCCAGCAGCGGCAGCTCGAGATCGCGCTGGCGCTGGCCGGCGCGCCCCGATTCATCCTGTTCGACGAGCCGGCGGCGGGTCTGTCGCCGACCGAGCGGCGCGAGCTGGTCGAGATCCTGACGTCGCTGCCGCCGCACATCGGTTACATCATCATCGAGCACGACATGGACGTGGCGCTGCGCGTCGTCGAGAGCGTGACGATGATGCACAACGGCCGCATCTTCAAGGAAGGCGCACCGCAGGAGATCGAATCCGATCCGGAGGTGCAGGAGCTCTATCTCGGAGGCGGCCATGAATGACGTCCGCCGCTCCGCGCCTGCGCTCGAGGTCCGCGGCCTCGACGTGTACTACGGCCATTCGCATGCGCTGCAGGGCGTCGATCTCCGGCTCGACAGCGGCGTCTTCTCGCTGGTCGGCCGCAACGGCATGGGCAAGACGACGCTGTGCAAGGCCATCATGGGCCTGCTGCGGCCGTCCGCCGGCACGGTGCGTCTGCGCGGCAATGATATCACCGGGCTCAATCCGGCGCGCATCGCGCGGCTCGGCGTCGGCTATGTGCCGCAGGGGCGGCGTCTGTGGCGCTCGCTCAGCGTCGACGAGCATCTGCGACTCGCCGCCGGCCTGCGCCGCGGCGCCTGGACCGTCGAGCGCGTCTACGAAACATTTCCGCGGCTCGCCGAGCGCCGCAACAATGGCGGCGGCCAGTTGTCGGGCGGCGAGCAGCAGATGCTGGCGATCTCGCGCGCGCTGCTGACCAATCCGCAGCTCCTGATCATGGATGAGCCGACAGAGGGCTTGGCGCCGGTCATCGTCGCCCAGGTCGAGGAGATGCTGATCCGGCTCAGCCAGGACGGCGACATGGCGGTGCTCGTGATCGAGCAGAACATCGGCGTTGCGACCGCGATCTCGTCCCGCGTCGCGATCATGGTCAATGGCCGCATCAACCGTATCATCGACTCGGCCCGGCTCGCCGCCGACCGCGAACTGCAGCAGCGCCTGCTCGGTGTCGGCCAGCATGCCGGCGACGAGACCGATCTCGGGACGGGCGAAGTTCAGGAGAGGCCCGCCGCACGTGCGGCGGTGTCAACGACGCCGAAAGCTGCGCCCGTCAAGGTTTACGTCTCTAATCCCGTGCTGCCGACGCGCTGGTCGCAGCCGGTGCCGATCGCGCAGATCGAGGCCAAGGCGCGCACGCTCTCCACCAGCGTCAGCCGACTTGACGAGGCCGCGCGCCAGGGCCGCGAGCGCGCCGCGCCGATCACGTCAGGTCCGCCCGCGGTGATCGTCGCCGGCACGCTCGACACCAAGGGTGACGAACTGCGCTTCATCCGCGATCTCGTCGCGAGCCACGGGCTGCGCACCCGGCTGGTCGACCTCTCCACCAGCGGACGCCATACGAGCTGCGACGTCTCGGCCCAGGAGATCGCGCTCAATCATCCGCGCGGCGGTCCCGCCGTGTTCGGTGCCGACCGCGGCGCATCCGTCACCGCGATGGCGGAGGCGTTCGGGCGCTGGCTGCGCCGGCAGGACAATGTCGCAGGTATCATCTCGGCGGGCGGCTCCGGCGGAACGTCGCTGGTCGCGCCGGGCATGCGCGAGCTCCCCGTCGGCGTGCCCAAGCTGATCATCTCCTCTGTCGCATCCGGCGACGTCGGCGCCTATGTCGGGCCGGCCGACATCGCGATGATGTACTCGGTCACCGACGTCCAAGGACTCAATTCGATTTCGCGCGCGGTGCTGAGCAATGGCGCGCATGCGCTTGCCGGCATGGTGATGGCCCGCCAGCGGAAGCCCGCTATCGCTGACAGCACCCGACCGCAACGTCCCGCGATCGGCATCACCATGTTCGGCGTGACCACGCCGGCGGTGCAGAAGCTCACGGCCGAGCTGCGCGACGACTACGAGTGCCTCGTCTTCCACGCCACCGGCGTCGGCGGCCGCTCGATGGAGAAGCTGGTCGATTCCGGCATGCTCGCCGGCGTGATCGATCTCACCACGACCGAGGTCTGCGACCTGCTGATGGGCGGTGTGTTTCCGGCAACCGAGGATCGCTTCGGCGCGATCATCCGCAGCCGCGTGCCCTATGTCGGCTCGGTCGGCGCGCTCGACATGGTGAATTTCGGCGCGCCCGAGACCATTCCCGAGCGCTACCGCGGCCGCAAATTCCACGTGCACAATCCGCAGGTCACGCTGATGCGGACGACGGCCGCGGAGAACGCGCAGATGGGGCGCTGGATCGGCGAGCGGCTCAATCGCATGGATGGATCGGTCCGGTTTCTCCTGCCGGAAAAGGGCGTCTCCGCGCTCGATGCGCCCGGGCAGCCGTTCTTCGATCGCGAGGCGGATGAGGCGCTGTTCCGCAGTCTCGAGCAGACCGTACGGCAGACCTCGAGCCGGCGCCTGATCCGCGTGCCGCATCACATCAACGACAATGAGTTCGCAGCAGTGGTCGTCGGCGCCATCCGGCCGATGCTTGGGCGGCTGCCGGCGCGGCGCAGACAGGCGAGGTGATGGTCATGCCGAGATATGAGCGCGCACCGCTGCTGAAGAAGTTTCGCGACATGGTGCGCCGTGGCGTGCCGATCATCGGCGGCGGCGCCGGCACCGGCCTGTCGGCCAAATGCGAGGAGGCCGGCGGCATCGACCTGATCGTGATCTACAATTCCGGCCGTTATCGCATGGCCGGCCGCGGCTCGCTCGCCGGACTGATGGCCTATGGCGACGCCAATGCCATCGTGGTCGAGATGGCCAGCGAGGTGCTGCCGGTGGTGAAGTCGACCCCGGTGCTCGCGGGCGTCAACGGCACCGACCCGTTCCGCGACATGGATGTGTTCCTCGATGAGCTGAAGGCGCTCGGCTTCTCCGGTGTGCAGAACTTCCCGACCGTCGGCCTGATCGACGGCACTTTCCGCGCCAATCTCGAGGAGACGGGCATTTCCTACGCGCTGGAGATCGACATGATCGGGCGCGCGCATGACAAGGACCTGCTGACGACGCCTTACGTCTTCAATGAAGCCCAGGCCGCGGGCATGGCGATCGCGGGTGCGGACATCATCGTCTGCCATCTCGGTCTGACAACCGGCGGCTCGATCGGCGCGCAGACCGCGCCCAAGCTCGAAGACTGTCCCGGCCTGATCGACAGCTGGGCCTCGGCCGCGCTCAGTGTCAACCCCGAGATTCTAGTTCTGGCGCATGGCGGCCCGATCGCGGAGCCGTCCGACGCCGACTTCATCATGAAGCACACCAAGAACTGCCATGGCTTCTACGGCGCCTCCTCGATGGAGCGGCTGCCGGTGGAGCGCGCACTGACGGAGCAGGTACGACATTTCAAGGCAATCAGCGCGCGGCCACGCCGCGTCTGAGGCGACAACACGAGATCCGGCAGCAGCGGCGCTGAGGCGCCGCATTCGCCGGACGAGAGACTGAGGGAGAAATGAGATGTCCGGGGCTCTGATCGGTGAGCTGATTCTTTGGCTGATCATTGCGATCATCGTCATCGTGGTCGCGGTCTACATCGTCAACTGGCTGTATCACCGCTCCTCGAAGGAGGTGTCCTTCGTCCGCACGGGCTTCCTCGGGGAGCGCGTCGTGATCAATGGCGGCGCCTTCGTGCTGCCCTTCATTCACGACTATACGCCGGTGAACATGAACGTGCTGCCGATGGGTATCACGCGCGCGCGGCAGGACGCCGTCATCACGCGCGACCGCATGCGGGTCGACGTCGAGGCCGACTTCTACGTTCGTGTCCAGCCGACGCGCGAGGCGGTGTCGATCGCGGCGGCGACGCTCGGCCGTCGCACCCTCGAGCCGGAGCGGCTGCATGCGCTGCTGTCCGGCAAGTTCATCTCGGCCATGCGCTCGGTTGCCGCTGAAATGACCATGGAGCAGATGCACGAGCAGCGCGGTGACTACGTGTCCCGTCTCAAGGCGGCCGCGGCCGAGGCGCTGGCCCAGAACGGCCTGGAGCTGGAATCGGTGGCGATCACCGATTTGGACCAGACAGATCTCGAATTTTTCAACCCCTCGAACCGGTTCGATGCCGAGGGCCTGACGCGGCTGATGGAGGACATCGAGAGCAAGCGCAAGCTGCGCAACGATATCGAGCAGGACTCGATGATCAAGATTCGGACCCGCAACCTCGAAGCCGAGCGCGAGGCGCTCGATATCGAGCGCGAGAGCGAGACGGCGCGGCTGGAGCAGGAGCGCGACATCGAGATGCGCCGCGCCCTGCAGCGGACGGAGGTGGCGCGCGAGCGGGCGCTGCGCGAGACCGAGGCCGAGCAGGCACAGATCATGGCGCGCGAGGCGATCGAGAAGGCGCGGATCGCGAACGAACTGACGATTGCCGAGGCCCGAATCGCTGCCGAGCGCGACACGCGGCAGCGCGAGATCGAGCGGACGCGTGCCGTCGAAGAGAGGGAGCTGCTGGCGCGCGAGGACATCGAGAAGGCGCGGATCGCCAACCAGCGCGCGATCGACGCCGCGCGCATCGAATCTGAGCGCGAGGTGCGCCAACGCGATATCGAGCGGACCCGCACCATCGAGGAAGCCGAGATCGCCGCGCGCGAGGCGGTGGAGAAGGCCAGGATTCAGCAGGACCGCGTCGTCTCCGATGCGCGCATCGCCAATGACGAGGAGACACGCCGCCGCGAGATCGAACGCACCCGCGCGATCGAGCAGGCGGAGATCGCCGCGCGCGAGGCGACAGAGAAGGCGCGCATCGCGCAGACCATGATCGTCAATCTGGAGCGCATCAGCTCCGACGAGCGCACCCGCGCCACCGAGATTGCCCAAGTGCGCAACATCCAGGAGGCTGAGATCGAGGCGCAGAAAGCGGTCGAGGCCGCCCGGATCGCGCGCGAGCAGGCATTGTCGGCGGAACGGATCGCCGCCGAGCACGCCACGCGCAGGCTGGAGATTGAGCGCAACCAGGGCATCGAGATCGCCGGCATCGCCGCGCGCGAGGCCACCGAGGCCAGCCGCATCGCCCAGGAGGAACGCGTGCGTGCACTGGAGATCGCGCGCGTCAGGACCATCGAGGAGGCCGATATCGCCTCGCGCGAGGCGATCGAAGCGGCCCGCATCGCCCAGGAGCTGGCTGTAGCAGCCAAGCGGATCCAGTCGGAGAAGGAGACGCGTAGCCTGGAGATCGAGCGCACGGAGGCCGTCGAGGCCGCCGATCTGAAGCGTCGGGAGGCGGTCGAGCGGCGCCGCATCGAGGTCGAGCTGGCGCTGGAGGCCGAGCGCATTGCTTCGTCGCGGACGCGCGAGGTGCTCAACATCGACCACAAGAAGGCGATCGAGCTCGCCGACGAAACCCGCGTCATCGAGCTCGCCGCCAAGCGAGCCGAGCGCATCGATGCGGATCGTCAGGTCAAGGAAGCCGAGATCGTCGCGCGCAGGCAGGTCGAGACCGCCGATGTCTCGCGCGAGCAGGCGCTGGAGGCCGTCCGGTTGGAGCGTCGCCGGGCGATCGAGCAGCTCGAGGTCGCGCGCGTCCAGTCGCTGCAGGAGGCCGAGATCGCGGCCCGTGAGGAGGTCGAACGCGCCCGCATCGCCTCGGATCGTGGTCTCGACGAGGCCCGCATCGGCCGCGAGCGCGAGCTGCGTAAGCTCGAAGTGAACCGCGAGAAGGACGTCGAGACTGCGCTGATGGAGAAGGCCATCGCGCTGTATCAAAAATCGCTGGAGGAATCCGCGGCCAAGGTCGCGGCCGAAGAGGCGCGCTCGCGTGCAACGGAAGCGGCGGAGAAAGTCGTCACGGCGCGCGAGAGCGAGATTGCCCGCCGCCGTAAGACGGTCGAGGTGCTGCTGGCCGAGAAGCAGGCCGAGGAGACGCGGATCGCCGCAGAGGCCGAGCGGGTTCGTGCCGCGGTCGAAGCGGAGGCGCAGAAGCTGCTCAACGAGGCCGAGAACGTCCTGACCGACCAGGCACGCTACTCGCTGTTCCGGCGCAAGCTGCTCGACCGCATCGAGGGCATCGTGCGCGAGAGCGTCAAGCCGATGGAGAAGATCGAGGGCATCCGCATCCTGCAGGTCGACGGCTTGAACGGAAATGGCGGCAACGGCAATGGCGGCCGCAGCGCGACCGACGAGGTGATCGACTCCGCGCTGCGCTACCGCGTCCAGGCGCCGCTGATCGACTCCATTCTCTCCGATATCGGCGTCGAGGGCGGCAGCCTTGCCAAGATGCCGGGCCTGATCCGCGAGGCCAGGGACATGCAGGGAATCCGGAAAGAAACCTCGGCGCGCAAGGAGACAGGCGGCGGCGCCGGATCGGGCGAGGGCAGCCCGTCCGAGCCGCCGACCGATCGCGGTCCGCGCAAGAAGGGTTGATGCGAGATGGCGAGGGTTTACGTCTCCACCGTCGTGAGTGCCCGCAACGATCGGGTGTGGGCGCGCGTCCGCGACTTCAACGGCCTGCCGAACTGGCATCCGGCGATCGCCGAAAGCCGGATCGAGGGCGGCGAGCCCGCCGACAAGATCGGCTGCGTCAGGGATTTCCGGCTTCGCAACGGCGACCGCATTCGCGAGAAGCTGCTCGGCCTGTCGGACTACGACATGTTCTGCACCTACTCGATCCTGGAATCGCCGATGGGCGTATCGAACTACGTCGCGACCCTCAGGCTGACACCGGTCACGGACGGCGACAAGACGTTTCTGGAGTGGACCGCCGAGTTCGACTGCGCGCCGGAGCGCGAGGCTGATCTGGTGGCTTCGATCGGCGGCGGCGTGTTCCAGGGCGGCTTCGATGCGCTCAAGCGCGCGTTTGGGGGCTGACGCCGTGCCGCACGTGGTCAAGAGCACCATCATCGATGCGCCGACCGAGGCCGTGTGGGAGGTGCTGCGCGACTTCAACGGTCATGATCGCTGGCACCCGGCGGTGGCGACCTCTGCGATCGAGCGTTCGCAGACGTCCGACAAGATCGGTTGTGTCAGGCGCTTTCGTCTGAAGGACGGCTCCGAGCTGCGCGAGCAGTTGCTGGCGCTGTCCGATCTCGAGCAGAGCTTCAGCTACTGTCTGCTCGATACGCCGGTCCAGCTGTTCAACTACGTCGCCCATGTCCGGCTGCTGCCGGTCACCGATGGTGATCGCACCTTCTGGCACTGGGAGAGCCGCTTCACGACGCGGCCCGAGCTGGCCGAGGCGCTGTCGCGCATGGTGGCAGAAGACATCTACCAGGCCGGCTTTGAGGCGATCCGATCGCATCTGAAGCAGGCGGCATGAGGACGAGGTGAATCGATGCCAGTCACGGTGAAGACGTTTCAGGCCGCGAGCGAAGCTGCGTCTGCGCTGTCGTCGGACCGCGCGGCGCGCTACCTGGGCGGCGGCACGCTGGTCATGCGCGATCTCAATGAGGGCGACGTCTCGATTGCGACGGTCATCCGCGCCACCGACCGGACCTTGCAGGGCATCGATGCGGCAGGCGCGCGCATCAGGATCGGCGCCGGCGTCACCTTCGCCCGCGTGCTGGCCGAGCGCGATCTCGCCTTCCTGCATCCGGCGGCGCGCTCGATCGGCGGCCCGGCGGTGCGCAACATGGGGACCGTCGGTGGCAATCTGTTCGCTCCGGCGCCGTTCGGCGACTTCACGGTGGCGCTGCTGGCGCTCGACGGCATCGTCTCGCTGCAGGGCAGCTTCGGCGTCAGGGACATGCCGATCGAGGAGTTCCTGCAATCGCGCGACCGCCAGGCCGGTGCGCTGGTGGTCGGCGTGTCGTGCATCCGTCCTGCGTCGGCGGATGCGTTCCGCTATCGCAAGATCGCCCGGATCAAGCCGAAGGGCGGATCGGTGATCACGCTTGCGGCGCATCTTCCACAGAGTGGCGGCCGCGTGACCGGCGCGCGGATCGCGCTGGGATCGATGGCCCCGACCGCCATCCGCGCCAAGGCGGCCGAGCGCGCGCTCGAAGGGCGGCCGTTCGACGCCGGCGCGATCAGTGCCGCCGCTGCTGCGGCGGCCGAGGGAACGGCACCCACCGACAATTCGCTGGCCAGCGCGTGGTATCGCCGCGAAGTGGTCGGCGTCCATCTGCGGCGGCTGTTGTCGGGACAGGAGAGCTAGAGCATGGCCAAGACCCCACTTCAGTTCCGGCACAATGGTCGCGATGTCGCGCTGTTCGTCGACGGCGGCACCAATCTGCTGGTCGTGCTGCGCGAGATGATCGGCGACCTCACGCCGAAATTCGGTTGCGGCCAGGGCGGCTGCGGCGCGTGCACGGTCCTCATCGATGGCGACGCGCACCTGTCTTGTCTGACGCTCGCCGAAGCCGTCGAGGGCCGCGCGGTCGAGACGCTCGACGGCATCAAGAGCGGTCCGAATTTGCATCCGCTGCAGCGCGCCTTCGCCGAGGGTTTTGCCGCGCAATGCGGCTATTGCACGCCGGGCATGCTGATGGCGGCGAAGGCGCTGCTCGACAAGATCCCGCAGCCAAGCCGCGAGCAGGTGGTAGAGGCGATTTCGGGCAACATCTGCCGGTGTACCGGCTACGAGCCGATCATCAATGCGGTGCTGGCGGCGGCCGCGTCGCTGCGCGCGAGTGCGTGAGGAGAGATCGCCATGCTGGAACTGCGCAAGGACATCTTCGCCGACGAGCGCGACGACAATCTCAACGAGGTCGGCAAGGGCACCCAACGCCAGGACATGCTCGGCCATGTCACGGGGACCTCGACCTATTTCAACGATCACAAGCTGCAGGGCATGCTGCATCTGAAGGTCGTGAGGTCGACGCAGCCGCATGCCCGGCTGCGCCGCATCGAGACCAGCGAGGCCGAACGGAGCGAGGGCGTGCGGCGGATCATCCGCGGCAGCGACGTGCCGCGCAATCTCAACACGCTGCTCAGCCTGATCAATTTTGGCAAGGACGATGAGCCGACGCTTGCCGTCGACAAGGTACGCTACCGCGGCGAGCCGATCGTCGCCGTCGTCGCCGAGACGCCGCGCGCGGCGGCCGAGGCGGCGGCCAGGGTACGCGTCGACTATGAGATCTTGCCGGCGGTGTTCGACGTCGAGGAGGCGCTGAAGCCGGGCGCGCCCACCGTCAACGAGACCTATCCGAAGAATACGTTCACCTATCACGACCGCTACGACCACCAGAAGTTGCGCTTTGGCGACGTCGAGCGCGGCTTTGCCGGCGCCGATCATGTCTTGGAACAGCGCTACCAGATGTCGCCGATCGAGCACGCGCCGGTCGAAACCAACGGCTCGATCGCCGCGCCCGACACCAACGGCCGCTACGTGGTCTATACCTCGACCCAGGCGCTGTTCTTCTCGCTCGACACCTGCGCCAAGATCCTCGATCTGCCGTCGAACACATTCCACTTCATCGGCGGCACGGTCGGCGGCGGCTTCGGCGGCAAGGTCGACACGCTGACCGAGCCGCTCGCCATTCTCGCTGCGATGTTGACGGGGCGCCCGGTGCGCTACGTGCTCGGACGAGAGGAGGAGATGCAGTTCGGGCCGCCCCGCGGTGCCGAGCGCATCTACATCAAGGACGGAGTCATGCGTGACGGCCGCATCGTGGCGCGCCAGATCCGCGGCTATTTCGACTCTGGCGCTTATACGCGGCTGTCGAGCTACGCGGTGGTCAAATGCGCCGCGCACCTGCCGGGGCCCTACACGATCCCGAACGTCCATGGCGACATCTACTGCATCTTCACCAACCGCACGCCGGCCACCGCGATGCGCGGCTTCGGCATCACCGGCATGGACTTCGCGCTCGAATGCCAGATGGACAAGCTCGCGCATCTGATCGGCATGGACCCGATGGAGTTTCGTATCCTCAACGCCTATCGCGACGGCGACATGAAGGCGCATCGCCGCGAGGCCAAGAACACCGCGCTGATCGAATGCGTCCAGGTCGCGGCCGAGAAGGCCAAATGGCCGATCCGCGAGGAGTTCCGGCGCATGTCCTCGCGCAAGGATGGCGGCGGGGCGCGGGCGGCTGTTCCCTCCACGCCACGAGAGCCGGTGAGCGCGCGGCCTGCGCCGGCGCAGCAACGCACCAGCTACGATCGTGGTCTCTCGGCGCCGCCACAACCCGAGCCGCCACCACCTCCGCCAACGAGCCCGGCGCCTTCGCCGGGGCACGGCGCGACGCGGTTCTCGTCGGTGTTCGGCACGAGGAGGCGCTGACATGACGAGGCACCGCGGCCGCGGCATGGCGGCGATCAACTATCCCATCGGCATGAATCTCGGCGGCGATCCGAGCCAGGCGCTGGTGCATTCCAACCCCAGCGGCAAGTTCACGGTGGCGCTGTCGTCGATCGATCTCGGGCAGGGCATGAAGTCGGTGACGCGGCAGATCTGTGCCGAGACGCTCGGCGTGCCGGTCGAGGACGTCTATGTCGACACCGCCGATTCCGACACCGGCCCGCATTGCATGGGCTCGTTCGCTTCGCGCGGCACCCATCGCGTCGGCAATGCCGTGATGGCGGCGGCCAAGGAGGCGCGTGGCGTCATGATGGAGGCCGCGGCCGAGGAGCTCGAGGTCAACGCCAGCGATCTCGAAACGGATGGTCGCGGCAACATCCACGTCAAGGGCGCGCCGCATCGCTCGATCTCGGTGAAGGACGTCGCCATCGCCGCGCAGTTCCGCCAGGGCAAGACCATCTCCGGCCGTGGCATCTTCCTGGTGCCGCTGTCGGAGGTGGATCCCGAGACTGGCGAAATGTCCCCGGCGACCTGCTACGCGCATGCCTGTCTCGTCGCCGAGGTCGAGGTCGATGACGAGACCGGCGAGGTCGGCGTGGTCAGGATGGACAGCGCCTATGAGCTGGGACGCGCGCTCAATCCCCGCCTCGTCGAGCAGCAGCTGGTCGGCGGCGCCTGGATGGGCATGAGCCACGCGCTCTACGAGACGACGGAGCCGTACTACCCGGACCCGAAGCAAGGACCGCGCGACTTCGTGGAATACCTGATGCCGGGACCTGGCGACATCTGTCCGCACGACATCGCCGTGCTGGAGCGGCCGGCGCCCGACGGACCGTTCGGCGGCAAGGGCCCTGGCGAGATGTGCGCCAATCCTGTGCTTCCTGCCATCGCGAATGCGATTTTCAACGCCGTCGGCGTGCGCCTCGACGAACTGCCGATCACGCCAGAGAAAGTGCTGCGCGCGATCAAGGCCCAGGGCGGCGCCCGGCCGCAGACGCGGCGGTGACGCAGCATGGTGGTCCGCAGCAACATCGTCGGCATCGACTCGCCGCAGGCGCTGGAAAAGGCACTGCGCGCGGCGTACTATCTCGCCGATGACGGGCTCTCCACCGCGGCCTATCTCGCGCTCGCGCTGGGCAAGCCATTGCTCTTGGAAGGCGCGCCCGGCGTCGGAAAAACCGAGGCGGCGAAGGCAATCGCCGCGGTGCTCGGCCGCAAGCTGATCCGCCTGCAATGCTACGAAGGTATCGACGCTGCTGCGGCGCTCTACGAGTGGAACTATCCGCGCCAGATGCTCGCGATCCGCCAAGCCGGCGAGGAGAGCATCGACATCTATGGCGAGAGCTTTCTGATCGAGCGGCCGATGCTGGCCTGCCTGCGCGCGCCCGATGCGACCGTGCTGCTGATCGACGAGATCGATCGGGCCGACCAGGAGTTCGAGGCGTTCCTGCTCGAATTTCTCTCCGATTTCCAGATATCGATCCCCGAGCGCGGCACGGTGCGCGCCGCGGAGCGGCCGATCGTGGTGCTGACCTCGAATCGGACCCGTGACCTGCACGAAGCGCTGCGCCGACGCTGTGTCTATCATTGGATCGACTATCCCGATGCGGAGCGCGAGGCGCGCATCGTGATGATGCGGGCCTCCAGTGTTGCCGAAGCGACCGCGCGGGCCGTGGTGGCTGCAGTGGCGAAGCTGCGGCGCGAGCCGCTGAGCAAGGCGCCCGGGATTGCCGAGGCGGTCGATTGGGCGGAGGCGGCGACGCTGCTCAACCAGACCGGCGCGCGCTGGCCCGATGCGTTCAAGCGCGCGATTGGCGTCGCGCTGAAGGATGAGGAGGATCTGTCCTTCATCGCGCCGCGGCTCGACGCGCTGCTCGCGGAGGCGATGACATGAGCGAGCCCCGCCTGCCGCAGGCGACCGAGATCTTCGTGACATTCGCTGCGCTGTTGCGGCGAAACGGCTTCGCAATTGCGCCGGAGCAGACCACCGCCTTCCTCGCTGCGATCGAACTGCTGGGGCCTGTCAGCATCGAGGATATCCGTCGTGCCGGGACGGCGACCCTCGCGCCGCCTCCGGAGCGGCTCGCGACCTACAATCTGCTGTTCGACGTCCATTTTGGTGTCGCCGAGGCAACGGCCTTCAGCGAGAGCGACAGGCAGGACGATGTCGTGCGTCTCCAGGAGGAAGGGGACGGCGCTGTCGGTCCCGATCTCGCCGAGGAGCAGAACGAGTCAGGTCTGGCTGCGACGCGCGTTGAAGCGCTGGTCGCCCGCCGCTTGGCTGCGACGACGGGCGGCCATGCCCTGCAGCGCCTCGCGCGTCAGGCGCGTGCAAAACTGCCGAAACGGCGTGGCCACCGGCGCATGCGCGCGCGGCGCGGCAGCTTCGTGGACCTGCGCCGGACCCTGCGCGAGAGCATAAGGCGCGACGGTGAGGTGCTGTCGCTGCGGCGGCTGAAGCGGCGACCTCGATTGCGACGATTGCTGCTGCTGATCGACGTCTCCGGCTCGATGAAGGCGCGGACCGAGGATAACATGCGGCTCGCCCACGTGCTGGTGCAGGCCGTACCCCAGGCCGAGGTGTTCACGCTTGGCACACGGCTGACACGCGTGACGCGGCCCTTGCGGCTGAAGCGGCGCGAACAGGCGCTGCTCGCTGCCTCGCATCTCGTCAGCGACTGGGACGGTGGCACGCGCATCGGCGAGGCGCTGCAGGCCTTCCTCGCGGTGCCGCGGTTCTCGACCTACGCGCGGGGCGCCGTCGTGCTGGTCATCTCGGATGGGCTCGAGCGTGGTGACCATCATGTGCTCCGTGACGCCGTGTGGAGGCTGTCGCTGCGCGCCTGGCGCCTGAGCTGGCTGACGCCGCTCGCGACGGGGCCCGGCTTCAAGCCGCAGACCGAGGCGTTGCAGGCGATCGCGCCATTCGTCGACGACATCGCAGCCGGCGGGTCGGACGAGACCATCGTCGCGCATGTTCTGTCGCTGGCACAGAGGAGGGCGGCATGACCGGTTATGTCGATGCGCATCACCACATCTGGCGTCAGGCCGATCTGCCCTGGCTGGTCGGGCCGATGCAGCCGCGGATTTTCGGCCCCTATGAGCCGATCAGGCGCGACTACACGATCGAGGAGTATCTCGACGACATCGCCGGCAGCGGCGTCACGCAATCGGTCTACGTCCAGACCAACTGGGCCAAGGACGGCTTCGAGGACGAAGCCGCCTGGGTGCAGCGAACTTCTGAGCAGCACGGCTTTCCGCACGGGATCGTCGCCTATGCCGATCTGAGCGTCGAAGATGCGCGGCCGCAGTTCAACCGGCTGGCGCGCTATCCCCTGCTGCGCGGGGTCCGGATGCAGCTGCACTGGCATGAGAACCCGCTCTATCGTTTCGCTTCGTCCCCAGACCTTTGCAGAGATACCCATATCCGCGCCAACATCGCGCGGCTCGCCGACTACGGCTGGTCCTTCGACCTGCAGGTCTTCGGGCCGCAGATGGCGGGCGCCGCAGCGCTCGCCGAGAGCTGTCCGTCCGTGACCTTCATCCTCCAGCATGCCGGCATGCTGGAGGATCTGTCCACGCGCGGTCGCGATCGATGGCGAGCCGGCATGCAGCGGCTGGCGAGCTGCAGCAATGTCGTCAGCAAGCTCTCGGGCCTCGGCACCTTCATTCGCCGCAACGATCCGGCGCATGTCGCCGACGTGGTGCGGGAGACGGTCGGAATGTTCGGCCCCGAGCGCTGCCTGTTCGGCTCGAACTTTCCGATCGAGAAGCTCTGGACCGACTACCGCGTACTGGTGGGGGCCTATGAGGCTGCCATCCGGGACCTCGACGAGCATGCGCGCGCGCAGGTCATGGGAGGGACGGCGCAGCGCGTCTATCGGCTGGGATGATACCGCCTGCAACGACAACAAAAGCAACAGGGAACGCTCATGGCGCTGGAAATCAAGGTTCTCGACTATGGTGATATCGAATTGGAATCGAGCTTCCTTGTGCTCGGCCGTGATTGCGGCCGCACCCGCCGGGTGCTGACGCTCGGCTTCCTGATCCTGGGCGGGCCGTATCCGGTCGTGGTCGATACCGGCTACCGCTCCAACCAGATCATGGAGACGCTGGGCATGCGCGGGCTGCAGTACCATGAGAACATGATCGAGAACCAATTGGCGCGGCACGGCGTGCGCATGGGCGATGTCCGCTACGTCTGCCACACCCATCTGCACATCGATCACGCCGGGAAGGACGATCTGTTCCCGATGAACACGACGGTCGTGCTCAACCGCCGCGAGCTCGAATACTCGGTTTCCGGGCTGATGCATCCGCAATATCCGGCGCCCGACATCAAGCATCTGATCGACCGGCTGCACACCAAGAGTGCGCTGCGTTTCCTCGACCTCGAGCTCACCGGCCCGGTCGAGCTGATGCCGGGCGTCTATTGCGACGCTGCGAATGCCCATACCGAAGGCTCGATGAACATCCACGTCCACACTGCCGATGGCATCGCTACCATCTGCGGCGACGTCATCTACGACTTCAACGACCAGATCGTGACGCCGTTCAACGAGATCCAGGATGGCGAGCCGCGCACCACCGGCAATCACGGCACGACAAAACGCGCCGAGAAGGCAGCGATCAAGAAGCTGCTGTCAAGTTCGCGCTATCTGCTGCCGGTGCACGATCGTCCCGCCAAGATCGAAGGCGGTGTGGTGGTGGGACGGCTGCACGACCAAGTGCCGGGGCCGCTGGTGCAGTCGCTGCCGCAGCGGCACTGGTTTCCGGCGTGAGCAGCACAAGGTGCCCCCATGACCCACGTGACGTTGCGCAGTGAGTTCGAAACTCTGATCGATCCGTATGCGCCGGTGGCGCAGGTCGCGACCGGCTTCGAGTTCACCGAGGGGCCGATCTGGCATCCCGTCGAGCAGTTCCTGCTGTTCTCCGACATGCCGGCTGATGTCCGCCGCCGCTGGGACGCGAAGCGCGGCGTGGTGGAGATGCGGCGGCCGTCGAACAAGTGCAACGGCATGACCTATGATGCCGAGCTCAATCTGATCGTCTGCGAACACGCGACGTCGTCGCTGGTGCGCGAGCGTCCCGACGGCCGCCGCGAGATCCTGGCATCGCATTTCGAGAACCAGGAGCTGAACAGCCCCAACGACGTGTGCGTCCATTCCAGCGGGACGATCTACTTCTCCGACCCGTGGTATGGCCGCATGCCGGTCTACGGCGTGGAGCGGCCGCGCCAGCTCGGCTTCCAGGGCGTGTACCGGGTGCCGCCGGGCGGCGGTCCGCCGCGGCTGCTGGTTGACCGCCATCTGTTCGACCAGCCCAACGGGCTGTGCTTTTCCCCGGACGAGAAGCTGCTTTACGTCAACGATACGGTGCAGGCGGTGATCCGCGTGTTCGACGTCGGCGGCGATGGTGCGCTGGCGAACGGGCGCGTCTTTGCCAGCGGCATCCGCTCCGAGCTCGAGCCAGGCGTGCCCGACGGCATGAAATGCGACCAGCGCGGCAATGTCTGGGTCACCGCACCCGGTGGCGTCTGGGTCTATGCGCCTACGGGCGAACTGCTCGGCAAGGTGCGCGTGCCGGAGCTCGTCGCCAATCTCGCCTGGGGCGGTCCCGAGTTTCGCACGCTCTATCTCACCGCGACCCATTCGGTCTATGCGATCGCGACCAAGGTCGGTCCGCGCCACGAGCCGTATATGAGCGCGCGAAGTCGAGGGGCGTCAACGGCAGGTCTGGCGATGTCCAGCGCGACGTCCGCGCCATCGGCGCCGCAGCTGGCATCTGGTGACATGCAGCTCGATCCGCGCCGCTGCGCGATGATCATCCAGGATCTGCAGAACGACGTCATCATGGACGGTGGCGCCTTCGCGGATTCCGGCGCGCCCGGTCATGCCAAGCAGCAGCGCGTGGTCGACAATGTCCGGCGGCTCGCCGAGGTCGCGCGTGCGCGCGGCGTCGTCATCATTCATGTCTGGTTCGTGGTCGAGCCGGGCGCGCCCGGCGTGACCTTGAACGCACCGCTGTTCGAGGGGCTGGTCGACAGCAAGGCGATGGTGCGCGGCAGCTGGGGCGCGGCGCCTGTCGCCGGCCTGGAGCCGCGCAGCGGCGACTTCGTGGTCGAGAAGATGCGCATGAGCGCGTGGGAAGGCACGCGGCTCGAGACGATTCTCAAGGCCACCGGGCGCGACGTCCTCATCAATACCGGCGCCTGGACGAACATGTCGGTGGAGCACACCGCGCGCACCGGGGCCGACAAGGGCTATTTCATCGTGGTGCCGGAGGATTGCTGCTCGACCATGAACGCGGACTGGCACAATGCGTCGATCAACTTCGCCATGCAGAATGTTGCTGTCGTGACCACGGCCGACGCGGTGATCAGGGCGCTGGGGTGAGGCATGCCAAAGCTGCTGCATCTCGTCGCCTCGCCGCGGGCAGATTCGGAATCCAGCGCCGGCGCGCGCGCCTTCCTGGACCGCTTCAGGCAGGCGCGGCCGGGTTGGGACGTCGACGAGATGAATCTGTGGCGCGAGAGTCTGCCCGAGTTCGACGGCGAGATCCTGCAGGCGAAATATGCCCGCATGGGCGGCCGCGCCTTCACCGACGGCCAGCGCCGGGCGTTCGCTGTGGCCGAGCGCATGGCGGTGCGGCTCGATCTGGCCGAGCGCGTCGTGATCTCGACGCCGATGTGGAATTTCGGCGTTCCCTACAAACTCAAGCACTGGCTCGACATCATCAATCAGCCGGGCCTCACCTTTCGCTTCGATCCGTCGCGTGGCTACCTGCCGCTTCTGAAGGATCGTCCGACGCTGGTGATCCTCGCCAGCGGCGGCGACTTCACCACCGGCATCAGCCGGGGGCGTACTGACCTCGCGACGCCCTATTTGCGCGAGGCGCTGCGCTTCATGGGCCTTCGCGACCTGCACTTCGTGGCGATCGGGCCGACCAGCGGGCCGGCGGCGCACACCGGCGTGGCGCGTGAGCGGGCGCACAGGCGGCTCGTCGAGATGGCCGCGCGATTTTGACGAGGCAGCCGCGCGGCGCGCATCAGGTCCTAGCAGCAAGCGGTGCGGCCTTCGACCGGCGACCGTCGTCCTCTAGCCGCGCTCTCGACTGATTCGGCCGCGAATTCAAGCGACAAGCTCGACTGTCGCTCCGGTCGCGTCGATCAGGTGAACACGTTCGACCTCGGTGCGGGGCAGCAGGGCACGAATCTCAGGCTCCGACATCAGGCTGAAGGCGGTCGAGAGCGCGTCTGCCGCCGTTGCATTGCCGGCGACCGTGGTCACGCTGCGATAGCGCTGCGCACAGCCGCCGTCGTGCGGATCGAACAGATGATTGAAGCGGCCTCGCGGATCGAAGCGGAAGCCATAGGCGCCCGATGTCGATACGGCGCGATCGATGATCGGAAGCAGTGCAGCGGTCCGGTCGGGAATGTCCGGATCGGCGATTGCGATCTCCCAGGGCCGTGCATCCGGCCGTGCGCCGATGGCGCGGGCTTCGCCCATGTCGACCAGGCTGTGCTGCACGCCCTCGCTGCGCAGGAGCTCGACGATCCGGTCCGTGACATAGCCCTGCGCGATGCCATTGAGGGTGAGCGCCATGCCGCGCGGCATGACGATGCGATCGCGGCTGACGCTGAGCCGCTGATGGCCGACCCGCGCCAGCGCCTCTTGCACGGCCGCTTGCGGCGGCCCGTCGGGATTGGCATGCGGGCGCGAAAAATGATCGGCATAGAGCGTCCACAGCGGTTGCACCGTCGGGTCGAAGCGGCCGTCGGTCATCGCGGCGTAGCGCTGCGAGCGTGTGAGGATGTCGACCAGCTCGGGCGCGGGGTCCACCAGCACACCGGTGCGGTTCAGCGTCACCAGCGCCGATTGCTCCAGATACAGGCTGAACAGGCGCTCGAGCCGCCGGGCTTCGCCGATCGACACCGTGATCAGCCGTTCGGCTTCCTGCCGGTCGCGGTGATGAAGCTTGATCGTGGCGACGGCGCCGAGCAGCGTGCCGCGCCATTCGACCGATCCGCTTGTGCTGTCGGCCGCCTGCGCCCAGGAAGGAGCAACCGCGAGACCCGCCAATGCGGCGCTGATGCGGATGAAGCGCCGGCGCGAGAGGTAAAGTGTCATCGCTGGACTCCCGTGGTTTGCTTCGAACCCGGCTCGGCCAGACCGGCGTTGTCGTCGGCGGAGCTCAGCACGTAGTCGCGGGGCACCTCGGTGAAGCCGACGATGCGGCCGCCGTGCTCGGCAGCGAACCGCTCGGCCGCGGTCCGATCCGAGAACGGCACCGCCTCGTCGCTGCCCATGCCGCTCCTGACCCGGCTGCCGATCACGAACACCGCCTTGCGCGCCTCGACCCAATTGTCGGCGCCCGGATTGTCCCAGCTCGCGGCTTTGCCCATGTCGGAGACGTAGATCGCCTGGATGTCCTTGGGCTCGTCGGGCAGCATCGTGAAGGCGATGGCGTCACGCGCGGAGGAGAACCAGACCGGTTCGATCAGGCTGGCGGCGAAGATCTGTCCCTTGGGGCCAGAATGCTCGAGCAGATTCATGCCGCAATAATGCCCGATCGCCTCCGCCGTCAGCTTGATCGGCGGCGGCGGCGCGGCCGCCTGCCTGTCGTTGCAGGCGGCAAGCGCAAAGGCGGCGATGAGCAAGCCGGCGAAAGCGAGGCGTTTCATAGCTCCCTCCGGGAGAAGGCCAGCGCGGCGCCGGCGAGCGGCACCAACGTCCAAAGCACCAGCGCTGTGAGCAACACCTGCACCGACAGCGTGCTGCTGCCGGCGAGCCCGGCCATGCCGGAGAACAGGCTGACATTGGCGAAGCCGGTCAGGTTGAACAGCCGGTAGGCGTCGGTCGGGTTGAGCAGCAGCAGCGCGCTGAGCACGCCGCCGGAAACGTTGCGGCCCTGATCGATCACGAGAAGGCCGAGCAGCGCCATGTCGTAGATCAGGACGAGCACGAGCCACAGGCCGATGCTGACCCCCGCTGCGGTGCCGCGGTCGCGCACCACTGCACTGACGAGATAGCCGATCGCGACGAACACCGCGCCAAGCAGAACGGAGGAGCCGATCATCGCGGCGAAGGCCGCGAGCCCGTCACTGTCGAAGTGACTGCCGGCGATCAGCAGCGCTACGGCAGCGGCGCCATAGCCGAGGCAGGTCGCGAAGGCGAGCACCGCGAGATGACCGAGGAACTTGCCGAGCAGCACCTGCCAGCGCGCCACGGGATAGCTGAGCAGCAGCAGCATGGTGCCGCGCTCCATGTCTCCGACGATGGCGTCGTGCGAGATCAGAAGCGCGATCAGCGGGATCAGGAAGATGGTCAGGCTCGACAGGCTGACGATGACGACGTCGAGCGCGCGCGCGCCCACGGTGCCGGTCGGTGCGCTGCCGAGAAAGGTCAGCGACAGCGCGAGCCCCGCCAGCAGCAGGGTCGACGCCAGCACCCAGCGATTGCGGATCGCCTGCTGGATTTCCTTCGCGGCGATGGTGATCACGGCATTCATTGCGAACGCTCCGCGTGGCGCAGGAAATGCGCGTAGAGCTCGTCGAGATTGGGCGGGATGAGCTCGAGATCCTGCACGGCGGTGCCGTCGGCCGTCGCACGGCGCAGCAGAGCGATCTTCTCGTCCTGCGCTGCGTCGATCTCGACGATGTGGCCATTGACCCGACGATAGGAGGTCGCCTCCGGCAGCCAGGAGGGCCGGCCGGATGGCGGCAGCTCAGCGACCTTTACCCGGATCCGGGTCGGCAGTCGCGCGAGGCGGCGCAACTCGTCGAGCGTGCCGTCGGCGACCTTGAGTCCCTTGTTCATGATGATGACACGGCCGGCCCGCTCCTCCAGCTCGGTCAGCGCATGCGATGACAGCAGCACCGTCGTGCCCTCGGCGGCGAGCTTCTGGATCACCTCGTAGAACGTCTGGCGCAGCTCGGGATCGAGACCGGTGGTCGGCTCGTCCAGCAGCAGCACGCGTGGCCGGCCGATCAGCGCCTGTGCCAAGCCGAGGCGCTGGCGCATGCCCTTCGAGTAGGTATTGACGCGGCGTCCGGCAGCGTCGCCCAGCCCGACGACATCGAGCAGCGCCAGCGCGCCCTTCACAGGCTCGCGCTTGAGGCGGGCGTAGAAGCTCTGCGTCTCGCGGCCGGTGAGCGCGGCATCGAAGGCGACGTTCTCCGGCAGATAGCCGAGCCGACGCCGCGAGGAGAACTCGCCCGCGGCCGGGTTTTCGCCGAGCAGCGCGATCGCGCCCTTGGTCGGTCGGATCAGGCCGAGCATCATCTTCATCAGCGTGGTCTTGCCGGCGCCGTTGTGGCCGATCAGGGCCACCATCTCCCCGGCCGCGAGATCGAACGACACGCCCTTGACGGCTTCGACCTTGCCGTAGTGCTTGATCACGTCGGCGATATGGACGGTCGCGCTCATCGGGCGCTGCTCCTAGCGGCAGTGCGGCGCGCCGGCGGTGGCGACATCAGCGGATGGCTGTCGACCACGCCGCCGGGCAGGATCGCCGGGAACTGCGCCTGTGCCCAGCGGATCACCTGCACGGCCGGACTGTTGATCAGGACCTTGGCGGCCGGCGCGGTCCACAGCACGCGGTCGATCAGATCATTCGGCCGGTAGGCGGTGTCGGCAACGCCGTCGCCGTTGAGGTCGAAGCCCGGGTTGTCGCTCCAATAATTGCCGCGGCCGTCTTTCGACCAGTCGAGATGGCGGGTGCCGACATACTTGATCTGGCTGGCATTGTTGACGAAGGCATTGCCCCTGATGTCGTTGCCCTCGGAGCCGGCGGTAAAGTGAACGCCGATCTCGCACCCTTCGAACCAGTTGTCAGTGATATGGTTGTTGTTGGTGTTGTAGATGAACACGCATTTCTCGGGACCGGGACGGGCGCCGGCGGTCGGCGTGGCCGTGCTCGCATCGGCCTGCGGCACGCCTTCGTCGGTGCCGCGGTTCTCCGCGGTGGCCCAGCGCTCTGCCGGCTGCAGCCCACCGATCACGCTGTTGCCGGCGATCTGCGAGCCGTTGGCCGCGTTGAACAGCAAGCCGCGGTCGCGGTCGTGATCCGAGACGTTATCCCTCACGACGAGCGCCTTGGAGAACATCATCGCATAGCCGATGATGTTGCGGGTCGAGACGTTGCCGGAGATTTCGCTGTCGTTGGTGTACATGAAGTGGACCGCGAAGCGCAGGTCGCTGAAGCGATTGCCGCTGAAGACGTTGTTGCGGCTGGTGATGGCGAACACGCCATCGCGGCCGTACCGGAATTGGTTGTCGATCACCTTGGCGCCCGGCGCGTTCCAGACGGAGACGCCGTTGCCGGTGACGCCGCCGCGCGTCGCGCGCAGGCCGATGATGCTGTTGTGACGGACCATGGCGTTGGCTGATCCGTGCAGATAGACGCCGAACAGATTGCCCTCCATCTGGTTGTTCTCGATCAGCGTGTCGTGCGCGCCCTGGTCGACGAAGATGCCGGAATCCATCTGCTCAAGCGAGCGGCCGGAGCCTTTGATGACGAAACCTCGAATGACGGTACCCGGTGCCATGACGGTGATGACGCTCCCACGGCCGTCGCCGGTGATCACGGCGCCATGCGCGCCGGTCAGTGTCAGGCGACGGGTGATCCGCAGCGGCCCGTGATAGGTGCCTGCGGCCAGCGCGATCTCATCGCCCTCGGCCGCGCGATCGAGCACGTCCTGCAAGTCGGCAATGTCGGCCGCGACCGCTCGTGTCGCCGCTGTTGCGCGGAAGGGCAGGCTGGCGACGACGAGCGCCGCCAGCCCCAGAGTCTTGATATGGCGCATGCGCCGCATCGCTCACGCGTTCCGCGGCGAGACCAGCATGCGTCCGCGCATTTCCATGTGCATGGCGTGGCAGAACCATGTGCAGAAATACCAGTACACGCCGGGCTTGTCGGCGATGAACGTCACCGACGAGGTCTGCTGCGGATCGATCTCCATGTTGACGCCGTAGTTGACGATGCAGAAGCCGTGCACCAGATCCTCGACGTCGTCGATGTTGGTGACATAGACCGTCACCTCGTCGCCCTGCTTGACCTCGAACTTTTCGAGCGCGTAGGCGGGCGCGCTGGACCACATGTAGACGCGCACCTTGTTGCCGTCGCGGATCACCTTGGCGTCGCTCTCCAGCGTGACGCCGTCGGCTGCGGCCTGCTTGCGGGCGTCGGCGAAGAACGGGTCGTCGCGTTTCCAGATCGAGGTCACGCGGCCCTCGAGCTTGGAGCGGTGCACGATCACGGCGTCATGCGGCTCAGCGAAGCTCGGGCCGTCATGCACCAGCTCCATCTTGTCGCCGGAGATGTCGATCAGCTGGTCGTTCTCCGGCTTGAGCGGGCCGACATTCAGGAAGCGATCCTTGGAGAACTTGTTCAGCGACAGCAGCCATTTGCCGTCGGCTTCCTTGGTCTCGCCCATCGAGGCGTGGTTGTGGCCCGGCTGATAGTGGACGTCGAGCTTCTGGATGATGGGGTTGACCTTCTCGCCCTTGAAGGCGCGCTTGGCGAGATCGAGGCTCCATTTGCAGACCTGGCTGTCAAGGAACAGCGTGGTGTAGGCGTTGCCCCGGCCGTCGAAGGCGGTGTGCAGCGGCCCGAGGCCGAGCTCCGGCTCGGCCACGACGACGTCGCGCGGCTTGATCTTGTCGTCGAACAGGTTGTCGATCAGGCGGACGTCGATCACCGTGACCGTCGGCGCCAGCTTGCCATTGGCGACGACGTGGATGCCATCGGGGGCCGTGTTGAGGCCATGCGGACTGTTGGAGACCGGCACGTAGCGCGTGTAAGGCGATCCTTTGCGGCCGTCGATCACGGGAACGCCGTTCATCTCCTTGAAGTCGCCCTTCTTGACGGCCTCCTCGATGCGCTTGATGTTGAAGATCGTGACCCAGTCCTGTTCGCTTGCCGTCATCTCGGCCAGGGTGACGCCCTTCTCCGAGTTGTAGCAGGTCGAGAACGCATATTTGCCCTGGTAGTCGCAGTCGGTGTTGTCGAGATTGCCGTCGACGATCACCTGCCAGGCGACCTTCATGGTGTCGCCGTCGACGGCCGAGAACATCGACCAGTATTTCGACTTGTCGTCGAGCACCTTGCCGTCGTTCGGCAGCGGCACCTCATATTCGCCGTTGCAGAAAACGTAACCGGTGCGCGGGAACTTCTGCGGACGCATGCCGTGGATGGTGTACTGGTTCGGCAGCTCGATGATCTTGTCGCATTTCATCACGTCGGTGCGAATGCGGGCGAGCCGGGTGTTGGCCTTGTCGTTGATGAAGATGTAGCGGCCGTCATATGTGCCGTTGGTGAACGACATGTGCGGATGGTGGCAGTCGCCGTTCATCCAGATGCCGAGCCGGTCCTTGAGCCGTTCGCGCGTCTCGGGCAGCAGCCCCTCGGTCATGATCTTGCGGCTCTCGTTGGTCTGGCCCCAGCCGGTGGCGCTGCACCGGTTGAAGACCGGAATGCGCATCAGCTCGCGCATCGAGGGCATGCCAACGATCCGCAACTCGCCGGTCTGGCCGCTGGAGAAGAATACATAGTACTCGTCGAGCTGGCCGGGCGCGACCTCCGCCTTGCCGGCGCCTTGCGCCGGTCGCGACTGTGCGGCGGCCGGCGTGGTCTCGACGCTCTTGCCGAGGCCGATGCTGCCGGCAACGCCGGCCGCGCCGAGCGCGGCGGTGCCGACGATTTGTCGGCGGCTGAGTTTCGTCTGGTCGTCGTCGTGCGCCATCGTCGTCTCCTTATGATGGATGAGTGAGATCGTTGGATTGAGCCGGCGCCGTCGTCGGCCGACCGGCATGGGTGATCACGGTCTTTGGACCGGATTTGGCGGCGCGCATCGACGGCGATGACATCGCCTCGAACTTCTCGCGCTTGAGCCGGACCTGGATCATGTGCGGACAGCGCTGATCGTCGTAGTAGAGCTCCTGGCAATGCATGCAGTAGATGCATTCATTGACATTGATGTGTCCCTCGGGATGGATCGACTGCACCGGACATTCCTTGGCGCAGCGCTGGCAGGGCGAGCCGCACTCCTTCCAGCGACGCAGCCATTCGAAGGTGCGGATGCGTCCGGGAATCGCCAGCGCGGCGCCCAGCGGGCAGAGATAGCGGCAGAAGAAGCGTTCGATGAACAGGCCGATGCCGAGCAGCGCCGCGGCATACAGCACGAACGGCCAGCTGCGCGAGAATTTCAGGATGATCGCGGTCTTGAACGGCTCGACCTCCGCGACCTGCTCGGCGAGCGCGACCGAATACAGCGACAGCCCGAACAGGCCGAGGAAGATGATGTATTTGATCGGCCACAGCCGCTCATGCAGCCCCCAGGGCACCGTGATCTGCGGCACCTTGAGCCATTTTGCCACTGTGTTGGTCAGCTCCTGCAGCGCGCCGAACGGACAGAGCCAGCCGCAGAACGGCCCGCGGCCCCAGAACAGCAGTCCAGCCGCCGTTGCCGCCCACAGGATGAAGATCAAGGGCGCCGCGAGGAAGAACTCCCAATGGAAGCCGGTCAGCAGCGCGTTGACGAAGGTGACGACGTTGACGACCGAGAGCTGGGCGTTGGCGTACCAGCCGAGCCAGACCAGCACGAACAGCAGATAGGTGCGGCGCACCCAGGTGTAGAGCCGGGGACGGCGCACCAGAACGTTCTGGAAGAAGAAGATCCCTGTGAGCGCGGCCAGCGCCAGCGCGGTGATGCCGATGGAGACCGTCTGCGAGCGCCAGATGCGCATCCATAACGGCTCCTCGGTGTCGTCGGCGACCGGTTGCGCCGTGGTCGGGGCGGGACGCGCGGACGTCGCCTTCGCTGCCGACACAGCGGGGCGCGTCTGCTGCTTCAAGTAGGCGTCGGGCACCGTGTAGTCGACATCGAATGTCAGGAACGCCTTGTCGTGGCTGCCTGTGCTTCGTTGCACCAGGAGCTGGAGCTGCCATGGCTCGGTCGGGTCGAACGTGAATTCGGGCGGCGTGATGAACAGTCCGATCTCGCGCAGGGCAGGGGCGCCGGCGGCGGTCAGCGCACCGAGTCGCATGTGGTTCTTGTCGCGGAACCGTGTGCTTCCGCCCTCCTGCAGCACCTCGATACGGTCGAAGATGCCGCCTCGGACATAAGCGGAGCCCTTGAACGAGTAGACGCCGTCGCCGGCGACGACGATCGCCTGCTGTCCGGGCTGCAATCGCTGCTTGAGTCGCTGATAGCCCTCGTCGCCGAGCAGGCTGCGGCCGATCGTGGGCACGCTGGCCATGGCCACATAGAGATCGATGAAGGTGTCGCCGGCATCGCCGGGCTCCGGATTCTGCGCGGCCGCCGCATTGCCCGACTTGGCGAACGCGTCGTTGACGTCGCCGATGCTGAGATGCAGGCGCCGCACCGAGCCGTCGCCGAGCAGACTGCTCCAGTCGCGGATCTCGCTCTTGTCGGGATCGACCGTCTTGGTCACGCCGGGCTGCGCTGCGGCGGCGGTCGCCGCTGAGCCGGCGCCGATGCGGCCGCTGCGGATCAGGCGCGTGGCGGCGCGCACGATGCTGTCGTGCATCACCAGCACGGTGACCGTGGCACCTGAGACGATGTCGGCCTGCGGCGCATGTTCCGCGCCTTGCGCAATCGGCATCATGTCCTTGCCGAGCAGGCCGTTGAGTGCGGCAACGATGCGTGGCTGGGGAATGCCGATCAGCACGATGGGCTCTTTGTGATCGACCAGCTTCAGCCCGGTGATGACGCCCTTGGGATCGATGCCGACGAGGATGTGGATCGGCTTGCCCGAATAGCCGACGGAATTGGCGAAATCGGAGTTGAGATAGACGTAACCCTTGAGCTGATCGCCGCGATACACCGGCATGATCGGCGGCTCGCCTTGCGGCTCGCCGAAACGATCCGCATCCGGGAACAGCTCACCCGGCGTGATCTTCGAGAGGTAGGTTGCGAGATCGCCGGCCGCATGTGCTGCGCGCGGGGCCGCGATCGCGCAGAACCCGATGAGGATTGCTACCAGGATAGCAGGCATGCGCCACCGATTGGTGGCGACATCACTCGCAACCATGATCACCTCAAGCGGAACGGACGGCCCGCGAAGGGGCCGTATTCCAGTCAGGACTGTTTCGGGGAAGGAAGGATCGTCGCCATTGACAATCCCTGAGCAAATAGAGTCGGGTTAAATTGACTCCTTATCGTGCCGGTTGTCTAGTGGGTCGCAATCCGACGGACGTTGCGCTGGATCAAACAAGCCAGGACAATCAGGCGGACCATCATATGTTGTTGACACGCACGCTCTCGCTCAAGTCGGAACCGGCCGGGAACCTGCATTCGATCGACGAGCTGTTCGCGCTCGCCAATGCGATGGAGCAGGAGGCGGCCGATCGCTACGACGAGCTGTCCGGAGAGATGCAGCGTCAAGGCCGGCTCGATCTGGCCGCTGTCTTCGCGAGGCTGGCCGCGGCCGAGCGCGAGCATGTCGACAGTGTCGCGCAATGGTCGCAAGCGCGAACGGGGCGTGCCCCCGATGCGTCGCTGGTGCGCTGGCAACCACCGGAGACCTTTGAGCCCGGCGTGGCACGCGAAATCCAGGACTCGCGGCTGATGACGCCGTACCGCGCGCTGTCGATGGCGGTGCGCAACGAGGAGCGGGCCTTTGCGTTCTGGTCCTATCTTGCGGCATTTGCCGATGATCCCGAGGTCAAGAGGGCGTCCGAGGCGATGGCGCGAGAGGAACTCGGTCATGTCGCGACGCTGCGCAAGGAGCGGCGCCGTGCCTATCATCTTGAGACCGACGCCAGGCGCGCGGCGTCGGTGGCGTCGGACGCCGGCACGATCGACGCCGGCCGGCTGGAGCGTCGACTCGCCGAGTTGCTCGACGCGATGGCTGTGCGCGCCGCTGGCCGCCCGGCGGATCGCGTGCGCGAGCTTGCGCAGGAAGCCGCGGCAATGGCATCGGAGGTTGCGGACCTGTTGCGCCTGCCGGCTGGGCTCGCGCAAGCCGATGCGGCCGTGCTGGCGGAGGCGCTCGCGGACGCGTATCTGGAGCATGCGGAGCGAGCGACCGAACCGGACCGGCTCGATCTGATGCAGCGGCTGGCGTCGCAGGCGATCGCCCGGCTGGCCTGGCTGCGGTCGCTCGGTTGAGTCCGACTCCAGAACTCCGCGAAAGAGGCGAAAGACAAGGGTCGCCCAGCCAAGCTGGACGACCCGATCATCATGAGGCTCAGTTGCGGGTCGGCGCCGGCACGGCGGTGCGGTTCGCTGGCACCGTGACGGGCTGGAAGGAGAACACGTCGCGACTGCGCGGATCGACGGTCACCTTGAGCCAGCGCACGTCGTTGTTGCCGTTGCCCTGATTGTCGCCGAACGTTTCGACGCGAACGAAGTTCTCAAGCCGCTGGCCGGCACTGTTGAGGAAGGGCTGGTCGATCCGGAAGTAATGGGAATCGCCGTGGACGTAGGCGACCGGCTTGCGGAACGCCTCGACTTCGGTGCGCAAGGCGGTCAGAAAGCTGACGAAGCCATCGGGCTGCCCGTCGGCTTCGGCGAGCGTCCTGGGATCGCGCAGCGGCGCGCGCGTCGGATCGGCCTGGTCCCAGCCCGGGTTGCCCTGGGTGATGAACATCACCGCGGCGGAGTTGCGCCTCTTGGCTTCCGCGAAGGTCTGTTGCATCCACAGAATCACGGCCGCGTTGCGCGCGTTGTATTCGTCCGGATCGGGATTTGTGTCGCAGAGATTGTTGCAGGATCCCTGGATGTTGAGGGTCGCGTAGGTGACCCGGCCAACGGTCCAGCGGCGATTCTCGACGCAGCCGACCTTGGTGCCGTTGGCGCTCAGACACAGCGGATCGGTCTGCACCTCCTGGCGCAGCTTGCGCTGGCCGAGCGAAAACGGCGTCGAGAAGAACACCTTGCGCTCGTAATCGAGCCGGTCGCGCGAGTTGAAGCCGCCATTCGAGGGGCGATCGCAATCGACCCAGTCATTGTCGCCCGGGGTGAACATCGCGGGCGCCTCGAGGCTGTTGAAGAAGGCGAGCGCCTGGGCGTAGAGGCCGGCGTCGCAGGCGGAATTGGAGCCCTGCTTCAGGTCGCCATCGTGCGCCGTGAATTTCAGCCGATGGGCGTTCATGTCGGCGATCAGGTTGGGGACGCCGACGGTGGCCTGCAGCGTGGAGTAGGGCAGGTCGCCCCACAGGCCGATGGCGTAGCTGTCGTCATCGTCGTCGAAGCCATGGTCGTGCGCAAGGCTCGGCGCGGCAGAGGAAAACGCCAGCAAAGACACCGTGACGGACAATGTGAGCAATTCATGAAAGGCAGATTTGAACGATGATCGAAGTGACATTCTGCAAGATCCCCCAAGACCTCGGTTGCAACGCGCCGCTTCGTTCAAGCGGCGGCGGGACGATGCGGAGGCTCGATAACGGGGGCGTGACGATCGGCTGACAATCCGCTGACGGCGTCACGATGTTGCAAATCGGTACACCATCAATCTCGTCGCCGCGCACAATGCGCAGATGGCCCGCCGCAACGTGTGCGGCGGGCTGTTCTTGACAGCGGCAGACTCCCGGTCGATCAGCGGTCGTCGCCGTATCCGTGCTCACCGTGGTCGTGATGATGCCAGCCGCCGTCGTGATCGTGATCGCCATCGTTATCGCCGAAGGCGAACAGATTCATCAGGTCGCCGATCGCAGGACGGTTCTTCGGCACATAGCGGTTGCCGTCCCGGTCATGGATCGGATTGGGGAGTCGGTCGCGGCTGACGGCGGAGATCGTGGGCAGCCGCCAGTTGCGCTCGATGAATTTCAGCAGCGAGACGTGATCGTAATAGGTGTGGTCGACATGACCCTTCTTGGCCAGCGGCGAGACCAGGATGAAGGGAATGCGGGTGCCGTCGCCGAGGAAGTCCACCGGCTGGACATAGCCGGAGTCATAGTAGCCACCGCCCTCGTCCGTCGTGATGAAGATCGCGGTCTTGGCCCAGAGCTGCGGGTTGGCCTTGACGCGATTGATCAGGGCCTCGAGGAATTTTTCGTAGAGGTCGGTGGTCGAATCGGCGGGATGCCCGGCGAGCGCCTCGAACGGACGCACGAATGACACTGCGGGCAGCGTGTTGTTCTGCACGTCCTTCACGAAGGCGCCGTAGTTCTGCAGCTTGGCTTCCTCGGCGGGGTTCTTCATGATGTTGTTGAAGCCGGTGAGCGGGTCGCAGATGCCGCAATAGGAGTGGAACAGCAGCGGCACGCCGTCGACGCTCTTGGCGAAGGTGGTGGCATCGTCACCGCGGTCGGCGCTGTAGTATTTCCAGGACACGCCTTTTGCGGTCATCACGTCGGCGATGGTCGGCGCGCTCTGCGGCGGCAGCACGAATTTGTCCGAGCCGAGGGCATTCGGCTTGGCGCTGGTCTGGTTCCAGAACATGCTGTAGTTGTTGACGAGATAATAGTGGTTCGGCGCGCAGTTGTTGCTATAGACGCCGTTCTTGAAAAGCTGCTCGTTGACGGCGGCGACGCCGGGCGCGCTGGGGTCCGAGCAATTGACGTAGGAGCCGCCGCTGTAACCGTCCTGCTTGTAGTAGTTGTTGGTGCCGGGAACCGGATCCGGATTCTCGATCTGGTTGGCGTAGGGCACGGCGGGGGCGCCGTTCAGCGTCTCGGGATTGGTGAAGAACGCGGCGTGGCCGGTCACGAGCGCCTGGAAGTTGGCTCCGGTGCCGCCCATGATCGCCTGATGATAGTTGTCGCTGATCGCATACTCGTCGGCGAGCTGCTTGAAGAACGCTGCGTCACCGGGCTGGGCCTTGCCGGCGGCGTCGGTGAACGGGTTCATATTGTAGAAGCCCATCGAGATGGCGCCTTCCATCGGGTTGAACCCGCCGGCCGGATAGGGCTGACCGTTCGAGCCGGTGCCGATGGTCTGCTCGACCCATACGAATTTGTCGTGCTTGCCGCCGTCGATGTCCTGCCACATCTGGAAGAAGCGGTGCACTGGATCTCCGGTGTAGGCCGCATAGGAGACGTATTTCGAAATCTGGTACGGGCCGTTGGGAAGATTGGCCGGGAAGCGGGTGTCGAGGACGTTCTGCGGCAGGCCGATCCCGTAGGTGGTGTAGGGCTGCGGTAGTGTCGCATAGGCGCCGGTGGACGCGGTCTCGGCAGTGTAGCGAACCTCGTCGCGGCCGATCCGCTGCTCCGCCTTCTTGAAATGCCGGCCCGGCGTGCCGTCTTCGTTGACGATGCCCTTGCTGAGCAGATTGTCGATCGTCTGACCCGCCTTCGGCTTGTAGGTGCCGAACAGATTGTCGAAGGTGTGGTTCTCGCCGACGATGATGATGACATGCTCGATCGGCGTACTCGTCGCCGGTTCGGCGAAGGCTGGCGCGACGCTGGTCGCGGTGAAGACGGCGGTGGTCGCAAGGGCGAGCGCCTTGGACCGTGTGACTGTTCTGGTCATGAGATCTCCGGACGGAGGAGGGTGGTGGCGCGCGCATGCTGATGGCCGCTTGCCTGCGACGATCTATCGCGGCAACAAATTGCAACGTGGTGTCGGTCTTGCTTCGGTTTTGTGAAATGCGCCGAGCAGCGCGGATACTGGACACGCACGTCACAGCACCAGCTTGGCAGCGCGTGTGCCGCCGGGGGCTTGACTCCATTGCTGTCGGGAGCCAGCGCTCGCCGGGCTATGGACCGGTGATACTGGTCAGAGCTGGCCGGGCACCCAGCTCAGCGCGAGGGCTTGGCCTTGCGCGATCTGGCTGGCCGACATCTTGGATGCGACGGCGTTGCGAAGCCGCAGGAAGTAGCTGCGCTGGGTCGACTTGGCATGTCCGGCAGCAAGGTTCAGCCATTTGTAGGCGAGCACGACGTCCTGTGGAACGCCATGACCCTTGTCGTACATCAGGCCGAGCATCGCTTGGCCGAACGGATTGCCGGCTGCGGCGGCCTGGCAATAGAGATCGCTCGCGACCTCGTAGGCCTGCGGGGTTCCAAAGCCGTTTTCATACATGAAGCCGAGCATCGCCTGAGCGCGTGGATCGCCGCGCAAGGCAGGCGGGGTCAGCACGCGCACGGCGCGGACGAAGTCGCCGCGCGCATAGGCGATGCGTGCGGTGCTGACCGAATCGGCGCGAACGGGCGAGGCGAGTGCTCCCAGCAGCAGGATGGCTGCGGTGCAGGCGATGGTGAGGCGCCCCATCGTCGGCCGGATCACGTGGCTGGGGTCAACGGGTGGTGCGGACACGCAAATCATCCGTGATGCTCGCTCCGACTGATCCGCGGAGCTTGGAACGGAGTTCTTCTGCCACCTGATGCGCATCGCTGCCGTCGCGAATGATCTGCGGCCGGATGAAGATGATGAGCTCGGTGCGTGTGCCCTTCTTGCCCTGATGCGAGAACGCATCGCCAAGAACCGGAATCTCGTCGAAGCCCGGAATGCCGTTGCGATTGCCGGTCTGCTGCTCGCTGATCAGGCCCGCCAGCAGCACGGTCTGGCCGTTGGCGACCGAGATGGCGCTCTTGACCTTGCGCTGCGACACCGTCGGCGTGAGACTCGTGGCGGTCTGGGCCGCGACGTTGCTGATCTCCTGCTCGACCTCGAGCCGCACATTGCCGTTGGCGGCGATGCGCGGCACGACGCGCAGGATGATGCCGGTGTTGCGATAGTCGATGGTGTTGACGACAGTATTGCTCGACGACAGTACGGTCGCGCTGCCGGTCGATACCGGCACGACGTCGCCGACCTGCAGGGTGGCGGTCTGGTTGTTGATCACGACCAGCGAGGGATTGGAGAGCACCTTGACGCTGGTGACAGTATGGAGTGCGTCGAGGATCATGTTGGGCGAGGCTTCGTGTCCGATCAGGAAGTTGAAGCCGGGCAGAGCGCGGTTGATCAAGGCCGTCGTCGCCGCGGATGTCGTCGCTGTGGCGACCGACGTGGCTTGCGTATTGGTGATCGATCCTTTGTCGGTCCCGAGGCCGAGCACCTTGCTCGAAAGATAGGCCTGCACGCCGTAGGACAGCTCGTTGGTGAGCGTCACTTCGGCAATCGTGGCGTCGATCCCGACCTGCAGCACCGGCTGGTCGAGCTGCTGCAGCGTGCTGGAGATGATGCGGTAGTTCTCGCGGTCGGCATAGATGAGCAGCGAGTTGTTCACCGTGTCCGGGGTGATCCGGACATTCGGCATGATGGCCTGGCCTCCGCCAGCACCACTGCTGCGTGGCTCCAGCCCGGTCGAGGACGGCGTACTGCTGGAGGACGATGTGCTCGAAGATGACATGCTCGAGAGACCACCGGCTTGGGACCGGCTCGTCGGATTGGCGCTCGAACCCGATGATCCCGCTGCATTTGTGTTGAAGGAGAGCCGATCGGCGACCGATGTCGTCGTGCCGTCGGACCCCGGCGCGGTCTGGCCGTCGGCGCCGTCGGTGGAGGACGAGCCGGCGCCGCCGAACATGTCGGTGAGCACCTTGGCGAGCTGGCGCGCGTCGCCGTAGCGGACCCGGTAGACGTGGACGCTGGTGCGCCCGGAGTCGGCCTGATCGAGCCGGCGGATCCAGGTTGCCGCGCTCTGCAGCAGCGCTGGCTTGCGCGTCACGACCATGATCGCGTTCAGGCGATTGACGACCTGCAGCTTGACGAGATTCTGGCTCAATCCGTTCTCACCGGAGTCCATGATCTTCTCCAGCTCCGCCATCAAAGGCTCTGGCGCCGAATTGCTGACCGGGAAGATGCCGACGGACTGGCCGCGCATCCAGTCGACGTCGAAGCTCATCACCGTTTCGATCGCGGAGCGTCGCTCGGCTCCTGTGCCCTGGATCAGAAGCAAGTTCCGGGTAGTGTCGGCGCGCACGCTGCCGGCGCGAGTCGCGAAGCTGTCCATCAGCTTGAGGATCGTCTGCGCACCGACATATTGCAGCGGCACGACGGAGACGCCGTAGCCGGGCTCGGCGCGGCCGGCCTCGCCGTCGACGCGTCCGGCGCCGATGGCGTCGCCGAGCGGGGTCAGCTTGTAGCCGCCGCCTTCGCGGACTAGCACGACGCCGGACAGGCGCAGCGCGCTCTCCAGCACGAACAGGATGTCGGATTTCGGCACCGGCCGCGCCGACACCAGGCTGACGCTGCCCTGCACGCGGGGATCGATCGAGTAGCCCGCGCCGAGGATGTCGCCGATCACGACCTTCGCAACCACTGCGATCGGCGTGTTCTCGAAATTGAGGTCATAGCCCTTGCCATCGGCCGCCGGAAGCGGCCTGACCTCGGCGACCTCCTGAACCGTGGTCCCCTGATATGTCCGCGCGCTCGCGCGCTCGACCTCGGGGCGTCCCTGGATCGATGCGACCGGTCCACTGTCGCGCGGCAGGATATCGAGCGAGCGCACCTTGTCGATGACGTCGACATCGGCCGGCGCGCTGGCCTGGGAATTGAGCGTTGCCATGTTGCAGGAGGCGAGCAGCACCGCAATCGCCAGCAGCGAGGCAGGTCTGACAACCGCAGCGGACTGGCTTCGATTGCCGATACGAAACATGGACTTACCGATCTACTCGTGTTGACCGGCCGAAACGCAGCAGCGCCTCGTTTAGACCGCGCAGCCTGCATAGCGGTCCAATATGACACTTATGTATAATTGGCGGCTGCCGCCCGACCTTTGCGCCGCATGTGTGTCGGAAATGTCGGCGCCTCCGGCATTCGTACAGCCGTCATGTTCGCGATCAATAACGTGGGTCACCAGTAGCGGCGTGCCGAGACGTTGGGCCCGGCACGGGCGCCACCCGGATCACGCCATGAGCGGTACACTGTCGACCCAATTTCATGCCTATCTTCGCGAGCGCCATCCCCAGCTGGCGGGCGAAGGCGGAGCTGCGGGCGAAACGCAGATCGCGCTCTGGGACAGGTTCGGCCTGACCGCTGACGTTTTCGCGGAGGAGGTCGCCGGCTTCACCGGACTGGAGCGCGTCGCGCTGCGCGAACTGATGGCGGCACTGCCCGCGGTGAGCGAGTTCTCCGACCGCTTCCTCCGCGAGGTGCTCGGCTATCCATACAAAGATTCTGACGGCGCCGCCGTGTTCGCGATGGCCGATCCGACCGATCAGGCGGTGCGGCGGGCCGCCGAACTGGTGCTCGGCCCGCAGACTCTCTTCAAGGTCGCCTCGCATGAGGATATCGCCGTCGTCCTCGACCAGCGGCTTGGCGATTCCGACGACGCCGAGATCTCGCCGGCACAGGAGATCCGTGACGACGACATCGAAAGTCTGCGCGATCTCGCCAGCGGCGCGCCGGTCGTCCGCGCGGTGAACGATCTGATCGAGAAGGCGGTGGAGATGCGCGCCAGCGACATCCACATCGAGCCGTTCTCGACCGGCCTCGTGGTCAGGCTGCGTGTCGACGGCCTGTTGCGTCCGATCGCGGCGCCCTCAGGCGTGCTGCCGCAGGCAGTGATCTCGCGCATCAAGATCGTCGCCGGTCTGAACATCGCCGAGCGGCGCCTGCCGCAGGACGGCGCGGCGCGCATTCGCGCCGGCCGGGCCGAGATCGACGTCCGCGTCGCGGTCATGCCGACCCAGCACGGGGAATCGGCGGTGCTGCGCATCCTGCCGAAGGATCGCTCGCAGCTGGTTGCGAGCCGCCTCGGCCTCGCGACCCGCGACGACGCTGCACTCCGGCGCCTGATCACGCTGCCGCACGGCATGATCGTGATCACGGGGCCCACCGGCAGCGGCAAGACCACGACCCTGGCGACGATCCTGTCCATGCTCAACACGCCGGAGCGCAAGATCCTCACTGTCGAGGATCCGGTGGAATATGAGATCCCCGGCATCAATCAGTCACAGATCAAGCCGGCGATCGGGCTGACATTTGCGAGCGCGCTGCGCTCCTTCGTGCGTCAGGATCCCGACGTCATCATGGTCGGCGAAATCCGAGACAGCGAGACGGCGCATGTCGCCGTCCATGCTGCGCTGACCGGCCATCTGGTGCTGACGACGCTGCACACGGAAACCGCCGCGGCGGCGGTGCCGCGCCTGCTCGACCTCGGCGTCGAAGGCTTCTTGTTGCGGTCGACCCTGCGCGCGGTGATCGCGCAGCGGTTGGTGCGCCAGCTCTGCGATCACTGCAAGACGCCGAAGCCGCTCGATGACGAGGCGTGTCGCGATGACCCGCGCTTCGGTCATCTCGGCCTCGTCCCCGGCGACATCACCTGGCACCCGAGGGGATGCGAGCGATGCGGCCAGAGCGGCTATCGCGGCCGGGTCGGCGTATTCGAGCTGCTCGAGCTGACAAGCAGCCTGCGCGAGCTGATCGCTGACAGTGCCGACGGCCTCGCGATCGATCGGCTGGCGATCCGGGAAGGCATGACGACCATGCTCGATGACGGTGTCGCCAAGTGCCGTGCGGGTGTCACGTCGGCCTCCGAGCTGCTTCGTGTCCTCGTGGCGCGGTGAGGTGGATCGTGCCGAGCTACCGCTATCGCGCCCTGACGCAGTCCGGTGAGATCGTCGTCGGCTCCCTCGTCGCGCCGTCGCGCGGCGAGGTCGAGCGGCGCATCTCCTATCTGCAACTGCTGCCGATCGAAACCGTGGAGGAGAAGGAGCGGACGGGGGCTGCGTCCGGGCTCTCGTTCGGCGCTCCGTCCGCGGCTGAAGTGACCACGTTCACGCGCGACCTGGCCCTGCTGCTCAAGGCCGGCGCGCGGCTCGACGACGCGCTCGACCTGCTGTCCGGCGACTCCGACGTCGGCCGCCTCCGTCCCGTGGTGGCGCGGCTGCGCGCGGCGATCATGGCCGGCGAAAGCTTCGCGGACGCGGCGGCTGCCCAGCCGCGGCTGTTCTCGCCGATGTATGTCGCGCTGATGCGCGTCGGCGAAGCGTCGGGAACGCTCGACCACGTGCTGACTGCGCTGGCCGGCGAACGCGAGCGTTCCGAGGCGACGCGACGCAAACTGACCGACGCGATGCAATACCCCGCCTTCGTCTTCCTCGCGGCGATCGGCGTGATGCTGTTCTTTCTCGTGGCCGTGCTGCCGAACTTCTCTGCCGTGCTGCGCGACTTCGGCGGCCGTGCCGATACCGCGCTCGGCTTCTTCATGACGATGTCGGATCTGCTGCGCGCCAATGCAGTTGCGATCGCGCTCGGCTGTGCGGCGCTGCTTGCGGCAGGCTGGTGGCTGTTGCGTCAGCCCGCGGTTCGCGCCGGCCTGACCAGTGTGCTGGCGGTGACGCCCGGCATCGGCAGCCTCCTGCTGTTCTATCGGACCAGCCTGTTCTGTCGCAATCTCGGCCTGCTGCTCGGCTGCGGCGTCAATCTGAGCGCGGCCCTGCGCATCCTCGTTGACGTGATGGCGGTGACGTCGTCGCGCGCGCCATGGTCGGCGGCGGCGGATCGCGTCCGTCACGGTGGCAAGCTGTCCCAGGCGCTGTCGGCCGACAACATGCTGCCGCCGATGGCGCTGCGCATGCTGCGGCTCGGCGAGGAGACCGGCCAGTTGCCGACGCTGTCGACCCGGATCGCCGAATTCTACGAAGCCAAGCTGCAGCGGGGACTCGACCGTGTCGTCGGCATCGTCGGTCCCGCCGCCATTCTGCTGATCAGCGTGGTCGTCGGTGGCCTGATCGTCTCGATCATGACGGCCCTGCTTTCGGTGACGCAACTGGTCGGCTGACCGACATCAAGGAGAACGATATGAGATCAGATACGCAGATCGAGCCGGCCACGAGGGCCGGGCGCGAGCAGGAGCGCGGCTTCACGCTGGTCGAGATGCTGGTCGTGATCACGATCATCGGACTGATCATGGGGCTGATCGGTCCGCGCGTTCTGAACTATCTCAGTGAATCCAAGACCAAGGCGGCGCGGATCCAACTGCAGAGCTTCTCGGCGGCGCTCGATCTGTTCTATCTCGATGCCGGCCGCTACCCCTCGACCTCGGAAGGTCTCGGTGCGCTGGCGCAACGGCCGGCCGGACTGAGCGCCTGGAACGGCCCCTATCTCAAGGGCGGTGCCGTGCCGAAGGATCCGTGGAATACGGCCTATGTCTACCGCGCGCCGGGCGACCACGGCCCGTATGACATCCTGTCCTACGGTGCCGATGGCCAGGAGGGCGGCAGCGGAACGGCGGCGGACATCGTCCTGGGAACGCCGACGCAGACGAGCGCGCGCAGTGAGTGACGACGGCCAGCGCGGCTTCACGCTGCTCGAGATGGTCTGCGTGCTCGCGATCGTCGCGCTGCTGGCGTCCGTCGCGCTGCCTTATCTGCCGCGACAGACGTCGCGACCGCGGCTGCAGGCCTATGCGCTGCAGGCGGCGACGCTGTTGAAGTCGGATCGTGCCTCGTCGATGCGGACAGGTACGCGCGTCGACACTGAGATCGACACGTCGCGCCGCTTGATCCGCTCCGGTAGCGGCGCGGCTGCGTTGAAGCTGCCCGACGACGTCGCGTTCCTGGCGACGTTGCCGCGCAGCTGCCAGCATCGGCCGGTGCTGGCGACGATCAGCTTCTTTCCTGATGGCCTGTCCTGCGGCGGCGCGATTACCTTGTCGCGCGCCGATCTGAGCCTGGAGATCAGGGTGAACTGGCTGACGGGGAGGATCGACATTGTCTCGCGCGCGCTTGCCAATGGTTGATATAGGCGACCGGAGTGACGCAGGCTTCACGCTGATCGAGGTGCTCGTCGCGCTTGCCATCGTCAGCGTGTCGATCATCGCCATCGGCGCCGTGGTGTCGCGCAACGCGGCCAGTGTTCGCAAGCTCGAACAGCATGTCACCCTGGTCACCGACATGAGGCTGGCATTGGCAACGGTGCTGGCTGATCGCAGCCGGCTGCAGCCGGGCAGGATCGATCAGCGCTCCGGCTCTGGGGCGGTGGTGCTGCAAGTCAGGCCGCTCGGTGGTGATTGGAATGAGCCGGCCGGGCAGACCGGGTGGATTCCGGAGGCAGTGACCTTGCGTGTGAAGACCGGCTCGGGCGCCGTCGCCGATGTGCAGACGGTTCGCCTCGCGCGAGGAGCGCGCTGATGCGCGTCCCACCCGATCGACCGAAACAGCAGGGCTTTGCGCTGATCGAGGCGCTGGGCGCGCTCGCGATTGCCGGAATCGTGTTGTCGGCGCTGGCTGCGGTGACGTCGCAATGGCTGCCGGCATGGAAGCGCGGACTGGATCGCGTGCAGCGCGCCGAGATGGTGGCCGCCGCGCTGCGGCGGGTCGGCGATGATTTCGCTGCCGTGCAGTTTGTTTCGGCCAATCGCGAGCAGAAGGGACCGCTGTTCGTGGGCGACGAGGTCTCGGCGATGTTCGTGCGCGCCGAGTTTGGTCCGAATGCGGGACATGGCCTCGATATCGTGCGCATCGGCGAGGAAGGGGGCAGGGGCGAGCGCGCTCTGCGGCGATCGCGTGCCGCGTTCGAGCCCGTGTCGGTCGGCCAGCCCGTGACCGAGCATTTCAAATTCGTCGATCCCGTGGTGCTGCTGTCGGCGCCGTTCCGGATGTCGTTCGCCTATGCCGACAGGACGATGGCCTGGACGACGGAATGGCGCGATGCGACCAAGCTGCCGTCCGCCGTCCGCATGACGATCTACGACGACAGCCGTGGCGGCGCGGCCGTACTGGTCAGCGCAGTCCGTATTCAGGTCGATGCGCCGGGGGGCGGTTTTGCCGATACGGGAGCGGGCGGCACCGCGAACCAGCCAGCCGTGGCCGAGCCGGCCCAACCGAACAAGAGCGAGCCGGTCGACTGATGCCCGTTCGCTTCTTCAGCAATGGCTCTGCCGACCGGCGCGGCGCGCAGGATGGCTTCATCCTGATCGCTGCGCTGTGGATGCTCGCGGCGCTGGCGGCCCTCGTCGTGGTCGTCTCGCAGCAGCTGGGCAGCTCGGCGCGGTTGCTGCGGCTCGAAGACGAGGCGGTCGAGGCCGATGCGCTGATCTCGGCGGCCATCGAACTGTCGGCCTATCGTTTGCTGCTGTCCAAGGATGAGGAGCGGCCGCGGCAGGGCGGTTTCCGCCTGGCCCTTGCAGGCAACGACATCGCAGTCTCGTTCGTCAACGAAGCGGCGCGGATCGATCTCAACACGGCCTCGAAGGACATGCTCGAAAACCTCTTCGTCACGCTGGGCGTCGACCGGGATGCTGCCAAGGATCATGCCGAGCGGGTGGTCGCGTGGCGCTCCAAGCCGTCCGATGCAGCCAGGGCCCAGGCGGAGGAGGCGCGCTATGCGGCGGCCGGTCTCAAGCGTGTCCCGCGCCTGGCGCCGTTCGCACATGTCGGCGAGCTGTCGCTCGTCCTCGGCATTCCCGCATCGCTCGTCGATCGGGTCCTTCCGCTGGTGACCGTCTTCAACGGCTCTCCCGGAATCGATCCGACGATCGCTGCGCCGGAGGTCGTTGCAGCGTTGCCGGGAATGACGCCGCTGATCTTGAAGGATTTCCTCAACGCAAGGGCGTCGCTGTCACAGGATGCCGATACGCTGGCCCAGACGCTCGGTCCTGTTGCGAAGGATGCCGCCAAGGGCAAGAGCAAGGCCTATCGGCTGCGCATCGTCGTCAGTCCGGCGGGCGGGCTTCGTCATGCGGCGACGGCGGTGATCGTTCCCGGCGAAGGCGAGGAGCCTTATCGGCTGCTGGCGCGCCAGGACGAGGGGCCGCAACCGAGGGGAGCGCTTCAGGCGCGGAGGATGCCATGAAGCTGACCGAAGCGATCGAGCGCGGACTGACGGCATGGACGGCCAGCGTCGCGACAGCGATCGAAGCCGTGGCCGATCGGCAGCTCAGACGTCCGCAGGTCCAGGTCCGCCATGACCGAACAGAAAGCGTCGTCTTGACGATTCAGGCGCGACCGAAGGCGAAGCCGATGCCGGCGCCGGCAAGGGTGAATCCGGCGGCCGGCGCTGCGCAGGCCGGGCTCTCGCCGGAGTGGCTGCGAACGTTGCGCGGCGCCGCGCTGGAAATCCATCTGGCCGCCGAGAGCGTCCTGGTCCGCCCGCTCGACTTTCCGAAGCAGGCCGAGCCGTTTCTCGACGGCATGATCCGGACGCAGATCGGCAGGTTGACGCCGTGGAATCTCGATCAGGTCCTCTACGGTTGCAGCGCCCCGCGCGCAGTCGGGGATCGGATCGCGCTGACGCTCGCGGCGACGCCGCGCGCTCTGGTCCAGCCCTTGCTTGCCTTGGCCGATCAGGTCGGCGCCGCCAGGCTCGTCATCACCGCCGATGTCGGCTCAGCCGATGGCGGCCAGATCCAGATCTTCAAGACGTCGCTGCGCTCGTCGCTTGCCGGCGGGCGCGATCTCGGGCGCGTGCTCAAGCTCGGCTGGCTGTCGGTTGCTGCGACCACGGCCGTGCTGCTGATCGCGACGACATTGATCGGCGGATATCTCGATGGCGAGCTCGAAGATGCGCAGGCGCAGGTCACGCGGCTGCGCGCGGCGCTGCGGCCCGCGATGGGCGCCACCGCCGCCGACGGGCTGCTCGCCAAGCGCAAGCAGACCAGTCCCGCCAGCGTCATCGTGCTCGACACGCTGTCGAAGATTCTGCCCGACGGGACGTATGTCGTCGAGATGCATGTCGAGAACGATCGGCTGCAGATCTCCGGCCTGACCCAGGACGCCCCCGCGCTGATCCGGCTGATCGAGCAGTCGCCGCAGTTCAGCCGCGCCACCTTCTATGCGCCGACGACGCGCACCGCCGGGGAAGCGGGCGAGCGTTTCCATATCGAGGCGCGCATCAACGCCTATTTCGGGGACCGGGCATGAACTGGTCGACATCGCTGCGCCGGATCTTCGTGAACTCGCCGGCCGCTTCTGCGATCCTCTATGCGACGACCATCGTCGCGCTGCTCTGGCTTGGTGCTGCAGCGGTCGCCGATCTCGTCGCCAAGCGCGACCAGCTCAATGACACCAACGCGCAACTGGCGCAGTTTTCGGGACGCAAACGGCCGGCCAGCAGTTCCTCCTCGGACAGCGCGACGGCTCCGGGCGGATCGGTGTTCGTCGAGGGACGAACGGTCACCATCGCGGGCGCGGCGCTGGTGCAGCGCCTCACGGAGGCGATCAGCAAGGCCGGCGGCAGCGTGCTGTCGACCCAGGTCGAGCTACCGGCGGCGCGCGGCAACGAGAACCTGATCAGCGTCGTCGCCAGCTGCGAGCTCGAACAGCCGGCGCTGCAGCAGTTGCTCTATGATCTCGAAGCGGGATTGCCGTTTCTCTTCGTCGATCAGCTGCACGTGCAGCAACCGCTGGCGGCCGCGGCCGGCGGTGTGGGGCGGCTGACGGTGCTGGTCACCGTGTCGGGCCAATGGCAGGGAAAAATGTGATGCGATCGTTCGTCGGTTCAGGTCTCGTCACCGTTGCGACCGTATGCGTGCTTGCAGCTTCGCTCGGCCGTGCCTGGGGTGAGACGGCGGATGGTCTCGAGCCCGCTGCGCCCGCGCAGGCCGCGCCCGGCGCCTCCGACCCGCCGGCCGTTTCCGAGGCGCCCAGCGCGCAAGTCCCGGGGCGCAGGAGTGCCAACCCGCTGTGGGATGTTCCGATCAGTGCTCTCTCGGCGACGCGCGACCGTCCGATCTTCTCGGCCTCGCGCCGGCCGCCACCGGTTGCCGCACCCGTCATGGTCATGCGAGCGCCGCCGCCTCCGCCGCAGCAAGAGCCGGAACGACCAAACCTGCAGCTCGTCGGCACGGTGATCGGCGACGAGGAGAGCTTCGGCATCTTCGTCGATGCCTCGTCGCAGGCGTCGCTGCGCTTGCGGGTCGGCGCCTCGCATGAGGGATGGGTGCTGCAGTCGCTGCGACCGCGTGAGGCCTCGCTGCTGAAGGCGCCGGAGACCGTCACGCTGCAAATGCCGCAGCTCGGCACAGCCGGCAGCGGCGACGTGCAGGCGGGACCGATGACCCCGCCTGCGCCGCCGGGCGGACGCGAGCGGATGGCGCGGCGGGCGCGTTGAGGTCACGGCTTACCGCATTCAGAAGGTCACGAGCAATTCGCTCCCGGTGGCCTGCAGAGCGAGTACGGCAAGCAGGCCGAGGACGAGGAACGGGCCGAACGGCAGCGCCGTTTGGCCTGTCAGCCGGCGGCCCATGATGAAGAGGACGAGCGCTGCGGCGAGTGCCGTCGTCGCGGCGATGAGCAGCAGGATCGGCATATTTGGCAGGCCGGCCCAAAGCGTCGCAGCCATCAGAAACTTGACGTCGCCGAGGCCCAATCCTTGGCGGCCGCGGGCCATTGCGTAGAGCAGCCGCAGCAGCAGCAGCGCCGAGCCGAGGGCGAGGGCTGCGGCGCAATTCCACAGTGCCTCGGGGAGATCGACAAGCGTCGCCAGTCTTGCGAAGCCGCTGGCGGCGACCAGTGCATTCATCCAGTCCGGCAGCAGCCCGCTGCGCAGATCTGTCCAGATCAGTCCGGCGCAGGTCAGGAGCAGCACGACGATCGTAACGATGTTGATGGCGTCGGTCACGCAGCCCTGGAATTCGCGGGGTCGGATCGCCCGAGCATAGGCCAGCTCAGGCTGCGAGCGATAGTCCCGCCATCATCAGGCCGATTGCGGCGACCCAGCCACCGACTGCGCGCACCGCGATCCCGCGCCAGCTCGATACCGGCTCGGTCTCGGGACGCCTGAAGGTGACCGCCAGCGCCATCACGAGGGTGATGGTGACGTAGCCCGCACTGGCGAGACCGGCGGCATAGAGGAGGCGGTCGGTCTGCGGCACGAGCTCGCCGGCATTGGCGGCGCCGCGCATCACGCCGAGCACGAATGCAATCATGCTCAGCAGGACCACGGGAATGCGCAAGGCCGCCGCCAGCAGCAGCCCGAGAATCAGAATGGTCGCGGCATCGCCGAGTGGAGACACCGCCGTTGCGCCAGAGCCGGCGGCGAGTGCAAGCCCCGTGCACAAGCCGAGCGGGAACACCACGACGAGCCAGCGTCCGCTCGCCGTACCGAGCGAGCCGGCCAGCAACCCGAGGGCGACCCAGACCACGACGTCCTGCAGCGCGAGCAGCGGGTGCAGGGCGCCGGCGTAGAAGTCGCCGAGCCGGGCCGACACGATATGGGCATCAGCGAGCTGCGCTTGCGTCAGCAGCAGCGCCGATGCGAGCAGGGCGGTCCGGCGGTACGTGCTCATGCCGCGACTCCGAGGCTCGCGACCAGGAAGTAGCCGCCGAGCGCGGCGATGGCTGCTCCGACGCCTTGGATGATGCGCTCGCCGCCGGGCCAGCGCGCGAGCGCGCCGATGGTGATGCCGCAGGCGTGGAGAAGACCGGTCGCGACCACGAAGCCGCAGCCATAGGCCAGGGGATTAGCCGCCGTCGGAAGCTCGACGCCGTGCGCGTGGCCGTGAAAGATGGCGAAGATCGCAACGATGATGGCCGCAACTGCAAACGGGACACGGATGCGGATCGCGACCGCGAGCCCGAGCACCAGCGCCGACAGCGCGATGATGAGCTCCGGGACGGGCAATCCGACCTTCAGGATTCCCAGGACGGCCCCGAACGCCATCACCAGCGGGAAGACGACCGGCAGGATCCAGATCGCCGCGCCGCCGAGCTGCGCGCCCCAGATGCCGACTGCAACCATCGCGATCAGATGATCCAGCCCCGTCAAGGGATGCAGCAGGCCGCTGGCGAGCCCGCCGCCGACGCCCGTCTGCTCGTGGGCAAGGCTCGGATTCGCTGTCAGCAGCGAGAGCAGCGCCGCACCCAACACGGCGTGCAGGAGTTTGCGCGCGATCATGTTCGTCCCATTCGTCATCATGCGGCCGCCAGAACCCGCACCAGGCGGCCCAGGAACCAGAACATCGATACCGAGCCGATTGCATAGGCCGGCAGCTCGGCGCCCCAGCGCGGCAGCGCCGCGCCGAGGCGGCGATGTGCCCAGATCAGCGCCAGCACCAGCAGCACGAACAGGACCTGTCCGATCTCGACGCCGACATTGAAGAAGAGCAATGCCGCAGGCAGGATCCGTCGTTCGAGCCCGAGGCCTGCGAGCGCACTGGCGAAGCCGATGCCGTGCACCAGACCGAAGCTGAAAGCGACAGCCCATGGGTAGCGGGCGGTCAGCCCGGTCTCGCCGCGCTGCTGTTTGACGATCTCGACGCCGACAAACACGATGCTGAGCGCGATGCAGGCGTTGAGCGGCCCTTCGGCGACGCCGATCCATCCGAACGCCGTTGCGGCCAGCGAGGCGCTATGGCCGATCGTGAAAGCCGTGATCGTCTTGAGCAGGCGCCAGCCGCCCTGGACGATCCAGATCAGCCCGAGCACGAACAGCAGATGATCGGCGCCGAGCAGGATGTGGTCAATGCCGAGATTGACGTATGTCTTGGCGAGCTCGAGCCAGGTGTCGAGCGTCGGCGCATCGGTGCCCAGCACGGTCACGACCGGATTGGCCGCAGAGATCGTGTAGCTGCGCGTCTCTCCAGCGAGCGACGTCACGCGGATGATGGCGGCCGACATGTCCTCGCCGAGATTGGCGATCGTCATCTGCCCGACGAGGCCCTTGTCGCCGCAATTGAGCTCCGGCAGGCGCAGGTAGCAATGCGGAGGCATCTTGAGATCGATGCGGTTGACGCCATCCTTCGGCAAGGTCGTCCATCGCCCGATATACGCGCCGGGGCGCATCTCGCGAAACTCGAGCACGGCGATCGTCGCCTGATGCGCAGCCGCCGGCCGCCCGGGCAGCAGCGCTGCGAGCGCGAGCACGATGGCGATCAGGGCGCGCGCGCCGGTCACGGCTCGTACCTGATCGTGTAGTTGGCCTTGAGCCGGCTCACCGCCTCCCAGGCCCGTTTCCGTGTCTCTTCGGTGTGCCAGATCTTGGCCGCCTCGGCGCGGATGTCCTCGAGCTTCGCCGGAGCGCCCGGCTTCCGGGCGTCGAGACGAACCACGTGCCACCCGTCCTTCGACTGCAGCAGGGTCCATTCCTGGAGGGGCGCCTTGAGCAGGCCGTCGCTGAAGCCGTCGCCGAAGCCGGCGGCCAGGCTCGGCACCGGTCGGTCGAGAATCGCGCGCGTCTGATCGCGCAGCTCCTCGGATTCGCGCTGCTCGCGAATGTCGTCCAGATAGCGCCGCGCCGTCGCCTCGTCGCTGGGTGGCGTCATGAAGAAGCTGACACGCTCGGGCTCGTCGAACCGGGCATGATTGTCGGCGAACCAGGCGCGCAACTGCTCCTCGCTCGGCTGTGGCACGCGCACCTGATCGAAGATCAGATATTGCAGCTTGAACGCGACACGGTCGCGGATCATCTCGTCGCCGCGGTCGACGCCGAGCGTCTTGCCTTCCCGATAGAGGATTTCGCTGGCGACCCAGGCCTCGACCATCTTCTGCAGCTCGGCCTCGCTCGGGGTCCGCTGCTTGTCCTCGTCGAACGTGTCGATGAAGGACTGGCGCAGGGCCTTGGTCACGGTGATGACCTTCTCGTCCTTCGCCGGCGGGTGGATGATGGCATCGGCCGCGAAGATCAGGCCACCGAGAACGAGGAAGTGCAGGAGTGGCTCCCTGCTGAGCCGGCGCAGGGCGGTCACGGATGATGATCGCGCAGGGGAAGAGCTGTTGCCATCTTGCTGATTGGAGCGTGCAGAGGCGCTCTCGAAGGTCTGCGCCGCATTCGACATGGCAGGGGCTGACATACGTTCTTTACAACTCGGACCGCGCTCGTTGCGCGGCGCGTATATGCAACGGCACACTTGCCGTTGTCACCGGGCAAACGTCAGTGTCACAAAAATTTCGCAACGACGGCCGACCGCGATGTTCGTGGGGAAGACGCCAGCAAAAATAAATCCTTCAACAAACTGTCTCCGAGTTTTGGTTTGGTCGCGCCGCGAATGACGACGGCGCATCGGTCGCGTTGTCATCTCGGTTTGGAGATCGATCGAATTCTTTAGGGGCGACGATAATGGTTCCATCTACCAAGACAATCCTGCTGACAGCGGCCTCGGTCTCGCTGGCCCTGTCACAGAGCGCCGACGCTGGGGAGCGTTGGGGGGAAACGACCAAGAACAATCCGTATGTCGCGGGCGACATGCACAACCACAACACCTGCACCGACGGTTCGGTTGCTGCCGGCTATGCGATCGACCGCTCGGTCGGCAAGGGCACCGCGGCGGCTGGCGGCAACAATTTCGATCTCGACTGGTTCACGCTCGGCAACCACGGCGGTTCGGGCAACCGCGATTGCCGCTTCAGCGATGCGAGCGCCAACATCCCGGGCGACAATACGACGACGTATTGGAGCCAGACGCTCGGGAAGACCATCGACGGCATTACGATCACCAGCCTGAAGGGCACGCCGAACGGCACCGATACCGGCGCCAAGATGTGGCGCTGGCAGTCGATCAAAGAGATCGAGTACCCAACCATCGTCAATCGCACCGCGACCTACAACAAGGTGCTGGTCGAGGGCCTGGAGTGGATCCTGCCCGGTCACGAGCATGGCGACGTCGCCGTGATCGCCGGCCAGAACCCGCGCGGTTACGGCAATGCCGACAAGATGGCCGAGTTCGAATATCGCTTCGACCGCGCCGACACCGACGCCATCGGTCCGGTCGATGCCAGCAACAACCCGGTCTGGGCCGGCAAGGACAATGTCAACAATTCCGGCACGGCCGGTCACCAGAAGGCCGTCGCCGGCATCGCCTGGCTGCAGGCGAACCACCCGCTGCAATCCTATGCTGTGCCGACCCATACCGAGCGGCAGGGACCGTTCAATCCGAACGGCTCGGCCGGCTACAACATCGAGCACTTCCGTGACTTCAACAACGCCGGCCCGACGGTCGCGTTCGGCATCGAAGCCCCGGGTCACATGGCCGAGGGCGGCGTGAACGGCGGCTCGGGCTCCTATGGCTCGGGCGCAGTCGGCGGCGGCACCTACGGCATGCAGGGCGTCTACACCGCCAAGGTTGGCGGGCTGTGGGACGGTCTGCTCGGCGAAGGCCGCAACTTCTTCCTGTTCCAGAGTTCGGACTGGCACAGCCGCGGCGTCTATGGCGCGCGCGATCCCGGCACGACGGCGGACTTCATCCCCGGCGAGTACACCAGGCTGTACGTGCCGAACGAGCGGCGCTTCTCCCAGCAGTCGATCATCGACGGCATGCGCTCGGGTAATTCCTACTCGGTCAACGCCGACATCATCGGCTCCGACATGGAGTTCCGTGCGAAGGGTGAGTGGGACGACGACTGGAAGACGATGGGCGAGACGCTCGTCGTGCGCCCGGGCGAGAAGGTCACGCTCGAGATGGAGATGACCGTTCCGGCCTCCAACAACAGCCCGTACGGCTTCAACAACCCGCTGCTGCTGCCGGTCGGCATCAAGCAGCCGTTGAACAAGCCCTATCTCGACCACGTCGATCTGATTACCGGCGACATCACCGGTCCGATCGCGCCGGGCGCCCCTGGCTATGCGGTGGCCAATGCCAAGGGTGTCGATGGTGCGGCCATCGTCTACAACACGTCGGCCAAGATCGCGAAGCAGATCCCGGCGACCAAGATGCGGAGCCACAAGCTGCGCGACGGTTCGACCCGCCTCAGCTTCACGACCACCTTCATCGCCGGCCAGACACCGTTCTACATCCGCGCCCGCGGCACCAACATCCCGCCGGCGACTCCGAACGTGTCCGACAGCGCCGGCAATCCGCTGCTCGATGCCAACAACGCCACCGTCAGTTGCACAGATCCGGCATGTCCCTCGCACCTCGGCACGGTCGGCGGCGTCAAGAAGGTGACCAACGACGTGCAGGCCTGGTCGAACGTCTGGTTCTACGCGAACCCGATCTTCGTCCGAACCTACAGCACGCCCAAGCTGCTGGTCGAAAAGAATCAGGAGCTGGCCCGCAAGCTGGCTCACGAGCATCACCACTGGCACGATTGGGACCACTGGGGTCACTGGGGCCACTGGGGTCGCTGGGCGTTCAACCGCGACTGATTGATCGGCACCAATCCGGCGGGACATATCGTCCCGTCGGATCCTGCTCACTCCGAGCGCCAGTTTGCGAACCGGCGCTTCGTCTTTGAAACCTGCTTTTCCCTGGGGTTCGTCGAGGTGATGTCGCGTTTGTCCGCCGTGAGTCTCGCCGTTCTAGTCCTCACGATCGCAGTCGCATCGGCGCATGACGAGGAGCCGACGCAGGAGGTCTGCGACGCCGCAGTGGCGGAGGCCCGCGCACAGGCGGCGACCCTGCCGGCGGACGACGTGTCGCGTTATTTCGCCGAGCGGGACATTCAGCAGGCGCTGGTCGAGGCCGGCAATGGCGAGTTCGATGATTGTGTCGAGAAGGCCGAGAGGGCCGTGCTGGAAGTGCGCGACCGGCCCCACAGCCTGAGGCCCGGCGAGCGGCTCAACATTCTCAGTGCCGACGAAATGCCGACGCGCTGACGGGCGCGCACCGCGTCTCCACTCTCGTCATCCGGCTGTCATGCAAGTCGGCAAATTGTCGGTCCCGTTGCGGCGCGTGCAAGGCCTTGAGACATGGACCAGATCGAAGCTCTTTTTCCGATACCGTTGTTGCGTTCGCCTGGGCTCTTGAGCGCCGAGCTCAAGGACGCGGCGGTGGCAGCCATCCGCCATTCGAAGATCGAGAACAACCTGCGGTCCGGACAACTGTTCCACACCGAGGTCGCCGATCCCCGCGCCAATAATCTGTTTCAGACCATCGCCGAGCTCGCCGTGCCCAAGCTGATCGATTTCGGCGAGCTGCTGTTCGGCGAGAAGCTGCGCTGGACGGTCAAGGAGATGTGGACGAACATGCTGGAGACCGGCGGCAACCAGACCCTGCACGCCCACGCCAACAGCTTCATCTCCGGCATCTTCTATCTGACGCCGTCTCACCCCGGCAGCCGCACCGTGTTCGTGCGGCCGCCCGGCGGCAGCGACTTCTCGTTCCGCCATCACACGCGCAGCGCCGCGGTCGGCCCGTTCAATGCCGGCAAATACGTGCTGCCGGAGGCGGAGCCCGGCGATCTCGTGCTGTTCCCAAGCTATCTCTACCACGAGGTGCCGCGCAATCAGGGCGACCAACGCATCACGATCGCTTTCAACGCGATTCCTGATCATCTGGATTGCTGGGGCTACCGCGTCAGCTTCGCGTCCTGACGCTCTATCGTTCGAACTCGCGCGACAGCAGGTCGCGCGCTTCGCGTCGCGACGGCGCGGCGGAGTCGATTGCCCGAAGCAGGCGTTCAGCAGCCGCGCGATCCGATGCAAGCAGCGCTTTTGCCATGCTCATCAGCGGCGCATAGGCCGGCTCGAACTCGGCGCTGGCGCGAATGGAATCGAGGAGACCGGGCGCGGCGGCTGCGATGAGCGCCGGCCCGCGCGGTTCGCCGGTCAGCGCCGCGCCGACCTGGATGAATTGGTTGCGGGCCCGCCAATAGGCGCCGAGTCGTTGCTCCCACATTCCGCGTTTCGAGTCTTCCAGCAAATCGGCCGCGTCGGTCTTTGTCTGGCTCAGGACCGTCAGCAGCAATTGCCATGGGGCCGCCGAGAGAGCGTGGACGTTGCTGCGCGCGTCGAACGTGACGAATGGGAAATCGTCGGTGTTGCGCGGTCCCGGACCGGCGAAGCTCGCGAGTGCTTTCGCGCCGGCGACATACTGGCCCAGAAGGTCGATCGGCTGATCGAAGCCGAGAGGTTGAATGATCGGGTGAAGCTTCCGGTCGGAGAACCGTGCGGCGACGAGTTCGGGGGCGATCGGGCTCGGGGCGCCTGATCCGATCAGAGCCAGCATCGGCGTGCGCACGCTGTAATGGTTCAGCCAGGCGGACCCTTGTGGAAAGACTGCGAGAAAGCTCCTGATGATCGCGCGCAGCGACGGCGCATCGAGCTGATAGAGCGGCAGCCACTGGCAGAACACGCCCTCGGCCGCCAGTCGCCGCTTGACGGCCGCGAAATGTTCGACCGTGTACAGCGCGCCGCTGCCATCGAGCGCCGGGTGGAACAGGTCGGCCACGATCACGTCGTAGCGTCCGTCATCGGCGATGATGAAGCGCCGGGCATCGGCAACGGAGATCGGCGGCCTTTCCTTCTCGGCCGCGGGGTTGTCGAACCAGGGCAGCAGCGCGACGACTTCGGAAGAGAGTTCGACCGCGCGCACGTCGAGATCCGGCATCTGCGCGGCGCCGAGCACGGTCGCGCCGGTGCCGACACCGAGGAAGAGGGCCTTGCGCGGCGCTGGATGCAAGAGCAACGGCAGCATGGCCTGGCGGAAATCGGATCGGACCGAACTGGTGCCGCCCATGCGAAAGTGGCCGTTGACCTCGAGATAGCGTGCTCCTGAGGCGTCGTCGACGACGCTCGCGGTCGCCATCGGTCCCTCGCGCACGGCCAGAAGCTTGCCGCCCGGCGGGACCCTGATGAGCAGCGGGGCGGGAAGCCACAACAGCGCGAGTGCAAGCAGAGCGGGCGCCGCCGCCCAGCGCAGCGCAGCGCGTCGGGGCTGCAGCAGCAGAAGATATCCGACGGCAACGAGGACCAATGCTCTCCAAGTGCCGAAAGCGGGAATCAGCAGCTGTGCCGCGACCAGCGGCGCAATGGCTGCGCCGAGGCTGTTGATGCCGACGGCCCAGCCGACCGATCCCCTGACGTTGCGGACATCCTGCATGAGCTGGCCGAACAAGGCGCCCATCGCCATCGCAGGCAACAGGAACAGCGCCAGCGCAATGCCGAGCTCGCCGACGACGCCGAGGCTCGCAGCGCTGTCAGCGAGGCCGCCCAGCAAGGGCGTCACGAGCGCCGTGCCGAGGCAGACGAGCGCGGTGCCGCTGATCAACGCGGTTCTGCCGCGCGCAACCGTGTGCCCCACGCGCTGCCAGATCATGCCGCCCATCGCAGTGCCCAGCAGGTAGGCGGCCAACAGACAGGCGAAGCTGTAGACCGTGTCCTGCATCATCTGCGCGGCCAGGCGCACGACCAGCACTTCGAACACGATGCCGAGCAGGCCGGTGACGAACAGGGTTCCTGTCAGGCGGAGGCCGGCGACAGCACGCCTGCGATCGTCGCGCGCGCGAGCGTCGACCTGCGGGGCTCGGCCGAGGCGAAGCGCTGCGAGCGCGCAGGCCGCGTTGACGGCTGCCAGGCAAAGCAGCGTCGCCGACAATCCGAGCGCGGGGATCAGCACGAAGGTGGACAGCAGCGTGCCGGCGACGGCGCCGGCGGTGTTCGCGGCGTAGACGCCGGCGCTGACGGGCCGCGTGCCATGCGCCGCGGACGTCATGCGTTCCAGCGCGGTCAGCGTGCCGCCCATCGCCACCGTCGCCGGCAACAGCACCAGCGTCGGCAGCAGGAAGCTCGCGCTCCACAACAACACGTTGGAAGGCGCCGTGCCGAGCAGCGGCGCGAGGGCGCGCGCGCACGCGGGAAGCAGCCAGACCGCACACAGCCCCCACACGCCGATGACCGTTTCGAGGACGGCATACACCCGGTGCGGATTGGCGGCGCGGCGGATCCGGCCATCGAGGACGAAGGCGCCCACCGCCAGCCCGGCGAAGAATCCTGCGATGGCGCCGAGCACGGCCATCATCTCCGTGCCCAAGGCGAGGGCGAGCTGGCGCGTCCAGACGATCTCATAGCCCAGCCCGGCGAGGCCGGATGCTGCAATCAGCAGCTTCAGCGTTCTCAGCTGAGCCATGCTCTGGCGGGCGACGAGATCGACGCCGGAAGACCGGGCGCCTTGCTTCTCCGCGACCAGATCATTGTCGCGCGGGTCTGCGTGGCGTGCCTCGGTCAAGATTTGGTACCTGCAATTCCCGTGATCGGTCTTCGGATGCAGCGCGCCGTGCGGGATACTGCTCCGGGCGCGGGATCAAGCTCGGCTGCATGGGCCGCCAAGGTCGAGATCGTTTCCTTGTGTTCGTGTTTCGTGACGGTGGTTTGACAGAAGCTGTGGGAGCACGCGGCTCGGCGCAGATGGTTGTATCGCATGAGACCCGTCAGGGAGCGATGACCAGACGCAGCCGCGATCTGCGGAACGTTGTGGTTGAATTCGGTAAACCATCGATCCTCTCCGATCCGACATTGTTGTGCTGCGCACGAAAAACGGGTCGAAATCGGTGGAAACCGGTGTAAATGCGCGGTGATCGGGTGGCTCTGGTACACTTCCAATGGCTGATGTCTCGAATAAAACAGTGGAATCAACGACTTGGCGCTTCTCCGTGGCGCCGATGATGGATTGGACAGAGAGCTTTTTGAAATCAAATAGTTAGGTGAAGGGCGTGTGCAAATCCTGTGCACGCATGTTCTACTATTCTTTCGCTTTCGTTCTCACGAAATTGCCGCCGGCGCTCGCCGAAAACTGTCGGTCCTGCATTGAAGCTTTGTCGGGACGCTGCTCTTGGCCGTCATGGTGTCGCGGAAATGCCGAGTGGCTGGCGATGTGAACGAACGCCTTGTTCGTCTGCACATCCGTTTGCGACGTCGAGGGTCGCCGGCGGGGTTGTTGTGCATGAGCGCAACGGCGCAGCTAAATAACTGACAGAACGAGAACTTTGGAAGATGCCCCATCAACGGGGGACGGAGAGTGGGGACGGTAGCGCGCGACAAATCGTGATCATCACGCCTGATCATGCCCAGTCACCGGCGACCGTCCTGGCGCACGGCAGGACACCGTGTTTCTCTTGTCCCACGCGTCGAGTTCACCAATCGGATATAGGACCGCTTTCCCGATTTTGACGAAGGCCGGCCCAACGCGCATTGCTCGCCAGTTCCGGAGTGTTCCGACGCTCACTGCGCCACGGTAGCGATCCGAGACTTCCTCCGGTGTCAGGTATTTTCGATCCTCCATTGCATCACTCCCGATCACGCGACCATGAATGCAGTATTTTCCGGTCCCAGCGGCGCTCGATAGCCAGACGTACTCGTGGATAGTGAAAGAGAAAGCGAACGGCGGTACAAAGGCGTATCGTCCACTTCGATCTAGCGTCGCGATGTCCGGTGTGCTCAAGAAACCGCATCTCATTTCGATGAGTGATATCGTCAGCTTCAGGCCAGAAGCACACCTCAGCGATCGATTGACGGGTCGTAAAGCTGCGCTCTCACTCCGGCAGGCCCGCCAGCCGCAGCCCCTTCTTGAACGTAGCCCGATGCTCAGGCCGCTGGATCGGTATCCAATTCTCCAGATTGGACATCCGAAACGCGGGATGCAGCTTGAGCAAATGCGCGGCTGCGTCTTTCGCCTGCTCCATCCGCCCGGCAAGCGCGTGCGACGCGATGATGATCAGCACGACGAACCCTGAACTCGGCAATTGCCGGAACGATCGTTCGGCCCAGGACAGAGCCAGCTCGAAGCGCTCCGCGAACAAATGCGCCATCGCCATCCCGGCCTGCATCCGGAACATCTCTGGATCGAGCGGGCTGAATCGCATCGCACGTGTGAAGAAATCGATAGCGCTCTCGGGATCACCGCGCAAAACCCGCAGGAAGCCGCCCAAGAACCAGGCCGCCGCCAGATTGGGGTTGAGCAGCAGCGCCCTGTCGAGCAATGCAACCGCGCCCTCCAGATCACCGTCCAGATGGGCCAGCGTATGCCCCGCGCGGGTCAGCGCGACGGCGTCATCCCTGCCCAATTCGATCGCCGAACGAGCCAGCCGGATCCCTTCGGCGAACTCCAGGGACTGATCGGTCATCCAGCCGTTGATCTTTCGCAGGCAATAGCACCACGCCGCCATCGCATGGGCCGAGGCAAAACTGGGATCGAGCGAAAGCGCTTTCTGAAACAGAAGCGAAGCCTCGTCGATCGCGTCGCGCGTCCCGCGGTGCAAATGCGGCATCGCGCGCAAATAGTGATCATACGCGCTCAGATTCCCCGTCGGCTTTCGCCGGGCGCGGTCGATTTCCGCGCGCTCGAGTTGTGAGGCGATCACGCCGACGATGCTGGTTGCGATCTGGTCCTGAAGCTCGAAAAGGTCGTCGATCGTCTCTTCAAACCTATCCGCCCACAGATGAGTGCCGGTGGTCGCGTCCACGAGTTGCCCGGTGATGCGTACCCGGTTCGCGGACTGCCGCACACTGCCTTCGACGACGTAGCGCACGCCGAGCTCGCGGCCGACCTGCTGCTCATTCACGGTGCGTCCCTTGTAGGTGAAGCTCGAATTGCGGGCGATCACGAACAGCCAGCCGATCCGCGACAACGCAGTGATGATGTCTTCGACGACGCCGTCCGCAAAATAGTCCTGCCCGGGATCGCCGCTGAGGTTACGAAACGGCAGCACCGCGACGGAGGGAGCATCCGGGAGTGACAGCGTCGGCCGCTGGTCGCCCGCCGAAGAATGCGATCGGGCGTCTACGGCGGTGGCGGACACCTCGTCCTGCCGGACCTGCCCGATGAAGCGCATTCCCTTGCGCGAAATCGTCCGGATCAGGCGCTGCTCCTTGCCGCTATCTCCGACTGCCCGGCGCACGGCGTTGACGTGACTCGTCAATGTCGATTCGGAGACGATGCGACCCTGCCAGACGGCGGTCAGCAGATCGTCCCGTGTCACCACCTGATCCCTGTTGCGGACCAGGTAGAGCAGAAGGTCGAAAACTTTCGGCCCGACCGCGACGAGCTGCGAGCCACGGGTCAGCTCGCGCCGCTCCGCATCCAGGCAAAAATCTTCGAACAGGAAACGCAAAGCCGCTCCGCTTGGACGAAAATCCAATGAGAATTGAAGGCCGATTCAGCCCGTCCGCAAGGCTTTCCTGCCCGCATCAGCTCATCCTCGCCGTCGCAATAAGGCCGTCTCCGGCTGGAAAAGTCGAGGAAAATCAGCATGAAGATCGTTGTCGTCGGGGGCACAGGCCGGATCGGGACCAAGCTTGCCGGCTTGCTGCGCCGCAAGGGGCACGATGTCGTTCAGGCCTCCCCCCGCACGGGTGTCGACGCCGTCACCGGTGACGGGCTCGACTTCGCGCTGTCGGGCGCGGACGTTGTCGTCGATGTCGCCAATTCACCGTCGTTCGAGGACGGCGCGGTTCTGGAATTCTTCACGAGGTCCACCCGCAATGTCCTTGCGGCCGAAATCGCCGCGCGCTTACAGCACCACGTCGCACTGTCCATCGTCGGGACCGATCGCCTTCCGGATTGCGGTTACTTCCGCGGCAAGCTCGCCCAAGAGCGTCTGATCCGGAATTCGGGGCGTCGTTACAGCATCCTCCGCGCCACACAGTTTTACGAATTTGCCGACGATATCGTCGCGACCTCCACGCATGGACAAGTCGCCCGGCTGTCGCCGGCGCTGTTTCAGCCGGTCGCCGCGGACGATGTCGCTGCCGCGCTGGCCGCCGTGACGCTGGCCCCGCCGATCGACGGCATCATCGAACTGGCCGGCCCGGAGCAGCTCAGCCTCGACGACTTCGGCCGCAGATACCTCGCCGCGATCAACGACCCGCGCAAGGTCGTCGCCGATATCCACGCCCGCTATTTCGGCGCGGAGCTGGACGACCGATCGCTCACGCCGGGCGACCATCCGCGCCTCGGCGTCATCCGCTTCGCCGATTGGCTTTCCTCCCTTCGCCAGTAACGCAGCGCGGCCGGCGGAGCTCTCCGGCAACCGCCACGCCGTCCTCGTGCGAGATGAACATGACCAAGGCCGTTCCACACGATCTTGAGGGAGAGGAGACGGCGGCAGCGCCCGAACCGCGCGAAGCCGTTCGCCCGTCGGCCAACCGCCCTCTCGCGGACGCCGAGATGGCCCGCGTGCTCGGCACCGAGCCATTTCGCATGGCACTGGACGCGACCGGCGGCGGGGTGACGCACTGGAAGCACGACCCGCTCCACGACGTCGTCGAGCCGATGACCCACCACGTCATCATGGCCTACAACGGCGTGGTTCAGCGCATGGAGCGGCGGTCGGGACGTTTCGTCTCGGCGGGCACGTTTCGTCCCGGCGTCGTGATCATCATTCCCGAGGGCGCGAGCTCGCGATGGGACATCCCGAAGCCGGTCGATGTCGTGCAGCTCTATCTTCCGCACAGCACGCTGGTTCGTGTGGCCGACGAAGCCGAAACCAACAGGCCGGCCGATCTCCTGGAACGGACCGCGCATCCCGACCCGATCACGTCCCGCCTGCTGCTGAGCGCGGCGGACGTCCTGGAAGGCAGCGAGGCCCTGGATTCGCTGTTCAGACAGCAACTCACCGACCTCCTCGCCACGCGTCTGCTGGCCGCGCACACCGGGGCGCCGACCGCGGTCCAGCCCATCGTCGGCGGTCTGGCGCCGAGAGTGCTGATGCGCGCCATCGAGCGGCTTCGCTCCGAGAGCGACGCGGACGTCTCGCTTGCGGCGCTCGCCGCGGACGCCGGCCTGTCGCGCTTCCATTTCTGCCGCGCCTTCAAGGAAAGCACCGGGCTCTCGCCGCACGCCTGGCTTCGCCAGCGCCGGCTCGAGCAGGCGATGCAGATGCTGCGCGACCCGGACGTGTCCGTCGTCACGGTCGCGGCCGCGCTCGGCTACGCCTCGCAGACCGCGTTTGCTGCTGCATTCAAGCGGCTGACCGGGGACACCCCTACCGATTGGCGCCGGCGGGCGCGTTAGCAGCAATTGCTCTTTAGTCGCCGCAACCGCGCTGGGGCACCAGCACACAGGGTTCGTTAGATCATCATCGTGTCCAAGCCCACCAATCGGAGATGACCAATGCCCTTGAACAAGCCGCTCAATCGGATTGTGAACACCACGCGCCGGAAGATCCTCGCGACCTCGGTGATGTCCGCGGTCTCGCTCAGCGTCCGTTCCACGACCGCGATCGGCGAGGAGTCAAGAAGCTCGACCTTCGCCGCGCAAGCGGTGGATCCGACGGCGTTCGTAACGACCAAAGACGGCGTGAAGATCTTCTACAAGGACTGGGGGCCGAAATCGGGTCAGCCGATCGTCTTCCATCACGGCTGGCCGCTCTCGTCCGACGACTGGGACACTCAGATACTGCATTTCGTCGGCAAGGGGTTTCGCGTGATCGCCCATGACCGCCGCGGTCACGGCCGTTCGAGCCAAGTCGGCGAAGGCCACGACATGGATCACTACGCGGCCGATGCTGCCGCGGTCGTCGACCATCTGGACCTGCGAAATGCGGTCCATGTCGGACATTCCACCGGCGGCGGCGAAGCCGCCCGCTACGTCGCGCGTCACGGCCGCGGCCGTGTCGCGAAGCTCGTGCTGATCAGCGCCGTGCCGCCGCTGATGGTCAAGACGGAGAACAATCCCGGCGGCTTGCCGATCGCCGTTCTCGACGATGTGCGCCGGCAGCTCGCCGCCGGCCGGGCGCAGTTCTATCTGGAATTCGCGAGCGGTCCGTTCTTTGGCTACAACCGCCCCGGTGCCACGGCGTCGCAGGCCGTGATCTGGAACTGGTGGCGTCAGGCCATGAGCGGCGGCGCCAAGGCGCATCTGGACGGCATCAAGGCGTTCTCCGAAACCGACTTCACCGAAGACCTCAAGGCCATCGCGGTGCCGACCCTCGTCCTGCACGGCAGCGACGACCAGATCGTGCCCGTCGCGGACTCGGCGCCGCTTTCGGCGAAATTGCTGAAGAACAGCTCGCTGAAAATCTACGACGGCCTGCCGCACGGCATCTGTACCACCCATGCAGCGATCGTGAATGCCGACCTGTCGGCCTTCATCGCCGGCTGATCCTCTGCATCGATCCAATCCAATCACAGGAGACACAAAATGCGACTGGTCGTCATCGGTGCCGGCTTCGCCGGTATGTATGCGGCATTGTCCGCCGCCCGGCTGCGCGACATCCACGGCGTTTCGCCCGAGGCGCTGGAGATCGCGCTGATCGCCCCGGAGTCGACCTTGGTTGTCCGTCCGCGGCTCTACGAACCAAACCCCGAAACGCTGACGGCGCCGCTGCTGGATGTGCTCAAGGCGATCGACGTGGTCTATGTGCAGGGCACCGCCGAGGCGATCGATGCTGCGGCGCGCGAAGTGAGCATAGCGGCACCCGGGGGCAGACGAACGCGGCTCGCCTACGATCGTCTGGTCGTGGCCACCGGCAGCCGGCTGTTTCGTCCGAGCATTCCCGGCCTTGCCGAGTACGGTTTCAGCGTCGACTCGCTGGACGACGCGGTGGCCCTCGACAGGCACCTGCACGGACTGGCCGGCCGGCCGGCCGGGAATGGCCGCGACACGGTCGTCGTCGCCGGCGGCGGGTTCACGGGCATCGAGGCAGCTACCGAGATGCCCGCGCGGCTCCGCGCCATTCTCGGCCCCGATGCGCGGCCGCGCGTCGTCATCGTCGAGCGCAATCCGGTCATCGCCCCCGACATGGGCGAAACCGCGCGTCCCGTCATCGAGAACGCATTGAAGCGGATCGGCGTGGAGACATGGCTGGGAGTCGGCGTTGCGTCGCTCGACCAGTCCGGCGTGACCTTGTCGGGTGGCGAGCGCATCGCAGCCGAGACCGTGATCTGGGCTGCCGGCATGCGTGCCGCGCCCCTGACCGCGCAGATTCCAGCCGAGCGCGACAGTTTCGGCCGGCTGCTGGTCGACCGCGACTTGCGCGTGCCGAGCGCGGCGGGCATCTTCGCGACCGGCGACGCTGCGCGTGCCGCCTGTGATGATGCCGGCAACTACGCGCTAATGTCGTGCCAGCACGCCACGCGGATGGGCGCTTTCGCCGGCAATAACGCCGCCGCCGAACTGCTCGGCGTTCCGACCGCGCCTTATCACCAGGCGGCCTACGTCACCTGCCTCGATCTCGGCGAGGCCGGCGCTTTGTTTACACGCGGCTGGGATCGGACGATCGAGATGGTCGGCGACCAGGCGAAGAAGACCAAACGCGAGATCAACACCGCCTGGATCTACCCGCCGCTTGCCGAACGTGCCGCCGCGCTCGCCTCCGCCGATCCGGAACGCGTCACCGATCTCTGACCGCCTCACCGAACGAGCCGGACGTCTTCAGGGATGAAACCAGCCTTCAATAACCTGCAACAGGAGACCAACATGAATCTGCAAAACACCTCACACCTCGTCACACCGAAGCCGGATGAACTGGTGCCGTCGCGCTATGCCCTGAAGGTCGGCGAGATCGACGTGCTGGTGATCAGCGACGGGGTGCTCCCGCTGCCGACCACGATGCTCGGGCACAACGCTGCGCCGTCGGCGCGGGCCGCTTGGTTCAAGGACATGTTCCTGCCGACCGACGCCTTCGATTGGGCCCTGAATGCCGTCGTCGTCCGGAGCGGCGGCAAGACCATCCTGATCGACGCAGGGCTCGGGTCGGATCCCGACCTGAACCTGCCGCGGGCCGGACAGCTGATCAAACGCCTCGACGCCGCCGGCATCGATCTCGCGTCCGTCACCGACGTCGTGCTGACCCATATGCACATGGATCACGTCGGCGGCCTGCTGGTCGAGGGCGTGAAAGACCGGCTGCGGCCGGACCTGCAGATCCATGTTGCGGCCGCCGAAGTCGAATTCTGGCGGGCGCCGGATTTCTCGCGAACGGCGATGCCGGAAGGCTTCCCGGACGCGCTGCGCGCAGCCGCGAAGCGCTTCGCGAGGGAGTACCACAACCAGATCCGGCAGTTCGACGAGGAGCACGAAGTCGCGCCGGGCGTCGTCGTCCGCCGCACCGGCGGTCACACCCCGGGACACAGCATCGTCCGCCTGACGTCCGGCGGCGAAGCGATGACCTTCGCGGGCGATGCCGTGTTCACGGTCGGCTTCGACCATCCCGACTGGCACAACGGCTTCGAGCACGACCCGGACGAGGCAACGCGCGTTCGCGAGGGATTGCTGCGGGACTTGGCGAAGACGGGCGAGCTACTGGTCGCCACCCATATGCCGTTCCCGTCCATCGGACGCGTCGGGCGCGAAGGTAACGTGTTTCGGTTCGTGCCGATCTACTGGGACTACTAATCGTTCACCGGATTGAAGCCGGGCTGCGGCGCAGGACATCACCAACGGAGTGTGCCTGCGCCGCAGTTTGCAAGGCTGGTCAGCCGGCTTCGCCGATCGCGCTTAGGCGCGAGCTCTAACTGGTTCCGGTGATCCGGCAGCGGTCCTCCATGGGCTCACGGCTAGGTCTTCCCAATTTTGCGAACCGGTTCGCTAGGCTGCGATTGGTGCCATCCGGCACGTTGATCTCTCAGGTCTTTCTTCTTCTAGCAACACTGTGGGTGTCGGAGCAGTGCCATACTGCAATAAGTGAGCAACAGAACTTACGACCGCCGAATCTACGCCGCGGAGAGGCGCTTTTATCTTGCCGGAGTAATCGGGCGTCTCTCCGCCTTCTTCTTCGACATGATCGTCTCCTCTGCTTCATACTATACGGCTGCACCCGAGCGGTCGACAACATGACAATGGTCCGGCTTTCGTCGTGATCTTGCGGTGATGACATCTGGTGGTCCATGCAGGAGTCCGTGCTCAGCCCCGCTCGCCATGCGGGCGCACATGTCGTCGTCAGGATCGCGGGGCAACACAGGCACTCACGCGCGCTCGCAGCCTCGATCGGGCTGTCGTCGCCGGCAAGATAGCGTGCTCTCCACATCCGCTTCGATCCACCAAACGCCTTTCCGCCGATCAGCGGAAACTCAGCCATTCTTCTGTCGTCGAGCTGTCTGCCAGACGGCGCTCGCCAGAGCTCTCACATTGCGGCGGCGAGCGCCGTCGGGTTGCTTAAATCCGGTTCAGCGGGGCTTTTATCTTCGGCTGCGAACCGGAACACAGATCCGTCGATCCACATGCGATGCATCACCACTGCCAGCTTGCGTGCAACGGCCACCACCGCGCGCTTGTGGCCTCGCTTAGCTGCGACCCGGACACCCCAGGCCTTGATGCCGCACCATTGCTTGGAGCGCACCAGCATCGCGCTCGCCGCCTCGTAGAGCACGGTGCGCACCTCCCCGTCGCCGCACTTCGAAATGTGCCCTTCGATGTCGATGGATGTGCCCGTCTGGATACGCCTGGATGTCAGTCCGAAATGCGCGCCGACGGTCTTCGACTTGCTGAACCTGTGCGGATCATCGATGGCCGCCTTGAAGGTCAGTGCCGTCACCGGGCCGACGCCGGGAATGGCGCAAAAGCGTCGACAGAGTTCGTCCCGGCCGACCATCTGCACCAGCAGATCATGCAGCTTTTTGTACTCGGCCCACAGTGCTTCCCACGCTCTCAACACGCAGTCTGTCACGCCGGCGATAAGCCGGTCACAAGCCACCAACTCGTGCACTCGCGCTACAAATGTCGCGCGCTGGACCCGCGGTCCGACCATCAATCCGAAGACCTTCAGGGACTGTCTGATCTCGTTCTCTATGTCGAGCAATTTTCGCTTCAGCGTTCGCCGGTGTCCCAGCAGAAGCCGTATCTTGTGACTCTCCTGACTCTTGACATGAACCGGTCGATACCAGCCCGCACGCACGAGGTGCGCCAATCCTCGCGCGTCATTTTTGTCAGTCTTGTTGCGCTGGGCTTCCAGCGCAGCCGCGGCCTGCCGCGTTTCCAACAGGACCATGGGCAGGCCAAGAGACACGAGCTCGCGGTGCAGCCACGGTGCTACACTTCCTGCTTCATGGCCGACCTTGTCGAGCCGTGGCAGGTACGGTGACAACGCTTCGAAGATGATCGCAGGATCGGTCGCCACGCTGGCTTCGAACACGACGGCGCCGTCACGGCTGTTCACAACGCAGATTGCGGTCTTGGTGCTGGATGTGTCGAGTGCTGCTGAGAGTTTCATCGGCGGACGTCCTCTTCGGCGAATCATTTTTGATTCCCCGCGATGCTGCGCCTTTGTTGCCGCGACTGTCTCATCTCGCACTCGCCCGATTACGCCGCCAGTCGAACCCGCTCTACGCTCGCTCCTCTCAAATCCAAGTCTGAACTGCGCTCAGACACCGTGCGGTGGCTACACGAGGAGTGAGTCTCAGGCAGCATCTCTGCTGCGGCTCTGGTCTGACCGTTGGCATACGGCCGCGGGGTCTTGGCGATCTATCGACAGAAACCAGAGCGATCGAACTGCATCGGCGATGCAATTCGTCCGCAGATCCGAGATGGAAAGTCGGACGGCCCGCTAGCATCAGTTCAACACGGACCGGTCCAGCATCGAGGAAAACTGGTGTTAAAGCCGCACGCAAATCGCCCACACGGATGGACCAGACTGAGTGTCGAGCGGCGGCAGCTCGGCAGCAACGGCGCGCATCGTGGCCGTTAAGGGCAGGGCTGTAGCGTGCGACGTCGCGCAATTCGGCCGTTCCGCTCTGGCCTCGGACGTGCCACCTTTGCGGGACACCTGCGCGGAGGGCGGGGCTCGCGAGCCTTGATCCGCTTTCGCCAACCGTCGGGCAGAATCGTCCGCCATCCGGCACCGCTACGCCCAGGCCTCTCCGTATTCTCTCCACGGGGCGAGCAGAAGAGATGACCGATCCCGGTCCGGGCAGGCAGCTCCCCGTTCCGGCCACTGAGTTCTGCGTTATCGTTTTGGAGCAGCCGGCCTTTGGCGTGCCTCCGAACGCGCGGGGCCGAGACGCAAGGAGCAGCATCTGATCATGACCGAGTCCGTTCCGCCCCATCCATTCGATGATATGGAGGCGCTGGCTTGGCTGCGCTCTCAGCCCGACGGACGCGTGACGGTCAGCGCCGCGGAGCTCGGACGTCAGTGGGGCTGGAACAGGATGCGGACCAGTCGTCGCCTGAAAGCCTGGGAGCACGCGGGCCTGATCAGTCGTAACGCTGAAGCGATCAATGTAACGGGGACCGCGACGTCGATCGTTACAGATGGTACTGCCGTCGCTACGGACGCCGCCGGCGTTACAGGGATGTCCGGAGCGGAGGAAGGCCGTCGTTCCCTGACACGCGTCAAGCTCGCTGCTTTGATTGTGGCTCTGGCGCTGGCTTGTGTATCGGCTGCCTTTTCTATCGACGGCCTGACCGCGATCTTCGCCGGGGCTTTCTGGCCTGTCATCATGATGGGCGCCGTGCTGGAGGCCGGAAAGCTCGTGGCGGCGGCCTGGCTGACGGAGCATTGGACGTCTGCGCCGTCCCTCTTGAGGTTCGTCCTCGTCCTGATGATTGGTGTGTTGATGGGCCTGAACGCCATTGGCGTATTCGGCTTCCTCACCCGCGCTCACCTCGACCATATGGCATCCAGAGATCTCACCCTTGCCGACAGAACCGCAGACGTCGAGGCCCGCCTCGGGATGCAGAGCCGAGTGGTCACCGACATTGACCGGTGTATTGCCCAGATCGACGCGGCCGTCGACGAGGCGACGCGCCTTGGCAGGCCAGTCGGAGCGATGACGATTGTTGACCAGAGGCGTCGCGAACGTGCCGACATCGCTGCGGAACGGCAGCGTGAGTCCCAGGCTCTCGCCAATCTACAGATCGAAAAAGCCAAGATTGACGCGCAGCGCCGGCGCGCCGAGGCTGAGGTCGGACCGATACGCTATCTCGCCGAGCTGATTGGCATACCCGCCACGGACTTCGAGCGAGCGGTCCGGCTGCTCACGCTGGCGCTGGTTGCCGTCCTTGATCCGATGGCAGTGGCGCTGCTGCTCGCTGCCGGAGTTCACAGCAGGCGCGCTGGTTCATTCTGACTTTGCCGTTTCGTCTAAGCAAGCTCATTGCGCGATACGGGTCTGCCCCAAATCGGTGAGCAGCAAACCTGCGTACGCGCAGACTTCCAGCCGAAGGCCAGAAGAACAAAGCAAGGCCTTCTCACACCCTATGCACCTGTGGTGCTGACGCTTCGCGGGCCGCATGCGGCTATCTCATTGGGTGAAGCCAGCAATTCCGCTGAACACGTATTTACATAAGACATCCTGAGTGAATACAGCAGTCTTGCCGATTGATCGACAAATCGAATATCGTCAATAACTTGCCGGCGTTTGGGCGCGCATACGAATGGAATTGCCCGTCTCGTTCTCGATCGGTGGTGAGTTTGCGTCGGTTTAGGGGCCCCGAAAGCTGTCGGCTCTCGCGATCTGAATTGAAGTTCTCGCTTCCTGAGGGCTGCAGATTCATTGCGAGGCGCGCAGGGGCTCTGCCAGCCGGCAATCCCGTTGCGCGATCCTTCGGCCTCCGCAGGCCCAGGAAGCAACGTCCACGCGGCATAGGCGGCTCAATTCCGTCTGATATTTCTCAAGCTCAAGGGCCGATGACAGGCCGGGTCCGTTTGGACGCATCGATCCGCGCGTGGTTCGTGCGGCTGATACCGCCCGGCCGGATTGAACGATGCGCATCCTGGTCACGGGAGCCGAGGGCCCGACGACCCCCGCTGCCGCTTCGCATCATGGCGGTTATCATCAGGCGTTGCTGACACAACGGGGCGGTGTGAGCTTACGCAGGTTGTTCGCGAATGATGAGGTGTTCGCAGCAGCTTATTTAGAACGCAACGGCAAAGCCGCATTGTCCTCGGTGAGATACGGACCGCGGTGGGGCCGGATGCGGCAAAGGTGGTTGGTGGCATGTGCTGCCATTCATCATGGGCAGTTCAGGCTCACTGTGGGCGCCGGCTCCAGACATGTCCCTTGCGCAATGTTTGTTTCGCATTGGTCACGACGGTCTCGGCCGCCACGATATCGATGCCCAGCACCCGCAGGATGGCCTGGGCCGCCATTGCTGGAATCGAGTCGTCTCTTTTGACCAATGCTTCGCGCATCGAGGCGCTGACGATGGCCAACAGCATCGCATACAGGGCCGGCGAATCGACCGTCTTAAAATAACCCTGGCGGATGCCGATGCCGACATCCTTGCGAATGCCCGCAAAGATCTGCTCACGAAATTCTCCGAGATCGGAGAGTGCGTGGACGATCAGGCGCCCCCATATCGGATCCTGCAGACCGCGTTCGATGAACAGCATCGTTGCGAGCGCAACCCGCTCGGTGCCCTGCTCAATTCCAGAAATCGCCTCGTCGACCTCGCGGACCAATGCGGCCGCGACGGCGCCGGCAACGGCCTCGACCAGCTCCGTCTTGTTTCGGAAGTGATAATAGAAGCTTCCGTTGGAGAGCCCGGCCTGCTCGGCGACTTCCATGACGGACGTGCGTTCGATTCCTTTTTTGGCCATGACCGCGATAGCCGTGTCCAGGATCAACGCTCGAGTCCGCAGGCGCTTGGTGTCGTCCTGACTTGCGTCCTGAAAGTGACGGCTCTTCTTCGTCCGGGGCGAGTACGTGCTCATGTCACGGCAATAGCACGGTCAGGCTGCGGCGGCACCGATTATCCCATCCAATGAGCGCTGAATCATCTCCGTATATTCCGCCGCAGACGGGTGGTAGCGTGCGGTCTGGTTGAAGGGGCTCGCATGTGCGCGCGAACCCAAAGCTGAGACGTCGGCCCCCCGGTAACCAAGTTCGGCCAAGGTCGCCGGCAGGTTCAAGGTCCGCATCAACACGGCGATTGCCGCGGAAAGCGACGCTCCGGGGGAGAGTCCCATCGCCCCCGCAATAGCCGCGGCCCGATCGGAGGCGTGACAGCAGACGGAGTCCAACGAGCAGACCAGGCCAATGCCGCTCAACAGTCCATGATGGAAGCCCTGGTCGCCGCAGGTGATCGCGATGGCGTGCGCCGGTCCTAGGCCCATGCTGATGGCTACGCCGCCTGCATAGGCCGCGGCCATCATCTCCGATCGTGCGCGAAGGTCGCCGCCGCGTTGGGTTGCGTCTCGGATGGCCGCCATTGCTCGTCGGATGCCGTCCAATGCAAGCGCGTCGGCAAAGGGTAACATTCGGCTGGAAAGATAACCTTCCACGCAGTGTGAGATCGCATCGATTCCGGTGGCCGCGGTGAGCCGGGGCGGCAGCGTCAACGACAGCTCCGGATCGAGCATCGCAAAATGCGGCACGATGGCGGGCGAACTCATTCCCGTCGAGGCGGTCGTGGCGTCCGGGTGGATGCCGGCATCGGGCGATGCCTCGCTTCCTGTCCCGGCAGTGGTCGGAATCACTGCAAGCGGGGCGCATCGCCGAGGCTTGGCCGTGGGATTGCCGGCATAGTTGGTTACGCTTCCAGGGTTGGTTGCGAGCAGCGCGATGTATTTGGCCGTGTCGATCACCGAGCCGCCGCCGAGCGCGATCACGCCATCGCAATTGCTTGTTCTGTAGAGCGCCGCACCCCGGTCAGCGTCCGAGAACAGGGGATTTTCGGTCACGTCGTTCAGGATCGCCGCGGCCGGGCCCCGTTTGAGCGCAGCGGTGACGCGATCGACCAGGCCGACCGTCGTGATCCCGTGGTCGGTCACCAGCATCGGCCGCCTCATGCCCAGACGATCGAGCTCCTCGTCGAGGCAGGACAGTGCACCGGCGCCGAACACGGTGCGGGGAAGTTGCAGTGATGCGACCATCTGCAATCCTGTGATCATTTTCCGGCGAGGACCATGCGCAATGCTCTCACAACGAGAGCCCAGCTCAGAAACCTGTAGCCGGCCCGCAGCTCGTTGCCGCGAAGGACGCCCTTCATCGGCATGGCGCCCATGATCGTGCCGCCGATGACAAGCCCGTCCTCCGTTGCATCGACGCTGGTGATCGTCATCAGCTCGGTCCCTTCCGGTGTGAAGATCCGCATCGCCTCACCCGATCAAGCTGTCGAAGTTGATCTTCAGATCCTGGCATGCCCTGATCGCGGTCGCGCGGCCTGCGCCGCTGACGCTCGATACGTTGATCGCGGTCCCCGTGAGATAGAGGTTCTCGATCCCCGGTATCTTCAGTTTCGCGAGCTCGGGATTGGGACGGTGGCCCCCGATCTGGTGCAGATATTCGCCGGCCCCGCTCACGTCGCCCTTCTGGAACATCGATGAATGCCGTGACACTTCCAATGGCGTATCGAACCGGCGGCCGATGATGTTCTCATGGGTGACGTTGGGCGCATATTCGCGGTAACGCTCCAGCAGCCAGTCGCCGATTTCCCATTGGCGCTCGTCCCAGGATGCCGCACCGGTCCGCAGGTCGAACGGACCGAAGCCATAGACGGTGATCGCGGCCTTGCCCGGGGGACATTGGGTCTCATCGAACTGGCACTGCATATGCGAGGCAAGAATGGTGTCGGTCGATCCTTCGCTCCACATATCGCCGTAGCGATAATTGTCGAAGACGCGCAGAAATCGCTCGAGCGTGGGCGGTGCATAATTGGCGAGGATCACCCGGCCGGCCTCGGCGCCGGCCTTGTATTTTGGGGGTTCGTTAAGCGCGAGATGCTGGGGCATGATGGAGAAGGCGCCGGTCTTGACTCGCCTGGCACGGGCGACGACATCCGGCGCCACTTTCTCGACCATATCGCCGATCAGCCAAGGATGAATTTGGCCGATAACAGCTGCACGCGCCTTGATCTCTTCGCCGGACGCCAGACGGACCGAGGTGGCGCGGCCGTTTTGGACCAGTACCTTTTCGACCGGTGCTTCCGTCCGAAGCTCCGCGCCATGATCCTCAAGGCAGGCGACCAATGCGTCGACCAGTGCGCCGCTGCCGCCGACCGGGACGCCGATCGGATACGTGTGAACCATCCCAGGCATGGTGTAGAGGATGAATCCAGTGCCCATGTCCTCTGGCGCGGTCAGCGTCTCCGCTGCGAACTTGAGCAGGTGAATGATCAGCTTGTCGCTCTCGAACCACTCGCGGCAGATGTCGAGCTTGCTCATCTGCAGAGCGCGGAAAATCTCCTGTCCCTCCACGCTCTGGTCGAGCAGGGCGTAAAACGGCCCTTGCTGCGGCGCGGGCGTGAACAGGCTCTGCGTCACCATCGGCACGATCTTCATGCTCATCGCCGCAAAGCGGCGGTAGGCCTCGGCGTCGCTGGGCGAAATCCTGGCAATGCTCTCGCAGGTCCGGTCAACATCCTTATAGGTGACGAGGGAGGAGCCGTCCTCGAACATCGTCGAATAGACGGCGTCCGGGTAAAGATATTTCAAGCCGTATTTGGACTGAAGCTTCAGCTCGTCATTCCTGATCAGTGGATTGGCCTGGATGTTGACGTGCAGCGACGAATGCAGGTCGAACTTGAAGCCGGGCGCCAAGATTTCCTTGGTCACCACGCCACCGCCGAGCCAGTCATTCTTTTCCAGTACGAGCACGCTCAGGCCTGCCTTGGCCAGATAGGCTGCGGTCGTCAGGCCGTTATGGCCGGACCCGATGACCACGATGTCGTAGCTCTTGGACATTGGATGTTCCTCGCGATCGCGGCAAAACGGTCAGATCGGATAGTGCTGGTTGGGATCCTCGACGGAGATCCACTGCACGTCGGTGAATTCATGGATGCCCGGGGCACCGCCGAACCGGCCATACCCGCTTGCCTTCATGCCGCCGAGCGGCATCTGAGCCTCGTCGTTGACGGTCGGTCCGTTGATATGGCAGCAGCCAAAATCGAGCCGCTGCGCGATCACCATCGCAAGACCGACATCCCTGGTGAAGATCGCGGAGGAAAGACCATATTCCGTGTCGTTGGCGACACGGATGGCGTCCTCGATGTCATTGACGCGCACAATCGTCGTGACCGGTCCAAAGGACTCCTCGTAGTAGATGTTCATGCCGGGCCTGACGTGATCGAGCAGCGCCGCATTCATGAGCGCGCCGTCCGCGTCGCCGCCGGCAAGCAGCTTTGCGCCTTTTCCAACCGCGTCCGCGATCAGTTCCTGCACGCGATGAACGGACTGGACGGAGATCAATCCGCCGAGCGGAACATCGCTGGTCAACGGATTGCCAGCGACCAGAGTCCTGGCCTTCGCCGCCAGCTTGTTGGCGAACTCGTCGGCGACGGCATGATCGATAACCACGCGCTCGGTCGACATGCAGATTTGACCCTGGTGCATGTAGGCGCCGAACGCGGTCGCTGCGACCGCGGCGTCGATATCAGCATCTCTCAACACCAGAATCGGAGCTTTGCCACCGAGTTCGAGCAGCGCCGGCTTCAGATAGCGGGCACAAGTTCCGGCGACGATCCTGCCCGTTCGCGTCGAACCGGTGAAGTTGACGCGGCGGACGGCCGGATGAGCGATCATCGCCTCGGCGACGGCTCCGGCATCCTGCGGCTTGTGAGTGATGAAGTTGAGGACGCCCGGTGGCAGCCCCGCATCGTGCATCACCTGCGCGAGCTTGAACTGGGTCCCGGGGCTAAGCTCGGAGGCCTTGAGAATTACCGTGTTGCCGCAAGCAATGGCCGTGCAGAACGCCCGCACGGCCAGGATCACGGGTGCATTCCACGGCGCAATCGCCAACACCACGCCAGCCGGGCGTCGTACCGCCATCGAGAACATTCCCGGCTTGTTGCTCGGAATGATCTCTCCCTTCACCTGGGTGGTAAGACCGGCGGCTTCCCGCAACATGCCGGCGGCAAGTTTCGCGTTGAATACATACCAGGGCTTCGATGCTCCGGTCTCGCCGATCATGACGTCCCTGAACTCGTCAGTGCGCGCTTCGAGCAAAGCGGCAGCTCGTAGGAGAATGTCGCGCTTGGCGGCGGGGGCCGTCGCGGCCCAGGCGGGAAAAGCCGCCGCGCAGGACTCGACCGCCTTGACGGCTTGTTCGGGTGTCGCTGCGGCTGCTTCCGTGACCAGATCGCCGCTGATGGGGCTGCGCCTTTCGAACCGTCCGGCGGCGCCGGGCCACTCCACGCCGTCGATGATCAATGATGCCTCGAGCACGCATTCCTCCCAAAACCGTCGGATGCCCTGGTTCAGTCCCCGGGCCCGCGCTTGTTGTTTTTCGAGACTACTCTCGAAATTGTCCGCAAGTCAAACTGAACATCGCATGAAGCGAAGAGCACGGACCGGATCTTTGATCCGAAGAGGAGGCAGAGGACCGCCGCACTGCGCGACGGGTGGGTATCGACAACGTCGATACATCTCATCGATACAATCTGTTATGTGATTTGAGGGCCCATCCATAAAGTACATATTCGGAAAATCAAAAAAAGAGTGGTTGATGGAGGGATGCTTCGCGTGGGTGGTGTCGACGCCGCTATCGCCAGCTCAACTGATGGGCTTTCGATTGCCGTCCTCAGGAGTTATCTCCCGCACGAGGGGCGGATAGACTTCGCGAAACCCAGCACTGCATTTCCACCGTGTTTGAGGGCCGGCCGTCCAGCCGTGCATCGGAAATCGCTCGCCCGATCATGGAGCGACGCCGGTTTCGATGATCCCATCGTGTCGTTCTCGTTGTGAAAGGAAATCGAAATGAACGAACATGTCGGGCCGGCGGAGGGGATGCAGTTTCCGGATGATATCGTCTTCCAGGGACACGCCGCACCCGTTCGCATCGAAGGCAGCGTTCACGACCTGGAAGTGGTCGGTGCCATTCCTCCCGAACTCGAAGGCGTCTATTACCGCAACAGCGCGGACCATGCCTATCCGCCGCTGCACGGCCGCGACATTTTCCTGAATGGCGACGGCATGGTGCACATGGTGCGGTTCGAGCGCGGGCACGCCGACCTCACCACGCGCTACGTGCGCACGCGCAAGTTCGAGTTGGAGCGGGCGGCCAGGCGAGCGTTATTCGGTGCATACCGCAATTCGTTTACCGACTCCTCCGAAGTTGCGGGCGAGGACGCCAACACGGCGAACACATCCGTGATGTGGCACCACGGCAAGCTGTACGCCTTGAAGGAATCCGGCAGGCCGTACGAACTGGATCCGATCACCCTGGAGACTCGCGGGCAGAGCGACTTTGGCGGCCAGTTGAAGAGCCGTACCTTCACGGCTCACCCGAAGTTCGATCCTTTGACCGGCGAATGTATCGCGTTCGCCTACAATTGCGAGGGCGTGGCCAGCGACGAAATCGAGCTCTACCGAGTCGACCGCGAGGGCTGTTTCACTCGGACCGAACGCTTCAAGGCGCCGTACTGCTCCATGGTGCACGATTTCCTGGTCTCGCGAAACTACATCGCTTTCGTCATCTGTCCGATGGTTTGCGATTGGGAACGCGTCAAGCGCGGCGAGCCGTATTGGCATTGGGACAGCTATCGCAAGACCTATATCGGCGTGATTCCGCGTGAGCAGGGCGTCGACGCTATCCGCTGGTTCACCGCGCCCAAGCTGGCGATGCAGACGCACACGTTCAACGCCTGGGAAGACGGCAGCAGGCTGGTGCTCGATCATTTCGTGACGGAGTCGGGCTGGCTGAGCCAGTTTCCTGATCTGCACAATCCCAACGCCCATGAAATGCCGCCATTCGGCGAGCGCTGGATCGTGGATCTCGCAAGGGAAGCCGATCACGTCGAGATCAGGCGGTTCATCTCGCATATCGGCGAGATGCCGGTGATCGATCCGCGCTTTGCGATGGGCCGCGCCCGGCATTACTGGTTCGGGACCAACAATCCGAAGCTGGGACCCATGCTGCCGTCCGGCCCGAAGGGGCCGCCCTTTACCTGCTTAGGCCACTTCGACGAGAGGACCGGAGCCCTGGATTTCTATTACGCCGGCCCCGACTCGTCCCCCGAGGAGCCGTACTTCGTTCCCCGAAGCGCCGACGCAGCCGAAGGCGACGGATGGCTGCTGTCAATGGTCGGCCGGAGAGCCGAGAACCGGACCGACCTCGTGATCCTCGATGCTCTGCATCTGAGCCGTGGGCCCGGTGCCGTCGTGAAGTTTCCATGCCGGGTGCACGAGGGCTTTCACGGTACCTGGGTCAGCCAAAAAGTACTTGAGCGGTCGCTGTGATGCGCTCGCACCGATCTCAGCACGACGGAGGAATCTGGCAGTGATAAAGCTCTACGGATCGCTGCATTCGCGCGCCCTTCGGAATGGGTGGATGCTCAGAGAACTCGGGTTGGAATGGGAGAACGTGCCGACCAATTTTCAGGATGGCAGCACGCGTACACCGGAGTTTCTCGCCATCAACCCCAATGGCCGTGTCCCTGCGCTCGAGGACGACGGCCTGCGACTGTGCGAGTCGCTTGCGATCAATCTCTATCTCGCTCGCAAGTATGGCGGACCGCTCGCGCCGCGCACGAGGGAGGAGGAAGCGCTCGCAACCCAATGGAGCTTCTGGGTGATCGCCGAAATCGAGAAGCCCCTGCTGCTGGCTGCGGCCAACCGAGTTCTGTTCGAGCCCGCGAGTGCGCGACGCGAGGCTGAGGTCGATATCGCGCTCGGCAAGCTCGCGCGGCCCTGGGGCGTCCTCGACGCTCATCTACAGAAGCAGGCTTATCTAGTGAATGAGGACTTCACCGTCGCCGACCTGAACGTTGCATCGGTCATGACGCTTCTACCGCTCGCCGGGATCGATATTGAGGCGTGGCCGGCCATGCGACGTTGGTTGCTTGAATGTTTGGAGCGCCCTGCGATCGCAGACTGGAAGGATGTCAGCTTCAGGATCCCTCGTTCGGAAACGCCGCTCGAGATGCTGCGGATGTTCGTTTGACGCGTGATGCTGCACTGGGCCGGTGAAACGCGGTCGTCACAGCGCCGTTCCGATCTGACTTGCGAGCTCTGACTTGCAAGACAGGGCGGGTCTCCGGGATCGGATGCGTGATCCCTGGAGATCAATGCAGATACATAAAAGCGATCGGGGAGCGAAAGATGAGAAGGGACCGGTGAGCAGGACGAGATCGTTGCGCTCAGTGCTGTGGCAACCCTGACTTAGGCCGAATCTCATCGACGATCCTGCGTTCGAATCACAACCGACCAGTTGTTGATTGCGCGTATCGCCTGTGCGACGCCTTGCAGGCGATCGCCTGCTGCAATCGAACAGAGGCGGGAGCAATCCGAAGCGCTACTATCAAAAACGACGATAGCTGATATCGATTGATTTTGTTTGTTTAGGAAGCGTCTGCTCTCCAGGATCGCGATGTTTGCGCCAAGCTCTTGAGAGAGCCCGTTCGGCCAAGGTTCCGAAGAGGATCGCAAGCCGCGGAAAACAAAGGGGGGATACATGGCATTTCGTTGCCACTTGCTTGCGTCTGTCATCATCGTTCAACTGAGCGCCGTTGCCAATGCCGCGGACTTGGCCGTCAAGGCCAATCCGCCGCCGGATCAGCCGTTCTTCTTCGTGGTCGACGATCGCGCGACTGTCTCATGGATGCCGAGCGGGACGACACCCGGCCAGTTCAGTGTCGGCCCCAATGGGACGGTCAACGGCACGACCGCCAAGCAGGTCTATGCGCTCACGCACTTCGACGCGTGGGCCTACGGTACCAACTTCGTCAATATCATGATGCTCAAGTCGGGTCACAATGACCCGGCGTCGCCCTGCATCAACGCGGGCGTCACGGTCAATTTCACAGCAGGAGATTGTGCGGGGGCGACCGAGTTCTACGGACTGTTTCGAAGCACCTTCGGATGGAATCAGATCTTCAACACCAATGCATTCAGCGCCGGGCCGTTGCATAACGTTTCCTTCGAAATCGGCGCGGATGCCGAGACCGCCAACATCTTTCTTGCGCCGGCCAAGCGACAGGTCGTCGCCGGCCTGCAATTTGCGTTTGACCTGCCGTACAAGGGATACTTCAACGTCGCGCCCCTGGTGTCCTGGGAGTTCTCCAACCACAACGCATTCACTCAATGCGGAACCGCTTTCGCAGGCGGGCCGATCGCGGGCGTTAGCTGTAACGCCAGCGGAAACATCAGCTTTCGGCCGACATGGGCAGTCGAGGTGAACTACTACATGGACCTGGGCGTCCTGCCTCTGTCCCTGCAATTCTTCTCGATCAGCGGACGCGCCGGATGGTATGGGGCCAAAGGGGACTCGAATGGCTTGCCCGCTCTCTCAGGCACGGGACGGTTCAGCACCGCGAGCGCGGTCGAGTTCAACAGCGAGCCCATCCGGCTGACGTTCGACGCCAGTAAGGCGGTGATGGGTCCTAAATACTCGCATCTTGTGGACGTCTGGGTTGCCTACCGATATTGGCAGAACAAGTTCGGCCTTGATCACAACGCGGCGCCTGGGGTGTGCACCATCGCCGCGACTGGCCAAAGCACGAATTCCTGCACGGAAAAGACCGTCTATAGCGGTATCACCGTGAAGTTCTAGCTGATCGCCCGTATGCATGGCCTCGAAGCGGCGGTGCGATGCTCGCGTAGCGCCGCTCAGGACAGGGGGAGGCCGACAGGTTCCGAAACGGACCATCGTGCCTCCACCTCGGCTGCCGACGCCTGGATCATGTCGCGCAGCCACATGTTGGCGGGATCCTTGTCGAGATGCACAGGCCACTGCAGCCTTTCGGTGATGGTCGGGAGCTCGAAATCAGTCCGCAGAATACGAAGCGGCAGGCGCTGCGCGCGAGACAGGACCAGGCGCAGCGGGAGAATCGCCATATATGGCGTGCCGACGATGAACTCGGGCACCAGGAGGAGGCTCTGTAGCCGGATCGTCTTGGTCCGGCTGATACCCATGGACTGAAAGAACTGATCGACGATCCGGACGTTCAGTCGCTCGTCGAGCGCAACGGAAACGTGGGTGAAGGTCGCAATCGTGTTCAGCGAGACAGCGGCCGACGCCGCCGTATTGCCGGACCAGACAACAGGAACGAACCGCTCCTCCCACAGCATGCTAGTATTGACGGCGGTATCGAAGGGAACGTTGGAGCCTATGAAGACATCGAATTGGGCGACCGAGGCACGCTCGCGCGACTCCGGAAGCGGCAGCTGGGAAATTGAAATACCAGGCGCCACCTGGGCGACCCGCCTGATGAGATTGGACAGGAGAAGGCCTGCCACGTAATCCAGTGCGACCACGGAAAAATCGTGCTCTGCGGTTTCCGGCGTGAACTCGGTGCGGGCCAGCGCGATCGTGCGGGCGCGCGCCACGAACTGATCAACCGGTTCCGCAATCTGAGCGGCGAACGGCGTCGTCAGCATCTCACGGCCGGATTGAATCAAGAGGTCGTCATCGAAGTGATTGCGCAATCGCGCCAGCGCGCTGCTGATCGTTGATTGTGTCAGGTTGAGCGTCTCGGCAACCCGGCTGACGTTCCTCATCTTGAGCAGCAGGTCCAGCACCAGCAGTAGGTTCAGGTCCAGTCTATGGCACCGCATGGGCCCTCCGGCGAAGACGCCGCATCGCGCGACATGTCTCGTGGGGTGGCGGCCAGCCGAGGTGCGTGGCCGATCCGCTCAGGACAGCGCAAACAGGCGCTCGGCGTTCTGGTATGCAATTAGTTCGCGCTCGCGCTGCGTGAGCGCAGCTTCCTCGAGGAAGCGAACGGCTTCGGCATCATCCTCGTAAGGAAAATCGGCGGCGAACAGGATGCGTTCAGCGCCGAGCACGTCGATCGAGAGGCGAAGTGCGGGCATCGAGGTGACGCCGGCCGTGGTGATCACGAAGTTGTCCAGGAAATATTCGCTCGGAAGTCGGGGCAGTTGTTCGACGGCGCCGATTTTCACCTGCAGCAGATAGCGGTTGTCGATGCGCTGCAGCCAGAACGGGATGCCTTCGCCCATATGGCCAAGAATGATCTTGAGCTTCGGATAGCGGGCAAAGGTGCCGGACATGATCAGCCGCATGGCGTGCAGTCCGGTCTCCGCCGCAAAGCCCCAGCCGGCGAAATACAGGCCATAGTCGAGAAACGGCTGGACCATTCCGGGTCCAGGTTCCCGCGGGTGCAAGTACATCGGCAGGCCGGTCGCCTCCATTGCCTCGAAGATCGGGGCGTAGCGGGACGCATCGAGATATTCGCCGAACGTGTGGGAATTGACGATCAGGCCGCGCAGGCCGAGCGCCTTGATCCGTTCTATCTCGCGCGCGGCAGCAACCGGATCCTGGGGCGCAACGGCGCCCAGCCCGGCCAGCCTTGTCGGTGCAGCGCGCACTGCTTCAGCCAGCGCATCGTTGGCTTCGGCGGCGAGCCGTACCGCGAGATCCGGCGCGAACACCTGGACGCCGGGGGACGTCAAGGAGAGCACCTGCACGTCGATACCGACTTTGTCCATATGGGCGATCCGGCCCTTGCCGATATCGATCAGGCGTCCGTGCAGCAGCGCGTTGCCGGGCGTGTCGGCCAGGATGCTTTCGCCCATCTTGGCAAAGCCCGGCTCGACGTCGGAGCGCGCCAGCACCTTTTTCCATTCCGCGGCGATCTCGGCGGTGACGAAAGCTTCCTCGACCGCAATCTTCTTCATTTCGATCTCCTTGCGGCCGTCGGCCGCTCACTCTTCAGTCCCGAAGTAAAGATGACGCAGCCGCTCGTCCGCACGCAGGACGGCAGGCGGCCCGGATAGGGTAATCCGTCCCTTGTTGATGATATGCGCGACGTCGGCAAGGTCGAGCGCGCGCTCGATATCCTGCTCCACCACGAGCATGGTGAGGCCCTCGCGCTTGAGCTCGGCGAGTGCCGCGTACAGGCGGTCCATCATGACCGGTGCGAGGCCGAGGCTGATCTCGTCGAAGATGACGAGCCGCGGCCTGGCCATCAGCGCGCGACCGATCGCCAAGGCCTGCTGCTGGCCGCCGGACATCGAGGTGCCCGGCGCGTTGCGGCGGTCGGCAAGCACCGGAAACAGGGCGTAGACGTGCGCCAGACGCGCCTTGCGCTCTGCTGCATCGGCGTGGCGTGCAGCGACGAGTAGATTTTCCTCAACCGATAGCGAGCTGAAGATGCGCCGCCCCTCCATGCAATGGGCGAGGCCGCGTGTCGCCACCGCATGCGCCGGCAAACGCGTGATGTCCTCGCCGTCAAATCGGATCCGGCCAGCGGTGATCGGCAAGGCGCGGCTGATGACATGGGCGACAGTAGTCTTGCCAGCACCGTTGCTGCCGAGAAGCCCGACGACCTGGCCCTGCATGACCGACAGGCTGAGGTCGTGGAGCACGCGGGCTTGGCCGTAGCCCGCGGACACGCCGTCAAGTGCAAGCAGCGGCTCGGTGCTTGCTATCGACGAAACGACATCGGCGCGCGGCGCAACTGAAGTGGAGGTCCTGGCCGCGGCGCCATGGCTGGTGCCGAGATAGATTGCAGCGACCTCGTCGCTCCCCAGCACGGCGGTCGTCGGCCCCGTGGCGAGCACCTTGCCGAAGTTGATGACCATGAGGTCCTCGCAGCACTCCTTCACGATCCGGATCACATGTTCGATGATGATGATCGAGCGTTCCGCGTCCTTCAGCGACTGGATCAGGGCGATCAATTCGCTGACTTCGCTGTCGATGAGACCGGCGCCGACCTCGTCGAGCAGCAACAGTTTGGGCTTGAGCGCAAGGGCGCGGGCGACTTCGAGGCGCTTGCGCCGGAGCAGCGGCAGATCGCGCGCCGTGACGTGTGCAGCATCGCCGAGGCCGCAGCGATCGAGGATCTCGCGCCGTTCAGCGGCGGCGGTGCCCGAGGCGATGAAGGGAGACAGCGAGAATTGCGCGACGGCCAGATTTTCTTCAACGGTCATGTCGAGGAAGGGGCGAGGAATCTGATAGGTCCGGCCAATGCCGCTGCGCGCCCGCTCGGAAGCGGGCAGGCTGGTGATGTCGTGGCCGTCGAAATGGATCCGTCCTGCGCTTGCGGAAATGGCGCCGCCGAGCAGGCCTATCAGGGTCGATTTGCCGGCGCCATTCGGTCCGATGACGCCGAGCACGCGGCCCTTGTCGAGGCGGATATCGAGGCTTTCGACTGCGACAAGGCCGCCATAGCGCTTGCCGAGGCCGACGGCGTCGAGCAGGGGAGGCGCGTCAGCGGCGATCATGAGCTCGCAACCTTGGTGAGGCCGGCGCGCCGAAGCGCGGTTTCCAGCAAGCCGCAAAGTCCGCGCGGGGCACAACGGATCAGGATGATGAGAATGACCCCGGTGATCGCGACATGAAGCTCGGGATAATCGGCGAGCAGCTCGCCGATCGCGACGAAGAAGATCGCGCCGACGATGGCGCCGAAGCGCATACCGAGGCCGCCGATGATCACGATCGCGAGCGGATCGACCGACCATTGCAGGCCGAAGCTGCCATAGGGCTCGATGGCGCCGAGCTTGATCGCCTGGAGGCCGCCCGCGATCGCGATCAATGCGCTGGCGACCATGAAGGCCGCAAGCTTCACCCGGAACGCGCGCACGCCGACTTGGCTTGCGGCGTCCTCGTCGTCGCGCACCGCTCGCAGCAGCACTGAGAACCGCGAGCCCGTGGTCAAGGTCATGACCAGCGAGGCGACGACGAGCAGCAGAGCGGCGTCCCGAAACAGCTCTGTGACGTCGGGCAAGTCGGCGCTGACGAACAGGCCGGTGGCGCCGCCGAACCAGGGCACGTTGACGACGAGCAGCCGCAGCGCTTCGGCGAGCGCCAGGGTCCCGACGGTGAAATAGAGCCCGCGCAGTCGAAACAGACCGCGCGACATCACAAGCGCCAGCGTCATAGCCACAAGCGCCGAGGCAGCCAGCGCCAAGCCGATGCCGCTATCCGTGTGATTGAGCAGCCCGACCGTGACATAGGCGCCGAGGCCGAAGAAGGAGGAACTGCCCAGCGAAACCAGCCCGCAATAGCCGGCGAGCAGATTCCACGCTTCCGCCAGCACGATATAGAGCAGGAGCTTGAATCCGATCTCGACGAAATAGGCCGGAAGAAACGAAGGCGCCGCCATCAGCGCCGCAAAGGAGATGCCGGCAACCGCGACGCGGACGAACGGATGATACAGCAACAGGCTGCGTTCGGGGACGGACGTTGTCAGCACGGTCATGCGCGGCTCCCGAGGAAGCCCTGCGGCCTGAGCTGCAGCATCGCCAGGAACAGCACGAGGCCGACGAGGTCGCGATAGCCGTCCCCGAGGGTGAGCCCGCCGACGCTCTGCAGCACCCCGAGCACGACGCCTCCGACCAGCGTCCCCAGCACATTGCCGAGCCCGCCAAGCACGATCACCGCGAAATCCGTCAGCAGATAGGTGGCCCCGCTGGTAGGCGTGAACGACAACGCCACACCGATCAGCGTGCCGCCGATTCCGGCACAGGCGGTGCCGAGGCAGAAGGTCAGGGCGTAGACCCGGTTGACATTGATGCCGATAATCGCAGCGGCAAGGGGCTGGTCGGCGCTCGCGCGCAACTCGCTACCGAACCGGCTGCGTGCGATCAACACGTGCACGGCGATGATCAGCGCGACCGAGATGGCAAAGCCGATCAAATAGATCTGCGGCATGCTGATAGGGCCGAGCGTCAGGGGAACTGTGGCGTAGTCCCGCTCGATGGCGCGGGTATCGGCGCTGAACAGCAGCACGAACAGGTTCTGCAGGATGATCGAGAGACCGAACATGGTCATCATCGCTGCTTCGGATCCCTTGCCTGCGAGCGGCGCCAGCAGGAAGCGATAGATCGGATACCCGATCAGCGCGAGAATGAGGCCGATCAGCAGGAGTCCAACGAGCGGATCGATGCCGGTTCGTTGCAGCAGAAAGAGACCGGCGTAGGCACCCGCAACGAGGAATTCGCCATGCGCGAGGTTCACCAGACGCATGACGCCCAGGATGATCGAGAGGCCGAGCGCCGTCAGCGCCAGCATGCCGCCGAGCAGCAGGCCAGAGATCAGTGCATTGACGATCACATCGAGACCGGGCATTCGCGTTCGCTCCGCATGAGATCATTGAAGACCGGCGCGATCGGCGCCGGCCTTGGGTCTGCGGTCAGGGCACCGGGAACAGGATCTTGCCGGTGGCGCGGTCCGCCGGCCAGACGATGCTCGTCTTGCCGCCCTGCCATTGCAGCATCGCCAGCGGCAGTTTGGCGGTATGGCTCTCGTCGAACTTGATGGGCCCGACCACATAGGTCTTGTCGGTCTTGGCTACCGCGGCATTTATCTTTTCGTGATCGAGCGAGCCGGCTGACGCGATCGCGTCGAGCAGGATCTGCGCCGCCGCATAACTGTCGGCGATGTGCTGGCTGAAGGTGAGCTTGGTCTCGCTTTCGAACGCGGTCGCGAGATCCTTGGCATCGGGATAGGGGAAGCTTGGATCCCAGTAGCCGCCAACCAGCACGCCGTCGGCGAGCTTGCCGAGCGCTTCGGCGAACTGCACCGGCTCGGCGCCCTTTTCGATGACGAGGAGCTTCGGCGTATAGCCTGCCGAGGCAATCTGCTTGCGGATCGAGACCGCCTGCGGCGTGATGGCATCGACCAGCACGACCTCGGCGCCCTTTGCTTTCGCCTCCGCAACTAGTGAGGTGAACTGGGTGTTGTCGACTGGGAATGATGCGTTCTGCACGACCTCGTAGCCGGCGGCCTTGGCCATCTGCGGCCACAGCGTGCCGCCGACGACTTGGCCGTCCGGGCCGTTGTCGTGGAAGATCGCGACCTTCTTGTTGGTCTCGAGCTTGAGATCGTCCAGCACCTTGAACGGAATCGCGGCGAGCTCGGGCTCGTGGAAGAACAGATCCCAGGCGTAATTCCATTTGCGAACCGACTTGAACGCTTCGAGCGGATTGCAGCCGGTGACCAGCGGGATCTTCTTGCGTTCGGCGACCAGCGCCCCGGCATTGACCAATGCCGGCGTGCAGGAGCCGAGCAGGGCTCGCGCCTGATCGCGCGACAGCAGGCTCTCCGTATTGGCCGCTGTGACATTGGGATCGGTCTTGTCGTCACGCAGCACGAGTCGGACCGGCATCTTCCTGCCGTCGATGGTGATGCCGCCGGCCTTGTTGACCTCGTCGACCGCCCGGCTGTAGCCCCATTTCTGGAAGCTGCCGAAACCAGCGAGCGGTCCGCTCAGCGGGATCGACGCGCCGATGACGATCTCGTCTGCTGCTTTGGCCGATGTTGATGTCCAGGCTGCTGCGATCGTGAGCAGCGCGACGGGAAGAAGTCGCTTCAGGACGGGAAGCGGCGCTGATAACGCCGCCTGCGACGTGCGAGTTGCCATGTTTTCCTCCATGATGGGTGAGGCCGTTTCGCCTCGTTTTATTGACGGTCGCTCCGTCGGGTCGGAGCGTTCCGCAGATGCGTCAGAACGCGTTGTCGCCGGTATAGCGCCGGTACAGCACCGGCAGGATCTCGGCGAGATAGCCCATCTCCTCGGTGGCGTGCTGATGCAGGCGGCGGGTAAAATCGTCATTGAGCTGACGCTTGCGCCCTTCGACCGCGATGTGCTCAGGCACCGGCTCGCGTGTCTTCTTGTCGGCGAGAATGCCGAGCCAGAACCGCGAGCGCATCTCGCAGCCATAATCGGTGTCGCGCACGAAGTGGCACATCCGGCCGACATGGACGGGCGCGCCCTGATCGCCGATCCGCGCGCACACCGCGACCGCGCCGGAGGCGTCATAGCGTGTAGCGTCGAAGATCTCGTGCGGATGATGGAAGTCGATGGTCAGGTCATAGACGGGGCCTGTGGGACCAGCAAGATATTCGCTGACCACGTGGGAGGCGCCGATGTAATTCCCGTCGACGCGGTTGAGCCAGGCGCTCGCGACATGATCGCGCGGATGCCAGAGCTTGTATTGTTCGATGCCGCCGAGCCATCCGAACCACCAATGGACCATCTTGGCGCGGCAGCCCGGCATGCGGGTCAAGGCGGCGACCAGCTTCTTGCCGCCGGCGAGGTCCTTGTACCCCGACTCGAACGGAAGATAGCCGGGATCAAGCAGCTGATTGCAGTCCTCGAATTCCACCATTTCCTCCCGATGTAGTTATCGTCGATCTTGATTATTGTCTTCGTCTCAAGCGCAAGATGCCGCTGCTACGCGGCGTGAGATGGTCGCCCCGAAAGGTTGAGAATCTCCCGCGCGCCGGGTGCGGTTGCAACGCTCCCGTTTGCCTCGCGAACGAGACGTGCAGCACGGGCAACAAACTCAGCATTGTTCTTGGCAAGGCGGCCCTTGGCGTAGAGGACGTTGTCCTCCATGCCGACCCTGATATGGCCTCCTAGCGAAAGGGTCGCGAACAAGATTGGCAGATGTCCAGCGCCGATGCCGAAAGCCGACCATTGCGCGTGAGGTGGCAAGAGGCTCTTGAGGAACACAAGGTTTTCGACCGTAGCGGCTATGCCTCCGGCTGCGCCAAGTACGAACTGAAAATAGCCGGGCCCGCGCAATACGTTTTTCTTCATGTAGTGGATGGCGTTGTAGAGCATGCCCGGATCGAATACCTCGATCTCCGGCCTGACGCCGTTCTCGTTCATAACGCCAGCAAGCCTCTCAAGGAATGCCGGATGATTGATGAACAGCGTCGAATGCATCCAATTCATAGAGCCTGCATCGAAGGAAGCGAGCTCGGGTTTCAGTTCGATCAAATGCGCCATGCGGGTCTCATCGGTCGCATTCAGGTCGCCGGACGTGGTGAGGTTCAGCACAATGTCGCAGCGTTGGCGGATGCGTCCGACGGTCTCGATAAATCGGCCTTTGTCCATCGTGCCCTTTCCGGCATCGTCGCGCATATGCAGATGCGCGATTGCTGCGCCTGCCTGCCAGCATTCATAGACGTCCTCGGCGATTTCGCGCGGCGTCAGCGGAACCGCGGGATTGTGCTCCTTGGTGGGCCAGGCGCCGGTTGGTGCGACGGTGATGATGGTATCGGCCATGGCTGTCGTTCCTCTTCTTACGGCGGCCCGCGTCTTTGCGCGTCCTGCAATCGTCAGGGATAGGTGCGTGATGCCTTCAGTTGCGTGATCAGCCGGCCGAGAAATGCGCGGCGCACCGATGAGGTCGATGTCGGGTCGTATTGATAGAAACCCTCGCCGCTCTTCACGCCGAGCTTGCCTTCGGCCACCTTGCGGCGGAGCAGGGCGCTTGCCTGTTTTGAAGCATCCATGACGGCGAGCAGATTGTCGCCGACCGTCAGCCAGATATCGAGGCCGCCGAAATCGGAGACTTCGAGCTGGCCGGTCGTGGCATAGCGAAACGCCGGACCGAATTTCAGCGCGGTGTCGATGTCGACGGCATCGGCGACGCCCTGCTCGATCAACGAGAATACCTCGCGTGCGATCGCCTGCTGAATGCGATTGGCGATCAGGCCAGGGACGTCCTTCGCCACCTTGGCGACGCGCTTGCCGATCTGCCGATGCAGGGTTACGACCTCTTCGAGCAGATCGGAAGGCATGTTGCCGAACGCGGAGATCTCGACGAGCGGCATCAGCAGCGGCGGATTGTACCAATGCGTCACCAGGGTGCGGACCTGTCGCGCCTCCGGCAAGGCCGCGACCATCGGAGCAAGCGGCAGGCTCGACGTGTTGGTGGCGAAGATGGCATCAGCTGGCGCCAGACCGTCGATCTCTGCCAACAGCGCCTGCTTCAGCTCCATCTTCTCGGGCGCGGCCTCCACGATAAAGTCGCGGTCTTGCACCGCCGGCGCCAGTGCTTCGAATAGAGCGATACGATCGAAGGCGGTCACAGCCGTGTCCGCGTCGACGAAGTTCTCATCCACCAGAAGTCGAAATCCGTCTGCGACCTCGGACCTGATGGTTGCGCGCTGTGCGGCCGAAGGTTCGACCAGATTCACCGAAAAACCGTGCAGCGCAAAGCAGGCCGCGATCCCGCGCCCCATCGTGCCGCCACCGATGACGCCAATCCGCTGCAACATTCCTTTCTCCAGATGTTAGGAGCTAGGCGGCGGGATCATCCCGCCGTATAGCCGCCGTCGGCGTCGAGGATGTGGCCGGTGTAGAAATCCGACGCCTTCGAGACCAGGAAGAGCAGGGGGCCTGCGAGATCCTGCGGCTCGCCCAGTCGTCCCTTGGGGACGCGGGCGAGGAAACCCTTGCGGACCTCGCGCGCCCGCTCGGTGTCCTCGAACATCCAGGCCGTCAGCGGCGAGCGGAAGACCGTCGGCGCGATCGCATTGACGGTGATTCCGGTATCGCCCCATTCGCAGCCCAGCGCACGGGTGATGCCGTCGATCGCCGATTTCGAGGCGCAATAGGCCGAATAGCCGGCAGGATGGCCGAGCTTGCCGCGCGCCGACGACATCAGCACGATCTTGCCGCCACGGCCTTGCGCCAGCATCTGCTTGCCGACGGCCTTGGCCATCAGCCAGGACTGCGTCACATTGGCGTCCATTACGTCGAGAAAACGCTCCGGCGCCATGTCGACGATCTTCGACACGTCGTTCTTGCCGGAGGCGACGACGAGGATATCGACGCCGTCGAACGCCGCGACGGTCTTTGCAACGATATCGTCGCAGGTCTTCTCATCGCTCGGGCGCGCCTGGATGCTCAGCATCTCGGCGCCGAGCGCCTTGGCGTCCGCGGCCGTTTTCTCCAGCGCCTCGAGATTGCCGGCGACGGCTGCGACCTTGGCGCCGGCACCGGCCAGCACCTGCACAGCCAGTGCGCCAAACGCACCTGAGGCGCCGGTTACGATCGCGACTTTGCCGCTAATGTCGAACAGAGACAGGGGATTTTTCAGGAAGTTTGCCCTCTCGCTCATGGTGTGACACCCGGCGGATAGGGGATGACGACCAGCATCGTGCAGACATCATTGCGACGATTGACGATCTCGCGAATCTCGTTCGGCGCGATGGTGCAGCTGTCGTAAGGCCCGAGCACGGTCTCCTTCCCGTCGACCATGACCGTCATCTCGCCGGCAAGGACGACATAGACCTTCTCGAACGGCGTCGAGTCCGGACCGGCGCCGCCGCCTGGCAGGAATTGCGAGAGGCCGACCCATTGGTTGGTCGGGCCGCCCGGCTCAAAGCCCTGCAGCCGCAAGCCAACCACGCCGCGGTGGTTGGGCGCGTCATAGGGCTTGGCTTCATGGAAGCGTTTCACACGCATCAGAACGCCTCGCCCTTCTCGATGCGGTAAGCTTGGTTCGGATCGGTGATGGCAACCAAGCGGATGATGCAGCCGTCGCCACGATCCCAATTCCAGGGGAAGAACGCGAATGTGCAGCGCTTGCCGGTGACCTCGTCGAGATCGCCGCCGACATTCTCGATGCCAAGGATGCCATGCTTGAACAGCTTGTTGTGCACCGGCTCCCATTCCGGGAAGTCCTCGGTCCAGTCGCGACCGCCCGACCAGGCACGATATTCCTCCCTCAGATGCGGCAGCAGCGGGCCATTGCGATGCTGGCCGATCGCGGTGGCGAGCGGGTGATCATTGGCCTGGGTATCGTGACCGACTACCTTCACCTGCTTGTCGACCATCCAATCTGCCGCTGACGGGACCAGCCCCGGGCAATAGGCGAAATAGTCGCCGTCCTCATAGACCTTGTGCCAGCCGGTGTTGATGATCAGAACGTCGTGGGGTCGGATAGCATGGCCACAGGCCCTTTCCAGATCATCTGCGGTGATGGATTCCCATTTCTTCTTCGGCAGCGAGACGACGAGGCCCGAGCCGAAGAAATGCGGCAGCGGCACTTCGTCGATGAAAGGCGTGCCCTGCACCACATGGGCCGGCGCATCGATATGTGTCGTTGAATGCATCGAGGTCGTGATGCGCTGCGACAGCACACCAGACTTTGCCATGTAGTGGATGCGCTCGATCTTGACGTCTTCGAAATAGGGCCAGTTCGGGCACTGGAAGCCCCAGCGATGGGAGAGGTTGGTGAACCTCAGGCCCATGGCGTTGTCAGTATTGCTCTGAAAATCGATGCCCCGAATCTTGATGGACATGCGCATCCTTCCCTTCTGAAACCGTTTTTCCTGGAGGCAAGTGATCCCGCTTGCCCCACGTTGCGATACACATGTACCATATAATGGAAAGCGTCAATCGAAATTCGGAATGGACAACAGTTCACGCGAGGCGGCTACGTCCGTCGGTCAGGTGCATCGGTGTGATCCGCATACCCGACGTCGTCGGGCATCGGCCGCTGCGCTAAAGTGTTAGCGAAGAGATTCCGATCTCATGATCGATCAATGGAGGACAGGAGACTGATGTCGAAAGCCGCAGCGCGGGCGTTGAAAACGAGAGCCTCCGCGCCGCCACCGTCTGACGACCGTGGTGGCAATGGCATTCAAGTGCTGGCGCGAGCTGGCAGCATTCTGCGCACGCTTGAGAGCCATCCGAACGGCTTGAGCCTTGGCCAGATCGCGAAGTCGGTGGGGCTCGCCCGTTCGACCGTGCAACGAATCGTGGCGGCGCTGATGGCCGAGGACTTCGTCACGTCGAGCGGGCCTGGACAGGTCAGGATCGGCATGGGTCTGTTGCGGATCGCGGCTTCCATTGGTGCGAATTCCAGCGAGATGATCCGTCCGCACCTTCTCGCCTTGGGCGAGGAGGTCGGCGAAACCGTCGACCTGTCAGTTCTGGCGGGCGGCTCGGTGGTGTTTGTCGACCAGGTGCCGGGGCGGCGTCGACTAACGGCGTTGTCGGCCGTCGGCGAACGCTTCCCGCTGCATTGCACTGCCAACGGCAAGGCGGTGCTGTCCTGCTTTTCGCCTGAAGAAAGCGAGGAACTGATCGAGAAGAGCCTTGCCGAACATCCCGACTTTCCGCTGGCGAACCGCAGGCGCCTGATCGATGAACTCAACGACATCCGCCGCACCCATCTCGCTTATGATCTCGAAGAGCACGGTGCCGGCATCAGCGCGATCGGCACGGCCGTCATCGATCATTTTGGCCGACCCGTCGCCGTATCGATTCCGGTGCCGACCCAGCGCTTTCTCGAAAACCGCGACGCCTTTGCCGAAAAGCTGCTCGGCTTCCGGCGGAGGGTGGAAGGCATTCTGTCGCGCTGAGCGGTCGGAGCTGGCCCTTGCAGACGCAACCGTGATACGATACAGCTGAACCGAATAACAATACAGCGACAGAAGGTGTCCGATCGAGACACCCGCGCTGCAGCACTGGGGCGAACAAGCTCCGGGCGCAGGAGGCCAGGAGGGAAACGCCATGATCACACGTCGTTCGGCTCTGCTTGGAGCCATCTCGGGGGCTGCGATTGGGATGGTCGGCTCACGGTCCGCAAGGGCAGAGCCCATCGGGCTGAAGGTCTCGCATTATCTGCCGCCCAACCACACCTTCCACCGCGAGCTGACAAAATGGGGTGAGAGCCTTGCCGAGAAGTCGCAAGGGCAGCTCGCGCTCAATATCTTCCCGGCGTCGCAGCTGGGGCCGGTCAACCGCCAATTCGATCTGGTGCGCAACGGCGTCGTGGACATCGCGGTCGGTCTCCATGGCGCTACCCCCGGCCGTTTCCCAATGGCGGATCTGGTGGCGCTGCCCTATTCGGCGCCGAAGGCGGGCAACAATAGCGCCGTGACGTCACGCAGGCTCACGGAATTGGCGCCGACCTATCTCTATCCAGAACATCCGGGCATGAAGGTGTTATGGATGGCGGTGACCAATCCGCTCATGGTCCACACCAGCAAGCGTCCTGTCGCCAAGCTTGAAGATTTCAAGGGCTTGCGGGTGCGCTATGCAGGCGAACAGTTCGCGCAGATCATTCCGCTGCTCGGTGCAACGCCGCTCGCGGTGCCGCCGGCGGAGACGGCAGACAGCCTCTCCAAGGGCATCATCGATGCCGCCACATTTCCATATGAAGCGTGCCAGAGCTTCGATCTGGGCACCGTGATCAAATATTCGCTGGAGCCGGGCGTCAGCACGGCGACCTTCGCGGTGGCCATGAATCCAAATAAGTTCAAGTCGCTGCCGGCCGATCTGCAACAGCTGATCGACAAGACCACGGGGCCTGCAATGGCCGAACGTTTCGGCGCCGCGTTCGACGCCAGCGAGAAGGCGGGCCGTGCCTACATGACCGGCAAGGGCGTGCAGATTTCGCAGCTCGCCGATGCTGAGCTGTCCCGCGTGAAGGAGATTCTTGCGCCGCTGCGCGACAAGGCCCTTGGCGAGCTCGAAGGGGCAGGCAAACCGGGCAAGGCGTTTCTCGACGCCTACACGGCCTGAAGCGGAAGCCACCTGACACCTGCCGGAAGCTCGGCAGTGTCCTGCGACAGGATATCAGCATGGCCGCCGCGCCTCTCGAAACCTTCACCGCACGTCTGAAGACAACTCAGCTCCGGCTTGCGATGATCGCACTGGTCATCATGATGCTCAGCACATGCGTCGACGTGACCTTGCGTTTCCTCTTCAACCGCCCGATCCGCGGGGCCTATGACATCGTCGAGGCCTGCCTCGTCGTCTTTGTCTTTCACGGCATGTCGGCAAGTTTCTTTGCCCGCAAGAACATCGTGATCGACATCATCGATTCCTTGGTGAGCTCGCGGGTCGAGCGCGTGCTGGTGCGCCTCTCAGACATTATCTCGGTTGCGCTCCTCATCCTCGTCACCGCGGCGATGATCGCGCCCGCCCTGCAGGCCTATGATTACGGCGATCGCAAGCTGGAGCTGGGCCTGCAGCTCTGGGTGCTCTGGATTTTTGCGATCGTCGGCCTGATCGGCACGCTGCTGTGTGCGCTCGGACCCTTAGTGAGACCAGTGCCGACCTCGCGCAGGATATCTCATGCCGAAGGCGGGGAGGGGGCATGAGCGTCCAGTGGATCGGTGCGATCGGCGTTCTCGCGCTGTTTGCGCTGCTGTTCTTTCGCATTCCGGTCTGGGCGGCGTTGATCATCGTCGGCCTGACCGGCAACACCATCATAAATGGCTGGGCCGCGGCTTTCACCACTCTGGGCACGACGCCGTTCGACGTCGCGAATTCCTACCCGTTGTCGGTGATTCCGCTGTTCATCCTGATGGGGGACGTTGCTTCGAGCACGCGGCTGTCGGCCGATCTGTTCAACGCCGCGCGCCTGCTGTTGTCGGGCGTGCGCGGTGGCCTCGCGGTCGCGGCGATCGGGGCGTCCGCCTGTTTCGGCGCGGTCTGCGGTTCATCAATCGCGACCGCGGCCACCATGTCGCGTATTGCGCTGCCGGAGATGCGCAAGGCGGACTATGATGATGGTCTTGCCGCGGGCGCGATTGCGGCGGGAGGATCGATCGGCATTCTGGTCCCGCCATCGATCATCCTGGTGATCTACGGCGCCATCGCCGAGCAGTCGGTGCCAAAGCTGTTCGCAGCCGCGCTGTTTCCGGCGATCATCCTCACCGTGTCCTATGTCGCGCTGGCGCTGCTTGCGGCGAAGCTGAACCCGAAGCTGGCTCCGCTTGGCAAGCCCGTCAGTTGGCGCGAGCGTCTCGACGCGCTGCGTCAGCCCTGGCAATTCGTGCTGCTGTTCACGCTGACCATCGGCGGCATCTATGGCGGCATTTTCAGTCCGACCGAAGCCGCAGCGCTTGGTGCATTCGGCGCGATCGTGCTCGGAGTGATCGGCCGCAGGCTGTCGGCGGCCCAGCTGTTTCAGGCGGTCGAGGGCGCGGTTTCGACCTCGGCCTTGCTTTTCGCCATCATCATCGGTGCGACCTATTTCGCAAATTTCGTCGTCCAGACGCAATTGCCGCAGCTGCTTGCCACGGCCGCGCAGTCGCTGCACCTGCCTGGCCTTGCGGTGATGGGCATCATCATCGTCGCCTATGTCGTGATCGGCTGCTTCCTCGAAGGCATCGGCATGGTCCTGATCACGGTCCCGGTGTTCCTGCCGTTGGTCACGCAGTATGGCTACGATCCGGTATGGTTCTCGATCATCGTGGTGATCGTGGTCGAGCTCGGCCTGATCCATCCGCCGGTTGGCATGAACCTGTTCGTCATCCAGGCGCAGGTGCCTGACATCAGCCTCGGCGCCATCTATCGCGGCATCCTGCCGTTCCTGATCGCGCCCTTCGTGCTGCTCGCTCTGCTCCTGATCTTTCCTGAACTCGCACTCTGGCTGCCGAGGATCCTGTATGGCTGATCGTCCTCTTGAGATCGTCGTTATCACGCACGACGTGCCGCGTCTGGCGGCCGGTCTCGCCGAGGCCTGTCCGGAGGTCATCATCCATGCCGGTGAGTCCGCGTCGGAGGTGCTGGCGCACGCAGCCTCGGCACAGGTACTCATGGGCCTCGCGCAGTCGATTACGCCCGGTCTCGTCGCGGCGACTCCGCAGCTGCGATGGATTCAGGCCTTCACCACCGGGGTCGATCCCTTGCTGGCGCTTGGCTTGCCTCGCGACATCCTCGTCACCTCCGCGCGTGGCATCCACGGGCCGCAGATGTCGGAAATGGCGTTCATGCACATGCTGGCGCTGGGACGGGGATTGCCACGGATGGTCGGCAATCAGCATCGCGCGACATGGGAGCGCTGGCCACAGCGGCTTCTGCTCGGAAAGACCGCTGTATTGGTCGGTATCGGGACGATCAGCGAGGAGCTCGCGCTGCGCTGTCAGGCGTTCGGCATGCGCGTGATCGGCATCAGCGACGCGCGCAATGAGGCGGTTGGATTTGACGCGATCCGCCCCCGCGGCGAGCTGGTGCGCACAGCGCGCGAGGCGGATTTCCTGATCGTACTTGCAGCCTCTACGCCGGAGACGCGGCACCTGATCGACGGAGCGGTGCTCGACGCGCTGCCATCCCACGGCTTCCTGATCAATCTGGCGCGCGGGCCGGTCGTGGACGAGGCCGCGCTGATCGAAAGGTTGCAGCGGCGGACATTCGCCGGGGCAGGGCTCGATGTCTTCAACGCTGAACCGCTACCTGCCAGCAGCGCCCTCTGGCAGTTGGACAATGTGCTGATCACGCCGCATCTCGGCGGCATGAGCGACTGCTATGACGAGCAGCTTCTTCCGCTTGTCGTCGAGAACGTAAGGGCATTCGTGACCGGGGATCATGCGCGGATGCGCAACCGGATCATACTGGGTCAAGCTGGAGCTGCCGCATGAGCATGCACGAACGAGTCCCGGTCCGCATCAGCGACGCGGAGCTCTCCCGGCGCTGGGCAGCGATGCGGACAGCGATGAAGCAGCACGACATCGACGTCGTCATCGTCCAGGCGACCAATGATTGGCTCGGTGGAAATGTCAAATGGCTCACCGACATTCCCGCCAATAACGGCTATCCTCGGACGGTCTTGTTCTATGCTGACGACCTGATGACCGTGATCGAAATGGGCGTCTTCGATGGCCGGCGATCGCTCAAGGGCGAAGACTCTGTTCATCGCGGTGTCGGCACCATTCTGACGACGCCATCGTTTCCGTCGATCGACTACACAGTGCGCTATGATGCTGATCTGGCCGTGAGGGATCTGCTGGCGCGGAATGTGCGGCGGGTCGGGCTCGCCAATGCCGGCGGATTTCTCGCGGGGTTCAGCGATACTCTGCGCGGGGGACTTGCTAATATTGAGATCATCGACGTCACCGCGGATCTCGACGCGCTGAAGGCGATCAAGAGCGAGGAGGAGCAGGGCCTGATCCGGCGTACTGCGGCGCTGCAGGATGAGGTGTTCGCGCATGTCTGCCGCGTGACCCGTCCTGGCCTGCGCGACATCGATGTCACCTCGGCCGCGCAGATGAAGGCCCAGCAGCTCGGCAGCGAGCAGGGCATCTTCCTGGGCGCGTCAGCCAAGATCGGCATCCGCTCGCCCTTCATGGGCCGGCACTTCCAGGGCCGCACCCTGGCCGAGGGCGATCATCTGTCGCTGCTGATCGAGGTCAATGGTCCCGGCGGCTTCTTTTGCGAGATTGCGCGCACCTTGGCGCTGGGCAAGGCGAGTGCGCAATTGCGTGACGGCTTTGCGGCCGTGAAGGCGGCACAGGAGCATACGCTGTCGCTGCTCAAGCCGGGAATGTCGGCGCAGTCTATTGCGGCGGCTCACGATGCGTACATGACCTCACGCGGCCTGCCGCCGGAGGTGAGGCTCTATGCGCACAGTCAGGGCTACGACATGGTGGAACGCCCGCTGATCCGGCGCGACGAGACGATGGCGGTCGCTTCAGGAATGAACCTCGCCGTGCATCCGGGATATGAGACCGAAGCGATCTTTGCGGTGATCTGCGATAACTACATCATCGGTCCCGAAGGACCGGGGGCATGCCTGCACCGGACCGCGAAGAGGATATTCGAGCTATAACGGTTTCGCAGTGCCTAACGCTTGGGCGGCTTAGGTCGTCAAAGCTCAAAGGTTCCGCTGTCTTTGTTTGATGCCGACGCTGCACTTGAACCCAGACAGCTCTTCGTCGCAATCAACGGTGCGCCAGCGAACGGCTCAAGGATTCAACTGTGTGCCTGTTGCCCTAGAAGGCTTGAGGACCCGCGGCTCTGTTTGGGTGACTCTCTAGAATGACCTTGTAAAACACGGAGCAATCTTTCCCCAAACGATGTTCTAGTCCGTTGATTTTGTTGGGGTTGCCCGCTTCCCTAGGGAGTGCCAGCCTGGGTGTCGTTCAAACGCAGCGCTGTTTTCTGACTTATGGCTCTCGGATGCTTAAGGGCGTGCTTGCGACGTTGCATATGGCTTCAATGAGCAGACGCACCGCTCGTCCTTCCCAACCTATTTGATCGATTGGGGCTTCCCAGTACTCCGACAGAACGTAGGCCAAGTGACGGGCCTTCACACTCCAATTTAGGCGAGAGTACAATTCGTGATTTCGAAAAAGGCCGCCGTATTCCGTCAATCAACAATCTGGCGGCTGTCAGGCGCGCTCTTGAGGCCGCGGGCGTACAATTCATCGACGGCGATCATCCTGGAGTTCGCTTAGTGCGATGACAGACTGCTTCACGCGTTGGCACTCACTTACAGTTCAGGACGATTGCCGCGCCACCACGGGCTGCCTCTGGAGCCGAGCCTGAATTAAGACGGTTGACGACTTCGGCTGCTTCGTTCTGAATCGTGCTCTAGCCTGTTGAAGTTCAGAACCGGTGAATTCTGGCATACGTCAACGTCATGCCAAGCCAATTCCCATATCTACGATGCTCGTTGAGACTTCTTGACGAACCGTCGTGGGTCAGCCTTTTCAGCTGTCGATTGAGGCAAGATCGGTGCGCGGTCCGTCCGTTCGTGCATTGAGGCTATCCATTTTAGGCCCCTCGCAAACGGTTCCAGCTGCTGGAATTCGCTTGATGCTGGCCCCTTAATGCTCGGACTAGGTATCCTCTCCAACGAAAACGTCGCCTGATCGACATGATCTGGGCGGAGGGACGGAGCCGATTTCATGCCAGCAGTCACACCCGTTCGCGTTGCTGTGCTCGACGATTTTCAGAACGTCGCGCGGTCGCTCGCCGACTGGAGCTCACTCGAACCCCGTGCCACGACGACGTTTTTCAATGACAACGTCACGGGGGACGCGCTCCTGGCGCGATTGCTGCCGTTCGACGTGATCATGCTCATCCGCGAGCGCACGAAATTGCCGGCGTCGCTGATCGGCGGTCTGCCAAACCTTAAGCTCGTGGTCACCGCGGGGATGCGCAATCTGGGCATCGACGTGGCCGCGTGCGCGGCGCGCGGGATCCCGGTCTGCGGCACCGATACCGGGAGCAGCTCGACCGCCGAGCTGGCCTTCGGGATGCTTTTGGCGCTGTCGCGAAATATTGTGGTGGAGGACCGCGCGCTGCGCGAGGGACGCTGGCAGACGCGCATGGGCGTTGCCGTGAGGGGCTTAACGCTCGGCATCCTCGGGCTCGGCCGGCTCGGCGCTCAGATGGCCGGTTACGGCAGGGCATTTGGCATGGACGTCATCGCCTGGAGCCAGAACTTGACCCCGCAGGATGCGGCAATGGCGGGCGCCGACTTTGTCGAAAAGGACGAGCTATTTTGGCGCTCGGACTTCATCAGTCTGCATGTCGTGTTGAGCGAGCGGACTCGCAACATCGTGGGCGCTGCGGAATTGGGGCAGATGAAGCCGTCGGCTTGTCTGATCAATACTTCGCGGGCCGGCCTTGTCGACGAGGTCGCCCTGATTGCCGCGCTGAGGGACGGGCGGATTGCCGGCGCAGCGCTTGATGTGTTCGACGTCGAGCCGTTGCCGCGGGATGCGCCGATCCTGTCGGCGCCCAACACTTTGCTGACGCCGCATCTCGGCTATGCCGCGCGCGACAGCTACAAGACCTATTTCAGCCAAGCCGTAGAGGACATCGCCGCCTGGCTCGACGGCAAGCCGATCCGGGTCCTGACCGCATGATCTCTGGACCCGCGCTATCCTCGAGCCTGATACGTCTCCGTGGGCGACACCGCCGGCGGCGCTATCCGTTCCGGCTCGTGGCTTGAACCCTTGTCCGGCCGGCGCCGCGCCAGCAGCCCCGACACGATCTGCCAAGCGAAGATCATGGCGACGATCCCGAGAATGGCCCCGCTGATCGGATGCTCGACGAACGTCATGAAGCTGCCGTGGCTGAGCAGCATCGCGCGCCGGAAATTTTCTTCCAGGATCGGTCCAAGGATGAAGCCAAGCATCAACGGCGCAGGATCCAGGCTGAGCCGGAAGAAGATGTAGCCAAGCACGCCGAAGAAGGCCGTGGTGTAGATGTCGTCCAGGCTGTTGTTCACGCTGTAGGTGCCGACGCAGCAGAAGAACAGGATGGAAGGGAACAGCGCGCTGTAGGGAATCTTGAAGACCGTCAGCCAGTATCTGACCAGCGGAACGTTCAGGACGACTAGGAAAAGATTTCCGATCCACATGCTCGCGACCAGCCCCCAGAACAGATCCGGATGGTCCGCAATCATCGTGGGCCCTGGCTTGATGCCGTTGATGATGAAGGCCGCCATCATCAGCGCCATCACGGCATTCTCCGGAATACCGATGCTCATCAGCGGAATGAAGCTTGTTCGCGCGGCTGCTTCGTCTGCCGCCGCCTGGCCTGCAACGCCCTCGATCGCGCCCTGACTAATCTCGTCGCGGTACTTGCTGAATTTCTTGTCGATGGCGTAGGCCGCGAATTGAGCGATGACGGGACCGCCGCCCGGCAGAAGTCCGAGGAGCGATCCGGCGGCGCTGCCGCGGAGCGCGCTTGGAATGATGCGCTTGAACTCGGTCCAGTTGGGTATCAGCTTGATCTCACCGCGAAACGGCGACGTCTGCCGGTCCTTGTCCAGGTTCTTGGTGATCTCGGCAATGCCGAAGCAGCCGAGCGACAGGCTGACAAGCGCGATCCCGTCGTACAGCGACGGGAGGCCCATCGTGAATCGGAGCGTTCCGGTATTGACGTCGGTGCCGACGAGGCCGAGGAGGACGCCAACGAGGCACATCGACAGGCCGTCGAGCACGCTCCCGGTCGTCACGAGGCTAACGCAGAGGAAGCCGAGCAGCACGAGCGCGCAGTATTCGGTCGGGCCGAACATCAGGGCGACCTGGCTCAAGGGCGGCGCGAGCGATGCCAGAACGATCGTCGCGATCGTGCCGCCGATAAAGCTCGAAATGCCCGCCGTGAACAGCGCGAGGCCGGTCTTGCCCTTGAGCGTCATCTCATAGCCGTCGATGCAGGCGATGATGCTGGACGCGTGCGGCATCCTCATCGTAATGGCGCTGACATTGTCGCCGTACTGGGCGCCGTAATAGATCCCGGCCAGCACAATCAGCGCGCCGTCTGTCGGCAATGAGTAGGTGAGAGGCAGCAGAAGACTGATCGTCGCCAGCGGCCCCAGCCCCGGGAGCAGGCCCACCAGCGTGCCAATGGTGCAGCCCGCGGCGCAGAACAGCAGGTTGTTGAGCGTCAGGGCGTGACTGAAGCCGAACGAGAGGTTCGACAGGATATCCATGGTGACGCCTCAATAGAGCGGGAGCTGCAGTCCGAGGCCGAGCTTCATCGCCAGCGCGACGGACGCGAGCACGGCGCTCAGCGCCAGAGCGCGCGACAGCTTGAAGTCGGAGGCTGCGTAGGAGGTGATGAGCACCATCACGACGAGGCCGACCAGCATGTTCACGTGTTCGGAGAGCAGCACGAAGCTGAGCAGGCCGGCGGCCACCAGTGCGATGTTCCTCGCCTTGAATGCGAGTGCGTCGCCATTGATGATGCGGGCGCGCACGACGATCGCGAGGCCCACGAGGAAGAGCAGGGCAGAAACGACGAGCGGAAACATGCCAGGTCCCGCACGGCCCAGCGTACCCAAGGAATAGCCGCGGGCCTGCAGGCCGAAGAACAGGGCTATAGCGAGCAGGCTCAGCCCTTTTGCCAGATCTCGGTTGATTGTCATGTTTCCTCCGGGGGGCGTGCACTTGAGATCGGCACATTGTCCCATGAGGAGGCAGCCCAGCCTGTGACGGACTTAGTCACGCGCATAGTCGTCTGGTCGGCTTCGATTTAGTCAGAGCCGAGCCGGAACAGACTTGATGGGCTTCCTCCACTCGCATCCAGGATAGCTGCCGTGCTAGGGTCGAGATGCACCCGAATTCCATCTGCTGGAACGCGAGAAAATGGCGGCGGACCACAGCTACGACAGCCTGAATCGCTCGCTGGAGCGAGGCATCGCGATATTGCGGGCGTTCAAGCCGGGGGTTGCCGATCTCGGCAACGCCGAGATCGCGGAACGCACGGGGCTTGCCAAGGCGACCGTCAGCCGGCTGACGCAGACGCTGGTGAGCGGAGGGCTGCTACAGAGGGATGCGGGCCGCCGGGTCTACAGGCTGGCGCCGGCGGTCCTCAGTCTGGCGCACGCCATGCGCCTCAGCTCGCCGATGCTGTCGGTGGTTGCGCCCTTGATGCGGACCGAAGCATCGCGGCGTCGCGTCAATGTCGGGCTGGCCGCGGCGGACCAGGATATGATGGTTTACCTGGAGTCGTTTCGCTATCACCCACGATTGACCCATCGAACGGTGGTATCGGGCCAGCGTATTCCTGTCGAGCTCACCTCGCTGGGCCGCGCCTATCTATGGGCGCTAGAGCCCTCCGCCCGCGAACGGGAGTATGCCGCGATCGCAAAGCGGCGTCCAAAAACGTACAAGCGGCTCATTCGCGAGATCGAGCGATCCTTCACCGAACTGGACAAGCTCGGCTATTGCGCGGTCGGCTGGCAGCCCGGAGTGGTGGCCGTTGCGACGACACTGCCTTACGGCGCTGGTGAGCCGCATCTGATGAACATGAGCATCGGGAGCGTCGAGCCACTCGAAGAGGCCTCGCACAGGCTGGCGCCATGGCTGCTCGATCTGAAACGCCGCTGCCTCAATCGGCTCGAGCATGCAGCGACATCCGAGCTGAGCTGAGCTCGCGTCCCGCGCAGCTCAATTCCAATAGGTGGAATTGGGGTCGTCCCGGACGCGCCGTCGCATCGTAGTCTCCTCTGCAACAAGGTTCGGCGGCCTACGCCGGATGCGACGGAGGAAACCTGCAATGGCAGATCATCGCGTAGGACGACAAGTCATAATGCTGGCGAGCCTGGGCTTGGCCATCGTCGGCGCAATCCCGGGGGCGGCCCGGGCCGAGTATCCCGATCGACCGATCAAGCTCGTGGTTCCCTTCTCGCCCGGCGGCGGGACGGATCTGATCGCGCGAACGCTGGCGAAGCCGATGGCTGCGAAGCTCGGGCAATCGATCGTGGTGGAGAACAAGGCCGGCGCGGGCACCATCATCGGCTCGGATGCCGTCGCTCGAAGCCAGCCGGATGGCTACACGTTCCTGATCGCGACGCTCGCCCATTCAGTCAATCCGAGCCTTCACGCCAAGTTGCCCTACGACACGGAGAAGGCGTTCGCCCCGGTCACGCTCATCGGCACCTACCAGAACATTCTGGTCGTCAAGCCGGAGAGCCCGTTCAAGACCGTCGAAGACGTTATCAAGGCAGCCAAGGCAAGTCCTGGGAAGTACACCTATGCCTCGCAGGGCATTGGGACGTCGGCGCATCTGGCGGGCGAGCTTTTGAACAATCTTGCTCATATCGAGCTGACCCACATCCCCTACAAGGGCGCGGGCCCAGCACTGACCGATGTGCTCGGCGGTCAGGTCGATATGATGTTCGCGAGCAGCGCCGCAGTGTCCGGCTTCATCGCGAGCAAGAGCCTGCGGCCGATTGCCGTGACGGGCGCCAAGGGGCAGACCCAAGTGCCGGGCGTTCCCAGCGTCGAGGAGACCGTGCCCGGCTATGTGTTCGACAGCTGGTACGGCCTGTACGTGCCCGCGAAGACGCCGAAGCCCGTCGTCGACAAGCTGCTCGAGGCCGTCAAGTTCGCCGCGCAGGATCCGGACTTTCTCAAGCGGGCGCAGGATGAAGGCCTCCTGATGCGGGTCGGGACTCCCGAAGAACTCGACGCCTACGTCAAGGCGGACACCGTTCGCTGGCGCAAGGTCGTGACCGAAAACAAGATCAAACCGGAATAGGCACTATGGGCTCGGATATCGTTCTGAAGACTGTCAGCAGCGGCATTGCGACCGTGACGCTGAACCGCCCCGACAAGCGCAATGCCATGAGCGACGAGATGCGCTCGTTGCTGATCGAGGTGCTCGAGGAGATCGCTGCAGACAAATCGGTTCGCGCGCTCGTGCTCACCGGGGCCGGCAAGGGGTTCTGTGCCGGCGGCGATGTCGCCGGCATGAAGCGACGGATGGAGGCGCCGGCCGGGGAGGTTGGGTTCAATGGCTGGGCGCGTCAGCAGCGGGTGCACCAAGCCCAGATGTTGCTCCATACCATGCCCAAGCCGACCATCGCTGCCGTGAACGGGGCGGCGGCGGGGCTCGGAGCGGACACCGCGCTGGCGTGCGACTTCATCATCGCGAGCCCGTTTGCGAAGTTCGCGTGGTCATACATCCTGCGAGGTCTCATCCCGGACGGCGGAGGCATGTACTTCCTGCCGCGACGCGTCGGGCTTCCGAAGGCGAAGGAACTGATCTTCACCGGTCGGCAGGTCGGTGCCGACGAGGCCGTTCAACTCGGCCTCGTCGATCGCATGAGTTCGCCCGAGACGTTGCTTCAGGATGCGCAAGCTTGGGCACGCGAACTCTCCGCCGGGTCGAGCACTGCGATCGCTCTCGGAAAAGCCATTCTCAATCGGTCGTTCGAGACTGAGGCCAACAACATCTTTGCGAGCGGAAGCCAGGCGCAGGGTATCTGCTATACCAGCACCGAGCATCGCGAGTCGGTCCTCGCATTCCTCGCCAAGTCGAGCAACTGACGAGCGCAGCCGATGTCCCTGGATGCTTTGTTCAATCCCCGCAGCATTGCCATCGTCGGCGCCTCCGCGGACGCCACCAAGACGGCCGGTCTGCCGGTCCGGTTCTTGCGGCAGCAGACGTACGAGGGTGAGATTTTCCCGGTCAATCCGCGCGTGGCCGAAATCGACGGTCTTCGGTGTTACAAAAACATCGAGGCTCTGCCGGTCTCGCCTGATGTCGCGATGGTGCTGCTGGGGTCGGCTCACGCGGTGCAGGCGGTGCGCGAACTGGCCGCCAAGGGGACGAAGTACGCGATCGTCCTGGCAGGCGGATTTGGCGAGAGCGGAGAAGACGGACTTGAGCGCCAGCAGCAGCTTCGTGATGCGGCAGGCGACATGCGCATTCTCGGACCGAACACGATTGGCCTCGTGAACGTCTCGAACGCCGTGCCACTGTCGGCAAGCGGTGCGCTGTCGGCCGGCACGCTGCTGAAGGGCTCCGTCAGCGTAGTCTCCCAGAGCGGCGGAATTCTCGGCGCATTGCTCTCGCGGTTGACCGCGAATGGCGTCGGGCTTTCCAAGCTGATTGCGACCGGCAACGAGGCGGATCTCGAAATTTCCGACTTTGTGGAGCATCTTGCCCATGACCCGGACACAAGGGTGATCGCTCTCTACATCGAGGCGATCCGGCATCCCGCGAAGTTCCGTCGCGCGGCGCGCCGGGCGCGAGAGGCGGGCAAGACGATCGTTGCCTTGAAGATCGGCCGGTCGGCAGCCGGCGCACGCGCCGCCGCCTCGCACACCGGCGCGATGGCCGGCACGGACCGGACCTATGATGCGTTCTTCCGTGATCTCGGCATCATCCGAGCGCAGACCTTCGGCGACCTTGTCGACATCCCCGCTGCGTTGGCGACGCAGCCGGCATTGAGGGGACGCCGTGTCGCGATCCTGACGTCGACCGGCGGGGCAGGGACCCTCATCGTCGACAGCTTAGGCCTGAACGGATTCGAAGCGCCTGATCCGGACACGAGGACCGCGGCGCAGCTCGCCGCCCTCATGCCCGATGGTCCATTGTCATTGAGGACCAATCCGATCGACGTCACCCTCGCAGGACTGCAGCCGGCGATCCTGAAGGGCTGCATCGAAACGCTGCTGGACAGCGCTGCCTACGACGCCCTGGTGGTGATCGTCGGGGCTACGAGCGTGCGCAATCCCGAGTTGATCAGCAACGCCATCCGCGAAGCAAAGTCGGTGGGCCTGAAGCCTTTGCTGGCCTATGTGAGCCCGCATGCGCCGGAAGCCGCGTCGCGATTGACCGCCCAGGGCGTTCCGACCTTCAGCACGCCCGAAGCGGTCACCGTTGCTCTCAATGCGCTGTGGACCGTTGGACGCCCGCTCCGTCGGCTTGAAGGAGCTCAGCCGCGCCCGGCCGTCGACATTCCCCACGATTGGATTGGTTCGCTCGACGAGCATAGGGCCAAAGCGCTGTTCGCAAGGTTTGGCATTCCCGTCGTGCGCGAAAAGATCGTCGCAAATGAGTCCGAGGCCCGGGAGGCGGCGCAAGCGTTTGGTGGCTCTGTCGTCCTGAAGATTCTCTCATCGACGATCACCCACAAGAGCGATGTCGGGGGCGTGGCCGTCGGGCTCGATGCCGCCACGGTCGGGGCTGCTCTCGATCGGATGCGGGAGGTCGTCACGGCCAAAGCGGGACGCGCGCCGGAAGCGTTCATTGTGCAGGAGATGGTCCAAGACGGCGGATTGGAGCTGATCCTCGGCTGCCACCGCGATCCACTCGGTCCGGTCTTGCTGCTCGGTATGGGAGGCGTCACGGCCGAGCTCATGAACGACACGGTCATCCGGCTGCTGACCTCCGAGGCTTCGTTTTCGCACGACCTCGCGCTGGAGATGGTTCAAGAACTCAGGTGCTGGCCCTTGCTCGATGGATATCGAGGCCGCCTCAAACTCGACGTCGATGCGCTGGTCAGCGCGGTCGTCAATTTCGCCGCGATGGCCGTCGCGCTCGACGGGCGCATCGTCGAGGCCGAAATCAATCCAGTGTTTGTTCTTCCGGCAGGCGCGGGCGTTCGCGCCGCCGACGCGGTGGCCGTATTGACGGGCCGTCGGAAGTCGCAAGAATGATCTTTCCGAGGGGATTCCTTGTTTGGAAATGCCTGTTAAGCAATTGATATTACTAGAGGTTAATTCAGCCATTTTTGCAGGCTGAAATCACTCCATGATCAAGCATGTTGCGATTCCGCCATTCGTAGGACTGATCCCGCCCGTGCATGCGCACAACCGAAGGGCGCCGCGGCCGGCCTGATTTCGGGATTTTGTCTGGATCAGAGATATGGGACTGAGGCAGCGATATCAGGCGGATTTTCTTTTCCTCTCGAATGATAATGAATAGATCTCGGGGGGAGGGGGAGACGCGTGAATCGCCCCCCCGCTACCAACGGTCACCCCCCCACCCGAACGTTTCAGCAACGGTCCCGGCAACGTCAAATCAGACAAGGATGTCTTGATCTCGATTGCGAGTTCGTCGGTCCCCGGAGGTGCAAAAACCGTAACGGCTTGGACCAGTTGGCGCAGCGTTGTCACGAGTTCGGGCTATTTCCGCCTATCTGCTGACTATCACAGCTATGAACGTCGCTGTCGGAACTGCGACTGCCGTTGCGACATATTTATGTGGGCTTGGAGACCCCTTGTTGTGGGGCGCCGCCGCTTTCCTGCTCAACTACGTGCCAATTCTGGGGCCGCTGTTGGGCACGCTCATATTCCTACTGGTCGGGATATTGAGCTTCGACAGCTTGTGGTGGGCCTTGCTGCCGGCGACCCTCTACTTCCTTATCCACCTCGCCGAAGGCGAAACCCTGACCCCTATGCTGCTTGCGCGTCGCTTCACCCTGAACCCCGTGCTCGTGATCTTGTCCCTGGTGTTCTGGTTCTGGATGTGGGGCGTGCCGGGTGCGATCCTGGCCGTTCCGATGCTGGCCATCCTGAAGATCGTGAGCGATCGCGTGCGTCCGCTCAAGGCCTTGGGTCACGTGCTCGAAGGATGGTCGGTCGCAAATCCGGTGTAATCGAAGATTTCAGGAAGGCCGCTTGGCGTCGGCCGCGCTGGCTTGCAGGGGAACGCTGGAGGCATCGAAGGCTTGCATTGCATGCAAGTCTACGCTGACGCGCACCATGCGTGAATGGCTCACGAAGGGCGACGTTACGGTCGTCTGACGGCCGGAGCAACGCGTCTAAGGCGCTAGGCGGTCATCTCGTCCGTCCACACTTTGAAGCTGATCAAGGTATTGATGAAGCGAGCCGCGAATCCCAAGCTGCGGACGGCTTGAAGCATCAGGACCGCAAAGTCCCGACACGTGCCTTTCCCCAGTTGAAGTGTTGTGGTGGGAGGCTGGGCCCAGGCGCGGTGCTGCGGTCGTAAGCGAAGCCATCAGAAGCGAGCTCGCATTTCGAAGGACGGCTGGTCAGCCGTCCTTCGGTGTCTCGTAATCGCCTGCCCTGCGGCCGGCCAAATCGCTCAATCTTCGATGATATAGACGATCTCGTGGGTGCGCGGGCGCAGAACGATGTACTTGCCGTGCACCAAAATGAAATCATATCCACGCCATTCCGGATAGATTTCGACGATCCGTGTTGGCATAGGGTGATAACGGACACCCGCAGGTACAGCCGTTCCGATCGAGATATTGAAGTTTACGTTTGTTACCTCGTCGACCTTCTCTTGCTTCATCGCCGAGGTAATCTGAGTACGCTTTTCCGCAGGAGGCGCTGCTGTCGCCGAGGTTGCCGCATTGCCGGTCGTTCGATTGTCCGAGCTTGAGGGCTTGGTCTCGGCAGTCGGCGACGTAGAGGCCTTCGAGCTCGCAGCCGAATCGGAGGAGTTCGTCTTGCTGTCGGCCTTCTCGCTCGCCGTCTTGTTGGTGGGACGCGATGTCGTTTCAGTGGTCGGACTCTTCATGTCCTTTGACGTCGTGGCCGGCGCTATGGCCTCCGAGGCCTTCGAACGGCCATCAGCTTTCATCTCGCCAGTCGTCTTTGCATCCGGTTTGCCTTGCGCATGCTGAGGCGTCAACTCTTTTGACCCCGCCCCGGAGGGGGGCGTCTCGGCGCCCTTTACAGGAGGTGCATTCATCGTCCCGGCGGCGTCAGTTTTCGGCGAAGCAGCCGTCGGAGAGTCCTTCGGTGCTGCTTGACCGGCGCCTTGTGCTGACGCAAGCCCGGTCGTAGCCAAGAGGGCCGCAACGGCCGCAGAGACCATTAATGACTTCCTCATTTGATTTTTTCCAATGCAAATTCAAGATATGCCGACGACGGTCGGCCATAGAGTGCAACGACCCCAACACTCTATAGTTCCGAATCCTACAAGTTGGATCCAAGACTGGAAAATGGCTCGAGTGAAAGCGCATTGCTCTACAATGATCACTTTCAGCTTCGACCCTCACGTCGCCAGGACCTGCAATGCAGAGGGGGCGTCTGCCTTCAAGTCCCGAATCCCCCCTGTTCGTCATCTGCGGCGAGCGATGGCGATTCCCAGCAGGAAGGCGACGAGTAACGATCCAAGAGGGGCTTCGCGCGCTATATTGCTCAAGATGCTAAGCGGCATCCCTGGTTTCCGGCCTGCTTCGATCGCGCCTTCAACCCGATTGGCGGCGCCTTTCACAGCTTCGGAGACCTCCGCCATGGTGGACTTCTGCTCCACAGCAGGATCCACGCCGGCTTGGGGAGGTGGGGCAAGCGGGATATCATCACTCATGATTCAATCTCCAAACCAACATTCAGGCGTGAGCTGAGCGAATGCGGTCGCTTTGGCAGCCGCGCGGGCAAGAACCATCAATGGGTGGAGACCTAACAGGCAGGATCGGGCGTTGTTCCGGCCCTGTATGAAAGCTCGATGTGCGATCGTAACGGGCGAGCCAAGGGAGGCCACCTTGAAAGGGCGCGGGCTGAAGTTTCATCAGCAGGGGCTCGCGCAGCGCTCACGACTCCCTGGTAGAGGCCCAGTCGGAGCGACATCCTAAGCGTCTTACTGCCCCGAGGTTGGTGGCACCACGTTTTACGCAGGCGGAGCGCCTGTTTTGGTACCACGCTCCTGCGTTCCTGAATTCGGACCTGCAGGACCGTCATCCGGTGCTGCAGTCCGCAAATACGACCCGGCGTCGAGGGATGAGCTAAACCGATCCCTAGGCGCGCCGGCGAGAAAATGGTTTTCAAGTTCGATTTCGATCGGCTTTGCCGCGCCGGCCGGATAGATCTTGCCAAGGAGATGGAGTGGCCCGCCGATCGCGGTGAAGACCATCGGGGTTATGACATTCGGTCACTCGAAACGGACGGCGAGGAGCGACTGATGGAGATCAAAACCACCAACGGCACGCGCGGAGTCGATTCTGGTTGTCACGTAATCAGTACGAAGTTGCCGCTCAGAACCCGTCGAATTACCGCGTCCGGAAAGTCTTCCATTTCCAAAACGGCGCTCAGATGTTTGAAATCAAACCACCGCTCGACGCCAGCCGACGACTCATCCCGGACAAGTACGTGGCTATGCCCAGGTAAACTATTTCGCGGTGCCGTAGGCTCGAACCTGTTTGGACAAGCCGTCAGCCAATGGAGCTATGGCTCTCTGCCCCCGGAGGTTGTCAGAGAAGGCTATTCATTCAGGAAATTCATTGAGTCTGCTTCTCTCGCATGCTCTCAGACCGCCCCTCGGCTACGTTGATCGGCAACTGTCACGATCAAGAGATCGCATGCCAATGCTTTGGCATGCTCTGCGGCCACATCAATTGCGCGACATGCGCCCCCGGGATCGGTTGCCACTATGATGTTCGTCATCAGAGTGTTCCCTGGGCAATTTCACGATTCCGCCGGCGATGAACGACTCAGTGATCTGACCCAGGCATGCTGGGCAACAGGACAGGCCCCGGGTGAAAGTCTTAGGGCACATTCGGCCGGTAGCGATCGGCGTCTCGCACGCGACTATCTATGATACAGGCCGACCAGGGTGGCCTCGGCAAGGGTGAACTTGCGCGCCTCGCGTTCGACGTCGCGGCACGAAGCATTCGTCCGTACATTCAGATGATCCGTCGAGAGCGCAAGGAGCCGGAAATGATAGTGGTGGACACCGTGTCCCGGCGGAGGACACGGTCCTCCATATCCAATCTTCCGGAAATCGTTGGTGGCCTGCTTCAGCCTTGCGCTCTGAGCTGCGCCGTCCACAAGCCCGGTCTGCGTGGGTGGAATGTCGTAGGCCGCCCAGTGATGCCAGGTACCGCCGGGGGCATCGGGATCGTCGCAGAGCAGGACATAACTCCGGGTTCCCTCGGGGGCGTTGGCCCACTGCAGGTGTGGGGAGAGGTTTTCGCCGTCACAGGTGAAGCGTCGCGGAATGATCGATCGATCGACAAAAGCGCCGGATAGGAGTTCCATGGTTCTCTCCTAGCTTGAGGTGGGGATAGGCGCCGCGGTGCGCAGATATCGGCCGAACCACTGGCCGGCATAGTCGATGACAGCGTTCATCGCGCCCGGCTCTGGAAACAGGTGCGTTGCGCCAGGAATGATTTCCAGCGCCGTTGGCCCGCCAAGCCGGGTGAGCGCCCCCTCGTTCAGCTCGATCACGCCGGAGTCGGCGCCGCCCACGATCAGCAGGGTTGGCGCATGGATATGGAGCAAGGCCTCGCCAGCCAAATCCGGACGGCCGCCGCGGGAGACCACGGCGGCAATTCGATGAGGCAATTGAGCCGCTGCGACAAGGGCGGCCGCGGCGCCGGTGCTGGCGCCGAACAATCCGATCGGGAGGCCGGCAATCGCTGGTTTAAGGCCTTGAAGCCAGTCGACGGCTGCGACCAGCCGTTTTCCAAGCATTCCGATATCGAAAACGTTCGAGCGGTCATGCTCTTCTTCCGGCGTGAGAAGATCGAATAGCAGCGTCGCAAAGCCGCGCTCGTTCAGCCCCTGCGCGACTGCAATGTTCCGGATACTGAATCGGCTTGAGCCGCTGCCGTGTGCAAAGACGACCAGACCACGTGCATTTTCCGGCAGGGTCAGCGTCCCTGCCAGCCCATACGGCGGAATGACAACGTCGAACGCCTGATCGATCTTCATGACGCGTCCGCTCTGGGTCAACCCTGGAGGTTTCTGAGTTGGGCCGGAAAATGGGCCATCAATTTCTCGAATTCGCCGGGATCCAGCTTTTCCCATAGCACTTCGTAGATTCCACGCGCGGCCGCGAGAGGATCGATGGGAAACCGCGGTGGAAGCTCTCTGCCAACATGCGCGACAAATTCGTCGAGGTGCCGTTCCTTGGTCGGAGTCGTCGCCATATGCCAGCCCTCGTAGTAAATGCCGCGCACTATGATCGGTAGCTGCGCGCCGAGCTTAGCTGCGACCTCCGGCGGCAGGCGGTCGCGCAGTGCGTGCAGGACGGCTCGCAACGCATTGTAGGCATGGTGGCGGCTTTCCAGAGCCAACTGCTCATCGATCGCTTTGAGCCATACATTGGTTTCCTGAACCGAATGATCCAACGCAGTCACACCCATTGATGTGCTCATGGTGTTGCTCCCGGGACAGAGACGAATGGTCGATTAGTGGCAGCCTGACCTGGGCCTGCTTTGACGTGCCGCAAAGTTCCCCGCGGGCGGGCAACAAAATGAGCGCCACCGGGCGTTCAGGACTGGCGGTTGAAGTGAAGGCATCGGGCGGGTTGATTTCGCTCAAGGCCGTGCGCGCGCGGCGGGCTCAGATTGGCCACCTTTCGAGAACCTGACGCCGTCTCCGGAGCTGCAGCACATTTCCGAGCTGGAGAGGCGCTTCGGTCGAGCAACCGCAGGGCGCGTCATCGTGCGAGGCCCTGGCGAGCATCACAGGACGGGTGGTCAGTACAGGTAGGCATCCGGCTCGCTCTTCCCGACGGGCGCGAAGTCAACGTGGGACGGACGCCCAAGGAGGATGAAAGGTATGCCGACCCCGACCGTTGCAGTGGACGACGCATTCAAGCGGGCGCGGCAGCAACTGCAGGATCGGGTGCTTTTGATGCAGACGAAGCACCACCAAGGAGAGCCGGTCGGCACCGTGCTACGGATCGATCCTGGCGGTGAATCCGGGTTCCTTGAGGCGGATGACGGCCACGAGATTTATTTCAATTGCAACAGTGTTCTGGAAGGCCGCGCTAACATCGCCGTCGGTGCGCGTGTCAGCTATGTCGAGGAGATCGGAGACAAGGGGCCTCAGGCCAGCACGGTCAAGCTCTTAAGCAAACACGGCATGCGGACGTAGGTGGTACCTCATCTCAATTGGTGGGGCGCCAATAATGGAGAGTAGCTTTCCTATCGCATTGACGCGGAGCGATCGGTTGCGCCTGTTTGCCTTGAATGGCAGCACGGAGCTGGGCGAGCAGATTGCGTCGTCATTGGGCTGCAAGCTGCCGGCCCAGGAAGAGCGCAGCTTTGAAGACGCCGGGCAGCGCTATCTCGTTCGGTTAGTCCCAGCCTAAATGGAGAGCACCTTCTGCCAGAAATTCCTGACAATTGCAGTCTTTGGCTTCCGGCGGTACAATCCAACTACCCAGCCGAGGGTTTGCGCGATGGAGCGTTTCATTCACAATGAGAATATCCGCCTTTACCGAAAGCTCCTCGAAGAAGAAAAGAACGAGGACAAGCGGGCCATCATTCGAAAGCTCTTAGCCGAGGAAGAAGCCAAAGACGTGCCGGCGAGCCAGAGAGGCCAGAACGACAAGTCAAAACACACATAGTGTCACACGCCCGCCTCATCAACGGACGCCATTCTTCCATCGCTGGCGCGCGCAGCAGGGTCTCCTGCACCAGATCATCGGCGCGGTCGGCATTTCGGCACAGTGAAATTGCGAAAGCACGAAGACTTGGGATTGCAGCCAGCATTGGATCGTGGGACGCCGACACTGGACTTGGAGGGACGCTGTTTCGCCGGTCGAGCTGCAGAGCTAAGAAAACCGGTCGCGGGATGGAGGGGATAGACAAGGCGGGTGCTGGTTGAGTTACGACGAGGCCGATTGCGAGCAACTCCGCAGAGCCGGTCGAACGAACGGCAATCATAAAATATGCTCCAGGTGTCCTCATCCGGCGGGCACCGCGTCTTTTTGGCAGGTAGTTGATTGAGTTCCCGTAGGGTACGCCGACCCCAAATAACCATGCGTAAGCTCAGGCACGTCGGTAGACACTCGATGTGGCGGCTCAGCAATACCGATAGCCGATGACTAGGCCGGGCGATCGTGTCCCCAAGCGTGGTGTAGCTGGCGGCCCACCGCGTTCGCCGGCTGGAGCCGGGCCTGTCAGCTGGCGATAGCCGTGAGGCTGACGTTCGGATCATCGCTCAATGGCGCGATGGTTTCCAGCGTCATGTAGCGGGCGCGTTGGACCGCCCATTCATCGTTCTGTTCGAGCAGGACAGCTCCGATGAGGCGGACGATAGCGTCCTCATTGGGGAAGATGCCGACCACCTCGGTGCGCCGTTTGATCTCGCCGTTGAGGCGTTCGATCGGATTGGTGGAGTGCAACTTGGTCCGATGCTGCGGCGGGAACGTCATGTAGGCAAGCACGTCGGTCTCGGCCTCGTCGAGGAAGCCGGCAAGCTTGGGCAGCTTGGGACGGAGCTGATCGGCGACCTTGCGCCATTGGGTGCGAGCGGCCTCGGCATCGTCCTGGGCAAAGGCCGTGGCGATGAAGGCGGAGACCACGCGCCGTCCGCTCTTGCCGGCATGAGCCAGCACGTTCCGCATGAAGTGGACGCGGCAGCGTTGCCAGCTGGCGTTGAGCACCTTGGTCACGGTGGCCTTGATGCCCTCGTGGGCGTCGGACACCACCAGCTTGACGCCGCGCAAGCCGCGGCGGGCCAGCTTGCGCAGGAAGGCGGTCCAGAACGTCTCGGCCTCGGACGGCCCGATGTCCATGCCGAGAACCTCGCGCCGGCCGTCGCTGTTGACGCCGACTGCAACGATCACCGCGACGGAGACGATGCGCCCCTGCTGGCGCACCTTCACATAGGTGGCGTCGATCCAAAGATAGGGCCAGTCACCCTCGATTGGACGGCCGAGGAAGGCCTTCACTTTGTCGTCGATCTCGCCGCACAACCGACTGACCTGGCTCTTGGAGATGCCGGTCATGCCCATCGCCTGCACCAGATCGTCGACCGAACGGGTCGAGACGCCCTGAACGTAAGCCTCCTGAACCACGGCGGTGAGCGCCTTCTCGGCCATGCGCCGCGGCTCCAGGAAGCCGGGGAAATAGGAGCCCTTGCGCAGCTTTGGGATGCGCAGCTCCACCGCACCGGCGCGGGTCTCCCAGATCCGGTCGCGGTAGCCATTGCGCTGGGCCAGACGTTCGGGGCTCTTCTCGCCATAGGCAGCCCCGGTCTGGCTCTCGACCTCCAGCTCCATCAGGCGCTGGGCCGCAAAGCCGATCATCTCGCGCAGCAGATCGGCGTCCGGGGTCTTCTCTACCAGCGTGCGCAGGTTCATCATGTCTTCGGTCATCGGTGGTTCCTCGGTTGCGTTGGCGTGTCGCAACCCGATCCTACCGGAGAACTGCCGGTGACCACCGCAAAGCCGCCCGCCCGCTACGGCGCTATTTGGGAGCGCGCGTCCGGGCGGCTTTGCTCCACCGAGCTACACCACCTCCGGGGACACGACCGGCCGGGCTTAGCGCCCCCGTCGGCACGTTCAATTCAGTCGAAGGCGATTGCAGCGCCGGCAGCATCCTTGAACGCCCAACTCAAACGGTGGCGGCGAGCTCGTGACGGTGACACACACAGAGCCGATTGACCCAGATCCATATTGCATCTTCAGATTGCCGATCTGATCTCGATGCCTCGAAGCGGGTCAAGTCCGCGGTCGTCAGAGATGGAGCGCAGCGATGAATTTCGTGCCGGCTTCGTTGCCGCAGCAACGTCAGCGCTCGCGGCCGATGTCACCGATGCAGGCGCAACGTTTCCGTTTCCGCTGTATTCCAAATGGGCCGACGCCTATCACAAGGAGACCGGAAACAATCTTAACTACCAGTCGATCGGGTCCGGCGGTGGTATCAAGCAGATCCAGGCCAAGACCGTTACATTTGGCGCCACCGACATGCCACTAAAGGCGGAGCAGCTTGAGAAGGATGGGCTGACGCAGTAGCCGATGGTGATGGGGGCAATCGTTCCCGTGGTCAATCTCGAGTCTGTAAAGCCTAGTGAGCTGGTGTTCAACGGCGAAACGCTGGCCGGCATCTATATCGGCAAAATCACGAAGTGGAATGACCCGGCGATCAAAAAGCTCAATCCCAATCTGAAGTCGCCGAACAAAGCCATCGCGGTGGTGCATCGTTCGGATGGTTCGGGCACGACCTTCAATTTCACCAACTACCTGTCCAAGGTCAGCGCGGACTGGAAGTCCAAGGTGGGCGAGGGGGCCGCCGTTGAGTGGCCGATCGGCGTCGGCGCCAAGGATAACGAGGGTGTCTCCGGGAACGTAGGCCAAACCAGGAATTCGATCGGCTATGTGGAGTACGCCTATGCCAAGCAGAATGGGATGACCTACACCGGAATGGTCCATTGGGCTGGCGCTGTCGCGCAGCCGAACATGGAATCCGTCCAAGCTGCCGCCTCAAATGCCGACTGGACCAGGGCCCAAGGCTACTACCTCGTCCTCACGGACCAGCCTGGCGAGAAGTCGTGGCCCATTACCGCATCCATCTTCATCCTAATGCGCAAGGAACCGTTTGACAAAATGGCTTCTGCGGAGGTCATCAAGTTCTTTAGATGGGCATTCGCGAAGAGCTCCAAGACCGCCGAGGACCTCGACTATATTCCTATGCCTGACAATGTGATAAAGTTAATCGAGCAGACTTGGTTGGTCGATATCAGGAGTTGAATGCAATCGCCGTCGGTCCCAAATGCGTCAAATACGACGCATTGATCAAGTCCGAATTGAACGCTATCCGAGCCCGCCGATCGACGGACGACCGTGACGACTAAGACTACTGCCTTCTCTTGTTGAGAACAATCCGGCAGATACACAGGGCCGACGACCCGAATGCATTGCTGCGGGACGTCGATAGGCAGTTGGATCGCGTAGCCGTCGCTCGCCATATCCACTTGCGAGACCAACGAGCAATCACCATATGCAGTCTATCGAGTTTCGCCGAACGACTTGGCCTCGCCGCTTAAAGCGCGCCTGACTGACGACCCTCCCTCCAGATCTCGAGTTCGCATGCTGCGCCAGTGCGCGGCACTAAACATCTATCTTAAAGGACGATCACCCATGAATACGGGAACTGTGAAGTGGTTTAACGGCCAAAAAGGCTTCGGCTTCATTCAGCCAGACCAAGGAAGCCAGGATGTCTTCGTTCATATCAGCGCGGTCGAACGTGCCGGCATGAGCACCCTTGATGAGGGACAGAAGGTTTCTTTCGACGTCGTTGCTGACCGCCGGACCGGCAAGTCTGCCGCAGAAAACCTGCGCGCTGCCTAAGCTCGCAACCGATGCTATCCTGCTTTGACCACGGATGTAATGGCAGAGCCTCTGGTTTCGCAACCCCGCGACCGGTTTCCGGCCGCGGGGTTTCTATTGATACCCTTCTATAAACGCGGCCCCATTGGCGCTTGATCCATTCTGTAGTGCGACCGTCGGTCAATGCGGCCGGAAGAGCGTTTGCCGACGTTGATCCAGGTCAGGAACACGAGCGCATCGTCTGCCCGCAGCCTGCAGTGATTGCGATGTGCGTTGTTCTGTATTGATTGCATATATTCGCGATCATTGCCGGGTATCATGTTCATGAAATAGAGCAAACAACTGTTGGTCGGTTCGCTCAAGAGCATCGCGCTGGCGATCAGACGGACCGGTGCAGTCGCGCCTAATCGATCTACATCTTCGTAGGACGTCGTGCATCTCGAGGGTGAGCAAAAAAGTGGCATTCGCCGTGAGCGCCCCCATATAAGATGGATGGCAAAATGGCAAAAATCGAGCGCGCGGCAACCGCACAAGACGAAGGCTGAGCTTCGTGAGATGCTAACCGATGCGGTCCGCAATACGCCCAGTTCGGGCCGGCGACCGGAGCCCCTGGTTAAACGCAACGGCATTGCGGATCGGGCGCCGGCTTGCGTCGATTAGTCGAACGCGGTCGCCGCAATAGTCCGTTCAACCGAGCAGAGTCTTTCGAAAATCCGCAAAGGAAAGGATCAGAATGCGCAAGCTGCCCGAACCCACCCAACAGGAGACCGGCGAGGGATCCCAAGAAGTTTTCTTTCAGATCGCGAATGGGAACGCGCGCCAGACTTGCGTTTTGCAAACCGCTTTTCCGACCAAATTGCAGGCGCATAAGTACCCTATGGCGAACTGGCCGACCATCGGAAAGATGGCGCGCGACGCTCTCGCGGCCGGGGCTATTGAAGACGGCGAGATCAGGCTCTTGGCGAGCTGAGCAGTCTGAAACGGAAGTGCGCGACGTCATATCTCAGAAGAAGACGCGGCGCTGTCGCTGGCTTCATTGAAGAGCGCTCTCAGCAAGCGCCACAGCTCGCGGTGGCCGGCGGTTTGGCCGCCTTGCATTAGATAGTCCGCAATATCCATGGTCGCTGTTTGGTACTCGACAGTACTCCCGGAGCCCGTGTCCGAATGCGCCACCTCTCGCTCGACATACAAGCGTTTGGTGTCTGTATCGAACACAAGGCTACAACGATCCTCCTGCGTGGTTTCGGGATCGGTTAGGCGACGATAAAGTAGTCTTCTTAGGAAGGCCATTTGCTGCTCCCGATGAGGACGGTGGGATAGTTGAGTGTCTTAGCCCAATAATGTTCGGTTCCCGTAAGGGCGTCACAAATCTCGATCTTGAGCATCGGGCAAGTGGATTTGAGTTTAAGACCCGATGTTTCGGCAGCTTCAGCTGTGTCGAACTCAGAGTTGAAGTGCCCGTCGACAATGATCACAGATCCTACCATCGGCGGCCTGTCCGCACGTGGCGCCGTTCGCTCGGGCTCGTCAATCAAGTGAACTGGCTTTTCACCCTCATCGTATCGCGGAAGTGCAGCAGGCGGCTCTTTCAGAGCCGACAGCGCAATCAGCCGCGGGATCTCATCACCGCGTCGGAAGAACGGGAATGACAAAACCCGGAGGCCGCAACCAGCTCCCCTGGTCCGGCTCTCCGGTTTGTCGCGAAGACTGTACAGGACTAGGCGGCCTTGCCGGCCGCGGTAGTCTTATCCGATAGGCTCGCGCTCGGTGGCCGCGACCTTCTCCGTCGGAGCGGTAGCGCCGCTTGCGCTTGTCCTGGTCTCGCCGTCCAATGTGTTGATACCGGCCGTCGCTGCGGGGGCGTTGCTCTTTCTCTCACTGCTCGGCGCGATCGGTGCCAAGGCAGGAGGCGCCGGCCTGTTGAAGCCAACGATACGAGTGGCATTCTGGGGCGCCTGCGATGGCACTGGCGGCCGGAATTGGTGCGGTTGTTGGCAAGGTTGCGTAAGCGCCCCTTTGCGGAGCCTTTGCCACAGCGGGGCAGCGCCCTGCGAAGCCTCTTGGCCTGCGTGCGGCGAAACCATGTGGTCCTGGTCGTCGTTGCTAGGGTCAAGCCTTGGCGAAGGCCTCAATCGCGTCAACCGGCGCGCGAAGCGAGTATTTCCGCGAGGCGCATCACATATCGCGCGTTCGAACCCGGGAAGCTTGCAGTCGTAGACATGGTCGTCTCCAAAAAGCCTTGCAGAATAATGATGCCGTTTCTCCCCAAACGGTTCTCATCCCGGTGATTTTTTTTGGCCTTCCCACTTCCCTAGCGACTGCGACCAACCAGCAGAGCCTGGCTACCAGGATGCGGAGCTCGCGAGTTGGGGCGGCACGCACCCGGCTCGACCTAGGCGAAGGATTGGATGAGATATCGTATGTTTAATTGGTGTGGGGAAAGGCGGTAGCGTTCCCCTGACTCGAACCACCGATACCTCAGGATGGCGGCTCCTAATGTTGGATCGCAGGCGCGCCGACCTGCAGCGAGTTTTCAGCAGAGAAACTAAATCCAACCCGTGGGTGAGGGAGTGATCTTTGGGCCCGCTTCAAGTCGGACAGTCCAGAAAAGCGATTTCAGTTCAATCACGCCTGGAGCTGCCGTTGTTCGAACCCGCCTTTAAGTGTTCAACTGTCGAAACCCTTCGAAGCTGATTACCGTGTTCGCCCCACTCCAGATGAACTTATCACTTTCTTTTTTGTTTTCGGTTCCTGTCAGGCAACCCGCACCGAACGAATGGAATGAAGAGTTTCTGGCTTTAGATGCGTGTAGCGACGCAGCATTTTCCAATCTTTGTGCCCGGTGACAAGTGCAACCTGTTCAATGGAAAACCCTGCCTCGAAAAGACGACTCGTTCCCTCATGGCGCAGATCGTGAAAATGTAGGTCATCGATCTTCAATTGTTGGCACTGGCGGCGAAATGCCGTCCAACGGATCGTCCGTTGTAAGGAAAAATCCGGCCTTCTCGACTGTTCGAGAAGCGACCTTGCTCCTCAAGAATTTTGCACGCGTCATAGCCTGAGACATCTAGCAGGGGAATTCGCTGATCGTTGCCATTCTTCCTTCGGGGATATTTCCGATTTCGAATGAGGAGCATTCGATTGTCGGCGTCGAAGTCGCGCCATTCGACTCTCGCAATCTCATCTTGCCGCATAGCCGTTGCGATCGCGAATCGGATTACACGACCGACTGGAATTTGTTGCCGATTGTTTGATTCGAACGCTGAGATGATACGATCGAGTTCGTCTTGCGTGGGACGGCGGTTGCGCTCATCGCCTTTTCCGACGAGCCCGAGACGTCGAAGAGCTATCCGGGCGTGGTCGAGTGGTTCGGTTGACACAATGATGCCGTGTACTGCGGCGGCGTGAGACAGAATCGTTTTGATATATCCGAGATCGATCCCGACCGTCACCGGGCCGGCCCCCTCCAGCGCGCGCTCCTTTCCAAATTTGATGAACCGCTCTCGATCAAGCTCTGAAAGACGAAGATGCCCAAGTCTTTCGTCCAGGGAGATGAGGCTCGCAGTCTTGGAGCGACCAATGTTCTTTCCCACCTCGGCTAGATCTTGACGATGAAGCGTGACGAGATCGCCGAAGAGTTGGACGTCGCGGGACCTTTGCGTCGATGTCGGTTCTTGGCGGTCGATCCGGCGCTCGATATCGATGGCCCATTCGTCGGCGTCCTTTCGGCGGAGAAACGTCCCGTTGACATATTTTCCCTTTCGTCGGACTTGGGCTCTCCAAGAGCCGGATTTCAGTCTGGTGAAAGTTGCCACGTGTGTGCGCTCCGTGTGCACTGAGGCGGCGAAAAGCCGGAAAAAACATCGCGCTGTGGCGTAGGATAGAGTGCACACAAGGCGACCTAACGAATTGAATATGCTCGAAAAATGAAGCGATATCAATTACATAGATTTGCCGTGGCGCCGATGATGGATTGGACCGACCGGCATTGCCGGGTGTTCCATCGGCTGCTGTCGCGCCGGGCGCTGCTCTATACCGAGATGGTCACGACCGGTGCCGTGATACATGGCGACCGCCAGCGGCTGCTCGGCTTCGATCGAAGCGAGCATCCGGTGGCGCTGCAGCTCGGCGGCTCCGATCCCGGCGATCTCGCGACGTCAGCCAAGATCGGCGAGGAGTTCGGCTACGATGAGATCAATCTCAATGTCGGCTGCCCGTCGGACCGGGTGAAGGACGGCCGCTTCGGGGCCTGTTTGATGGCCGAGCCTGCGCTCGTCGGCGCCTGCGTCGCCGCGATGAAGCACGCCGTTCGCATTCCCGTCACGGTGAAGTGCCGCATCGGCATCGACGATCAGGATCCGGAAATCGCACTCGATATGCTGGCGGACGCGGTCGTCGACAGCGGCGCAGACGCGCTGATCGTGCACGCGCGCAAGGCGTGGCTGGACGGCTTGTCGCCGAAGGAGAACCGTGACGTCCCGCCGCTCGACTACGACAGGGTGTACCGGCTGAAGGCGAGGCTGCCGCACGTGCCCGTCATCATCAATGGTGGCATCGGCAGCATCGAAGCTGCGCAAGGTCATCTCGCGCATGTCGATGGCGTGATGCTCGGGCGAGCGGCCTATCAGGAGCCGTGGCGGCTGCTCGATGTCGATCCCGTCCTGTTCGGCGACGTCGCGCCGCATCGAACCATGAAGGGCGCATTGGCGGCGTTCGAGCCGTACATCGCGCGCCAGCTCGGGCAGGGCACGCGGCTGCACGCGATCACGCGGCATCTCGTCGGCGCCTATCACGCGGTGCCCGGCGCACGCGCGTTCCGCCGCCATCTCGCCGAGCGCGGCGTCAAGCCGGGCGCCGGCATCGAGGTGCTGCGCGAGGCGGTCGCGATGGTCGAGGAGCGCCCTGCGGTTGCTGCGCTGGCCTGAGCGGCTCAGGCCAGCGGCGGCAGTTCGACAACGGCCTGTCGCGCGACCGGATTGCAGGCTGCCACGAGGCTCAGCCCCTCAGCTGCGATCGGGAAAGCCGTGCAGCATCAGCCGGTCGGAGCGCACTTCCCAGCGCTCCAGCCGGTCGAGGAAGCTCATGCCGAGCAAGTTGGTCTTCATCTGGCCGTGCGGCACCACCAGCGCCGGAACCGAGCGTTCCACCAGTTTGCCGATCGCGAGCCGGTCCAAGGTCAATCGCGCCGCCTTGGTGTGGCCGCCAGCGGTCTCGACGTCGACGTCGTAGGCGAGCAGTTCGAGCGGCAGGCCTGCGGCCTTGGCGGTCTCGTAGGTCAGAACCACCGATGTGGCGCCGGTGTCGACCACCATCGGCGCGGTGACGCCGTTGATCTTGGCGCGCAACGCGAACTCGCCGCCTCTGGTGCGCTCGATCTCGACCGCGTTGGTCGGAGGACTCGCCTTGGCCCTGAGCGCGCGGCTGCGCAGAACCTCCGACACTGTGTCGCTCGCGAGCGCCGCCTGCTCGGGATCCTTGTAGACGATCACGGCGCCCGCGGTGAGCACCATGGTGACGAAAACGAGCACGACCTTGTTCATGCCGCGCCTCCCGTCGGCACGGAGGCGCTCAGTCGCGCCGACGCGCCAGCGCGGGCAGACCGGCGTCGTGCATGCGGGACGGCAGCCCGTCCATCAGCGCGAGCCGCTCGTCGGTCGACATGCGGCCCCAGCGGGCGATCTCCGGCAGCGTGCGTCCGCAGCCGAAGCAGAGTTTCGTCTTGGGGTCGATCATGCAGACGGCGATGCAGGGCGTATCCTGGCTCATGGCGCGAGTTTGAAAGGTTCTGACACTGTCGTGCAAGTGCAATCATCTCACAGTCCCGTTCCGGCATTCATGATCGGCTTGCGCACCCGGCGCTTCTCCTGAGCGGGGGCGATCGCATGCTCCGGCTGCAATGGCGGTGCCTCGTCCGACAGCGGAGCGAGCGCCGACATCACCCGCTCCGGCGGGAAGGTGACGATCACCTCGGTGCCGATGCGGACCTTCGATTTCAGCGTGAACGTGCCACCATGCATCTCGATCAGATTCTTGGCGATGGGCAAGCCTAATCCCGCGCCCTGTTCGGCCGACTTGATCGAGTTGGAGCCCTGGCCGAACGACGCGAGCACGATCGGAATCTCGTTCTCGGGGATGCCCGAGCCGGTGTCCTTGACGCTGAGATATTGTCCGCCCGAGGCCGTCCAGCCAGCCTTCAGCCAGATGTCGCCACCCTGCGGCGTGAACTTGATGGCGTTGGAGAGCAGGTTGAGCACGACCTGGCGGATCGCGCGCTCGTCGGCCCACAGCCGCGGCATCTTCTGCTCGAACACCTCGTGAATGGTGATGCCGCGGCTCGTTGCGCGCAGCTTCAGCAAATGGTGGCAGTCGGCGATCACGTGCACCAGCGCCACGGCTTCCTCGTTCAGCTCGTAGCGGCCGGCCTCGATGCGCGAGAGATCGAGGATCTCGTTGATGAGGTTGAGCAGGTGAACGCCCGAATTGTGGATGTCGGCCGAATATTCCTTGTAGACCGGCACCGCATGGACGCCGAAGATCTCGCTCTTCATCACCTCGGAAAAGCCGAGGATGGCGTTCAGCGGCGTCCGCAGCTCATGGCTCATCTGCGCAAGGAAGCGCGACTTGGCGACGTTGGCGGCCTCCGCGCGGTAGCGTGCCTCGTCGGAGATCGCCTTGGCCTGCTCGAGTTCGCCGATCAAGGCGTCCTTCTCGGCGCGCGCTTCGAGCGTGGCCAGCGTCGTCGCATGCAGCTGATGGGCGAGCAGCACGAAGTAGCCTTCGGCGGCGACGGCGAACCCGGCGAGCAGGTAGTTGTCGAACGTGCCCGACAGCGCGAGGCTGAGGGTGATGGCGACCGTCATCGGTGCGGTGACGGCGACGGCGGCGACGGGCAGGTTGGCGGCGAGCATGCTCGAGACCGCGATCACCAGCAGCATCAGGAACATCATCAGCGTGCCCGACACCGCCGCGAGCGCCGGATGGATCAGGATCGCCATCCAGCAAACGCCGTAGAGCAAGTCGAGCAGCACGAAGCGCGTGCGCCAGCGCCGCGTCGCCGCCAGCGACGGCTGGTCGGCGAGGAAGTTCGAGCAGTTGCGCACGATCGCGGCATGAATGCAGAGCACGCCGAGCGTCCATGCGCCAGCCGCGATCGTATGCAGCCAGACGCTGAGCATCAGGCCGGTTGCGACCACCAGCAGCACGACGATGTAGGAGGCGGAGATGCGGGTCTGTGCGTATTGGCGCAGCAGCTCGCGATCGAAGGCCGGACGTGTTCCCGACGTCGACGTTAACCGGTCGCGCGCCTCGCGCACCCGCTGCTGCGCGGCCCGGCGCTGGCTTGCTGGTGCAAGCGCCGGCGGATCTGCCGGAAGCTCGACGACCTCAGGCTTTTCAGCGGGTTTACTCATCAAACAACACAAATCCTGCCCGCGAGGTACGGGCTGCTTTCTGCATTGTCTATAACTGGGCCCAAATCCTTAAGACGGATTATAGACAACGAAAAATTTGCGTTAACCGCGCGTTAAATTAACGATTGTGGCGAGGCTCAGCGGAGCTGCATTCGCAGGCGGCGCCAGCCGATCACCACGCCCGTGACGCTGAAGACGAGGCCGATCGCGCAGAGGCCGACGATGAAAACCGTGCGCAGCGCCGCATGGGCGAGCAGGGCCGGAAAGTCGAGCGTGTGCAGCGCCTGATAGAGCCACCGATAGGCGCGTCGGGACGGATCGAGCTTCTCGAGCACCGCGCCGGACGCGGCGTCGACATGATACCAGGTGTCGCCGCAGATCACGCGATGGACCGGCGCGCCCGGCACATCGGAGACGAACGGATAGTCGTCGCCCGGCTCGACTTCGGTCGAGCGCGCGCAATCGCCGCGCAGGCGCGACACCGCGGTATTGACGTCGGCCGGCTGCAGGAAACGGCCGACGATGCGTGCTGATGCGCCGTCCAGCACCGAAATCTGCTGCTGGCTCGGCGCGCGCCGGATGCGCTGATAGAGGCGGCCGCCGAAGGCGAACCACTCGATCTCGCGGACCTCGCCATGCGCCGCCGCGAGCGCCGCCGTCGCCAGGCCGGTCCAATCCGGTGCGCCGACGAGAATGGCTTGTTCGGACGGCGTCAGATGGCCGGTCGCAAACAGCCTGCCATGGTCCATCGACAGCCAGCCGCTGACCATCCAGGTCAGCACGAACTGCATGCAGATCAGGCCGGCCCAATGATGCCAGAGGTGCCAGCCGTGGTAGCGCGAGCACAGCCGCGCCTTCCGATATCTCAGCCGCATCGGGCCGAGCAGCGCGCCGCTCACGGCGGCGATGACCGCCGCGAGCGACAGCCACCACACGACGGCGTTCCAGGCCGCCCAGTCCTTGCGCAGGACGGTCGGATAGATCCAATGGACGACGCTGCCGACGTAGTTCCAGGCGCGTTCGGACCGTGTCGTGTCGAGCACGACCTCGCCGGTGATCGAGGACACGTAGAGTTCGGTGCCATTGGGATCGTTGAGCGCGATCCGGTGCAGCGGACGATGCACGTCGAAACGGTTCGGCACCGTCCATTGGTCGTAGTGCTCCAGTGAGGCGATGGTGGCGCCATCGGCGTCGAGCCCGCGCCGCCGGGCTGCCGTGCGCGCGATCGACAGCACGAGGTCGGGGGCGCTCACATCGGCCGCGGCCAGCGTGTCTGCACGAATGGCCGCGCTGCGGCCGGCGGCCGAGATGACATAGACCGGACCATCCACGCGCTGCATCAGCCGGATGCGGTCGGGATGATCGATGCCACCTGCGACGAGGGCCTCCGCGGGACCGTGCAGCGACAGGGCGGTGTCGAGCACGGGCAGCGCGGCGAAGCGCTCGCTCTCGGTCTGCGCCGGGAACGGCACGTAGTGCATCACGATCCCGGTCGCGAACCACAGCACGAACAGCGGACCCAGCGGGATGCTCAGCCAGCGGTGCGTGAGGATCAGCGCCCGGATCATGCGGCCATCAGAACTTGAACGAGGCTTCGACCTCGTAGGTGCGGGGCGCGCCGAGGAAGATCTGGTCGGGATAGAACGGATCGCTCCAAGCCGCATAACGTTTGTCGGCAACGTTGCGGACGCGGAAGGCGAGCCGCGTGCTGGTCGCGGTGGCGAACAGCGGCACCCTCGGCAGGTCGACGAACGCGAACAGATCGGCGGTGGTGTAGGCGAGCAGTTTCACCGTGTTGGCATCGGTGCTCCAGCGATCGCCCACGTGGCGCACGGAGAAACCAAGCTCGACCGGCCACCAGCCGGGATTGAGGAAGCGGTAGGAGCCGCCGCCATTGACGATGACGGCGGGAATGTTGGGCGGCGTGTTGCCCGAGAACGAGCCGCCGCCGGCGAGATCATAATCGGCATAGCGGGCGCGGACATAGGCGACGTTGCCCCAGAGCCTGCTCTCGGGTGTCGGCCGCACGGCGGCTGCGACCTCGATGCCCTGAGATTTCACCTTGCCGGCCAGGTTGAGCTGCTGGCCGGCCTGGGCGCTGTAGACGTTTTTGCGTTCGATGTCGAAGGCGGAGAAGGTCCACTCCGCACGGCCGTTCCACGCGAGCTGCTTGACGCCGGTCTCATAGCTGCGGGAGTCCGAGAGCGTGAGGTTCTGGGTCGGACTCAGCAGGAAGATGCTGTCGGCGGAGATGTCGGTGGCGGTCGCATATTGGCTGTAGAAGGTGGTGCCCGGGAACACTTCCCAGGTGTAGCCGATGCGGCCCGTGACCGGCTGCCAGCTCTTCGAGTAGGGGAAGCTGCTCTTCACGACGCCGTTCTTGTCGATCGAGTTGCGGTCGAGCGAGAACGGGTTGTAGCGCAGGCCGCCGACCAGCGCGAAATTGTTGGTGAGCTTCAGCCGGTCTTCGAGATTGAGTGCCACGCTGTCGATGGTGGCGGTCTGCAACTGCGTTCCGAGCGGGCCGTAGACGCCTCGGTCGAAGCCGGTCAGCGGAATGCTGTCACCCGGGAAGATCGCCGCGCCAGGCCGCGTGAAGTCGGTATGCGAGCTTTCCACCGCTGTCACGAGCCGGTTGGCCAGACCGAACAGGTTGGCGTTCCAGGTGAGGTCGGTGGTGTTGCCGACCATGTTGTGGTTGTGGTGGACGAAGAACCGCTCGCGATCGACGGTGTTGGTGGTCGCGTTGAACGCCGAGACCTCGTTGTTGTACCAGTCGCGGCTGGCGTTGTAGTTGTAGACTTGGCTCCGCAGCCTGACGTCGTTGCTCAGGTCCCATTCGAACCCGCTGCGGACCCACGATTCCTTGATCGTCTTGTGGCCGTCGACCACGTTGTAGTTGGTCGACAGCGTGCGGCCGTCGATCGTGACGGCGCCGAGATCGGTGCCGTTGTAGGCCGACACCTTGGTGCCTGAGACGATGCCGCTGGTCGCGTTGGCGCCGCTGAAGGTGACCGGCACCAGCGGCGTGCCCTCATAGGGCTTGGCCTTGTAGTCCTTGAACTCGGCGGCAAAGAAGGTCTTGAAGCTGTCGGACAGCCGGTAGTCGAGCTGGCCTGAGACATGGATATTCTTGAACTCGGTGTCGTCGATGAAGCCGACCTCCCTGGTCCGGCTGATGTCGAAGCGATAGTCCAGGCCCTTGACGGTCGTGCTGCCGCCCGAGCCGAAGCCGCTGCGGAACGTGCCGCGCTGGTCGAAGCCGACGAAGGCTTCGCTCTCGATCGGGCCGGTGTGCGGGGTCTTGGTCACGAAATTGACGGTGCCGCCGACCGCGCCCTGGCCCGAGATCAGCGAGGAGGGGCCCTTGAGAAACTCGACCCGGTCGAGGTTGAACGTCTCCATCGTCAGCGCGGTGAAGCCGGTCGGGCCGATGTTGATGCCGTTGTAGAGCACGTTGACCTGATTGCCCTGGAAGCCGCGCATCGCGAAGCCGACATCGTTCGGGGCATCACCCGCGCTGACGCCGGCGGCGCCTTTCACCGCGTCGACGGTCGTGTGGTAGCCCTGCTCACGCAGCGTCTCGGCGCCGACCACCTCGATCGAGGCCGGCAGCTCGCGTACGGTGAGGCCGAGCCGGCTGCCGCTCGCGGGCGTCGCATTGCCGTTGAGCGGCGTGGTGGCCGCCGTGTTGGACGAAGGCCGCGTCGGCGCTGCTGCGGGCGTGGGCGCGGCCATGCGCCGGGACGCCGGAGGTGTGGTCCGACGGGCGGCTTGGGTCGAGGAGGGCGCGCGGCCGGCCGCCGGGCGCTGCCGCGGCGCATCGACCGTCACGTCCGGCAGCAGGGTGTCTGCGGCGGCCTGCCTCCCGTCCGGAGGGGAGGTCTGTTGGGCATAAGCCGCCGGCACCGCCGACCAGCCTGCCACCAGCAGCCCCGCAAGCGATATCGAACCCCAGACGTCGCGCACGCTCATTCCGCTCCCCATCGCAGCAGCCGGCTTTCCGGCCATCTGCGCCCCCAGCCAACGTTCATGATCACCACGACGAGAGTTAGCCCAGCCCAACGGATATGTAATGTTATAACATTACATATCCATTTTTCTCTGAGTGGGTGTCTCGACGATCGGGCAACACATGCGAACGATTAGCGATTGCAAGGGGTATCAGCGAGTCGCAGATGGCGCAATGGCGCCCGTCCGCGGCGGACGTATCCCGCCGCGTGTCTGCGGCAATACATGGGGGAAGGCAGATGAGCCGGGGCCTGCCAAGGTCCCGGATCGGAAATCTGCCGCCGCAGCACACGCGCAGCGGCAGATCGATCAGTCGGAGAGCGGCGGAATCACTTCTCCAGCCGGGCCAGCAGGCTCGACGTGTCCCAGCGCTTGCCGCCGAGCTTCTCGACCTCGGAATAGAACTGGTCGACCAGCGCGGTCACCGGCAGATGGGCGCCGTTGCGGCGCGCTTCGCTGAGGCAGATCGACAGGTCCTTGCGCATCCATTCCACCGCAAAACCAAAGTCGTATTTGCCGTCGTTCATGGTCTTGTAGCGGTTCTCCATCTGCCAGGACTGGGCGGCGCCCTTGGAGATGGTCTCGATGACAGCGGGAACGTCGAGGCCGGACTTCTTCGCGAAATGGATACCCTCGGACAGGCCCTGCACGAGGCCGGCGATGCAGATCTGGTTGACCATCTTGGTCAGCTGGCCGCTGCCGGCCGGTCCCAGCAGCTTGCACATCCGGGCATAGGCCGCGATCACCGGCTCGGCGCCGGCATAGGCGTCGGCGGTGCCGCCGCACATCACCGTCAGCACGCCGTTCTCGGCGCCGGCCTGGCCGCCGGACACTGGCGCGTCGATGAATTTGAAGCCGGCCTTGGTGGCTGCGGCGTCGAGCTCACGTGCCACTTCAGCCGAGGCGGTGGTGTGGTCGACGAAGGTCGCGCCCTTCGCCATGCCGGCAAATGCGCCGTCCGGGCCGATCGTGACCGCGCGCAGGTCGTTGTCGTTGCCGACGCAGCACATCACGAAGTCCTGGCCTTCCGCGGCCTGCTTCGGCGTGGGGGCTGCCTTGCCGCCGAACTTGTCGGCCCATTCCTTCGCCTTGGCCGCGGTACGGTTGTAGACCGTGACCTCGTGACCGCCCTTCTTCACGAGATGTCCTGCCATGGGGAAACCCATGACGCCGAGACCGATGAAAGCGACTTTAGCCATATGAGCTACCTTGACCTTGGGGTTCTGCCGACAGCCTTGAGAGGGCCGGGCTGTTCTTGAAAGGAACACATCAGCATCCGGCGCGGGTCGCGGCGGTGCTGGACGCCGCACCATAACGGCTTGAGAGGCGGGGGCAACGGCTTCGTGACGGATGCGAAAGCGGCGCCGCGTGCTAAAGAGGCATCATCATGACGGCTTGCAAAGCCGTCATTGCGCAACGAAATCCAGTCAACCAACGAACCAGCCAGGGGAGTGTCTCGCATGGGCGTCAGCGTCGGCGTGCTCGATCATTTCAACATCCGGACCCGCAACCTCGCCGAGACGGTCCGCTTCTATGAAGACGTGCTCGGGCTGGAGAACGGCGCCCGGCCGAACTTCGCCTTTCCTGGCGCCTGGATGTACAGCGAGGGGCGCCCGGTGGTGCACCTCGTCGACATCTCGCCGACCTCAGAGGCACAGAAGCCGGACTCCGGCGTCGTCCACCACGTCGCCTTCGTCAGCCGCGGCTTCGCCGGCATGAAGGCGCGGCTCGCCGCCAAGGGCATGCCGTTCGAGGCGCGGCAGGTGCCGGGCGGGGAGCTGTGGCAGATCTTCGTGCGCGACCCCAACGGCGTGATGATCGAGCTCAATTACGAGGCAGCGAAGGAGCGGGCCGAGGATGCGCCGGTCGAGACCGCCTCCGACATCGGAACCATGGTGGCGTTTTGAGCCGGTCGGCCTTATGAAGCAGCGCAACGCAGGGCCGGAGCGGTGCCGTCGCAGACGACGGAAGATCATGTCCGGCCAACGGGATAGGGCGCGACGATGTGGCGCGTTCTGAACTTCTTCAGGAGACGCGCCGTGAGCGTGACGCAGCAGCAGGTTATCGAGGCACTCAAGCGGGTCCGCTCGCCACGTGGCGTGGCGCTGCCGGACGCCGGCGTGCTGTCGCCGATCACGGCCAATGACGGCAAGGTGTTCTTCTCGATCAATGTCGAGGCCAGCGAGGCCCGCGCCTGGGAAGACACCCGCGCGAAAGCCGAAGCCGCCGTGCGCGCCATACCCGGCGTGACCATGGCGATGATCGCGCTGACCGCGGAGCGCAAGGCGGGCGCTGCCGCCCCGCCGCCGCGACAGGGCGGCGTGCAGCCGGTCGCGGCGCATCGTCCGCATCAGCACCAGCATCCGGCGGACTCGCCGATGTCCCGGCAGGCCGCGATCCCGGGTATCGCGGCCGTCATCGCGGTGGCCTCGGGCAAGGGCGGTGTCGGCAAGTCGACCACCGCGATCAATCTCGCGCTGGGCTTGCGCGATCTCGGCCTCAAGGTCGGGCTGCTCGACGCCGACATCTACGGCCCGTCGGTGCCGCGGCTGACCGGGCTGCAGGAAAAGCCCAAGCTCACCGACGACAAGAAGATGATTCCGCTGTCGCGGTTCGGCCTATCGATCATGTCCATCGGCTTTCTCGTCGACGAGGACAGCCCGATGATCTGGCGCGGCCCGATGGTGATGTCGGCGATCAACCAGATGCTGCGCGACGTCGCGTGGGGCACGCTCGACGTGCTCGTCGTCGACATGCCGCCGGGCACCGGCGACGCCCAGCTGACCTTGGCGCAGAACGTGCCGCTGAAGGGCGCCGTGATCGTGTCGACGCCGCAGGACCTGTCGCTGATCGACGCCCGCCGCGGGCTTGCGATGTTCCGCAAGGTCAACGTGCCCGTGCTCGGCATCATCGAGAACATGAGCTACTTCCAGTGCCCGCAATGCGGCACCCGCTCCGACATCTTCGGTCATGGCGGCGCGCGCCACGAGGCCGAGCGGCTCGGCGTGCCGTTCCTCGGCGAAATCCCGCTGCACATGGACATCCGCTCGACGTCGGACGCCGGCAACCCGGTGGTCGAGAGCGAGCCGAAGGGTCCACATGCCGCGATCTACCGGGCCATCGCCGCGTCGGTGCGGGATCAGCTCAAGGATGCGATCGCCGCTGCTTGATGCACTGCAGCGAAGCGTGTGCGACTATTGGACCGTTTGTCATTCCAACGTCGCGTTTTCGCTTAACCGGTTCCGTGCTAAAGCCCGGCCCGGATCGCCTTCGACCGTGTGCGGCCAATCGCATCGGCGGATAAATGCTTTTTCAACGGGAAAACGCCCCCAACAAGGAGATGCCTTAATATGAAGCGTCGTGATTTTCTGAAGGTCTCGGCCGCCGGTGCCGCCGCGTCGGCAGCGGTGGCCTCGCCTGCGATCGCGCAGTCGATGCCCGAGATCAAATGGCGGTTGACCTCCAGCTTCCCGAAGTCGCTCGACACGATCTATGGCGGCGCCGAATATATGGCGAAGCAGGTTGCCGAGATGACGGACAACAAGTTCCAGATCCAGGTCTTCCAGGCTGGTGAGCTGGTGCCGGGCCTGCAGGCGCTCGACGCGACCTCCAAGAACACCGTCGAGATGTCCCATACGGTGTCGTATTATTACGTCGGCAAGGACCCGACCTTCGCGATCTTCGCCTCGGTGCCGTTCGGCCTGAACGCCCGGCAGCAGAACTCCTGGCTATATCAGGGCGGCGGCAACGAGCTCGCCAACGAGTTCTTCAAGAAGGCCGCCAATGTCATCGGCTTCCCCTGCGGCAACACCGGCACCCAGATGGGCGGCTGGTTCCGCAAGGAGATCAAGACCGTCGCCGACCTTTCGGGCTTGAAGTTCCGCATCGGCGGCATCGCCGGCCAGGTGCTGCAGAAGCTCGGCGTCGTGCCGCAGCAGCTCGCGGGCGGCGACATCTACCCGTCGCTCGAGAAGGGCACCATCGACGCCGCCGAGTGGGTCGGTCCGTATGACGACGAGAAGCTCGGCTTCCAGAAGGTGGCGAAGTACTACTACTACCCGGGCTTCTGGGAGGGCGGTCCGACCGTCCACGCCTTCGCCAATCTCGACAAGTGGAACGAGCTGCCGAAGCACTATCAGTCGATCCTCGCCAACGCGACGGTCAATGCCAACACCTGGATGGCCGCGCGCTACGACCAGGTGAACCCGGCGGCGCTGAAGCGCCTGGTCGCCGGCGGCACGCAGCTGCGGCCGTTCACCAACGAGGTGCTCGAGGCCTGCCTCAAGGCGACCAACGAGCTGTGGGGCGAGATCTCGGCCAAGAACGCCGACTTCAAGAAGGTCATCGACGCGATGCAGGCCTACCGCTCGGATGAATATCTGTGGTGGCAGGTTGCCGAGTATACCTACGACAGCTTCATGATCCGCTCGCGTACCCGCGGCTGATCGCAAACTTCAGATCGGCGGATCGACGTCAGCCCGGCCTCGCGAGAGGCCGGGCTTTTGCGTTGCGACAACGTTTCGCAATGGCACTCCGACGCACTTTGATCCACACTGGAACTGAAGCCTCACAAAGAAGGCTGCTCAGGAAACGAACACAATGACCCCCAGGGAGGGAAGAACTATGAAGCGGAGAGACTTCATCAAGGTGACCGGGCTTGGCGCCGCTGGCGCGGCCGCGATCGCAGCGCCGGCCATCGCACAATCGATGCCGGAGCTGAAATGGCGCATGCCGACGAGCTGGCCGAAATCGCTCGACACCTTGTATGGCGGCGCCGAGATCATGGCCAAGGTGGTCGGTGAGGCCACCGACAACAAATTCCAGATCCAGCCCTTCGCCGCCGGCGAAATCGTGCCCGGCCTGCAGGTCCTCGACGCCGTGCAGAACGGCACCGTCGAAATCGGCCACACTGCGTCGTACTACTATTTCGGCAAGGACCCGACGTTCACCTTCGGCTCGTCGGTCCCGTTCGGGCCGAACATGCGCATCAACCAGGCCTGGTACATGCTCGGCGGAGGACGTGAGATCCTCAACGAGTTCTACGCGAAGTACAATGTCGTCTCGCTGCTTGCCGGCAACACCGGTTGCCAGATGGGCGGCTGGTTCCGCAAGGAGCTCACCGGCGTCAACGATCTCAAGGGGCTGAAATTCCGCGTCGGTGGCTTTGCCGGCCGCGTGCTGCAGAAGCTCGGCGCGGTGCCGCAGCAGATCGCCGGCGGCGACATCTATCCGGCGTTGGAGAAGGGCACGATCGATGCGGCCGAGTGGGTCGGACCCTACGACGACGAGAAGCTCGGCTTCGTCAAGGTCGCGCCCCACTACTACTATCCGGGCTGGTGGGAGGGCGGACCGATACTGCTTTCCTTCGTCAACCAGGATCGTTGGAATGCGCTGCCCAAGAACTATCAGAAGATCCTCGAGCATGCCGGCCATTATGCCAACAACTGGATGATGGCGAAGTACGACCAGAGCAATCCGGCGGCGCTGCGCCGGCTGCTCGCCGCCGGTGCCAAGCTGCATGCGTTCTCGCCGGAGATCATGCAGGCCTGCCTGAAGGCTGCCCGCGAGCTGCACAACGAGGTCGCGGCCACCAACCCCGACTTCAAGAAGACCTATGAGTCGCTGTCGGCCTTCGCCGGCAATGGCTACTCCTGGTTCCAGGTCGCCGAGATCGGCTACGACGCCTTCATGGCGCGCAATCCGCTGAGCTGAGACCGGCGCCGTATCGCGTCAGGAGCCAGCGACAAAACAAAACCCCGGCGCGTTGCGCCGGGGTTTTTCGTGGGCGGAGCGATTGCGCGTCGCGGCCATCACTGCTTCGGCGGTCCGACATCGATCTGAGGCGGGCCGAAATCGAGCGGCGGCGCGTCGATCTGCGGGATATCGATCTTGATCGAGTTCGGATCGACCGTCGACGCCGCGCCCTTGTAGTGCATGACCATCGATGGGAACAGGATCACCAGCATCACCATGATCATCTGGATCACCACGAACGGCACCGCGCCCCAATAGATCTGCCCCGTCGTGACCGGCTCCATCCTCTTGCCGGTGACGCGGTCGAGATAGGAATCCTTCGGCGCCACCGAACGCAGATAGAACAGCGCGAAGCCGAACGGCGGGTGCATGAACGAGGTCTGCATGTTGACGCCGAGGATGACGCCGAACCAGATCAGGTCGATGCCGAGCTTTTCGGCTGCGGGTCCCAGCAGCGGGATGATGATGAAGGCGAGCTCGAAGAAGTCGAGGAAGAAGGCCAGCACGAACACGAAGGCGTTGACGAAGATCAGGAAGCCGATCTGACCGCCGGGCAGCGAAGTCAGCAGGTGCTCGACCCAGACATGGCCGTTGACGCCGTAGAAGGTCAGCGAGAACACGCGCGCGCCGACCAGGATGAAGACCACGAAGGCCGACAGCTTGGCAGTGGATTCCACCGCCTGGCGGACCAGGTCGAAGCTGAGCCGCCGCTTGATCGCACCAAGGATGATCGCGCCGGCCGCGCCCATCGCGCCGCCTTCCGTCGGGGTCGCCAGACCGATGAAGATCGTGCCCAGCACCAGGAAGATGAGGAACAGCGGCGGCACCATCACGAAGGTGGTCTGCTGCGCCATGCGGGACAGGAAGCGGTATCCGGTGGTGCGCTCCAGCACCCAGTTCACGACGGCGACGGCGAAGGCGAACACGATGCCGTAGAACATGCTCAGCACGACGAAGTCGGCGCCGTGATATTCCGAGCCGCGCATCATGAACCAGCCGAACACACAGCTCGCCAGAAACAGCACGCCCAGCGATTTCAGGCCGCGGTCGCCTGAGTCCTCCCGAAAGCCGATCGCATCGGCCGGCAGGCCGGGGGCCGATTTCGGGAAGATCATGCTGGTGAGGAAGGCATAGGCTGCATAGATCGCCGACAGCACGAGGCCAGGGATGAAGGCGCCTTCGTACATGTCGCCGACGGACTTGCCGAGCTGGTCGGCCATGACGATCAGGACCAGCGACGGCGGGATGATCTGCGCAAGCGTGCCGGAGGCGGCGATGATGCCCGAGGCAAGCCGGCGGTCGTAGCCGTAGCGCAGCATGATCGGCAGCGAGATCAGGCCCATCGAGATCACCGAGGCGGCGACCACGCCGGTGGTGGCCGCGAGCAGCGCGCCGACGAACACGACCGCATAAGCGAGGCCGCCGCGGATGGTGCCGAACAGCTGTCCGATGGTGTCGAGCAGATCCTCGGCCATGCCGGATCGTTCCAGCACCAGGCCCATGAAGGTGAAGAACGGAATCGCCAGCAGCGTGTCGTTGTTCATCACGCCGTAGACACGTTCCGGTAGCGCCTGCAGGAAGTCCGGCCGGAATTCGCCGAGCCCGATGCCGACGAGGGCGTAGAACAGGCCGACGGCGCCGAGCGAGAACGCTGCCGGATAGCCGAGCAGCAGCATCACGACCAGCGACCCGAACATGATCGGCGCCATATTGGCGATCAGAAACGCTTCCATTGGATGATCCCCCAGCCCGCCGCTTACTTCTTCTCGATCGCTTCGACGAGGTGCTCGACCTCGGCCTCGATGCCGTGGGGCTTCGAAGCGTGGGGATCCGGGATCAGCCCGCGCATGACCGCGATGCGCTTGATCAGCTCGGACACGCCCTGCGCCAGCAGGAAGGCGAAGCCGAGCATGATGAGGGACTTCGCCGGCCATTGCGGCAGGCCGCCAGCGTTGCTCGATTGCTCGTTGATCTCGATGGAGCGCAGGAAGAAGGGCACGCTGGTGATGATCATCACGATGCAGAGCGGGATGAGGAAGAGCACGTGACCGACGACGTCGATGGTGTCACGCAGCCATTTGGGCATCATGGCGTTGACGATGTCGATGCGGATGTGCTCGTTGTCGAGCAGGGTCCAGGGGGAGCACAGCAGGAAGACGGCTGAGAACAGCACCCATTGCAGCTCGAGCCAGGAATTCGACGAGGTGTCGAGCGTCTTGCGGACGATGGCGTTGATCGTCGAGATGATGACGGCGAGCAGGATCAGCCACGCCAGCCGCTTGCCGGTCCAGGTCGTGAACGCATCGATCCCACGGCTCAATTTCAGCAACGCTTGCAACGCAATCCTCCCCCAAATGTCTTGCGACGTCCCATGGCCCGTTCTGGCTGCGCAGCACATGGCGCAACGGCCTATCCGGCCCGGCAGGCTCAAAAACGGGGGCACCATTTCAGCGCCTCGTGTTGCCGTCAATCGGAAAAATGGGCAAAAATGAGCGTTGCCGCAACATGTTGCAGCAGTGGCGACGCCGCGCCACAGCTGTCGCAGGTCGCCGGGGCCTGGCGATCGCCGGCCGGCGAATGAAGGTCAACGGGCCGAGCGTGAGGGCGGGGGACTCTCGGGTGCGGCCGACGGACCACGTCCGGTGCGCAGCGGTCTTACAGCACCACCACGCCGGAATGCTTGGCCTTGTTTTCGGGTTCGACGTGGATAGTGATCCAGCTGTGCTCGTCGTCCTCGCGCAAGGCTGCCTCGATCCGGTCGCAGATTTCGTGCGCCTGGTTGACCGACATCTCGCCGGGCACCACGAGGTGGAACTCGATGAAGGTCAGCTTGCCGGCATGGCGGGTCCGGACATCATGCGCCTCCAGCGCGCCGCCGGCATGCTGACTGATGATCAGGCGAATGCGCGCCAGCGTGGCGTCCGGGACCGCTTCATCCATCAGCCCGCTGGTGGATTCCTTCAGCACCTGCCATCCCGACCACAGGATGTTCACGGCGACCAGCACGGCCAGTGCCGGATCGAGGATCGGCAGCTGCAACATCACCGCGAGGCCGAGGCCGACCACGACGCCGCCCGAGGACACGACGTCCGTCAGCAGGTGCCGGCCGTCTGCCGCCAGCGCCGGCGACCGCAACCGCTTGCCCCGCGTGATCAACAGCCAGCACCAGACCGCATTGATCGCGCTCGCCAGCGCATTCACCGCGAGCCCCTCGACGGGTGCGGAAAACGCCCGCGGATCGAAGAAATTCCCGTAGGCCTCATGGATGATGAGCAGCGCCGCCACGACGATCATGACGCCCTCGATCACCGCGCTGAAATACTCGACCTTGTGGTGACCGAACGGATGGTTGGCATCCGCGGGCTTGGCGGCGATGCGCACCGCGACGAGCGCGACCACGGCGGTGACGACGTTGACGATGCTCTCGACGGCATCGGAGTAGAGCGCGACCGAGCCGGTGATCCAATAGGCGAGATACTTCAGGCCGAGCACGATCGTTCCGACCACGAGGCTGCCGATGGCGAGCTTGAGCGATTGCGAGGCCATGATGTCCTGATCCGATCCCGCGCTGGGGTACCCAACGCTGCGGCGGAACGCAACCAGGGTGGACGCGGTTCGGTGTCGGGAAGGGACTGATAACCCCGGTTTTCTGTGGCCGCCGCGACTGCGTCTATCGGCGGCGTGGCCCCGATCGAAAACTGATCTGTGGACAACAGAAAGTCGCGCCCACGGACATGGGCGCGACCGTGTCGCGGCAAACGCCGATCGCAATGACGCCGCCGACTACTTCTCTTTGATGACCGTGGTGGTGCTGGTCGAGCTGCCGACCGTGCCTTCGTCCTCACAGACCTTGGTCTGGCGGATGCGGTCCTCGGCTTCCACGCGGCTGGTGAACGCCATCGGTCCGATTTGCGTGACGACCTCGCGGTCGGCGGGGCGCGTGGTGGTGATGGTGCAGCGATGGCTCGGTCCCTGCACGATGTAGTATTCGTCAGCGAGCACTGGCGCGACCGATCCGATGATCACTGCGCCGGCAAGAAGAAGGGGTGCTTTCATCGTCGCCTCTCTTTTCAAGAACAGCCAAAAGGGGAGCGGGATTGATGAGGAGTTTTCTGCCTCGTCGTTCGATGCTCCGTGTTTGCAACTCGGCCGGCTGGTCGCAGTTCCGGCGGTTCAAGCGGAGCCTGTATTGACGCGGTGCGGTGTCGGCGGCGATGGACGCGAGATCTCGTCAGGGCGCAGCGACACGCGCGCGGTGGCGCGCTTGCCACGGCCCCAAGCGGTCGCGCCGCGGTTGGCAGGCGAACCGCCGATCATGACCTCGTCTCCGCCTGGTGGCGTCGGCGGTTCAGAGCAGCCTGACGGTCACCTTCGCCTTGCCGGTGTTGTTCGGATAGAATGCATCGTACACCCAGGGCAGCCCGATCACCGCGTCATTGACATAGAGGAACAGCTCACCGCCGCGCTCGGCCTTGAAGCGCGCTTTGTAGGCTTGAGGTGTCGTGTTGGGGGCGGGAACGGGGTCGAGGAAATATTCGTCGACGCCGGTCTCGCCGACCCTGGCGATCAGCCGATACCAGGGACGGAAGAGAACGCGGCGCAGCAGGATGCCTGCGCGGAACGTCCAGCGGGCGTAGCCCCGGACCGTCGAGGTGCGATAGCCCGCGGGCGTGACCGGACGCCCGGCATCCTCCCACGGGTCGGTCATGGTGACGACGATCTCGTAGGAGAAGCCGGGACGGACGCTCAACCCGGTGGGAGCGCAAACCGCATCGGTCGAGAAATCCCTGGCATCCTGCGGAATGCCCTTGTCGACTGCGACGAGCTCGCGGGCAGGGGTGCCATGGCAAAAGGCGCCCATCGAATCCGCGGCGTTGAACAGGAAATGGCTGATCAGCGTGGCTGCGAGCCAGACGGTGCCGATAGCGAGCAAGAACGGGCCGACATGCCGCTTGCCGTTCCTGATGGCAAACTGATAGGCGCGATTGGTCCGGAGCGCGTAGATGGCCCGATGCAGCGGGCCGGACGGCATCGGGGGCGATGCCCGTTCGCGCCAGATCACGCGCATCCGGTCGCCGATGCGGTCGCTGAGGAATGTCCCGAGCGCGGTCAGCATGACAAGGATGATGATCCCGCCGGCGAACCATTCGGGGTTGGCGGCGTACCAGTCCGTCCACCAGTGCAGCGATGTCGGCAGGAACGATTCGATCAGCCTGACTGCTTCGGAGACCATCCTGATGCGCGAGTCGTATTCGTGCGTGCGATCGAGGTCGTGGAACAGCCAGAAGGCCGCGAGGTGCAGCGAGGCCGCCAGGGTTGCGAAATAGGCGAGGCGCCTGAACCACACCAGATTCCACAGCTTCTCCTGGGCCGCGAACCGGGCGGCCGCGCCGGCCGGCGTTTCGAACGTGGTCGGCCCGAGCGGCGTCAGCGTGCCGTCGTAGTGGACGATCATGTAGTTGTCGGGCAGCCCGATGGGCGCATAGGCATTGCAGCCGCTGTCGATGCGGTCGAAGACGCTTTCGTGAATCTTCGGCATCGACACCTGGACGCCCGCCGCCGGGTCGTTGCAGAGCTCCGACACCTTGCGCGGGCCGTATCGATAATAGGACCCGAGCCCGGAGCGCGAGTTGTAGAGGCGTCCGTCCTTGTCCTGCGATGTGACGATCGACTTGATCGCATCCGGATCGGCCTCGGGCTCGGTCTTGAAGATCAAGCCCCGTTTGACGGCCTCGCCGACGAGCCAGGTCAGGGGGACGTAGGAGACGGAATCGTCCGGATAGCCGCCGCCGACATTGGCGTGCATGCCGACGAACCAGACCTGCACCAGCCTCTCGTCATCGATCGTCCTGGCATCCTGCGGCTTGGTCTCGCCCGCCTCGGTCCAGAGCACCGGGTGGAAGGTCGTCCTCTCGTCGTCGAGCGCGAGCGCGTGGCGCGCGCATGTCACCCGCGGACTGAGCACGCGATTGGGAAGCTCGAGCGGCCACACCCAGTTGGAGATGCCCCGCGTCATCTCGTCGATCGGTAGCCCATAGGCTGCGACGGTGTCCCACAGCCCGATGAACTCGATCGCCGGGAGGCTTTTTCGCTCGATGAGGTCGAGAGATTTACGGCCCATGATGCGGTCGATCACCGGCACCAGCACATGATCGCGAATCCAGCGGAGCGGCACTTCGATCCGCCAGATCGAATGGTACCCCTTGGCGCGATAGGCGCGATAGGCCTTCACGGCGCCGTCGTGCAGCTCAGCCTCGGTGTCGGCAACGATCAGCCCCTGATCGAGCATCAGCGCGGCGAGCACCCGCACGGTGAACGCGCCGCGGCTGAAGCCGAACAGATAGATCTTCGAGCCGTTCGCGTGGTCGTAGTTGCGGCAGACGAACTTATAGGCATCCAGGATGTTGCGCTTGAGGCCGAAGCCGAACGCGCCGCCGAGCAGGGCGAGCGGAACGAACGACGATGTGCCGACGCCGTCGTCATACTTGGCCGCCTGGGCGTTGCCCTGCAGGTCGAGCGCCTGGAACATGCGCCAGACGTTGGTTCGCCACACGCTCGAGGCGGCGTTGCCGGTCCCGTCGGACAGGATGATGATCTTGGGACTCGCCATGCAAAGGACCCCGCTCGACATTGAGAGCCGAGGAGCGGAAGGGTAAACTGAAGGAGAGAGAAATCAACCTGAGATGGTGTGAGGCTTTCGGCGGCGTGGCCGGATGATGCGGAGGGCGCCGCTGCAGCGACGCGGCGACTCGAGGACGAGAAATGCACTGTCCTGCTACCGAAATGCCGCCGTCACCGAAATGCGGTTGCCGTGGCCGTTCGTCGCCCTTCAGGCCGAGTTGATGCGCTCGACGAGATGCGCGCGCGAGGGCGCTGGGTCGAAGCGATCGCCGAAATATTGGGTCTCGTGCGCTACTCCGCCGTCCCGGAATTCCATGACGCTCACCACGTAAGACGGCACGCCATCATAGGTCAGGACCAGTTCGGTCACCCACAGATCGCCGCTCCCGATGATTCGGCGCACTGCGAAGCGCTTCCTGCTGGGCTGCACGAAGCGGCTCTCCTGAATGTTGCGCCGGCCCTGGATGCGTTCGCCCGATTGCGGATAATCCAGCACGGCATCGTCGCGATAGATGTCGTGCTCGGCTTCGAAATCATTCACGTCCGATGCATCCCAATGGTGCTGCAAGGCAGCGCGCTTCGCTCTGTCATCCATGGCAATTCTCCCATTCAGGGGCGCGCCCTCATTGCATAGCGTGCCCCTGGCCACTACGGTCTACAAGCCGGAGAATGGAGCATCCCTCGTCGCCGCCGACGCATCATAGGACGAGGTCCGACGCGTCACTACGCTGATCCAAACGGGCGTGGAGAATATCAGCGCTGGTAGTACAGCCGGTGGAGAAAGTTCTCAGGACAGAGAGCTCCGCGCGCGACGAGGCGCAATCACGCCGGCCGCGTCGCGATCCAGATCACGTGACGGGAGCCGCCGCCGCGGCCGGTGGCGCGGATGTTGATCTCCTCGGCGGCGAAGCCTGCCTTGCGCAGGCGCGGGGCAAAGCGATCGTCGGGGTGGGACGACCATACCGCCAGCACGCCGCCGGGGCGCAGGGCGGTGAAGGCGGTGCGCAAACCCGAGGGGTCATACAGCGCGTCGTTGGATTGCCGCGTCAGTCCCTGCGGACCGTTGTCGACATCGAGCAGGATCGCATCATAGGTGCCGCGCCCTGCGGCGATCAGCTTCACGACGTCGCCCTCGTGGATGTCGACGCGCGGATCGGAAAGGCTTGCGCCGGACAATTCGGCCATCGGCCCGCGCGCCCAGGCGATCACCGCCGGCACCAGCTCGGCGACGGTGATACGGGCCTGCGAACCCAGCACCTTCAGTGCCGCCCGCAAGGTGAAGCCCATGCCGAGGCCGCCGATCAGCAGCCGTGGAGCCGGCTCGGCCTTGATGCGGGCGCAGCTCAGGGTTGCCAGCGCCTCCTCGGATCCGTGCAGCCGGCTGTTCATCAGCTCGTTCGAACCGAGCTTGATCGAGAACTCCTTGCCGCGCTGCATCAGCCGCAGCGGCTCACCGCCGCCGGGCACGTCTGCGGTGTCGATCAGCTTCCAGGGAATCACGGGCGTCTCGCGTCAGTTCGGTTGCGGCATTCCAGGCGACAGAGTCACCACGCTGGAGCCTGCTTACCATGTTGCCCGCATCCCATGCCAAGGGGCAGTCGCCACTCTCGCGACGACCTGCATCGCGTCGTTGCGCGTCATTGCGGTGGGGACACCAGCATCCAGGCGCCCGCGGCACTGCAAGCAATGCCGGCCGCGCGCGCGATCCATCGTCCGACCGGAGTCAGTTTCTCAAACAGCACGAGCAGGGTCAGAATGGCAATCCACATCACGCTCATCACCCCGCCGACGAACAGCAGCGCCATCAGAGCCCAGCAGCAGCCCATGCAATAGCCGCCGTGTCGAAGCCCCAGCAGCACGCAGCCCTGCAGGTCGCCGCGAAAGCCGCCGTGACGCATCAGGAACAGAAGCGGCGACTGGCATTGGGCAAGGCAGGCGCTCTTCAGCGGCGTCCACTGATAGATGCCTGCCGCGATCAGCACGATGGCGCCGAGCAGATGGTTGTCGATCGCCATCCGCGAATCCAGCAGCGCAGTCCGCTCCACAACCCATTGCAGGCCGGTCGCCACGAGCGAAAAGCCGCTCCAGGCGAGCAGATAGCCGGCCGCAAACCAGCCGGTCGCCGCGAACGGCTGGCCCTGCGCGCGGCCGTGCCGACCCACACGGGCGTACATCAGGACCATGGGCGCGGCCGAAGGCGCCATCATCCCGACCATCATCACAGCCCACATCAGGAACACATAGGCGAACTCGATCGCGCGCCACGGCTCGCTGGCCGGCAACATGATTCCGATGCCGGCCGGGATCATGCGGAAGCCGGTCATGTCCATGCCGCCCATGTCCATGTCGTTGGCAAGCCAGAGAACATAGGCCCACGACAGGGCGACCATGATCGTGATCGCGCCGCCGACGATCCAGCGATCGCGCCGCAGCACGGCTTCCAGGGCGCTGCCGGTCATCTGCAAGGCGGGTTGCCGGCCTTGCGCCACGTCGAATTAGGCCTGGTTGGACCAACTGATCGACGCGTACAGGCCGTTCTTGCCGGAATTGTCCCAACGCATGCCGTGATCGTTGTAGGTGTTGCCCGCGGCGCCGACGGCGAGCGCCATCCTGTCCGGGCTGACGGGATGGCCGATGTTCACCCACATCTCTCCGCTCGGGTGCATGGTCGGCAGCGGATCGACGGACATGTGCAGAATGTCGGCGATGTCGGCGGACCGCGTCTTGCCGTCGATCCGGAAGGTGATGGCGACTTTGCGCACGCCGAGATTGGTGCTGATCAGCGGCGTGAACGCAGCCATCGGGCCGCCGGCAGCTCCGGTGAAGATCGCGGCCATCGCCTCCGTCTGCGGATCGTCGGCGCGCTGATCGACATAGGCGGCGATCGACCAGTCTCCATCCGCCATCACGCCGGGCGCATGCAGCATCACCGCCGCGTTGAGGCCATCGAGCGCGACATCGCCATAGCGGCCGGTTTCGATGTGGAACAGCAATGGTACGTTGCAGAACCCCTCGGTCGGTTGCGCGGTCAGGGGAGGGGCGGCCGACATGAGGCACGGACACAGCAGGCTGCAGCTGCAATTCTCGAAATAGTCACCGGACAGGTGCCATGCGACTGGGTCTGCCATCGCTGTCTCCCGCTAGGCCGAACCGACAAATTGCTTTCGAATGCGCGATCTGCAGCTGAAAGCTACGCCGCATGGGGACGTGCCGCAAGCCGATAAATGATCAGTCTCCGCGTCGTGACTGCGCCTCGGGCCGATCCGCTCATACGGTATGCGTGATCGTCGGCTGAATGGCCGGCCAACAGGCCGGCTCCGATTGCGATTGATCGCAGGGCCCGATGGTTATGGACTCCGACTACCCGCCCGTCACGCTCATGTGCCGGCTGACGCTCGGACGGTTGTGGCGGCGGTCGATGATGAAGTCGTGGCCCTTCGGCTTGAGGCCGATGGCGCGGTCGATCGCGGCGCTGAGCTCCTCGTCGCTCGCCGAGGCACGCAGCGGCTTGCGCAGGTCGGAGGCGTCCTCGTGGCCGAGGCAGGTGTGCAGGGTGCCGGTGCAGGTGACGCGGACGCGATTGCAGCTCTCGCAGAAATTATGCGTCATCGGCGTGATGAAGCCGATCGTGCCGCCGGTCTCGGCGACGCGGACGTAGCGGGCCGGGCCGCCGGTGGTCTCGTCGAGGTCGGTCATGGTGTAGGTCTGCGCCAGACGCGCGCGCAGCAGCGACAACGGCAGATACTGGTCGATGCGGCCCTCGCCGATCTCGCCCATCGGCATCACCTCGATCAAGGTCAACGCCATGCCCTTGCCGTGCGCCCAGTCGATCAGCGAGGGGATCTCGTCCTCGTTCATGTTCTTCAGCGCGACGGCGTTGATCTTCACGGCGAGACCTGCGGCGCGCGCCGCCTCGATACCGGCCAGCACGCGCTCGAGATCGCCCCAGCGGGTGATGGCGCGGAACTTGTCCGGGTCGAGCGTGTCGAGCGAGACGTTGATGCGACGGACGCCGCAATCGGCGAGCTCGGCGGCATATTTGGCGAGCTGCGTCGCGTTGGTCGTCATCGTCAGCTCGTTGAGCGCGCCGCTCTTCAGATGTCGCGACAGCGAGCGGACCAGGCCCATCACGTTGCGCCGGACCAGCGGCTCCCCGCCGGTGAGCCTGAGCTTCTTGACGCCCTTGTGGATGAACGCCGAGCACAGCCGGTCGAGCTCTTCGAGCGTCAGCAGGTCGGCCTTCGGCAGGAAGGTCATGTCCTCGGACATGCAATAGAAGCAGCGCAAGTCGCAGCGGTCGGTCACCGAGACGCGCAGATAGCTGATGCGGCGACCGAACGGGTCGGTCATCGGGCGCGTCAGGGCGGTGTCACTCAACGTCTCTGCGGTCATGGAAAGCCTTGATGAAAGCCTTGGCTGGTGGCGGCCCAGGTGGCGGCGATGCCACGCGGCGGCCGCGCAAGCGCGGCCGGATGTCGGTCTCACGACAATCTAATCATGATCGCCGCGCCCCACAATCATCGACGTGGATCCGTCGATGCTGCAATGCAGCTTCGCCTTGGCAAGGGGACGCGCGGGACGACGGTCCGCTATTGGCGTCCCGGCGCGGGGGCGGGGAAGGCGGACCCGGTGGCCGCCGGTGCGTCCGGCGCAGCGGCGGACTTCTGCGGCTTCGGCTTCTTCGGCCGCATGCGCTTGACGGCCTTCGGCGGCGCGCCGGGCATCGGCTGCAGCTCGGCGACGACCGGGCTCGGGTCCATCACCACCGGCGGCGAGGTGTTGAAATCGCCGGAGTTGCGGATCACCTGCACCGGGATGGTCGCGGGCTGGTACTTGTCCATCGTGAAGGTGACGCTGAAGCCTGCATCGGGCGCCGGCACCGAGACGGTGCACGGCGTCTTGCAGCCCGGTCCGAGCGAGGTCTTGGCGTCGGCGCCCGGCGGCACGGAGTCGAGCTGCACCGGAACCTCGGGCGCTGCCATCTTGAAGCTGTCCATGGAGAAGGACGAGCAACCGGCCAAGCCGGCTCCCGCAACCGCAATTGCGATGACACGCCGCATCATGATGTCCGCCCCACAACCCTGCGGCCATCGGCCGCAATCCCAGGGCGACCATAGGAGCGTCAGAACAGCGGCGCAACTGCGGTCAACCCTATTCTCAACAGAACGTTAACGCACCGCAAGGTGCGGATTCAGGTCGACAGGGCAGTGGGTTAGGGTGCGATGCGGCAGTGGAATCGCAAGTTGGCTCAGGCGATCCTGAGCGATGGGCTGAGGGCGGCAACGGCGGCTGGCAGCTCGCGCATGTGGTCGATCAGGTGGTCCGGATTGAGCTCCGCGATCGGTACGTCGGTATAGCCGAAGGTGCAGCCGATCACCGGCACGCCGGCGCGGCGGGCGGCGCCGACGTCGGTGCCGGCATCGCCGACCATGATCGCGGCCCCGACCTCGCCGCCGGCCTGCGCGATGGTCTGGCGCAGGATCGCCGGATCCGGCTTGGCGACCCCGAACGTGTCGGCACCGCAGATCGCGGCGAAGCGGGAGGACAGGCCGAGCTGGTCGAGCAGCCGCTTCGACAGCCATTCCAGCTTGTTGGTGCACACCGCGAACTGGCAGCCGCGGCCGGCAAGCTCGTCGAGCGCCGCCTCCAGCCCCTCGAAGGGGCGCGATTCGATGGCGATGTTCTCAGCGTAGAAATCGATGAAATCGGTGGTGAGGCGGCCGATGTCATCGGTGCTGGCGAAGCGACCCTCCGCCTCCAGACCGCGCTCGATCAGCTTGCGGGCGCCGTGGCCGATCATCTTGCGGGCCGAGGCCAGCGGCACCGGCCGCAGACCCTCGCGCTGCAGGACGTGATTGAGCGCGCTGATGAGATCCGGCGCCGTGTCGACCAGGGTGCCGTCGAGATCGAAGACGATGGTGCTGGAGATGGGCATCGGTATCCGCTAGCGGCCGGCTCATGTCCTTGCAAGAGGCCCGCAATGGCATTTTGTCCGATTTCGTGGCCGGCGAGAGCTAGGCCCCGCGTCAAAACATCGCTAGATATGCGCCGGCTTTCGGCCCCCGCCCGTGGGGGCCCTGGGTGCGAAGGGCGGGTTCCTTGGTCGACATGGATGCATTGAAGCGGCAGGCAGCGGCGCGTGCGCTGGAGGAGGTCGAGAGCGGCATGAAGCTCGGTCTCGGCACCGGATCGACTGCCAAGCATTTCGTCGATCTGCTCGGAGAAAAGGTGCGCGCCGGCCTCAAGATCGTGGGCGTGCCGACCTCGGAGGCGACAAGGGCGCAGGCGCAAGCGTGCGGCGTGCCGCTGACCACGCTCAATGAGATCGACCGGCTCGACATCACCATCGACGGCGCAGACGAGATCAATCCGGCGCTCGACCTGATCAAGGGCGGCGGCGGCGCGCTGCTGCGCGAGAAGATCGTCGCCAGCGCTTCGGATCGCATGATCGTGATCGCCGACGACAGTAAATGGGTGGCGCAGCTCGGCCGCTACCCGCTGCCGGTCGAGGTGGTTCCGTTCGGCCTCGCCGCGACTCAGCGCGAGATGAGTGACGCCTTCGCCACGGCCGGCGTGTCCGGGCCGATGAGCCTGCGCAAGTCCGCAGACGGCCACGTTTTCGTCACCGATGGCGGCCACTGGATTATCGACGTCCGCCTTGGGGAGATCATGGATCCCCCGCGCCTGGCGGGTCTTTTGAGCGCAATTCCGGGCGTGGTCGAGCATGGGCTGTTCATCGGCCTCGGCAGCACGGCGATCCTGGCAGGCGCACAGGGAATTCGCGTTATCCAGCGGCCCTGAGCGCGGCACGAGGCTGCGCTCATGGCGGCAACTCACAGGAGACTTGGAATGAAGAGCGTGTTCAGAATCTTGCCGGCCGCCGGAATCGTGCTGGCCTTGGCCTCGGCAAGCCCGGTTGCGGCGCAGGGCCAGGCACCTGCGCTGAAGCCGGCCTCGCCCGCCTGCATGGCCGGCGCGCGCGAGATTCTGGGGATGAAGAACGCGGCTGCGATGTACGCCAATGCCGTCCCCGGCATCGTGCAGCAGACCAAGCAGGCGCTGCTGCAGTCCAATCTCAACTACCAGAAGGACCTCGACGAGGTCGCCGTGGTGGTCGCGCAGACCTACGCCGGCAAGGAGAAGGAGATCGGCGAGAAGATGGCGCAGATCTACTGCAACGAGTTCTCCGACCAGGAGATCGCCAACCTCGTCGCCTTCTACAAGTCTGCCATCGGCCAGAAGCTGCTTGCGGCGGAGCCGAAGGCGATCCAGATGAGCATGCAGGCGATGAACCTGTGGGCGGCGGAATTTTCCGACACTGTCACCGCGCAGTTCCGCGCCGAGATGCGCAAACGCAACAAGCCGATCTGAGGCTTGCGGCCGAAAGGCCAGGTCGGGGGAGAGATGGCTGAATTCGACGTCGACCTGTTCGTGATCGGTGGCGGCTCGGGCGGCGTGCGCGCCGCCCGCATCGCGAGCGGCTATGGCGCCCGCGTGATGGTCGCCGAGGAATATCGCATGGGCGGCACCTGCGTGATCCGCGGCTGTGTCCCTAAGAAGCTGTTCGTGATCGGCTCGCATGTCCGTCAGGAGATCGCCGATGCCGCCGGCTTCGGCTGGACCATCCCGACCGCGACCTTCGACTGGCCGACGCTGATCAGGAACAAGGACAAGGAGATCGCCCGGCTCGAGGCGGCCTACACCAGCAACGTCGAGAAGTCTGGCGCCAGGATCGTCAAGACCCGCGCGGTGCTCGAGGACGCCCACACCGTGCGGCTGATGACCGGCGAGACCGTCTGCGCCAAATACATTCTCATCGCGACCGGCGGCGCGCCCAACCACGGCACGCCGATTCCCGGCATCGAGCACGTCATCTCCTCCAACGAGGCGTTTCATCTCGACGAGCTGCCGCGCCGCATCGTGATCCAGGGCGGCGGCTACATCGCGCTCGAATTCGCCTGCATCTTCGCCAATTTCGGCTCCGACGTGACCGTCGTCTATCGCGGCGACAACATCCTGCGCGGTTTCGACGAGGACGTCCGCAAACATGTCCGCTCCGAGATGGAGAAGGAAGGCATCACCATCCTGACCGGCTGCACGGTCACCAGCGTCGACAGGCACGGCCAGGACTACACCACGCATCTGTCGAACGGCTCCAGCATCGCCTCCGACAAGGTGATGTTCGCGATCGGCCGCCATCCGGCGGTGGCCAATCTCGGCCTGGAGAAGGCCGGGGTCGCCATCAATCCAAGGAACGGCGGCATCGCGGTGGACGCGTTCTCGCAGAGCTCGGTGCCGAGCATCTACGCGATCGGCGACGTCACCCATCGCTTCAACCTGACGCCGGTCGCGATCCGCGAGGGCCACGCTTTTGCCGACACCGTGTTCGGCGGCAAGACCGTGCGCGTCGACCACGCGGACATTCCGACGGCCGTGTTCTGCCAGCCTGAAGTGGGCACGGTCGGTCTCACCGAGACGCAGGCGCGCGAGCTGTACGACCGCGTCGACATCTACAAGACGAATTTCCGCCCGATCAAGGCGACGATGTCCGGCCGCGACACCCGCGTTCTGATGAAGCTCGTCGTCGATGGCGCGACCGACCGCGTGCTCGGCTGCCACATCGTCGGCGACATGGCCGCCGAGATCACGCAAGCGGTGGCGATCGCCATCAAGATGAAGGCGACCAAGGCCGATTTCGACGCCACCATCGCGCTGCATCCCTCCGCCGCCGAGGAGCTGGTGACGATGCGCACGGTGACCGAGCGCCACGTGCGGCCGGCGGCGGAGTAGGGCGTCAACCGCTTTTGGGGCTCGTGCCCGGCCGGCGTCCGTAGCGATTGCGGTGGGCCAGTGCTCACGGTGACGACGGTCCACACCGTGGCCGATCGGACTTGCTGCCGTTGGAACCGTTCAGCGGTTGGAGAGCGACCAGCATGTCCCACGATGATTGCCTTGCGACCTATCCGCCGCTGAACACCCTGAAGCCCGTTGCCGAGAACATCTGGATCGTCGACGGGCCCGTGATCCGCTTCGGCATTCCCGGGCTGAAATTTCCGTTTCCCACCCGCATGACCGTGGTGCGATGCGCCTCCGGCGATCTGTTCATCCACTCGCCCACGCCGTTGACGCCGGCGCTGCGGGCCGAGATCGACCGGGAAGGCCGCGTCCGCGACATCATTGGTCCGAATCGCATCCACTATTGGTGGATCCCCGACTGGCAGGCGGCCTTTCCCCACGCGGCAATCTATCTGGCGCCGGGCATTCGCGCGCAGGCGAAGGGCCGCATCGAATTCCAGGGCAGGCCACTGGATCACAGCGGTGGCTATCCCTGGGATGATGAGATCGCGACCTTGCCCGTCCTCGGCAGCTATATGACGGAGGTCGTGTTCTTCCATCGCCCTTCGCGCACGCTGATCCTGACCGATCTGATGGAGAATTTCGAGCCGGCCAAGATCGGTGCCGGCTTGGCGCGCTACCTGAGTTGGATCGGGGGCGTCGGTCCGCCGCATGGCGGCCTGCCGCGCGATCTCCGGCTGACATTTACCTGGCGGCACCGACCCGAGTTGCGGGCCGCGGTCGAGACCATGCTGGCGTGGCACCCCGAGCGGATCGTGATCGCCCATGGCGCCTGGCACCGGACGAACGGCACTGAGATCCTGCGCGAGGCATTCTGCTGGTTGCTGCGGCCTTGAACCGGCGGCAGGGCTTCACGAGACCGGCCTTCGTGATGCCGTGCTTTTCTCTTCCCGCGACGGACGTATAAGCTCGTGCGATTGAGGTTGGCGCCAGGCATCCCTCGGCCGCGGAGGAGCTGGTGACGATGCGCACGGTGACCGAGCGCCACATGCGGCGGTCGGCGGAGTAGGTGGACGACCGCGACGCGCGGCCGGGTCAGGGGCCGGCTCGCCGGTAAAGCGCAAGGGCGCCGGCAAGGCTCAGCAGCGCGCCGCCGCAGATGCGATCGAGCCAGAGGGCACCGGAGCGCTTGAGGAAACGCATCGCTTGCGAGCCCGCGCTCGCGTAGGCGAGCATGATCAGGACATCGAGCATCGCGAAGGTGAGGGCCAGCGTGAGATATTGCGGCAGCTGCGGCGCGGACGGCACCACGAACTGCGGCAGGAATGCCGAGAAGAACAGATAGCCCTTTGGATTGGTGATCGCGACGAGGAAGCTTTTCAGAAACAGCGCGTGCGGCTGTCGTGACCCGTCCTTGCCGTCTGCGGACGCCGCAAGGTCGATCGACCCGCTGGACCGCAGCAGCATCAGCCCGAGATAGGCGAGGTAGGCCACGCCGATCCACTTCACGACCGAGAACCAGAATTCTGAAGCGGCCAGCAGCGCGCCCAGACCGACCGCGACGGCGCCGATGAGGATGAAGTCCGAAGCCACCGCGCCGGCGATGCCGGCCCAGGCGCGGCGTACACCGACACGCGAGCCGTTGGTGAGGGCCAGCAGCACCGTCGGACCGGGGGTCGCGATCCCGATGAAGGCGACGATGGCGAAGCTGAAGAGCGTAAGAGCGTTCACGTCAGAATAGCCTCGTTGGCGGAAGACGCGCCAGTAGGGCGCGGTTCGGCCGCGAACGCAAGACGGTCCTTGGAGGCGGCCAGCGATCGTCTTCGCTGACGCACGCTCGACCTGCCGGATCGCCAAGAGGCTTGACTCCCTCCCGGAAAACGCCGCTGGGCGCGATTGCCCGTTCAGCGCTCCACCCGCGAGGCGGTCAACTTCGTCGCGACGTAGGGCAGCGCGAACAGATACAGCCCCGTGCCGAGCAGCACGATGAGCGGAATCAGCGCCAGCAGGCCGACCCACAGCGGGGCTTGCGTCTGCGTCATCGCGGCGATGTTGACGATGACGGCGACCGTGAAGGCGATCGATACCCAGCGATGGACCTGCCGGACGGTGTTGTTCCAGTTCAAGTGCTTCTCCCCTGATGACGTCGTGATGCGCACGCCTCAGCCGAGGCGCGCGACGCTCTGTTCGAGCGCATCGAAGAATTTCGGCCAGCCGTAGCGTGCGCCCTGATAGGCGCGGGTCTGGTCGGCTGCGAAGCCGGTCTGCTCCATGCGCAGGTGCGTGCCCAAGGCGGTCGGCGTCAGCGTCCAGGTCACGACGCTGTCGAGGCCGGCCGCCGCCCAGGTGTAGGACAACGTCTTGTGCGGCTCGATGGTCACGACCTGGCAGTCGACGACGCCCCAGTCGGCCTTCAGCTTGAAGCGATGATCGACCGACGGCGCAAAGTCGTTGGTCATCAGCCACTCCGCGATCAGATGCGGCTGCGTCAGCGCGCGCCAGAGTTTTTCGGGCGGATGCGCGAATTCGCGCTCGACGACGACGGTGCGGGTTTCTGGCGCGGGTGAGCTCATTGATCCATCCTGTTGAGCAGAGTGTCGAGCTGGTCGAACCGGCTCTCCCAGAACGCAGCCATCCGGCTCGTCCAGTCGAGCAGCGGCGCCAGCGCCTTGGGTTGCGCGCGGTAATGCGTCTGGCGGCCTTCGTGACGCTCCCGCACCAGGCCCGCCTGCTTGAGCAGGCCGAGATGCTTCGACACCGCCGGCTGCGATACGCCGGCCTTGGCCGTCAGCGCCCCGACGGTCTGCTCGCCATGCCGGCACAGGCCTTCGAAGATGGCGCGCCGCGTCGGGTCGGCAAGCGTTCGGAACAGCATGTCGGGAGAGCGCGGCATTCGATCCATAACTCATTGGTTATGGATTGACGCATAACCGGTTGGTTATGGATTAGTCAAGCGGAATCCTTCGCCGGTCAGGCGCGATGGCGTAGCGCCTCGCACAGAACCGCGAAGGCGGGTGTGGTCTGCCCGACGAGCTCGCTTTCGATCTTCTCGGACCGCGGCCCGATCCGGTGCAGCAGACGCTCGCCGGCCTCGGTGGGAGCGACCGATCGCGTCGTGCGCGACAGCAGCCGCACGGCGAGCAAACAAGACTCCGCCGCCGAACACGCCTTCGTGACGAGCTCCGGGATCACGGCACAAGGGACGGCCAGGGGACGTCGCGGTGCTACCAGCCTGACAGCAGTAGCTGGAGGTGACGGAGATGCAGGCCAACGAGACCCCGCCGCGGCGCAAGCTGTCGATCACGCCGCAGGCGGCGCTGGCGGCGAGCGTCCTCGCCATCTTTCTGCTCCTGCACGTTGTCGCCGGTGCGATCCTGCGAGGTGCTGCCATGCGGGACGGCACGCAGGCGCAGCCGGTTTCGACGCTCCCATCCCACGATTGAAGCTCGCTCATTTCAACCCTCATCAGCCGGAGATATTCATGCCCGGGCTCGCCTCTTTCTTGTTGCTCAGCGCCGCCGTGTTCTCTGGCGCCTTCGTTTCCGGATTGGCCGGATTTGCCTTCTCGGCCGTGGCCGGCGCGATCCTGCTGCATGGTCTGCAGCCGTTGGAGGCGGTGCCGCTGATGATGGCGTGCAGCGTCGGCGTGCAGGCGACGAATCTGTGGGCGTTGCGCAACAGCATCCGATGGAAGGAAAGCCTGGTCCTGATCCTGGGCGGGCTGCTTGGCGTGCCCTTGGCGCTCTGGCTGCTGCGCAACGCCGACGCCCGGCTGTTCCAACAGATGTTCGGACCGACGATCGCGGTCTACGCCGCCACCATGCTGTTCAAGCCCGGCCTCGGCAGCGTTCGACGCATGAGCAGACATCGCACGGCGATCGTCGGATTCGGCGGCGGTCTGATCGGTGGCCTGACCGCGATGCCCGGAGCACTGCCGACCATTTGGTGCGAGATGCACGGCCTGCCGAACACCGACCAGCGCGGCCTGGTGCAGCCCTTCATTGCCGTGATGCAGATCGCCTCGCTGGGGATGATGCTGGCCCGGCAGGACCTGTCGTCGAGGGTGATCGTCGATCTCGCGCTGAGCATTCCGGCTCTGCTCGCCGGCACGGCGCTCGGCATCTTCGCCTTCCGCAGGGTCAACGACACCTTGTTCAGGAGGCTCATCCTGAGCATTCTGCTGCTGTCCGGTGTGCTGCTTGTTGTCTGACCCCCGGCCGGCTCAATCGCGCCGGCGCCAACACGCCCTGCGATGAGGGCCGGCGACGGCCGTCACCCGACCCAGCCGGTCGCGATGGCATTCGCCCAGTCGTGCATGCCCTTGCGTCGTGCGAGTGCCGCCATCCGCGCGGGATCGTACGGCACATAGCGGATTGTCAGCGACCACCGTCCAAGCCGTTGCTCCGCGATCGCATAGCAGGCATCGGGCGTCCCGGTCTCGACGTGGTAGCCGTGCGGAGGGCGGCCGCGATAGCCGGGTAGCCCGACGCTGCCGGGATTGACGACGAGCCGGCCATCGCTGAGCCGGACAATGCGCGGAATGTGGCTGTGTCCGCACAGGATCAGCGAGGCATCGATGCCGGCGGCCCGTGCTTCGATACGCGCAAGGGGGCTCTGACGCAGCGTGCCATAGGCGGTGACCTCATCGAGCCAGAACACGGCGTCGTCGTCCGGCGCGGCATGGCACAGGAAGACGTCGTCGTGATAGATCAGCGTCGCCGGCTGCGCCGCCAACCAGCCGACATGCACCTGATCGAGGGCGCGGACGTCGCTGCGCCCCGTGTCTCCCGCACGATAGAGATCGATCATGTGCCGGTCCTGATCGCCCCGGATCGACGGAAAGTCGCGTGCCATCAGCATCTCCGCCGTTCGAACCGGTTCGAGCGGGCCGCTGAGATGATCACCGAGATTGACGACCTCATCGATGCCGAGCGCCGCAATGTCCTTCAGGACCGCGGCCAGCGCGTCGGAATTTCCGTGAATGTCGGCAATGGCCGCAAACCGCATGGGAGCCTCCGTTCAGAGAACGGCCGGCAGGGATTTTCCATGCGGGACCCGTTCGCTTTAGCTGCATTTTGAGACGCGCCCGCAAGCTGATGGTCAAATCGGCGCTTGACGGTGTTGATAGCATGGGCCGTCGGGGGCGAACAACCTGTAGGCAGCAGTCGTGCAGCTCGAGCCGTGTTGCCGCTGATCTCTGAAACGCTATTCTCCGGCGCCGCCCTTGTTGTCGTGCGGTAGCGACCGCAAAGCGGTTTGGAATATCTCGGCTGCTTCGTTGGAGCGGTTCAGCAAGCACTATTCCAGCCCAAAGATTTCTCTTTACGAATATCAGAAATCATGCTCTATTGTGCGTATCCCGCCTCGGTACGGAGGGGCGTAGCGCGCGATCGTCACGACACGCGGGGCGGGGAGCGATGGCCGTGGTTTTGCCGCAGCGTGTCCCTGGATGCGCGGACGAACGGCGAGGCCGCGGACGCGAAGTCGCAGCGTGCTGGCACCCCGACGCTGGTGCTACGTTCGCGACGGCGCTTGCGCGCCGCGCGGGCAATGGTGGCCAACAAGCCCGGCGCACCAGGCAGACTGCGTATAAGCGTGAAGACCATCGCGCAGGGAAGGCCGGGTGGCGGGCTCAATCGGTGGTCGCAACACCAAGTGTTTTCATTCGTGACAGCAGCTCGTCAAGCGCTTCTGCTGGAGTTTTCCATCCTAGCGTCTTTCTCGGTCGGGAATTGAGCGCTGCGGCCACGGCGGCGATCTCGTCAGCATCGTAGACGCTCAGATCGGTACCTTTCGGGAAGTACTGCCGCAGCAGGCCATTCGTGTTCTCGTTCGTGCCACGTTGCCAGGGGCTTCTTGGATCGCAGAAGTAGATCTGAAGGTCTGTATCGATCTTGAGGTCACTGTGTTGAGCCATTTCGGTCCCCTGATCCCAGGTTAGCGAGCGGCGGAGTTCTTTGGGCAAGGTGACGATGGTGCGCGTGATCGCATCGCGTACCGCTTCAGCTCCGTGTCCGGAGAGCGCAGGCCCACCCTTCGTACGTGGGCCATCGTCAAACCCCGGCAGCCGTGGAAGGTGCAGGAGCATTGTAAACCGCGTGCTGCGTTCGACCAGCGTGCCGATTGCCGAGCTGGCGGAGCCGACGATCAGATCTCCTTCCCAATGTCCCGGCACAGCTCGATCCGCGACTTCGGCCGGACGCTCACTGATCATGATCTCTGGCGATATGAAGCCTTTGCTGCGCTTCCGCGTACGCGCTCGGGGCACGCGCAGCGCACGTCCCGTTCGCAAACAGGACGACAACTCGCGTTTCAGCGCTCCTCGGCCCTGAACAAAAAGCGCCTGGTAAATGGCTTCGTGGCTGATGCGCATCGCCTCGTCATCCGGGAAGTCGATCGGTAAGCGCCGGGCAATCTGCTCGGGACTCCACGCTTTCGTCCACCCCTGATCCTGGCTAGAGCCCGCACGACCGGCCTTCCGCCGAACGCCGCCTGGAGGTGCGACAAACCCTGCAAGCCGCTCTTCAACATAAGCGCGCAAGGCGGCGTTGCTTGCAAGCTTGCTCGGCTTAGGACGCCGGGCCGATCGATCTGCATGCCACTGGGCGGCCGTCGCCCGATAGGCCATCTTGCCGCCGTGCGTGGCCGCATTGCGATCGAGTTCACGGGAGATGGTCGAGGGAGATCGATTGAGACGCCGCGCTATCTCTCGTACAGAATGGCGCTGCGCATTCAGCAGCGCAATCTCTTCGCGCTCAGAAAAAGAGAGGTGCCGTCCGGAGAGCGGCTTCGCTGAAGGTCGGAACATTGCCGGTGCCACGCCGCCCGCTTTTCGAAATAATCGGGGGCCGACAGCATCCGATAATCCAGCAGCCAGCGCAGCATTCTCGCTGTTCAACCCAGCGGCAATCCCACGCCAAAATTTCTGCTGTTCCGCACGCCCCGCAACTGGTGGGCGCCCCAATGATCCCAGCTTGCCCCGCGTTGACCGTTTCTTTCGAATGCCCATCGCAACCTCCTCATCGAGTGTTGCGACGACCAATTGAATCCGCCGGTTGTTCGGCCAGACCTGTGGTGACTGCCGCCTGCATTTTTTTCGCAGGCGGGCCGCAGGCGTCAGCCGACGCCTGGCCTTCCCTGCGCCCTCCGACTTGACGAGGGTGAACGAGATGAGCATGACCCGGGCAGTGTCTGTCGCGGGATTGCGATGGTGTGGCTTGTGCGAGAATCCCACCACGCACTCCGCTGTCATCGCCCGGCTTGAACCGGGCGATCCAGTACGCCGCGGCGTCTCGATCCAATCATTGCGATCCCTGGACGACGGGACGTCCGGTCAGCCGGAGGATGACAGCGTGGGCGCTGTCGCGTGCAACATCGAAATATGTCGCTTGGGTGCGACCATCTCCACCCCGCGGAATATTTTCCACGCTTGCCAAGCTCTATCCAACGGTCCAAAAATTTCCAACCACCCGGGACGAAACGACAGGAAGCGGAGACGGAGTTGACCATCAAGGGCAAGGCCTACATTGCCGGGATCTATGAGCATCCGACCCGGCATGCACCCGACAAATCCACCGCGCAGCTGCATGCCGAGGTCGCCAAGGGCGCGCTCGAGGATGCGGGTCTCAGCGCGAAGGATGTCGACGGCTATTTCTGCGCCGGCGACGCGCCGGGCGGCGCGTGGCCGATGGTCGACTATCTCGGGCTGAAGGTCCGGCACATCGACTCCACCGAGACCGGCGGCTGCTCCTATCTCATCCATGTTGGCCATGCCGCCGAGGCCATCGCCGCCGGTAAATGCTCGATCGCGCTGATCACCTTGGCCGGCAAGCCGCGCACCGGGCCGATGCCGCCGCGTGCCGCTGGCGCCGAGGCCGATTTCGAGATGGCCTATGGCGCCACCACCCACAACGCCTATGGCATGTGCGCGATGCGCCACATGCACGATTACGGCACCACGTCGGAGCAGCTCGCCTGGATCAAGGTCGCGGCCTCGCATCACGCGCAGTACAATCCGCATGCGATGCTGAAGGAGGTCGTCACGGTCGAGGACGTGATCAACTCGCCGATGATTTCCGATCCGCTGCACCGCATGGATTGCTGCGTCGTCACCGACGGCGGCGGCGCGCTGATCGTGACCACGCCGGAGATCGCCAGGAGTCTGAAGAAGCCGCTGGTGCGTCTCATCGGCCATGGCGAGGCGATGAAGGGGCCGCGCGGCGGCAAGAACCTCGATCTCACTTATTCCGCCGGTGTGTGGTCCGGCCCGCGCGCCTTCGCGGAAGCGGGCGTGACCCCCAAGGACATCAAATACGCCTCGATCTATGACAGCTTCACCATCACCGTGCTGATGCAGCTCGAGGATCTCGGCTTCTGCAAGAAGGGTGAGGGCGGCAAGTTCGTCGCCGACGGCAATCTCATCTCCGGTGTCGGCAAGCTGCCGTTCAACACCGATGGCGGCGGCCTCTGCAGCAACCATCCCGTCAACCGCGGCGGCATGACCAAGGTGATCGAGGCCGTGCGCCAGCTGCGCGGCGAAGCCCATCCCAAGGTGCAGGTGCAAAACTGCGATCTCGCCATCGCCCATGGCACCGGCGGCCTGCTCGGCGTGCGCCACGCCGCCTCGACCTGCATTCTGGAGCGCGTCTGATGTCCGAAGCGAAGAAACTGCCGGCCCCCATCACCAATCCCGAGACCAAGGCGTTCTGGGATGCCGCGGCCGAGGGCAAGTTCATGATCAAGCGCTGCACGGCCTGTGGCGAGGCGCATTATTTTCCGCGCTCGATCTGTCCGTTCTGCTTCTCGGACCAGACGGTGTGGGAGCAGAGCGCGGGCGAGGGGGAAATCTACACGTTCTCGATCATGCGGAAGTCGCCGACCGACCCTTACGCGATCGGCTACGTCACCTTGAAGGAGGGCCCGTCGCTGCAGACCAATTTCGTCGATTGCGATTTCGACGCGTTGAAGATCGGCCAGAAGGTGAAGGTGGTGTTCAAGCCGACCGACGGCGCCCCGCTGCCGTTCTTCACGCCGGTTTAGGAGAGGGAGCAAAGATGCATCCACGCGTCATTGCGAGGAGCGAAGCGACGAAGCAATCCAGAGTCCTTGCGCAGCCCTGGATTGCTTCGCTCCGCTCGCAATGACGGATGCGGAACGAGCGGTGTGCTCCACGACGAGTGCGTAGGGTGGGCAAAGGTGCAGAGCGCCGTGCCCACCGTTCTACCAAGAAAGGCGGTGGGCACGCTTCGCTTTCCCCACCCTACAAAGAACGAGGTTTGGGGAGGCAACATGCCGATCAACTACGATGAGCTGATGGCGATGAAGGCGATCGGGCAGAACTACGCCTACACCGATCGCGAGGTGATGCTCTACGCCTACGGCATCGGCATGGGGGCCGATCCGATGGACGAGAAGGAGCTTGCCTTCGTCAACGAGGCCACGGCCGAGCCGCGTCCACTGAAGGTGGTGCCGACCTTTGCCTCCGTCGCCGCCTGGGGCGCAGGCCCCGGCGACATGAAGCTGAACCGCGTGCTGGTCGTCGACGGCGAGCGCGACATCACCTTTCACAAGCCGCTGGCGGTGGCGGCGAAGATCACCGCGGATTCCTCCGTGCTCGCGGTGTCCGACAAGGGCAAGGACAAGGGTGCCGTGATCCGCCACCAGACCATCCTGCGCGACGAGAGCGGCGCGCCGCTGGCGACCCTGGTGGCCTCGCGCTTCGCCCGCGGCGACGGCGGCTTCGGCGGTCCCTCCGGCGGCATCCCCGACCCGCATCCGGTGCCGTCGCGTGCACCCGACCGCAGCGTCGAGATTTCGACGCGGCCCGACCAGGCGCTGATCTACCGCCTCTGCGGCGACCGCAACCCGCTACACTCGGATCCCGAATTCGCGCGCCGCGCGGGCTTCCCGCGGCCGATTCTGCACGGCATGTGCACCTACGGCCTGACCTGCCGCGCCGTGCTGCAGACCTACGCCGACTACGATGCGTCAGCCTTCCGCCAGCACGCCGCGCGATTCTCCTCGCCGGTGTTTCCCGGCGAGACCGTGACGGTCGATCTGTGGAAGGACGGCGACGTGATCTCGTTCGAGGCGCGGGTGAAGGAGCGGAACGTCACCGTGATCAAGAACGGCAAGACCGTGCTGGGTTGATTATTGCCATGTGAGGCACGTCTGTTAGTTGCCGTCATGGCCGGCCATGACGGGCAACAAAAGACACGGCGCAGGAGGAGACATCCATGGGACTGCTCGACGGCAAGGTGGCGCTGATCACCGGCGCAGGTGGCGGTCTCGGCGAGGCCTACGCCAAACTGTTTGCACGCGAGGGCGCGGCGGTGGTCGTGAACGATCTCGGTGGCCCGCGCGACGGCTCCGGCTCGGACCTGTCGATGGCCGAGCAGGTGGTGGCGGCCATCACCGCTGAAGGCGGCCGCGCCGTCGCCAACGGCGCCGACATCTCGACCATGGCCGGCGGCCAGTCGGTGTTCGACGATGCCATCCGCCATTTCGGCCGCGCCGACATCCTGGTCAACAATGCCGGCATCCTGCGCGACCAGACCTTCGCCAAGTCGAGCGAGGCCGACTGGGACAAGGTGATCCAGGTGCACCTCAAGGGCACCTTCTGCTGCACGCTTCCCGTGTTCCGCTGGATGCGCGACAATGGCGGCGGCGTCATCGTCAACACCTCCTCGACCTCGGGCCTGATCGGCAACTTCGGCCAATCCAATTACGGGGCCGCGAAGGGCGGTATCTGGGGCCTGTCGAACGTGCTGGCGATCGAGGGCCGCAAGTACAACATCCGGGTGTGGACGCTCGCGCCGGGCGCGCTGACCCGCATGACCGCGGACCTGCCGCGCTACAAGGAAAACCCGGGCGCGGCGCTGACGCCCGAGGGCATCGCGCCAGCCGTGCTCTACATGGTCAGCAGACTCTCGGGGGATCAGACCGGCAAGGTGCTCGGCGTGTCCGGTCCGCGCGGCGTGCGCGAGTTGCGTATGATGGAAATGGACGGCTGGAAACCGCCGTCGTCGGCGTGGAAAGCGGAGGACATCGCCGCCCATGCAGAGGAGATATTCTTTTCGGAGGCCGATATAGCCAAGTCCGCACGGCGGTTTTGATGTATTCAGGTCGTCATTCCGGGCCTGCGCCTGGCGCGTCCGGAATGACGCCAGAGAGATTGGAGACCAGACGAGATGAAGCTCACCGCCGCCGCCAAAGGCACCTTCGCGATCGCGCCGACGCCGTTCCATGATGACGGTCGCATCGACGAGGCCTCGATCGACCGGCTGGTCGATTTCTATGCCGAGGCCGGCTGCGACGGCATCACCGTGCTGGGCATCATGGGCGAGGCGCCGAAACTGGACGCCGCTGAATCCGAGCAGGTTGCAGTGCGCTTTGCCAAGCGGGCCAAGAACCTGCAGATCATCGTCGGTGTCTCCGCGCCGGGTTTTGCCACCATGCGCGCACTGGCGCGCGCCTCGATGGATGCGGGCGCTGCCGGCGTGATGATCGCGCCGCCGCCGAGCCTGCGCACCGATGATCAGATCACGGGCTATTTCAAGCAGGCCCAGGAGGCCATCGGCGAGGACATTCCGTGGGTGCTGCAGGACTACCCGCTGACGCTGAGCGTCCAGTTCACGCCGGCCGTCATCCGCAAGATCGTCATGGACAGCCCCTCCTGCGTGATGCTCAAGCATGAGGACTGGCCGGGCCTGGAGAAGATCTCGACGCTGCGCGCGTTCCAGAAGGACGGCTCGCTGAGGCCGCTGTCGATCCTGTGCGGCAATGGCGGCCTGTTCCTCGACTTCGAGATGGAGCGCGGCGCCGACGGTGCCATGACCGGCTACGCCTTCCCTGAAATGCTGGTCGACGTGGTCAAGCTGTCGCAGGCGGGCAAGCGCGACGCCGCGCATGACCTGTTCGACGCGCATCTGCCGCTCGTGCGCTACGAGCAGCAGCCGGGGGCAGGGCTCGCCGTGCGCAAATACGTGCTGCAGAAGCGCGGCGCGATCGCCTCCAGCGCGCAGCGCAAGCCGGCCTCCGCGATCACGGCCGCGGCCAGGGCCGAGGTCGACTATCTCTTGTCGCGCGTGGCGCGTTACGACGCGCGTGCCAATCTGCAACCTCGTGCCACCGCCGCGGAGTGACCATGGCTGACGCTGCCGCCGTCCGTCCCGCCTCGACCGTGCTGCTGCTGCGCGACAGCGCAGTCGCACGCGAGATCGAGGTGTTCATGATGGTGCGTCACCATCAGATCGAGTTCAACTCGGGCGCCCTGGTGTTTCCCGGCGGTAGCGTCGACAGAGGCGATCAGGAGATCGCCGGCAGGCCGGAGCTCTATGCCGGCGACGAGGGTCTTGAAGCCGAGGCGCTCGGCTTCCGCATCGCCGGGGTGCGCGAGACCTTCGAGGAGAGCGGCATCCTGCTGGCGCGGCTGCGCCGATCGGACGCGCTGATCGATGCCGCTGCCGCTCGCGACATCGAGGCGGCGCATCGTCTGGCACTGTGCGAGGGCAAGATCAGCTTTCTCCAGGTTCTGGAAGCTCACGGTCTGGTGCTGGCGCTCGATGCGCTCGTTCCCTACGCCCATTGGATCACGCCCGAGGGCATGCCGAAACGCTTCGACACCTGGTTCTTTCTGGCGGCGGCGCCGCCGGACCAACTCGGCGCCCATGACGGCCGGGAATCGACCGACTCCGTCTGGGTCTCGCCGCGCGAGGCGCTGGCCGGCGGCGAGGACGGCCGGTTCAAGCTGCCGTTCCCGACCACGCGCAACCTGATCCGGCTCGGCAAGCAGCGCGCGGTGGCCGACGCCCTGGCGGCGGCGCGGGACATGGACATCGTCACCGTGATGCCGGTCATGACCAAGACCGCCGAGGGCGGTCGCCAGCTGCGCATTCCGCGCGAGGCGGGCTATGATGGGGAGGTGTTCGAGTTCGGTGCGGCCGGTTAACCGCACAGGCTATTTTTCGTCCGGCGGATGATGCGCGGACGAAAATTGTTCTCTATATGTTCATTTGGCCGCCCAGCGGCTCGTATATAGTGCGGTTCCGACCATCGGATCCCATGAGTAGATTACCGGACCTCGACACGGCCTGCAGCAGCCTCCGATCGATGACGATCGGGCGGATGATCTTTGGCAGCTTTTTGCTGCTGCTTGCCGTCATCACCGCGACCAGCATGGCGAGCGTGATCGCCATTCGGCATATCGATTCGACCTTTGCCGAGTTGCAGCGGCTGCAGGGCGTCGGCGATCTCGCCGAGGAGATCGACCAGCGCATGAACGAGCTGCGGCTCGCGGCGCGCGATTTCGTCACCGATCCCGGCTCGCGCTCCGACCGTGCCATGGAGGCGGCGACGGAGCTCAGCGCGCTCCTGAAGAAGACGCGCCTGCAGCTCGCACCGGAGCAGCAGGCGACCATCGACGGCGTTGCCCAGCGGCTCGCCAATTACCGCGAAGGCATCGACCGCATCAGCGCGCTGATCGCGCGGCGTGCCGAGCTGCTGTCGGGTTTGCCGACGGCGCGCGAGAGCTTCGAGGACGCCATCGCCGGCCTGACTGATCGCGCCACGGCGCGGGCCTTGTTCCAGGTGCAGAATCAGGTCGGCGCGGCGCTGCTGGCGCGCGACCCGGCCGGCGCCGAGCAGGCCGCCCGCAGCATGCGCGCAATGCCGATCGAGGACAGCGCGCTTCGTGCGGCCGCGGACCGCTATGCCGAGGCGATCATCGCCATTGCCGGCACCGAGGACGAGATCGCGCGCCTCGACAAGGAGGTGCTGGGCATCGAGGGGCGGCTGATCGGCCGGGTCACCGAGTTGCTGCGCGCCCTGAGCGCAAGCCAGGGCAAGGTACTGTCGCGCGACTTCGCCCGCACCTTGGCGGAGACGAAATGGCAAAGCATCATCTTCGGCACGGCGGGCGTTCTGATCGGCATCTTCGCTGCGTCCTTCGTGGTCCGGCGCACCGTGCGGCCGCTGGCCTCGATCGCGCGCTCGATCAGGGCGCTGGCGGCGGGCGAAAAGGCGGCGTCGATCCCGCAGACCGACGTTCAGAACGAGATCGGCGACATCGCGCGGGCGGCGGAAGTCTTCCGGCAGACTTTGCAGGATGCCGACGCGGCGCGTGAGGCGGCGGTCCGCGCGCTGGCCGAGCAGCGGCTGGCCGAGGAGAGCTATCGCAAGCTGTTCGAAGCTTCGATCGACGGCATCTATGTGACCACACCGAGTGGTCTCGTGCTCAATGCCAATCCGGCGCTCGCGCGCATCATGGGCTACGAATCCGCGAGCGAGCTGATCCAGAGCGTGAACGACATCGCGGATACGATCTATGTCCATCCCCTGGCGCGCGAACGCTATCAGCGGCTGATGCGGCGCGACGGCATGGTGCGCGAGTTCGAATACCAGGTGCGGCGGCGCACCGGCGAGATCCGCTGGCTTTCCGACAGCGGCACGGTGGTGCGGGATGAGAACGGCGAGGTGGTTCGCTACGAAGGCGTGGTCCGCGACATCACGGATCAGAAGCGCGCCGAGGACGCGATCGCTGAAGGCCGGCGATTGCTGCAGCAGGTCATCGACACGGTGCCGGCGGTGATCAACGTCAAGGATCGCGAGCTGCGCTATGTCCTGATGAACCGCTACATGGCCGGCATCTTCAACGTCGAGCCCGAGGATGCGCTCGGCCGCACCACGGGCGAGCTGATGTCGCGCTACGGCGCGAACAAGACGGACTCGAACGACAAGCGCGTGCTGGCGACGAAGGCCGGCCTCGGGTTCTACGAGGAGGAATACCTCGATTCATGCAACGTCATGCGGCAATGGCTGGTCAACAAGCTGCCGCTTCTCGACGCCGACGGCGAGGTCGACAAGATCGTCACGGTGGCGCTCGACATCGGCGAGCGCAAGAAGAGCGAACTGGAGATGCGCAAGGCCAAGGAGGCCGCCGAGACGGCGCTCCGGAACCTGCGCGACACCCAGGCCTCGCTGATCGAAGCCGAGAAGCTCGCGGCGCTCGGGCGCATGGTCGCCGGCGTTGCCCACGAGGTCAACAACCCCGTCGGCATCAGCCTGACGGTCGCCTCCGCGCTCGAGCGCAAGACCGAGCGCTTCAGCGAGGCGGTCACGCGGGGTGAGCTGCGGCGGTCGAGCCTCAACGAGTTCATCGAGATGAGCCGCAGCGCCGCGGGGCAGCTCGTCGCCAATCTCAATCGCGCGGCCGAACTGATCCAGTCGTTCAAGCAGGTCGCAGCGGACCGCAACTACTCCGACCAGCGTACCTTCGATCTCGCCGATCTCACCGAGCAGGTGGTGATGAGCCTGCGCCCGGGTGTGCGCAGACAGAACCTGACGGTGAACGTGGATTGCCAGCCCGATCTGGTGATGAACAGCTACCCCGGGCCTTACGGGCAGGTCCTGACCAATCTGTTCCTCAATGCGGTCGCGCACGCGTTTCCGGACGGCAGGAGCGGTGTGATCGAAATCAGGGCGCGGGAGTCCGGCCGCGACAATGTCGAGATCGTCTTTTCCGACAATGGCTGCGGCATGTCGCTCGACGTCCGCCGCCGCGCCTTCGATCCTTTCTTCACGACGCGCCGCGACCAGGGCGGCACCGGCCTGGGCCTTCACATCGTCTACAGCATCGTGACCAGCCGGCTTGGCGGGCGGCTCGATCTGGACTCCGAGCCTGGCGCGGGCACGCGCATCCAGATCATTCTGCCGCGGGTCGCACCTCTCGAGCAGGCGGCCGAGTAGGGAGATCTGCGTAACCCCCCGGATTGACTCTCACGAAGCCGAGATCGAATCGAAATCTGGCCCGGTTGATGCATTTCCATCCCGCGCACCCTGGGGTGGTGCAGGAGCCAGATGGAAATGAGCAGATGGATCGTGTCCCGCGGCCATGGGCCGCATCGCGCTGATCGTGCCGACATCAGCAACACGGGTTCGAGGCGGCAGGCGGTCGCGCGATGGAAGCCGCCTGTCCAAGTCAGCAGTGCGGCGCTGTTGATCGCACTCGCCGCGCCACCGTCACTGGCGCGTGATCGCGGCCAGTATGCGAACTCGTCGCCGGAGATCAAGGCATGGTTCGACGGTCTGCGCAGCGGCAAGGGCCCATGCTGCTCTGACGCCGACGGCAGCGCCGTCAGCGATGTCGACTGGGAGAGCAGGGGCGGTCACTACCGCGTCCGTATCGAGGGGGAATGGCTCGATGTTCCCGACGACGCAGTCATCACCGAGCCCAACCGTGTCGGCCGCACCATGGTATGGCCGATGCGCGGCTATCAGGGCCTTCAGATTCGCTGCTTCATGCCGGGCAGCATGACGTAGCCGTGCGGGGCGGCGGTCAGACGTATTTCTTGTCGCGCTCCAGGAGCTCGATGGAAATGCCCTGCGGCCCGCGGATGAAGCAGATGCGAACACCGGGGCGGATCGTGGTCGGCTCGGTCGTGAAGGTGACGCCTTTGGCCTTGAGCTCGGCGGCCGCGGCGTCGATGTCCTTCACGGTGAGGCCGAAATGATCGAGGCCCTGGTGCGGCGTCACAGGCGGCGCGTTGACGCCGTCGCCCGGCTCGACCTTGGCGATGAACACGCTGGCACCGCCGAGCCTGACGTCGATGCGGCCGGGATTGCGGATGATCTCGCCGCCGAGAATGTCGCGAAGCCAGCTGGCGGTGGCTTCCGGGTCCGGGCTGCGGAGATGGATGTGGTCCCACGTGACATTCAACATCGTCGAGATCTTTCGAAAGAGTGAACCGCCCGCGGCGGGGCGGCGTTTCTTGAGGTGTCGGCAACTGTGCGGATGTCTACCGGTCTGTCAGCGGCCGCGCCAGCCCGGCCGACCGACCGGTATCCGGGCCTGCCCTCCAATTGTCGGCTTTGCATGCAACCCTATCGATGCTTGCCGATTGAAGCTTCCAGATGCCCCCGCCGGGCAGCCGATGGTGCAGACATGAGCGCGGGTCTCTCTCGTTTATTGGGACGCAAGCCCGATGCCGCGGCGTCGCTGGCCATGCGCCGAAGCGACGGAGCGTCCATCCCTTTGGGGGCCGCCGTGTCGGGGTTGGCGATCTTCGCGCTGGTCATGTTCAGCACAGTCGGGTGGCTGATCATGTCGGTCGAAGAGGAGGAGGTGGCCGACCCCAGCCTCACGCGGGTCGGATCGGCCCCCCCGAGCAGCGGCTACGAAGGAGACGAAGACGGGACTGAGACGTCGCGTCGGCTCTCGCCCGTGGTGCCCAGTCTGGCGGATGCATCCAATCCGCACCCCGATTCGTCCCCCGTGGTCGGCTCCGGCCGGAACGTCATGGACGCGAATGCCAGCCTGTCGCCGACGATGCCGCCTGCGTCATCCCCTGCGCTCGACCCGGCGGCTCTGTCCGGCCTGCGGATCAGTTCCCAGTCCTGGCGGCGCGGCGGTCTTGGATCGAAGGCGCTGGTGACCTTCACGCTACGGAATGCCAACAGTTTCGCAATCAAGGACATCGAAATCACCTGCGCCTTCAGCCGGCGGGACGGTGGTCACGTCACCGACCGCCGACGGATCGTGCCCGGCCAAGTCGGGTCGCGCAGCCGGAAGACCTTCGTGGCGGTCCATGTCGGATTCGTCAACGTTAACGTCAGCGCGGCCAAATGCGCGCTGGTTGCAGCGACGAAAATCTAATTATGTCGCGCTAGTCTCCCGCGGTCTTTGAACCCGAGCGTTCGACGCGGGAACATACTGTCATGATCCTCCGTTAGGTGGATGTCGGCGCAGGTGCCGACGGAGCGGTAAATTATGCCCATTCTGCGTTACTTTATGTTCGTCGGTGGAACTCTGCTGGCGCTGCTCGTCCTGGCGGATGCCGTGCTTCCCAGCGTGCCATTGCCTGCAAGCCTGTCGTCTGCGTCGGATCTTCCCCCGGTGCGCATTCAGTCCACGAGAAAGTGGCCGGAGCGGATCGTGATGGACACCTCGATCGCCACGCCAGCTCCGGTGAAGCTCGCGAAGGCGGAGCAGCCTGCAGCAGAAGTCGCCAAGAGCAGTCCCCGCGACGCCTTCGCGCAGATGAGCGCCGTCGAGGCCAACCCGCAGGTTGCGGCAGTGAAGGCCGCCGAGAAGCCTCGCGCGACGCGGATTGCCGACACAGGCAAGCCGGCTGCAGAGGTGAAGAAGCGAAGGACCGCAAGAGCTCATCCGGGCAGACCGATGATCCTGGTCGCGCAGCAGCCGCGTGTCGGCTCTTTCGATTGGACCTGGTAGTATCGATCGCCCGCAGCCCCTGGTCGATCCAAGCAGTCCCGCTGCAATCGCGCCACGGGGCGGTTGAACTCGCGCGGGCTGTTGCGCCGTTTTTCACGCCGCCACGCTGCCTTGATCTTGCGCAAAGTGCGCTCCTTCCGGAACGCCTAGCGTCTCTGCATGGGACCTGGGAGCGTTTGCCCGGGGACCCAGGAGACGCTGAATGACGACTACCACGCCCACCCTCTCAATCTCGCCGGAGAAGGTCGCCTTCGTCGTGACCAAGATCCACAAGCACGAAATGGAAGCGACCGAACCCGAATTGCTGGCAGATTTGGCAGATGACGACGCGGCGCCCGGTACCGCTGGGCGAGGCCTGAACACTGACAGGTCGGAGCTCGTCAGCTTCATCAGGGGCCTCAATGTCGACGAACAGATCGATCTGGTCACGCTGATGTGGCTGGGCCGGGGCGACGGCTCGCTGGACAATTGGGATGAGCTTCGTGCGCAGGCCGCTCAGGCACACAACAATCGCACCGCGACGTACCTGATCGAAACTCCGATGCTCGGCGACTATCTGGAGGAGGCTCTCTCGGAGTTCGGCCTTTCCTTGGAAGATTTCGAAGAAGGCATATAGCTGGAGCAGTTTCTCCCGATGGGCTCGCCAGCACATTCTTCGCTGCAATTCGGATGATGGAGTAATCTCATGGACAAGATGAAGGTCGGAACCGGTGATTGGATCGTCGTATGCGACGGGCGCAAGGCGCTGATCCTCGAGAACGTCGGTGACAGCATGTTTCCGAACCTGCACACCAAAGAGGTCCGTGAGCAGGAGAACGACCGCACGAGCGCTCAGGGCACCGACGCTCCCGGCTCGGTGCAGCAGTCATTCGGCAATGCTCGGAGTTCAGTGGATCAGACGGATTGGCATGATCAGGCTGAGCGCGCCTTTCTCAAGCAGCTTGCTGATCGCCTGCATCATGCTGTCATTTCAGGCGAAACCAAAGCCGTCACGATGGTGGCGTCGCCGCGCGCGCTCGGGATCATCCGCGCCGACTATTCCGACGCGGTACGAAAGGCGCTGCATGGCGAGGTCCACAAGGATCTGGTCAAGCTTCCGGTCTACGAAATCGAAAAACAACTGCTCGCCTGAGTCGGGCTTTCTCATGCCAATGACTGTCCGGAGACCCTGTTCGCGGTCTCGGTGACCGCGACGGGATCAATGTGTGCTTTCATGCGACGGTGTCGATTCCGGCGCAGCAGGCACCAAGCTTGCGCCCAGGTGCGCAGCTCCTTTTTCGACGATCTCGTAACCGCAATCATCCAGCCAGGCGATCAGGCGATCGGCCATGGCGTAATCCCAGGTCGGGTAGGAGCGTGCGATGACCTGGCGTGGTGTGAGCTTGCGAGACATTGGTAATCCTTCCCTGATCTCATGCTGCTCGATGAAACGTCGAGCGTTGGTCTTGTCATCTTGAACCCCAGAACGGGATGCGCAGTTCCTGCGCCGCCCGAGCGCTGCCACTTGAGGAGCGCTGATCGTTCACAGCGCCCCGGCGGAAGGGGCTCCATTCATCGAGCGCCGATCAGGTGTGGCCGCGCGTCATCGGTCACGAGAGCCGCGGTGCGCTCCGGCTTCTTCTCCACGATCTCGTAACCGCAATGATCGAGCCATGCGATCAACCGGTCCGCCATGGCATAGTCCCAACTGGGATAGGATCTGGCGATGACTTCGCGGACTGAAAGCTTTCGTGTCATGATGTCGATCTATCGCTCCCTGCATTCGCCACGGCCCGTCCGGCACGCATCCGGACGATCCAAGGCTGGCCGGCAGTTCGTGCCGCCGGCTCCTGATGTTGTTTGGCTCGTCACGTTTCTAAGCGCGCGCGCCCCAACGCCTTGATCAACTGGCGTGGAGAGGTGACTTTTTCGCTTCCGGCTCGCCCAGGCTGCGCAATCATCGCCCAACATGGTGAAAACCTTCTCGCTACATGGTTTCCCATTCCCGTGCACGGATATGGCGCAGTCGTGCGCGTAGTAGGGCTGGAGTGTGGTGGCGGCGCGGTGTTTCGTCACAGGCTGGCGGCGACGATCTCCGACGAAATCTCAGCCCGAGCAGGCGGGGACAGTCGGAGGAACGGTTTGGCACCTTCATGGTTTCCGCTGGGGCGCGGTCGCAGGGGCTCGTCGCCTCAGAGCCAATGGAGCGAAGCGATGAGGCTGATGTTTTGGGTTGTGCTGCTGACCGGCCTTGCGGCAGGGGCGGGCCGGTTGGTCGCCAATGAGTCCTGCGGCCCTGGGTGCCACGTCGCGCCGAATGGCGGCTGCGTCGTGAATGGCTGGGAGGTAGGAGCGCCGGTGTGGAACGAATGCCCTGCGGGCGCTCGGCCAAGGCCGCCGTGCGGAACCGCGTTCAAATGGAGCAAACAGGCGAAGGCCTGTGTCAGCAGGTGAACATACGATGGCTGATCATCGGCGCGGGAGCGTGGATCGGACTGCCGGCTGCCGCGAGCCTTGCCGTGCCTTGTATCAGGAGGCAGACGAAGCTGCTGCCGTTGGCGACACGGGCGAGACGTCCAAAGTGAACAGGCGCTGATCCCCAGCGGTCTCCGAATGCGCCAGCACCTGTTCGAGCAGGGCGATGACCGCGACCGCCCGCGCCCGTTCGTTGGTATCGTCGTAGCTCGTTGTCGCAAGGACGGTCCCGTTGGCTTCGCACATCGCCTTGATCTCAACAATCATCGTTGCATCCCTTGCCGTTCCGGAGGCCTGAGATTGGCGGCAATCATGTTAAATTGGTGCAAAATGGTCCGAATAAACCGCTGGTAGAAAGGCACCGCGAAGCACGGGCCGGCCGATGAGCCGGCGCGCTCAGACCGGGCTCGCATGGATCACGTCGCGCGGTGCGCTCGTGCCGAAGGCTCTCCGTAACCATGTTCGCGAGGGCGCCTCGATGAGCATGTAGGTGACCCAGGCCATCGCCGTCGCAATCGCAACGAACAGACCGAGCCGCAGTGCGAGCTCAAGAGCGCCAGGAGCATCTGACTTTCCGATCATCGCAAGCCGAATGAGAAAGGGATGCAGCAGATAGATCGAATAGCTGCATTCGCCACCAATGATCAGGGCTCTGGACGACAGCCAAGCGGCATGACCGTACCGACTGGCTGCGACGAAGACGATCGAAAATCCCGAGATCTCGATGAGACGTACGGCAAGTTCGATCGCGAACGACCAGCCGGGCAGACGAGGCTGCAGAAACAGCAGCACAGGCGCACAGATGAGGCTCGCCAGCGAAAGCCAGAACAGGAGTCTCACGCAGCGTCGCTCCCGATCACCGACGCCGGCATCCGCGCGGTTCCTGTAGATCATGGCGGCAAGGCAGCCGGCCAGGAACTGAGCGATGTGAAGATAGGGAGAGTAGTAGGTGAGCCACTGCATCCCGTTTTGCGTAAGACTCGGCGCGGCGGCCCGTAGCAACGCATCGCCGAAGGTGAAGGCGGCCGCGATCGTCAGCGCGAACGTCACGATGTTCGCCAGCGCGATCCAGATGATCGTGGGCAGCCGGACGACGGCTGCAAACAGCAGGCAGACGAATGGAAACAGCAGGTAGAAGAACAGCTCCACGCTGATGGACCAGAGGTGCTGCAGCGACGGCACGACTGCGACCAGCATGGTGCCGTTCTGCACGGGAAACCAGGCTTGCGTCATCGTGAGGAGGAAGCCGAGCGACGGGGCCGAGAGACCTCGCGCGATCACGACGTATGCGACGACTGCGAGCGTAATCACGGCGTACATGGGGTAGAGCCGGGCGAAGCGCGCGATGGCAAATTCGCGAAGAGCGCTTCCGAGCGGTTGCGACTGGAAGCGCGCGGCATAGTTGAGCCACAGGACGAATCCGCTCAGCACGAAGAACATTGTCATTCCGATGCTGCTGACTTGTGCGATGAGCTCGGGCAGCAGGCCTTGCGCCAACGACGGGGCGCCATGGCCGACGGCGACCGTTGCGGCCGCGACGAAGCGTAAGCCGGTCAGCGAGCCGATGAAGCGTTGCTCGTTCACTTTGAGGGATGGTCCTGATGCTTGGGAGGCGCTCCGGCTGTTGTAGAAACAGCAGGGCCTGGAGGCAACCCGACGCCGGCCGGAGACGGGATTGCCGCCCGCTCGAGCGACGATCTGGCGTTCAGGCCAGAGATGACTCTGCACCGTGATCGCTCCGACGTCCGCCGTGGCGGCGTTGCACTTGCTGTCAACGAACTGAAAAATAAAGAAAAAATAGCCTTGGCATCGGCGGCCAACGGTCGAGGCGTTTCCCGGCGCGGCACGCGATCGGCGAGAGGGCTGGGCAACAGGCCGACAGAGTTTGAAGAAATCCGGGTAGAGCAGCTCCTGCAGCGGATCGTGCCTGTTGCGAAAAGCCGCCGGGACTCCTCGATCCGCGGGAGGTGACGGCCAGGGCCATGGTCGCACCTGCGTGGGATGCGGAGCCCCCGTCCGGGCGGGGGCCGGGACCGGATTGCAAATGGACTCGCAAACCGGCGGCGGCTAGTTATTTGTCACCCTCCGGCTGGTCATTTTGCATGACGCTGAGCGCTTGAATGAGGACGGAAGCCGCCTTGCCCGCTGCGCCATCTCAGCTCACCGATCAAACCGTCAACACCCAGCTGACGACGAATTGCAATGCGCAGGTGGCTGCAACGTTCGACACGAATGACAGCACCTGGGTGACCTTCTTTTTCAACGGTACGATCCCGTGCTGGAGAGCGCTGGTGTCGATTGGCGAAGTAGAGGTCGAACTGACCGAGGACATTGCAATTGCAGGCATTGTCCTGCGCAAGGGGCTGACGGTGACCATGCACCCGATGGGTCGCTACTACACGGTCACGATGAGCGGGGAGATTGTCGATTCCGGAAAGGAGAGCAGCTTTACCGGATTCGTGCTCGGCTCGTTCATCCGGTCCGCAGCGATGAAGCGTGCGATGCAGATGCTTCGGAAACAAGTCAGCCGCTGAGCGGCGCCCGGCTTCGCCTGAAATGTAAACACCAGAATGTGACCGGGCGTTGGGGGAAGACTGTGATCTGGCCCGATTGACCACCGTCGCGAACCCTGTTACACGCCACAACCTCTGATAGATTTCAATCATTGGTAGCTTATTCGATTTTCCATTCGTTTCAGCCGTGCCGGCAGTTGCGTACTGCGGGTTTTGATCTGTGTTTTATAAAAGGAGATAGCCATGGCTCATCATGAAGGCGTTCGTTTTTCGGCTCCTGCTGTCGTTACTACTCCCACAAGCCCCAACACGGAGGTCGTCGCGACGCCGACGGGCGATCAAAACAACACGACGCAGCTCGTGTTCGAGTATCAGGGGCGCATTCCGGTCTGGACGCCGGTGGTCTCGCAGGCACAACCTCAGGTCGTTTTGGCGGCTGACATCACGATCGGCGCAACGACTTGGCGCAAGGGCATTACGATCCAGTATGCGGCGCTGGGATCGACCCAGTACACCGTGACCATCATCTCGGGCGAGATCGTGGACGATCGTGGGCTCTACTTGCTCCAGGGCGTGACGCTCGGCATCTTCCCGATCGGTTTGGATGTCAAGGCAGCGCCATCCGCGACCGCGCGGACCGAGGAATATCCGCGCGCGGCCTTCACGGCGCTGCCGACGGTGAACACCCCGACCAGCCCGAACAGCAACGTGGTGACGACGCCGAGCGGCGACACCAACAACACGACCTACGTCTCATTCCAGTATCAGGGACGAATTCCGGTCTGGACGCCGATCGTCTCGCAGTCCCAGATCACTGCGGTCCTCGCCGCTGATATCACGATCGGCGCGACGACGTGGAAGGCGGGCATCACGGTGCAATATGCTGCGCTGGGCTCGGCGCAATATACGGTGACCATCATCAAGGGCGACATCATCGACGATCGCGCCCTCTATTCACTGGCGGGCACCTTGCTCGGCATTTTCCCGATCGGGTGATACGAGCATGGACGCGTCTGCGTCAGCGCAGTTCGAGCAGGTCGGCTCCTCTGCGATTTACGAGACCAGGGTTGCCGGCTCGGTTGGCTGGGCCGGCTACCTTCTCGGCACGGGCTCGTCTCTGCCACCGTTCATCAATTACGACGACTCGCTGAAGAAGTACGGTGGCAGTTATCTGTTTGCGACACAGCGGCCCGCCGATCTCGATCGGGATCCCGGCGGGTTCGCCGGGCGTGTCCGGGCCTATATCAGCAAGGCGACGCGCAATCGTGCTGTCGTCTGGCTCGCGTCGGCCAACCCGGTCGCGTTCGGCGACTTCGAGCGCTATGGCGTCTCCTTCATCAATCTGCCGCCGGTCTACCAGGTCTCGGGCAACCTGAACCTGTGGTTTGCCAGCAACGCCAAATTCTACATCCTCGACCAGAGCCGGATCGATATCGAGGGTGGGGCGCTGCGCCTGTCGGGCTCGGCGCTGAGTTCACCTCCGTTCATCGGCTTTTCGGGCAAGGGCGACAACCCGCTCGGCATTCGGCTTGCGCCGACCTCCAACAATCGCATCTACGCCTATGTGCCGTTCGGCGGCGCCAACACCGGTTGCGTAACCTTCGATGGGCTGCTCGATTCGAAGCAGGCGTTCGTCAGCCAGGGCTTGGAGCAGGGCATCCGCTACGTCATCAACAACAGCGCGACGACGTCGCTGCAAGCTGCGCAATATGCAGCCATGACGGTGGCGGCGTTGCCGTCGCAGCTTTCGATCGCAGGTGCCTTCGACCTCGGCGATCCGGCCAACCGCGTGATCGGCCGAGAGCAGCTCGAGCAGGGGTATCTGCGTTCGGGGTTCGCCATCAAGGGGGGGCCTGCGCTGACGAGCGAATTCCGCACGACCGGCGGGCGTGTCGTGCAACTGACGCCGCTCGGGGCTAGCAGTACGGATACGGCGCCGGCGCTCGGAGCAGGGGGCTTCGCCTTTGCGACCAGCGCCGCGAAGACGGCCGCGGTCGACACTGGCACGACCTATCTCAGCCTGGCCGGCCACTATGCGCTCGGCGCCGATGGCAGTTCGGCGGGGCAGCTTGCGAAGCTGATGGGTGGACTATTCGGATCGGAGGCGCTCAGCTTCAAGGCGTACGACGCCAGCCAGCCCGCAGCGCAGAACGATCGTCTCAACGCCATTCCCTCGAAGCCCGGCTACGCGCCGGTGTTCCCATTCGAGACGGCGGATCTCAACCGTCCCGCGAGCGGTGCCGTTGCGCCGCGCCTGACCGACGACCACCAGACCTCCTGGGTGACCATCGTCGCCGGCAGCGGGACCGTCGACTATCTGGCCGAGCCCGAGGGCAGCGCGATCTACGGTGCGGCCGCGGCCGGCGCCGCGAATGCGGAGATACTCCAATCCGCGCCGCCGTTCATGCCGCTCGCCCAGGGCAACGACAAGACGTTCCCGCTGGCGCCTTATGGAGCTGCTGCGAGTAGCGGCCTCGATGGCGCGACGCTCGTCCAGTTCGAGAGCCAGATCGTGGCCGCAACCCGCAAGTCGCTGATCTCGAGCTATGGCAGCAAGACGTGGTCGGCGCGGGTGCAGGCGGCGCGGGCTCACGCGTTGCGCGGCACGCTGCCGGACGGCCCGAGCGCCGATGGGACGACGCCGCAGGGCTTCATCATCGAGCGAGATCCGACGACGGGGGCCTATCTGAAGGTCAGTATGGCGCAGTCGATCGACCGCGACGGCAACACCCTGCCATTCGCGCTATCCGCTCCCTCCCAGGCGATGCAGGACGCCTTGCAGACCAACCAGCTCTTTCTGGTCGCCGTCAATCCGGAGCCGTTCGGCACAGGCGCCCAGTTCGCCAACACCGTCAATATTGCGGGCTGGACCATGACCGCGGCGGTCGGCGCCGGCGCCTCGGCCACCGCCTACCGCAACGTGATGATCATGAAGTTCTGCTCTGGCTCGTTGCTGGAGCGGGTCACGAATGCCAATCGCTGGACGTCCGCGGAGCAGTTCTCTTTGTTGCCCGGCACACCGCCGGTGACCGCTGCGCTGTCCTACACCGGCCTGTCGCAATGGCTACAGGACTACATCGCGGACGCCATCGCACGCTCGAAGGGACCGTCCGGCCCATTCTACGAGAATTTCGCGCGCATCGCCCAGGATCCGAACTGGACCGGCGTCATCGTGCTCGCGGCCGACCTCGGCCAGCGCGACATGCCGCCGGAGATTGCGGGGCTTGCCGCCGGCATCGACTTCACCCGCTTCAACGCTCATCATTTCGGCTTCACCGTCAGCCGCGTCACGGTCGACGGCCGGAGCGGTCGGATCACGATGCCCCAGGGCAATTCGAGCCTGTTCGGGCTGATCGACTACGAAGATCCGCGCTATGCGATGAACATCTCCAACGGCGTTGCGCCTGACGTGCCGGTGGCGGTGCAGATGAGCGGCGAGTTCGATTTCACCGTGCTGCAGCTGCAGTCGTTGTTCGAGAACGCCAGGCTGACGCGGTTCGACAGCCACGTCCAGCTCTCGGTCGCGGCGCTGTTCGGCGCGCCGGTGTCGCGGCTGTACTCGCGCGGCAAGCCGCAGCCCTTCACGGGAATCGTGCTCAAGGGCAGCTATGTCGATCAGGGCGGCCGCGGCGCCTATGTCTTCGAGCAGAACACGACCAACGTGCTGACCAGCCCGTCGAACGTGCTGCCGGCCGTGGCCTTCGACCGGGTGCAGTTCAACACGATTGGCACCCAGGACCAGGGCGCCACGGTGGCGAGCAACTTCCTCGTCTGGGGGCAGCTCGATTTCACGGCGCTTCAGAGCACCATCGGAGAGACGCTCGACCTGCTGTCGTTCGGCAGTCCGCCGGATACGCCCGAGGAGGCGCTCGGTGTCGGGCTCGCCTTCTCCGGCCTCGTCATCGGCATGACCTATCCGCAGGCGACGCCCGGAGCCAAGAGGTTTGGGGTCGCGACCGGCAACCTGGCCTGGAATCTCAACGGCTCGACGATGCGCGACACCAGCCTGTTCCGCGGCTTCGCGCTGCAACTGAAGAGCTTCGTCAACGCGACCGGTGATCAGAAGCCGTCCGATCTCGGCTTCCTGCCGGTGACGTCGCAGCTCAACCTCACCGAACTCGAGGGGCCCTGGTTCGGGGTGGTCTACGACATCACGCTGGGCGGTCCGGGGGCGCTCGCCTCTGGCGTCGGCTTCCAGTCGCAGCTGCTCGCGGCATGGTCACCGGTCACCACCGGGTCGGATGCGCAGCACGCGGTCTTCATCGGCATGAGCCTGCCGGGCGCGGCGCCCGGCGCCAGCCTGTTCAGCATCCAGGGCGTCATCAAGGTTGCGGTCGGTGCGATCTCGATCCTGCGCCAGCCGGTTCCGACCGCAAAAGGGCGCATGCTGGCCGAGGACGGTCCGAAGTGGTTCTACTGCCTGCGGATCGACGATATCGCCATCAAGATATTCGGCATCGCCAAGCTGCCGCCGTCCGCCAACATCCAGTTCTTCCTGTTCGGCGATCCCGACAACACCGGCAGCCTCGGCTGGTACGCCGCCTATGTCGCCGACGACAATCCGGGCTGCGAGCAGTCGCTCGCATTCGCCGCACGCAAGCCCGAGCTTCAGGAGCCGTCATCATGACGCGGATCCTGTTCTGGAATATCGAAAACTTCTCGGTCAACAAGATCTTTTCGGCCTCGATCAAGCGACAACGCGGGCATGGCGGTCTCAACGACATGCAGAGCGCGATCCAGCGCCGCGCGGTGATCAATGCCGTGCTGGCGGCCGTGCAGCCGGACATCATCGTCATCATCGAGGTGAGCTCGGGCGACAATGCGCCCAACGCTCTGGCGAGCCAGACCGGCGGCATCAATGCGCTCGCCATGGTGCAGTTCGGGCTCAACAACCCCGCCACGATGGTGGCGGGCGGATGGAACGCCGTGCCGCCGCTCTACACCGGGGTCGGTGGGCGCTCAGAGACGGTCGGCATTCTCTATCGCCGCACCAACACCGCTGGCACCCTCAACCGCTACTTCACCGGGCCCAACATCTGGACCGGCGGGCATGGCGGCGTGTCGGTGCCGCCGGGCGGCGGCGTCGCCATGCCGTACAATGGCATGGTGGTGCCCCTCGGTGCCGTCAACGTCAATGGAATGCTGGTGCCTCCGGGCCTGGGCGGAGTGCGCCAGATCCCTGCGGGTGCCCAGCACAATGGCGGCCTCAACGAGGACGTCGTCGCGGCGCGGATCGCCTTCACGACCACGCTCGGCGCTCCTGTTGCCTTTGCCGGGCTGCGCGAGCCGTTCATGGCGACGTTCACCGAGGCCGATAATCTCGGCGTCGTGCAGCGAGACCTCACCATCTTCGGCATCCATTCCCCGCCGAACAATCCGGCGGCGGCGAACTACATCACCACGCTGTCGACGATCAACGACGTCGTCGGCGCTCTGGGCGTAAACGAGACGCGGGTGATCGGCGGCGATTTCAACGTCAACCTGTTCGCCGTCAATGGTACCGCCTCGGGCCTCTATAATCCGCTCACCGGCGGTCCCGGTGCCTACACGCTGCTCGTCAGTCCGACGGCGGTGGGCGTTCCTGTCAATCTCGACCAGTACAAGGGTTATTTCTCCACCCATATCCGCGGCAAGGACAAGACGGCGGCGTCCAAGTTCCTCTGGTCCAACGGCGGCGGGCCGGGACAGAGCTTCTATCCCGGCTACGGCTATGTCGGCTCGAACTTCGTCGCCGCGCCGTTCTACTCGATCGACAACGTCCTGGTCTGGCCGCACAACGGCATGCACAACTATCAGACCACGATCATGAACACGGTGACCGGCACGCCGATGAACGGGGTCATGGCGCCGCCGGACAATCCTCCCCCCGGTGCGATCGCTTTGGCCAACCAGTTCACCGCGCCGCCGATGGGGTGGCCGGGCGCACCGACGGCGGCGAACTATCCGGGGATCGGCGGTGCCGGAAATCTGACCGGCTGGAGCAACTACGGACGCGTTCGCAACACCAGCGATCACTTCGGCATCTCTGCCGACATCTGAGGGAGCGCCGGCTGATGAGCGCTATCGACAATCTCCGCGCCGCTGTCGAAGCCGCCGCCGGCGACACCGCCTTCGCGCTCGATGCCGCCTTCCTGACGGCGGGCCTCGCCGATCCCGCCGTGAAGGTCCCCGCCGACTACGACGCCTGGCTGAGCCAGGCCTTCTTCCTCAAGGCCGCGGCCGACTTCAAGGTGACGGTGGCAAAATCCGATGTCGGGCCCGTCGAAGGGACGGCGTTCACGGTGCAGTCGGCGACGATCCCGTTCATCGGCGCCGCGACCCCGCTGGCCGCGAAGGCCACGCTTGTGTTCACCGTGGACGGCGACCAACTGATCGTGCAGGCCGAGGCGACGCCGTCGAACTGGACCTGGACCAGCAGCTTCGCCTTCATGGGCGGCTTCCCGTTCAATCAGTTCGGCACCCTGAAGAACGTCAGCTTCGTGTTCTCGACGGCGACCGGCACCTACCCGTATGGCGACTCCGCGGGGCGTGCCGTGAGCGGCGGCGCGGTGCAGAATTTCGTTGCCAAGGTCGCTCTGCCGGATGTCGCCAAGCCGTTCCTGCTGCTGTTTCCCGGCCTCAACGCGCCGACCGGCGATCTGCTGCTGAGCGGCGCGCTCAACATGGGCATCTTCAACGGCGAGACGGTGCTGTTCCCGCCGGGGCAGTTGCGGGCCGCGATCCAGGACGGCACGTTCAAGCTCGCATCGCAGTTCACGGTCAGGGATCCGAGCCTGGCTCTGACCATTCCCGCGCCCGATGGCGCCGATGAGGTCGACGGCGTGCTGGTGCTGGCCGATCCCGCCGATCCGGATGCCGGAGATCAGGCGCCGACGCTCGCGATCTCCTCGCAGTTCGACGTCGGCAGCACCGGCTCCTATCAGCTCGACGTCGAGATCACACCCGGCGCCGATGCCAACTATTCGGTGGCACTTGCCGTCGTCGAAGGCGGCGCGCCGCTGACGCCAGCCACGGTGATCGAGGTGATGGGCGGCAATGGCGGCTATCTCGCCGCGACTCCCGATGTGCTGCAGCAGTTCCTCGCCTTTGTCGGTCTCAACGGCTTCTCGATCGCCGGCACGCTCGGCCGCTCGCCGACGATCACGGCGGTCTCGATCGAGATCGGCAGCTCGAAGGATACGAGCTGGCAGATCCTGCCGCCGACCGGGGTGCTCGACTTCAAGATCACGAGCTTCGCGCTGCAATGGTCGATGGCCTATCCGTTCGACGGCACCAAGCGGCAACAGACCTACGACTTCACGACCGAATTCGTACTGGCGCCGAGCGTCTTCAAGGGGCCCGACGGCGAGGGCGACGGCGTGTTCACCGTCCAGTTCACCTCCGCGAAGCAGTTCTTCGCATCCTTCGCCGGGACCGCGAAGCTGAGCGACTTCCTGACGGCACTGTCCGGCGGTGCCGTCGTGCTCGACGTCGAGAATGTCGGCGATTTCGAACTTGGCGACATCGCGGTCGCGGTCGACTACGGCGCGCAGAGCTTTCAGTTCGACGCCGGCTTCAGCCTCACGCTCAATCTGCTCAAGATCAACAACCAGCCGATCCTTGCCGTGCGAGAGGGGACGGTCTCGATCGCGGCGCAGACTCCGACGCAGACGCCAGACGGGGGCAATGCGACGACGCTGCTGCGGGCGGCGCCGCTGCCGATGCTCCGGACCTCGCGAGGGGGCGCGCTGCAAACCGCCTCGCAGACGCAATGGAAGTCGAGCGTCGGAGGCTTCCTCGATGTCGGCCCGTTGCACACCAAGGTCAGCGTGACCTATGACGGGTTCGAAACGCCGAAGCGGTGGGACCTCGCCGCCTCGCTGGAGGAACCGCTCGAGGTCTCGGACCTGATCAACCAGTTCTTTTCGCCCGGCAGCGCCTACGGTTTCCCGAGCTTCCTGCCCGGCGACCTCATCATCTCCGAATTCGCGATCACCGCGACCATTCCGGCCGAGCAGGGCGAGCTGAAGACGAGCTACGACATCACCGTCGGCTTCAGCTGGACGTTCGCCTTCGGCGATCAGACCGTCGGCATCGATCCGGCGCGGCTCGGCGTCAGCTATGACGGCCAGAAGCCGGCCCAGCAGCAGTTCTCCGGCTTCGCGCAAGGCACCTGGATCTACTCGGCGATCAACCTCAAGCTCACGATGGGCTATGAGTTCAAGACGACGGAGGCGGGCTCCAACAACATTCTGTTCGTCGAGTGGGAGGGTTTTCGAGCGGATTGGGAGAGCGGCAAGGAGCTGGTCACGTTCAGCCTCAAGGGCTGGAGCATCGGCTCGCTGGTGCAGGCGCTGGTGCGTACGCTCGGCAATCCTTACTTCACGCTGGATTCGCCATGGGACCTGCTCAACCAGATCTCGCTCGATGCGCTGCGTGTCAACGTCTCGCTCAAGAGCGGCGAGAGCTTCTCGCAGCGCCTGTCGGCCAGCTACGAGCTGTCGAGCCCGATCAATCTCGGCTTCATCAGCATCACCGCGCTGACCTTCCGTCGCGGCACCGACGGAAAGGTGACGCTCGCCATCGAGGGCTCGAGCCCACTGGTCGCCGACGATCCGGCGTTCAAGAATCTGCTCGATCCCGCCAAGGGGCAGGACGTGCAGAACCTGCCGTCGGTGCCCGGCCGGGGCGAGGAATGGTTCAAGCTCTTCCTGCTGGTGCTTGGGCAGCGCATCGGCATCACCGGCCATTCCAGCTTCAACAGTACCAAGGAGGTGATCTGCGCACTGCAGTCTGTCCCCAGCACGACGGGCAAGATGAATCCGGTCGATCCCAATGCGGACGACGGCGGGACGCCCGGACTGCCCTATTACGACCAGTCCAACAACTGGCTCATTGCCGGGCATCTCGGCCTGATGAAGGTGGCCGGCGCCTGGTCGATCGATGCCATGCTGGTGTTCAATGACCCGAATCTCTACGGCCTGCGGCTGGCACTCGCCGGCGAGAAGATGGGCGGGCTCGCCAACCTCGTCGTCGACATCCTCTACAAGAAGATCACCGACGACATCGGCGTCTACCAGATCGACTTCACCTTCCCGGACATCATCCGCAACCTCAATTTCGGTGCGGTGTCGATCACGCTGCCGCAGCTCGGGATCAAGGTCTACACCAACGGCGATTTCTTCATCGACATCGGCTTCCCGTACAATCTCGATTTCCGTCGCTCCTTCTCGATCTCGGTGATCGTGTACGGCGTGCCGGTGCTGGGCGCGGGCGGCTTCTACATCGGAAAACTGTCTAACGCGACCTCGACCAAGATCCCGAAGACCAACCTCGGCACTTTCGATCCGGTCATCGAGTTCGGCATCGGGTTGCAGCTCGGCCTGGGCTACAATTTCGAGAAGGGGCCGCTGAAGGCGGGCTTTGCGCTCACCGTCTTCGGCATCGTCGAAGGCGTCGTGGCGCCGTGGCATCCCTATGACCCCGCGCGCACGCTGGCATCGCGCGCCAGCAGCAGCGCGCTGCAGAGCGACTATTATTTCAAGCTGTCGGGAACGGTCGGCATCATTGGCCTGCTGTACGGCAGCGTCGATTTCGCGATCATTTCAGCCTCGGTCAATGTCAAGATCGTGCTGTCGATCCAGCTCACCTATGAGAGCTATCGCGAGATTCCGGTGGTCGCCAACGCGAGCGTGACGATCAGCCTCAAGGTCAAGATCAATCTCGGTCTGTTCTCGATCTCCATCAGCCTGTCGTTCTCGGCCCAGGTGTCTGCGACCTTCGTGATCGGACAGACCAGCACGGCGCCATGGGAGATTCAGGGGGCACGCGCCGACGCGCTGCTGATGCAGCGGGCTCACGCGCGCGGACCGGACGCGGCCATGCGGCTGGCGCGCAGCTTGAAGCCGCGACCGAAGCGGCTCGGGCCCGCTACCGCTCGCCGGATGGGCCTTGCCGCCGCAGATGGCAACAAGCCGAAGCTGTCGCTGATGGCGGGCGCGCAGTACACCGTGCTTGCTCCGGAGGCAGCCACAGACGCAGCCTCGAACCAGGGGGCATTCGTGCTCCTGCTCGCAATGGACGCGCCGGATGCCGCGGCGAGCGCGCCGTCCGCCACCAAGACGTCCTTCGACGTGCTGGCCGAGGTCTACTTCCCCTGGATCATCGACGCACTGGGGAACGAGAGCGGGGATGCGGCCGAGCTCGCCGAGACGCTGGCCATGTCGGTGACGCTCACCCAGCTCGAGGCCTATGTCGCGCGTCTCGCTGACACGGCCGATCCGTTCCTGTCGATCAAGGGCCTGCTGCAGTTCCTGGCCGACGGCTTCACGCTCGACATCTTCAATCCGGCGACGGCGCAATCGTCGGGGCTGAAGACCAAGCTCGATGCCGGTTCGGTGCTGTTTCCGGTGTTCGACGGATTGAAGCTGCAGGTCCCCGGCATGTCCGGTGGCCAGACCTCGCCGATCGCGTTCGAGACCTACACCACGGCCACGCCCGGCTACGCGACCGCGGTCAGCAAAATATTCGCGCAGGTCGCCGCGAACATCGAGGCCCAGAACAAGGAAACGCGCCGGCTTGCCGCGGAGACCGATACGAGCTCGGCGGAGTCGATGGCGGCCCTGGTGTTCGTCGACACCTTCACGCTGATCGCGCGCCAACTGCTCCAGGCCGCGGCCGACGCGCTGCAGAGCTATGCCTATCCGCTGACCCCGACGAGCAGCATCGGTGCTATTCTCGATGAGCTCAACGGGATCGCCGGCAACGCCTTGACGATTGCGGATATCGTACAGCCCAACGTCGACCATGCCTTGGGGGCCGGGCTGTCGCTGCATATCGACGGCCTCGAATATGTGGTGCAGAGCGGGGACACCCTGCAGGGCATCGCCGGCCGCTATTCCGATGCGGCGTTGCCGCCGCGCTGGACCACGACGCCAGACCGCCTGATCGTGTCCAACCGGGCCCGTCACATGCTGCAGGGCGGCGTCGTCCTGCTGCTCACCAACAGCCATGGCCAGGAGCAGATCTGTGTGACGCGGCAGGGCGACAGCTTCGACGACATCGCGCTGCAGCTCGGCGCGATCTCGATCGATGCGCTCGCTGCACAGAGCGTGCTCTACGGCGTCGCCGGCCTGCTGCAGCCGACCTTGCCGCTCGCGATCTGGCCGATCGCCTACAGGACCGCAGGGACGTCCGGCCCGTCATCCGATACCTTGTCGACGATCGCGAGCCTGTTCCAGACCACTGCGGTTGCGGTGGCGGACGCCAATCGCGGCGTCGCCGGCCTGTTCTCGGTGCAGGCGGAGCGCGGCCTGCTCACGGTCGGCAATCTTCAGGCCCTGTCGGTCGGCGCGTTGTGGTCGGCCATCGCGGCCACGGGCCAGGTCGGGCAGACCGCCGGCATGGTTTCGCGCTTCCTGGTCTATGGGTTGCGGCTGCCGGTCCGAGATGGACTGACCCTGTCGCCTGCGTTCCTCTATCCGAGGACGCAATCGGGCTACGGCGTCTATCAGCTCACCGGCCAGCAATTCCCGACGCCCAGTTCTGCCACGAGCTACAAGGTCGGCTTCGAACGCGAGACTCAGAGCCACGGCGTCCCGCTCGATTTCATCTTGCTGAACGACACCATCGACCTCAGCATGGACGTCGATCTGAGCCAGGCCTATGCCGCGCTGAACGTCGTCGTCAGCTGGGCCAGGGCGCCGGGCAATTTCGTCCCGAGCCCGACGTTTGCGGCGCTGCCGCTCGCCGTGCGTCAGCCGCGGCCGTTTACCGCCAGCGGCTACGCGCGCTGGTCGAGCGGATCCGTCGCGAGCCTGTTGGCCCTGACGAACCGCAGCGGCGTGGCCGCGGTGGCCGATGCCGGCGCGCAGGTGCAGCCCACGCTGTGGAGCCTGCCGCCGGCGCAGACCAATCTGGTCGCCACGCGGGAGCAGTCGATCCGCGCGGTCATGCCGGATCTCCGCTCGACCTTCGCGCTGCTGCCGAAGTTCCAGCCGCAGACCGGGCGCAGCAATCCCGCGACCGGACGCACCGACTATGCGGACCTGGGGCGCTGGGCCTGGTGCACGCGGCTCGATATTGAGATCAAGCGTCTGCCGGACGCGGCGGCGCTGGCTGCTCAGGGCACCGGCGCAGGCGATCTGCCGAGCGGTCCGGCATCGGCGCCGTCGCTGCCGTTCGTCTATGAGCTCGTCGGACCCAGCTCGGAGGACGCGGTGCGGCTGCAGCGCATCCTGACCGCCATGGATGCGCTGGGCGAAGGCATCGCCTCCGCCGTCTTCCTGCTCTACAACCAGTCCGGACCCGGCGCGCCGATGCTGGTGACGCCTGCGGACGCCGACTTCCTCGCCTTTATCACCCAGACCAACCTGTCGACCGAGACCAATCCTGCGGCGGCGCTGCGCCTGATGCTGAGCGCCGAGGACGCTCCGCCGCGCGGCATTGCCAATTCGCCGGCGCAGTTCATCCGCCTGATGTGGGAGCTCAGCACGGTCCGCAGCGGCGGCTACTATCTCTACTACGAGAACGTCGAAAGCGAGGAAGGCCTGCCGGCGGCCGTCTTCGATTCCTCCGGCTCTGGCATCGTGACAATGGTCGTGACGTTCGCGGCGCAGGGCAGCGAGTCCTTCGGCACCACGCTTCCCGACTTCGTCAACGCCTTCGTGACGACCGACGCTGTCGATCCGCAGAGCGATCTGGTACAGACGGTGTCGCTCGCCTCGACCGCCCAGACGGCACCGGTTGCGGCGGGAGCATCGCTCGATGCGCTCGCGGCGATCTACGGCCCCGGGCCCGGGCGGATCGCCGAGGTCAACGCGACCAAGCCGCTCGCCGCGGGCGCGCTGGTGCCGATCGTGGGCGCGGTGCGCCAACTGACCGACGCGGATCTGGTTCGCGGCACCGGGGGGGCCATCGACGCGCAGGCCACGCTCGACAAGCTCGCCAAACTGTTCTCAGCCGGTGCAGTCCATCCCATCACCGGCCAGGACATCGCCGCCTTCAATCCACAAGTCGCTGTTGCGCTGGCCGCCGTGTTCTACATCCCGCCGCTGGCCTATCAGGTCAGTTCCTCGGCCGCGCCCGGGATGAGCTTTGCCAGCATGGCCTCCTATTACGGGTTGGATGTCGACCTGATCGCCCGTGGCGCCAGCGCAGCGCCCGGGCTGTTCCCGGTCAATGCCGTGCTCGATCTCGATCCGCAGCTGTTCTCCCTGCGCGACCAGTTGCCACCGCAGAACATCGGGTTCTCGTTGACGCGCGACAATCTCGGCCTGCCGCCGGACGATCCAGCGGCGCCGGACTTTGCCAAGAAGACGATGTATCAGCTCTACACCTCGCTGGCCGCGGGGCTCGCGGGCAACGTCTTCTACAAGGCTACTCCGCTGGGCATGCCGTTCGGTCCCCAGGACCATGACGACGATGAGTCCAGTGCGTTCGAGAGCCATGCGCGCTCGGCGCGGACGCGCGGCGACCGCCTAGCGCAGGTTGCGATCGCTGATCTCGACTATCGCCAGTCGATCGGCATTGGTGCGCAGTTCGCGCTGGTCAACGCCGCGCCGGACCCGTCTGATCCGGATCTGCCGCCGAAGGCGGCCAATCCCTATCTCGGCGTCGGCACCATGGCGCAGGTCGCGCTGCAATGGCGCGACATCTTCGGCAACACCACGGTGACACCGTTCGAGGCGCCGCCGCAAGGGTACCGCGGCGCGCTCAACGGGGCTGCGGTGTCGATGCTGTACCGCGATGAGCTGATCGGGCTGGGGTCCTGGATCAATACCAATGCCAGCTACAGCTATGACGCGGCGGGCGGTGCCGCGTTCAAGCTTGCATTGTCCCTCAACGCCGCCGCCTATGCCGGGCCGGACGGTGCGGCGCGGGCCGCCGACGATCTCTCGCTCTACACCCGGATCTACTATCAGCTGCATCAGGATTATTCCGCCGATGTCGCCGTTCCCGTGCCGGGTGTCTCCGGTAACGCGGTGGCGATGCGGCTGTCGAATTCGCTGATGGCAAAGCCCGATGTGGATCTTGGCGATGCGCAGGCGGACATCATTCGCGGCTATGTGCGCGCGTGCGTGCTGTATCTGAAGCTCGTGACGCGCGGCCAGGCGCCCGCAGCTCCGGCTGTGAGCTTGTCGCTTCCGGTCGACGTCAACGCGATCGCCGCCGGCAACATCCTCGAGCTCGATGTCACGCTCACGTTCAGCCGCAATCTGCTGCTGGTCGATCCGGCGGTGGCGGCGCTGCAGGGCGGCACCGGCGTGGCCGCGGCGATCCTGCCGCGCGCCGACGGCGACGGCAATGTATCCTACACGGAGTTCAGCAAGGTCGTCGAAACGGTCTTCGTCACCGCCGACTGGTATCTCAAGGTCGGGCAGGGCCTGTCCCGCGACGGCGAGGATGCGGCCGACGGCGCTCAGCAGCTCTGGGCCGTCCGCTTCGGCAAGGCGGCCGGGCAGGGCATCCATTTCAAGCTGGGCACGTCACCGAGCTATTTCGCGCCGAAGCCGATCGCCAAGGCGCTTGCCAGCGGCGATGCGACGATCACGCGCTATGACAGCGGCGACACCGACACGCTGCATCTCGACGGTGTCGATCTGAACCAGTGGTTCCAGAGCGCGCTGGATGCCATCGATCAGTTCCTGTCGGCCGACTACGCGCCGCACGCGTTCATCCTCGACCGGATCGACGGCGTGACCGATCCGCTCAAGGACGGTTCGCTGGGAAGCGTGCTGTCGACCAAGGAATCGCTGGCCGATACGATCAGCCTGAAGACGCTGCCGGTGCTGTCGACCAGCGCGGGCGATCCTTCAACCGGATTCGCCGCCAGCGAGAAGCTGCGCCAGCAGCTGCTCAATCAGCTTGGCGCAGCCTATCGGGCAGGTGCGGCCGTCGTGTTCGGAGTGACCGAGGTGACCGGCGGAGGCGATAGCAACCCGGCCGGTCCGCCGAACCTCTACGGTCAGCCGGGCGGCAGCATCAAGGGCGCCGCGGACAATCAGAATTTCACGCTGACGCCGACGCGCATCCCGCTCGGCGAAGTCTACGATCCCGCCAGCAAGACCTGGTACGATCCGCGGCTGGCCTTCGTGTTCGCCACCAAGAACGTCGTCGACCAGGCCTATGTGCCGCTCGAGCTCACGCTCTCGCTCACTCATCTCGAATTCGAGCGGCGCACCGTCCCCGGAATCGACGGCTATGTCGATTCGCGATGGCTCGCCTTCGTCAACGGGCCGTTCAGCTATCCGCTGGGGACGCAGGTCACCAACATTCCCGTGGTCAACCGCGATCTGCCGACGCCGCCGACGGTCTCCGCGCAGCAGGCGCGGCAGCTCACCGGCGAGGGCACGACCGATCCATCGAAGCTGAATGCCTGGGGTTATTCGTTCGACTACCTCTATCAGCAGGCGGCAGCCGACGCAGTGTCCTGCACGATGGAGTTCAACCGGCCGACCGAGCCGACGCTGCGCGGCTCGGCCAGGTTGAGCGGCGAGCCCGACCTGTTCACCGCGCTCGCGCAATTCGTCACCAACTATCCGGCGATCCTGCGCGACCTCAACCAGTATCTGGTCGGCATCGATGGCGCCGAGCCGGATCCGGCCACGCTGGCTGCCGCGCGCAAGGCGACCGCCGCCTTTGCGCTGGAGACCAGGCAGATCGCGGATGCCTATGCGCGGGAGACGGTCGGGCCTGCAAGGCTGGCGGTCGCACCGGCGCATGTGATCGTGAAGTTTCTGTCGACGCTCGACAGCACCAGCGACGGGCACGCGCGCACCAATCTCGTCAACATCACCATCGATGGAACGGCGGCGAGCTGGAATGCAGCGGCCAACACGATCTCGAACGGCACGACCACGCTTCCGGCGCCCGCGATCGCGATTGCACCCGAGCTCTATACGCCCCAGGCCGTGCCTCCGGCAGAGCTGCCCGTCGGCGTGCAGATCGCCTACGTCTATGCGCGTCAGGTCGACGGCAAGACGGTTTATCTCGGCGAAGAGGAGGCACGTGGGTTGCCGGCCCGAACCGTTTCGATCGCTCCGCTCGACGTGCTGCTATACCAGAGCGGCTGGGCGTCGGTGTTCGTGCAGCGCAATCTCGCGCTGTTCCCGCTGGCAGATCTCAAGACCACCAGCACCAACCCGGCGTTCCTGTTCCAGACGCCGGAGGTGCGGTTCGCGTCCACAGTGGTTCCGCAGCTGAACTACACGGCGTTCTCGCTCGACGCGATGTCGGGGGCGACCGGTGACCTCGACGCGCGCCTGACGACGTTCTTCGCGGGGCTCTATGCCGGCGGCAATGGCGGCACCAGCGACGAGGTCGCGATGCAGGGCATGTACAGCTACGAGATCGTGGCCGGCCAGCCGGCGATCCCGCGCGTACGGCTGCCGATCAACCTGCTGACGCCGACCCCGTCAGCGGTCGATCCGGGCGTGAAGCCGCCCTTCGTGGCCCCGTTCGCGCAGATGATCGATACGTGGCGGGCGACGACGAAGCCAACGACGTCGGGCCGTGCCCGCGTCGAGATCGAGCTGAAGGTCTTCGGTGGCGTCGGCGATGCGACGCAGCCGTTGATCCAGGTCGGCCGGCTCACTCACGAGGTCACAACCGCTTGAGGCCGTGTCGGTCCCGGCATCGCAACTGCGGCCGCCGTGGGAGGTCATCTGGACAGGCCCAGCCCGCAGAGTCGGATCGCACCGGCTCAGGGCGCCGGAGTTGGGCTGGTCAAAGGCTCTGGCGCGCTCGGAGAGATTCGAACTAAAGTCCTAACATATTGCTGTATCTGCATTATTTCGCATTGATTTCGTTCGAGGGTCAACTTAGTGGACAGGTCGTTGATCCCGCGGTTATCAACAGCTTGTTGCCTCAGGCTATCGCCGTGAGATTCCGACCGGCCCCATCAGGCGGGGTTCTTCGCAACCAAACGCCGTTCGCAGCCGACGCAGAACAGCTGCAGGCCAGACCGGATGGCATATCCCCGATGTGCAACAGGGTGCTATCGGCGCATGCGGCGACCAAAGCGCCGCCATCCTCGGTGCAGTCGAAAAGTTGGTCGAGCCGTACGGTTGTCAGTGTGCGCAACTTGGCGGGGGCTAATGCTCGAGACAACTCCCTGAAGCTTTGCGCCTTATCGCGAACAGCTTAAGATTGTTGAGAAGTGTCAGGATTTGGATCGGGCATGGCGAATCAACCGCGCATCAAAAGCCTTGCGATCAGGAGGTTTCGGGGCATCGAGATTCTGGATTGGCGTCCAAGTGCCGGTATCAATGTTCTGCTTGGTGGTGGGGATTCTGGCAAGAGCACGGTGCTTCACGCCATCGCCCTGCTTTTCAGTCCGACCAACGCCGTCCAGGTGTTCGAGACCGATTATTACAATCGATCGACCGACGATGGGTTCTCCATCGAAGCCGTAGTGGACATCCCGCCTGAGGTGGGGATTGCAGACTTTTCTTCGCTGTGGCCGTGGGAATGGGATGGCAGCGCGGCGGTTCTGCCCGACCCGGAGGCGGAAAAGGAGCCAAATCACCCGGTCTTTCGATTCCGCGTCCGCGGGACTGAAGACCTCGAATTGGTGTGGGAGCTGGTGCAGCCGAATGCTGAAATTGCCGCCTTTTCCACTGGTTTGCGCCGCCGGATCGGTGTCCTGCGCCTGGCGAACGATGACCGGAACGATCGCGATCTCAGGCTGGTCACGGGTTCTGCCCTTGATCGATTGCTGTCCAAGGGGAATCTCAAATCGCGGCTCAACAAACAGGTTGCCGAAACCAATCTTTCGGCTGCGCTGCTCAAGGAAGAAACAAAGGCTTTAGAGGATCTGGGCTCCGCGTTTGAGAGGGCCGGGCTGCCGCACGACCTCGAGCTCGGGCTGACCAGCAGCCAGGGACTTTCGATTGGAGCGCTCATCGGACTTCTGGCAGACAGGGCCGGGGTAAAGCTGCCCCTGGCCAGTTGGGGCGCTGGTACGCGACGTATGTCCGCATTGGAGGTGGCGGGCGTTACGGAAGCGTCATCACGGCTGACAGTTATCGACGAGATCGAACGCGGGCTGGAGCCTTATCGGCTTCGGCAACTCATTGCCAAAATGGTCAAGGATGACGGTCAATGTTTCGTCACGACCCACAGCCCCGTCGCGATCAAGGCGGCAACCAAGGCCGCACTCTGGTTCATCGATGCAAAAGGAGCGATCGGCGAGTTGCCAGCTATTGCCATCGTTCAGCAGCAAGCGCGTGATCCCGAGACGTTCCTCGCGAAGCTGCCTGTCATAGCAGAGGGGGTGACAGAGGTTGGCTTCCTGCGGTTCCTGCTGCGGAATGCTTTCGTCGCCGTGCCTGAAGATCATGGCATTCGCATATGCGACGGCGGTGGCAACGAAGCCATGCTTGGCTTGTTGGTGGCGCTGCGGGACGCGGGATTCATGCTGGGGGCCTTCTGCGACAACGAGGGCAAGTCGATCGGTCGATGGAAAAGCGTGAGTAAGGCACTTGGGCCAAGGTGCTTCCAGTGGCACACCGGTTGTCTCGAAGCAAATGTCATCGCACACGTGGACGACGCGAAATTGTTCTCGCTTGCCCGCAATTCCGAAGGAGCCTCAGGTGAGAGGTTGCGGACTTTGGCGGATCGCCTCGGTCTGCAATCTAAAGATGAAGCCAGCATCCTGGCGGCGTGCGGCCCGCCTGAAGAGCGCTTCGCGAAGCTTCGCTCGCTCGTCGTTGCCGCCGCGACCGGCAGTAAGGAAGGGGCGCCGGACGTCGACACGGCAAAGGATTGGGCCAAACACAGCCGGCACTGGTTCAAATCTGAAGAGGGCGGCTACGAGCTGGGTCTGAAAATGGTGGAACTGAGCGTCTGGCCAAAACTTGAGCCGGAGCTGCTTCCGTTCGTCAACGCGCTACGTGCCGCGCTTGGACAGCCTGCGCTAGCTCCGGGACGGCTCAAGCTGTGAGCGACGCGACCGTCGCTGAGCTGCTGCGATCCGATCTACCACTGGTGACTGTGGAGGCGGCTGCAGGGTGCGGCAAAACCCACCAGGGAGCCCAGTTTGCGACTGATGCCGCCCCGCACCTCGGCGTCGGGCGCGTCCTGATCCTGACACATACGCATGCCGCTCGGTCTGTCTTTGCGCAGCGGACGAAAACCGTATCTGGTAGAGTCGCGATCAGGACGATCGACAGCTTTCTGACTGAGATCGCAAGTATCTATCATCGAGCCATCGATCTTCCCGTTGATGTCGGAACGTGGGCGCGCGAAAACGATCGATACGACGAGGTGGCCAGCCGGTCTCGTCACCTTCTGGAAGGCTCCTCCCTGGTCGCCGAAGCGGCAGCACAGCGCTATCCTGTTATTCTCTGTGATGAGCATCAAGATGCGAGCTCGGATCAGCACCAGGCTATTATGGCGATACACAAAGCGGGGGCTCGCCTTCGCGTTTTCGGCGATCCAATGCAGGTGATCTTTGGCGGCAACGATGCAGGTATCCGAGCAACGCTCGGACGTTGGGAGGATCTCAAGGGCAGAGGCGCATCGGGAGAGCTCCTCACGCCACACCGTTGGTCGAGCTCGTCCGAACTTGGAGCGTGGATCTTGGCGGCACGCAAGGCGCTGAAGGATGGAGGGAGGGTTGATTTGACAGGGCAATTGCCAAAGGGCCTGTCGGTTCATTTCGCCGAGAACTGCGCGCGCGTTCCACACAAGTCGTTCAGCATGACGAGCGCGCACAGGAAGCCGATTGACCATCTCGTACGCCGCAGCGGTCAACTGCTCGTCTTGACCGAAAGCAATGATCGAGTAGGGCATCTCAACGCATTTTTTGACCGCTCGATGAGAATTTGGGAAGGGCACCGGCGCGAAAACCTGGCTCGCCTTATCACATGCATTCGACAGAGTGCCGGTGACGTCGATGCGATCGTTGACGGATTTCTAGGGTTCGTAGAGGCGACAGGAAAGGGCTTTACTCTGCACTCCCACGGAGACCGGCTGAAGAAGGAGGTGAAGGAGCGCTGTTCGAAAGCAACGCGGGGCGTGATGCCGGGCCATCTCCAATCCGTCGCGAGGCTCTTGATCGCAGAGCCGGATCATTGCGGCGTCGCCCAAGCGCTTTCCTATTTGTTTGACGTGGTGGATCGAGGGGTAACCGGCTTCAGCGAGGTCGAATTGGACCTGAAGAGCGAGATCCGTGATGCCATTCGTCTTGGCCAGTTCCCGTCGGTCGACGCTGGGTTTGCGGAAATCACTCGGCGAAGGACTTTTTCGCATCCCCAACCGCCGCGTAGATGCTTGAGCACGATTCACAAGTCCAAGGGCCTTGAGTGCGATAACGCGCTGATGTTGCTCTGCGATCGCGGCGCTTTCTCGGACACGCTGTACAAACGGCGATTGTTCTATGTGGGCATGAGTCGTGCCAAGAAAGAACTGACTCTCGTACTTTCCAGGGATAATCCGTCGCCTCTGCTGAAGTTCTAAACGGTCTTGCTCGGCAAGGTCGCTGCAGCAGACTTCGCATGCGGGGCATAATGAGGCCCGAATCTAATCCACCACCCGGCCTTTCATTTAGCGCCGGGGAGCTCTTGAACTCTGGCAGCGAGACTGGGGGATCTCCGGCATTGCCTTGCTGGCGATTGCCCGCAGGTCGCCGACCATGCCGACCGTGGGCTCGATCACGGACAGGTTCTGAGTCTCGCGTTTGGCCCACTTCGAGCAGGCCGCGCTCAGCGGACAGACGGCTGGAAACCTGTTCCTCGACTTGCTCCCGGTCCTTGGCCGGCTGTTCCCGTTCAACTCGCAAGGTCTCCGTGTTGCGCGGCACCTCGGCGTCTTCGCTGGCCAACTGCTCTTGAAAGCGTTGGCGCGCCTCGACGAGAAGGGGCGCCGCGAGCTACCGGTCAGGCGAGTAAAGGAACGCAATATCGCGGCGCTTGGCAGATGATAGTTGCATTGACACTCTGTAACAACTTTGAAATGATGAAGTCGGATATTGCCTTTACCCGTTGCTCTTCGACCCATTCCAGGTGCGACATGATTGTAAGTCGCCGAACCTCCCTGAAACTTGCCGGTACCGCTCTGGTCGGTCTTGTGGCTCTGCCAGTGAGAGCAGGCGACCTCACCACAGACAAGATCCCGCCGCGCATTCCGCTCGACGAGTTTGTGAAGGATCACCAGCTCCTTGACGCGCTTCGCCGGGGCGTACGGGCCATGAAGGCGCGGAAGCCGTCGGACCCGCTAAGCTGGTTCTTTCAGGCAGCCATCCATGGCGTCACGATCGAGCTGATTCAGAACGCCGCCGCAGGCGATCCGAACCTGATCAATGTCGATCAGAAAAAATTCTGGAATCAATGCCCGCACTTCGGTCAGGCATCCGCAAATTTCCTGCCGTGGCACCGTGCCTATACCCACTATTTCGAGCGCATTCTGCGAGCGCACACGGGGGAACCGCGGTTCGCGCTGCCGTATTGGGATTATTTTAGGCCCGAGAACTACAGGTTTCCACGGGAGTTCGGCGTCAGGAAACTTGACCAGCCGCTCGACGGGGACAGCACAAATCCACTCTACCACCAGGAACGCAACATCTACTTCACCGACTGGGAGCATTGGTCGGGAAACAATCTGCCCTATTCTCAGCTCACACCGGAGGCCGTCGATTGGTCGCTGGCGCGAGACGCCACCATCTTCTTTGGTCAGACTGAAAGAGAAGGGCTCGCCGGCGGGATTGCGGACGAGGATGCGAGCACGCGCGGTCGCCTGGAGAGTTTTCCCCATGATCCGATCCATCGTCTTGTTGGCGGCCTCATACCCCGCCCTCCTTTACCCAACCCCGCCGATCCCGCCAATCCGATTCCGCAGGAGCCGATCGCTGGCGGCATGGCGTTCCCTCCGACAGCCGGCTTCGATCCGATCTTCTGCGTGCATCATTCCAATCTGGACCGATTGTGGGCCGAGTGGTCGCTGATGCCTGGCAAGAGCTGGGGTCATTTTCCGCCGCAGGATTGGTTCGACGATCAACCCTGGCACTTCTACGACGTTGTTCTGGACAACGGGCAACTCAAAGCCGTCGAAGTTAGCCGATCGCGGAAGGAGTATTTCGATTATCGGGCTCTCGGCATTTCCTTCAAATCGGAAGATTTGACTAAGACGCCGCTGCAACTGCCCGATCCAACTCCTGCTCCTCCGGCCGCTTTAGCGAGTCTGATGACGTCGCTTGCCAGGATCGATGGCTTCACGGCGGTCAATGGTCTTATGCCGGAGCGCTTTGCGGTGAACTCAGTCGCAGACCGGCTTCGCACGCCGTTTGCTGCGGCGCGAACCACGGCGATTGCTGTCGGTCCGCCGAAGCGGTTCCTGATGCGGATCAATGGCATCGACTTGAACAACGTCGCATCGACCGGCTTCGATGTGCATCTCGTGGGCGATACGTCCACTAAGCCGGAACGAAGTGATGCAAGCTTTCTCGGGTCGATCGCCCTTTTCCGGCATGACGGTCAGCAAGCGGTCGCCGCCGGCCCGCACGTAGGCCATGGGAAAAATATCCGCAACGCCTCCGATACTTTCGACATCACCGGCGCGCTTGCCGCATCGGGGCAGGCGGATCCGTCGAAGCTCCACGTCGTGATTGTGCCGTACAGCCTGGCGGCTACCGTCAGCGATCAGAAGTCGATTGTCGAAACGAATGCACTGAGGTTCGACAGCATCGAATTCCTGGTGAGCGGTTGAGATTGCGGACCTATTAACAGACATGAAAAGCGCTCCAACGATCGTCCGCCAGGACCAGCTCGGGTAACGGATACGCTCCCAATGTCATTCCTTTAAGAACTTCGTCGTGCCTTCGTAGATGTCGAGTTTCTGCTTGGTTCCGACGGTGACCCTAGCTGGGCTGAGAGACTCGATGGTTAATCCCTCGAACGACAGGGGCGAGGACCCCACGACCTTGATCAGCGCCTCGTCGGCCTGCAGCGTCGCGACCTCGATGGGCGCCTGATCAGGTGTCGGCGTAACGATCTGACCATAAGTGACCCCTGCCTTGGCGAGCTCAGCCACGACCCGCAACATGCGGAGCGAGCCAAGTCGGAGACGATCCAGATAATTTCTCTCGCGTACGTCGTTTGTCGGCAACAGAATGAAAACAAGCTTCGCGGTTGGCTTCAGCGTCTTCTTGATGGCACTGCCCAGCTTCGCAGGCTCAACGATTTCTGCGGCTCCGGGAAGAAATCGGACCACAACCTGATCCTTGGTATCGACTAGCCTTGCCGTATCACCGTCAATGGGTGTGAAGTAGATATCGGATTTCGAAGCAGGCTTTTGCACCTTCGACGACGAGACGAACCCGCTGTCGAGCTGTATCGGAAACTTGGAGATCGTCGTGAACGTTCCTGCCTGGGTCACATCGATCGGCAACGCTACGGAGTTCGTCGTCAGCCAGGTCCCGGGCTTGGCGCGATCCTCGGAGACATAATTGGGAGGCGCTCCGGCCGCCGATATGCGTATCGACGTCTTTGCAATGTGCGCGAGGGGAGGGAGCGTAACGGGGGCCGATGCTTCCTTCAGCGACAGAATATCGGGGCAGGGCGAGCCCTTGTCTTTCATCGTCTGCAGCAGCTTGTCGAGACGCTGTTCGAGCTGAGCCACGGTCGTTTGCGCGCCCGCGGGGTCCGAGGCCGCCTTCCAATCGTCCTTGATTTGAAGTACCATCCGGCAAGCGATCGCAACGGCTGCCGGTCCACTTTCGACCATCGCTTCGAGCGCGATCACGGCTCCCATCACCGAGTCCAGATTTGCGGCCGTGGCGCCATCGAAGATCTGGATTTTCCTCCAATCGTCGGGAAAGGCGACCAAGTTCGGAAACTGCTGATATGTCTTGCCGTCGATCTGAAGGCCATCCGCAAGCTTCTTTCCGACGAAATCGTTGAGCAACTGTTCGGCGGATACCCCCGGCTGGCTTGGGGTCTGATCCAGGAAGACTTTGGCATAGAGGCCGTTAGGCTGTGACGGCAAATCGGCAGCATAGTCGTTCGGGGAGGTCGAGTAGTGCACGAGCAAGCCGGGCACCTTGGAGATCGGCAAATACCCGTCGAGCGGCTTTTCGTTCAGGGCGCGGCGCCCATCGGCGTCGACTATAGACAGTTGAGATCGGCACATGTCGAGAATGGCAATAACCGGTGCGCCCCTCGAACTCAGGCCAGCCAGGATCGACGACTGGCTCAGCGATCCCTGTCTCAGGGATTCCTTCGAATCGTCCTCGGCGCCGTCGCCAACGCTGAACGACTCCGCGCCCATCGCATAACCGTGACCGGCGAAGTAGTAAAACGTCAGCGCATTGATGGAGTCACGCACCGTCGTCGAGGCTGTGATGACCCTGTCGTGGAACTTCGCCGAGACATTAAGAAAGCACGCTACCTTGAACTTCAGCCTGAGCATCAACGCGGCGATCGCAGTCGCGTCCTTGACTGCGTTTGTCAGCTTGGGAACCGCATAGAGAGATCGTCCCAACGCGCCGTTAGGCTGTTGGCGGTCCGGGTAGTCGTTGCCTATCACAATGGCAAGGCGTCGCGCACTGCCGCCTGGTGCAGCGTCGATCATCTTCTTTATGTTAGGGACGGTCGCCTCCTGGCCCATGACATCTCTGCAGAGGAACGCATCCCCGGCTGCGGGCGCATCTGCCCTGGTGGGCAGTGAAGTTAGGTGTAATGCGATCAGAACGCCGGCGAGCAGCCACGTCAGTGTTCGGCGGCGGCCGCGCTTCTGACCCATGACAGTATCTCCGAGGTGAGGGACGTATAGATGGCGCCTTCGCCGCAGCCAGATCCGGTCGATCTGGAAGTGATGCCGACAAGGGCCGCGCGCTTCTGGGATGTTCCCTGCTGGTCGACGAGCATGTATCCTCCGCCGCCGCTATCACCAAAACAGGGGCCGACCGGCCGTGGATCGACTGTCAAAATCTCGCGTCCTGAAGCACATCCGTAGAGTTCGCCATCCGGTATTCCATCAATGCTTCCGCTGCAATCGGGGCTCAGGATCGGCGAGACCGCCAGCGTCTTCTGCTTGGGATCCTGAAGCAGGATCGGTCGCTCCGCACTGGACGACGTGAAGCCGAACCCGACGACCAAGATATTCCTGTTACCAGCTGAAAATTGCTGTTGAGCAAACCCGTCCTCTGGAAGCGCAACCGCCTGTGCGACCTCTCTCGGCACATCAACTGCCAGGTTGACCACTGCGATGTCACGTCCGGCCAGGGAGACCGATGAGTCCGCCCTCGTCACTCCATTCCCAAGGCACTTGACGCCGTCATGGCCCTTCTGCCGAGCGACCGCCGCCCTGTAGTTCCTGACATCTCCCATTTTCGGGCCGAACACCACGTATTCGATCGTACCGAGACATAGACAGTGCGCCGCCGTCAGGACCGTGTGTTGGTCGCCGGCCAGGACGCCGGAGCAAAAGTCCTGCGTTGGCGAGCTGTAGATCAGCGAGACTTCGGCGAGGCAGCGGGGATTGGTGACCGGTTCACCGCCGATCACGCGCACGTCCATCGCCGAGCAACCCGCGATATCAAACGATGAGAGCGGGTGATCGGCCATTGTTTCCAACCACATCGAGTATCGCCGGTCGCGGTCGATCTGCTTTGTAGAGACGACGTTGTTCTCCAGCGGTTTGTCCCTGCCGGTGACGGTGCGATTGGGATCGTAGTCGTTCGAACCGTTACGAAGCGCAATCCCTGCCTCGTATATTTTCTGCCGAAGCGCCGCTGAATACTCCGCCGAACCAGGAGCCCCGGAGAGCGTCGCGGCACCGCGAATGCGCTTGCCAATATCCCACGGTTGGCTCTGAGCCCACGCCGGCGCGGTCAAAGTCGAGGCGATCAGCACGGCGGTTGCGGTGACCCTTGGAGGTTTCATTAACAAGCCCGCGACGGAGTTGTAGGTTCAATGCGACGCGACAGTCTGATTCTGGATCAGGCGGTTCTGCTCGCCGGCATTCGGCCCCAAAGCGATATTTAGAACATGAGTTCGTTGGCCCGCTGCGGCGAACGTCGAGGCTCCCGATGGCGAGGGCCCCTTCCACTGCAGCAACGTCCAGTTCGGCGTCGCGCTCGCGCCGTAAGTCAAGACGAACGAAACCGAATGCAGCAAGGAATCGAGCGGCGGATCAATTCGCTTCAATCCAGCGAGGATCTTGTTTGCTTCCGTCTCGAGATCGTTGACATATTGTTGCTGTGCAACGGCTTCGTTCTTCTTGTCTTCCGTGGGAACGACCTGTTGCTCCGGAACCTGGTCCGGCTTAGGGGTAGCGTAAAGAACGACCTCGTACTCTTTTTGCACCTCATCCGTGCGTTGTTTGGCAATAGCGGCACCAGAGGCCGCCTCGGCCGCGTAGACCTTCAACGAAGCGACATTGCTATTGATCTGCCGCTTGATGTCGGACTCGAGCACGGGCCAGGACGCGTAGACGGCCCGGTTGATCTGTGCCGGATATGCCGCGATCCTCTTGGCAGCCGCCGCTGATGCGTCGGCGGCGGCTCGCGCCGCCGCGCTCGCGGCCTTCAGCCGATCGATCGCCTCGGCGTAAGTCATCTTGCCACCACCGGCGAACGGCGCGCCGGCCTTGCCGGGCCCCGGAGCGGAGCTCGGCTTGACTGTGCTCACGGGGCTCGGGTGATAGCCCGCATGCAAGGCGAAGACATCCGGCCCAACCGGGGCAAGCGCCGAGGCGATCCACTCCTGCAGGCCCAGATTGCCTGTCAGGCCGCCTCCGTCGGCTCCGATGCAAACCCGCTCCTCCGGATGCTCTTGCTCGTATTTCGCCACGCGCGAGCGCCAGCGCTTGAGCTCCTTCAAGGACAGCGTAAAGCTGATGACTTCGGCGCGAACCGCCTGTTCGCCGAGATTTGCGCCCGCGCCGAAGGTGAAGAACTGGTTCACCGCAGAAATCGAATTGCTTGTGAGACTTGTCGATCCAGCGCCGTAGTTGAACGCGTTCTTGTAGAAATGCGTGTAGGTAACGCCGGGCGCTATGCCACCAGCATTATTCGCTTGCAACGTGAGATCAACTTTCGCCGTCCAATCGGCCAACCAGCGGTACCGAGGCGTATCGATGAGGTCGTCGAAGGCATCCGCGACCTCGCAGCGTACCCTCGTGACGACTTTATTCATCAGTACATCGCTCTGGGTAGTCCCAGTGGCTTCTTCGAGCTGTGGGACAGTCGAGCAGCCGGTGAGAAGAGCGAACAATGGAATGAAAAAACGAACACGCAATGAAAAACTACGCATGCAACTCCCCCCCGAAGAGCACGCAAAACCCGAAAAGGTTGTAGTCCAAATTTTATTCTAGCTGCCAGAATTGACTCTGTCGACAGAATTTCGATCTTGGGAAAGTGGATACGAACTCATTTTTGTGGAATGCGCCCCCCGCGGTGTGAACTCCAGCGGTCGCCCAGCTCGAGACCGCTCTCCGCCTTTTCCGTGGCTCAGGTGGGCGTCCGTCGTATATGGCATTGGTTGGGTCGGCTGACCGACGCACAAGGGGGGCAAATGCCTGCAACTGCCTTTTCAGCGAAATTCGGTCGCGAACTGGACGTCGACCAGCTTGCCGTGTTGATAACGGGCCTACAGCCGACGTCGGAACGTGACGGGGCAGAGCTTCTCGGCTCATTTGGCGAGGCGATCCGCGCTGACATTCAATGCTCTTCGTGCGGCAAGCTCGGCGCTCGCGTCCTTCGCTCAGCAAAGTCGCGTGCATCAAGAGCCTTTCTGCGGCAAGCCCATTTCAGGTTCGTCGATCCCGATGGCGGCGATGCCCACCACCCGTTCTGCGAATTCTATGGCGATGATGAGAATCGATCGTCGCAAGCGAGCCTCCTCGACTTCGGCTCGGAAAAAAGCACAGAGACCAGGGCCGTGAGGGTCCTCGTGTGCAAAGGCATTGAGCAAGGCTTGTTTGATCAGCGGCGCATCCGGGCCATGCGCCGGTGGTTTTTCGATGTCAAGTCCGCAAGCCGTTTTACGCTGACAACGACGCGAGAGGCACTTTCTTGGACGCGAGCGCTCCACCGTCATCCCAGCTACCAGCGTTGGCGATTCCACCCAGCTCAGGCGGACATGCCCGCATTTAATTGGAAAGCCGCCGCTAAATATCAGTTTACTGAAGATAACCTGCATTTGTTCGATCTAATAAAAGGTGTCAAGATCGACGATGGGATTTGTCGCCAAGCCGGGGAGCTGCTTCGTAAGCACTATCAGCGCGAGGTCTTCGACCCGACGATACTCCAGTCCAACTACGATGCGGCGGTCTCGCTCTCGGGATTTGTCGCAAGGAATAGCGGCATCGATTTTGGTAGGGTCCGTCCAGAATATTTCAGGCTTAAAGGACCGCCGACTGCATTGCGTGCCCTATGCGCCCTACTGTTGTTCGTCTCGAATTGGGATATCGACGCCGCTATCACGGCCTTCGCCAGGTTGGTGTTGGCGCCGTCGCCGAGTGATCTCGCGCTCGGCAACGTTATCGGCCTAAACCCATTTCACGAGTATGCGGCCTGGCGGCTCGTCATCGTCTCCGCGCAAGTGGCTGCCGAAAGCCCCAACGGATTGGACTACGGTCATCAGCTTGCCCAGGCTGAGGCAGCGCTGCGTCAACAGCATCGGCGGTGGAAAGAGCGGTAGTCGTACACTGCCTTCGGGGCAGAAGCGGGCACGGGGGAGAAAGAGCCGTATTTCGCGCAGGGTGGTCATCCGGAAGTTGGCGGCGGAGCGGCTCTGGTCCGCTTTGGGCCAGCAAGCGATCCTGGGTGCTCAGCCCGATATGACAAAGCGCGTCAATTTAGGAGGCCGGAAATAGTCTATGCTTCGTGAAGTGCTGCGCGACCTTCTTCATTTGTCGATCTTTGCAGATTTCGCTTGCGCTGCTGTACTCGTCCTTTTTGGAACTCAGCAGAATCTCGTTAGCAGCGATGAGAATTTGGATCGCGAGAGCCGTACCTAGCTGTGTCTTAAGAGAGTACTACGGTTTGTGGTGTCGATCAATTCGCCTAGCCGTTGCTTTCTAGTACTGGGAACAGAGGTACTCCGGGTGATGGCTGAGTTTACTGATCCGCAGTCCTACGAACTGGGCATAACGGAGGCTCATTCGAAACACATAGGGATAGGTCGGGGATTCCGCCGGTCTCCGCTCGGAACTCCGGCGTAAGTTCAAGCGGAGTTGAAGTCGGGAGTGGGTTGGCCGCGCCGCCGCGCTCACAAGATCCATAGACGTCGGTGCGGCAAAGGGCTGGGCCAGCCGGAGGCCGGTCAAGGCCGGCCAGACGCTTCGCCGGTCGCCCCGAAGGCGAGCCTTGACTGGGCTCGGGTGGCTCTGTAGCGGCCTTCCATGCGCCTATGGCCGGGTATGTCCCAATTCTGCGAGCCAGTTCGCTAAGCTGCGATTGGTGCCATTCGGAACATTGGTCTCTTTGGTCTTTCTTCCTCGAGCAACACTATGGGTGTGAGAGCAGTGCCGTGCTGCGATAAGTGAGTACAAAGACTTACGACCGCCGGTTCTACGCCGCGGAGAGGCGCTTTTATCTTGCCGTCGAACCCGCTCTTGTAACCGTCCGGTCTCTGCACACCTTCCCCCTCGTGTGTTGTCGTTCCATTTCGAGTTCTCTGCTGCTGTGGAGAATCTCCGGTGGGATCC